>JAUNGG010000020.1 GCA_030524635.1 Lachnospiraceae bacterium
ATCAGACTACTCAGCAGTTGGATCAGGCCACCCAGCAGTTAAGCCAGAAGGATCAGGAAATTGCATTTCTGAAGGCTCAATTGGCAGCCAGCAGGCAGCAGCGCTGAATTTTATAAAAACTGAAGGGACAGTCATACAAAGTACGGCTGTCCCCTTTCTTTTCCGCTCCTGTCCTGCCTGTTTCAATGCGAAAGCATATTCTCAATAAATATTCCATACCCTTTTGTAGAATCCTGCACAAACACATGAGTCACGGCTCCAATCAGCTTTCCATCCTGGATCAGCGGCGACCCGCTCATCCCCTGGATCACTCCTCCAGTTAAGGATAATAATTCCTGATCCACGACCTCAAACACTATGCTTTTGGTCCGATGGCCAGTGGAATAATCTACCTTACGAATCTCCACCTGATAATCCTTCACCTCCCCTGACACACTGCTCCGCAACAGTGCCGGCCCGATCTGGACATCCTGGCGGTAGCCGATGGGAATGGGTTCGCTGATACTGCTGATCCGGGAACGAAGCGCTTCTCCTGCGGTTCCAAAAATCCCGGTTTCCGTATTGGCATCGATTTCTCCCAGCTGGGAGCCTGGCCCATAGTAGATCACTCCGCTCATGACTCCAGGCTTTCCGCTGCTCCCCTTCTCGATTCCCATGATCTGGGTTTCATATAAGGCACCATCCTGTATTTCCACCACCTCTCCCGTATCACTGTCGCTGATCCCATGGCCCAGTGCGCCAAATCTGCCATTAAGATCCAAGTAGGTCATCGTGCCGATTCCCTGTGTGTCATCCCGAACCCAGGCGCCAAGCTTATAGGTTCCATCCTCGTCCTCCACCGGGCTCATGGACACAGTCATCTGTTCCTGTCCCCGTCGGATATCAAGCGTCACCTTTTCCGAGCCGGACTGGTTTACTGCTTGAATCAGCTCCTCCTTTTTGGAAAGTGGCTTTCCATTGATTGCCTCAATGTAATCTCCAGAGCGCAGGACGCCGTAGGCCGGTTCCACATTCATTCCGTCCGCCCCGGTCAAGGTTCCGGTTCCGATCACCAGAACGCCGTTTGACTTTAAGTAGATTCCAACGGGAGTGCCGCAGGGGATGGCATAATTTTCATCCACCACATCTACCTGCACTTCCTTTACCTTCAGAAGACCAAATAAGCGCACCTCCATCTGGTAGCTGCCCTCCTTTGTTCCCAGCATCTGGAAGGGCTGATTTCCGGAAATTCGGATCTGGTTGGAGGGAATATTAGACGGATTTCCTAGGGAAACCTCAGAAGCTTCTGTTCCTTTCATTTCCAGGGTAGACTGGAACAGCAGCGGAAATCGCATTTCCTCCTGTTCTCCTGCCACGATATTTAACTGATCTGGAACGGTCTTGTCCAGATAGTAATAGGTAAATCCAAGGGATAATAAGAACGCCGAAATCCCGGCCTGCCACATGCATCGCTTCCATTTGGGATTTCTGTATTGTTGATTCTGTCCTTCGCTTTCCTGTGGTTTTCCATGGTTCCCTGTTCTGCATTTTTCTTTTCTTTTCCATCCGAACTGCTGCATATCCCTGCCTCCTTCATCCTGCTGCCTTTTCCCTTATCTGCATTCTTTCCATCATCCTCCAAACTCAAACCAGAGAATGATATGTGCAAAACAATGTGATGGTGTTGGAGCCAAACGGTATTTGATCCTGGTATCATATCATTACAGTCTCAACAAAAAAAACCGGCCACGCTCCACACTAAGGTAAGCATGACCGGCTTTCCGTTATATCGCACAAATTGATGATTACATCCTTTCGTGCAAGGCTCATCTGCTTACACGAATAGTATTGTTCATCTCTTTTTTTATAATCTTCTAAAATGGAACCAAAGCCGACTTATTTTGACCGCTCTGCCAATTCCTTCATCTCTCTGGCATTCTGGAGCACGGCATCGGTGATTTCCGCTCCGCCCAGAAGTCTCGCCAGCTCGTCGATGGTCTCGGCAGGCTTTAAGCGGCGAATGCTTGTGACGGTCTTTCCATCCCGGACGAATTTTACAATTTCAAAATGATAATCTGCCATAGATGCAATCTGGGGCAGATGCGTGATGCAGATCACCTGATGGGATTTGGAGATCTCATTCAGCTTCCCGGATACCCGCTGGGCGGTCCGTCCGCTGATTCCAGTGTCGATCTCATCGAATATTAAGGTAGGGATGGAATCGGTGTCAGCTAACACCGTCTTAAGGGCCAGCATAATACGGGACAGCTCACCGCCGGATGCCACTGCCTTCAGCGGCTTTACCGGCTCTCCTGGATTGGTGGAGATCAGAAATTCTGCCTCGTCAAATCCATCTGCGGTGTAATGATTCAGCCTTCGAAACTCCATCACGAAATTTACATCCAGAAAATTCAAATCGATCAGTCCATCCTTCATCTTTCTGGCCAGTTCTTTCCCGGCCTTCTTCCTGATTTCAGATAAGTTTGTGCTGAATTCCTCCAGACGATTCGTGGAAAGCTTCAGCTCCTGTTCCACTTTCTGCCGAATCTCATCAAAATGTTCCAGTTCTTCCAATCGTTTCCTTTTTTCTTCTAATGCTGCCAATACCTGTGCCACTGTACTTCCATACTTGGCCTGCAGGCTATGAATTAAGTCCAGACGTTCCTCAATCTGGCGGAATTCGCCTTCCTCGAAGATACAGTCATCCATATATTCTTTGATGGAACGGTTCAGATCATTCATCAAAGCCTCCACATCGTAGATCTGATCCCGAATGGGCTTTAAGTCATCATCATAGCCGCAGATCTGATCCACAGCGCGGACTGCTCTGGCCATCCCTTCCTCGTCCAGTGCTTCATAGGCCTCCGACAGCCCTTCCATGATCCTTCTTGCATAGGACATCTTTCGGTACCGGGCCGTCAGTTCTTCCTCCTCGCCTTCTTTTAATGCGGCATTTTCAATGCTTTCAATCTCAAAGCGGCAGAAATCCGCCTCCCTGAGCCGCTCCTCCTGGCCGCCCTGCATCGATGCCAGGCGCTCCTTTAACGCGCAGTAATTCTTATATTCTTGGCTGATCTTTTCTTTCCAGGGATTTACCTGGTTTTTGGCATAAGTGTCCAGAATTTCCAGATGCTTATTGATATGCAGCAGGGACTGGTGCTCATGCTGGCCGTGAATGTCAATGAGAAGGCTGGTGACCTGCTTTAAACGGGCGGTGGTGACGGTCTCATCATTAATCTTCGCCACACTCCGGGTGGGCAGGATTCTTCTGGAGATGATCAGGGTGCCATCCTCTGTTGGCTGGATCTCCAGTGCTTTTAATGCCTCCTTCTGCTCCGGCGTGTCCACAGAAAATAAAAGCTCGATATAAGCGCTATCAGCGCCCTGCCGGATGATATCCCGGGAAGCCTTGCCTCCCAGTGCCATATTCACGGAACCGATAATAATGGATTTTCCTGCGCCTGTCTCACCTGTCAGGATATTTAAGCCGGGCCCCAATTCCAGCCTTGCATATTCAATCAATGCCAGGTTCTTCACCTGTAATTCCAGAAGCATCTGCTCCCTCCCTTTCTTCTTCAGAAATTTCCATCAGCCATCCCTTTATTGCCCATGAACCAGCTTCCGAATCTTATCCATCACCAGAATCGTGTCATCTACACTCCGCACAGCACACATAATGGTGTCATCCCCGGCAATACAGCCCACGATCTCATTAAAATGAATGGCATCCAGAGCTGCCGCAACTGCCATGGCCATGCCGGAAACGGTGCGGATCACCAGGATATTCTGTGCCATATCCATGCTCAGATATCCGTCCTGCAGGATCCGGATGTATTTATCACTGAAATTCCCATTATTCTGAAGCACCATATAACGCTGCTTGCCGCTTTCCGACGGTGCCTTGGTCAGCTTCAGCTCCCGGATATCCCGGGATACGGTGGCCTGCGTGACATTAAAACCAGCCTGATTCAGATACTCTGCCAGCTCTTCCTGAGTTTCGATCTCATATTTTCCAATTAATTCCACAATCTTGCTGTGGCGTTCTACCTTCATGTCTTACACCCCCACCATCTTATTGCTTAAATTTTGTAAAAAGGATACCTGCTTCAGCTGCACCAGCACCGTTTCCAGGCTGGAGCGGCGGATCACAATCTGGTCTCCCTCCTGAACCTCATCTGCCAGGTTTCCGTCAAATGCTGCCATATGGCCTTCTTCTGAAACCTGGATCGTGATGGCATCTTCTGCAGGCAGCACGATGCTTCTGGCATTTAAGGCATGAGAGCAAATAGGCGTCAGCACCATCATCTTTGCCCCCGGCGCAATGATCGGCCCGCCGGCCGAAAGATTATAGGCGGTGGAACCGGTTGGCGTGGCAAAGATAATGCCGTCTGCCGTATAATTATTTAAGAATTCACCATTTACCAAAATTCGGAAATGAAGGGGTTTCAATGCATCCTTCCGGCTGATGACGATCTCATTCAGTGCAATATCCTGAAAGATCACATGGCCTTCCCGCAGCACCTGGCCGGCCAGCATCATCCTGGCCTCCAGCTGATACCGGTCCTCCAGCAGGGCATCCAGCATCTCCCCCAGCTCCTGGTCGCTGTTTACCTGAGTCAGATATCCCAGATGGCCCCGGTTGACCCCGATAAAGGGAATCTGACGTCCTGCCAGGTCTCTGGCTGCCTGGATCAGTGTGCCGTCACCGCCAATGGTGATCACACAGTCCGTATCCTCCGGAACCTGAGCAGGATCCGTATATCTTCCTCCCTGGAGCTTTCCCCAGCTTTGAACCAGACATCTTGCGCCCCGGGCCCGAAGATAATCCCGGATCTCCGCTTCTGTCTTGGCCGCGCCTTGCTTATCCGGATTTGTTACAATGTAAAATGATTTCATAGGTTCCTCCAAAGTCCAGGGATTCATGTCCTTTATTCTCTGACGCCGAAGCTCTCCTCTGCATCCTTGATTCCAGGCGCTGCAGCCAATGCATCAAAGGCTGTCATCCCTCCAGGGTTCTGTGAGAGTCCTCCACAATCGAAGAGGCATCCACCGGAATCTCCGGGTAATGCTCCCCGTCCTTATGATTCTGCAGGTACAGCAGATATTCAATATTTCCTTCTGGTCCCCGAATCGGGGAAAATTCCAGATTTAAGATCTCAAAACCAATGGATAGGGCAAACTCCATCACCATCTGGATCACCTCCAGATGAACCGACTTCTCCCGCACCACGCCCTTCTTTCCAACCTTTTCCCGGCCGGCCTCAAACTGGGGCTTAATCAGGCAGACAATCTGGCCATCCTCCTTAAGGAGCGCCTTCACCGGCCCCAGCACCTTGGTCAGGGAGATGAAGGACACATCGATGGAAGAAAAATCAATCCGGTCCGGAATATCCGCCGGTGTCACATAGCGGATATTGGTCTTTTCCATGCAGACCACCCGCTGATCATTCCGAAGCTTCCAGGCCAGCTGGCCATGTCCTACATCCACTGCATAGACCTTTACCGCCCCATTCTGCAGCATACAGTCCGTAAACCCGCCAGTGGAAGAGCCTACATCCATACAAACCTTTCCATCCAGCTTCAGCCCAAAATGAGTCATGGCCTTTTCCAGCTTCAGTCCGCCGCGGCTCACATATTTTAAGGCAGCCCCGCGAACCTGGATATTTACAGTATCATCAAAGGTGGTTCCGGCCTTATCCTCCTTCTGCCCGTCCACGTAAACGATGCCGGCCATGATCACCGCCTTCGCCTTTTCCCTGGACTCCGCCAGATTCCGTTTCACCAAAAGTACGTCCAATCGTTCCTTCATGCGTCCTGTCCTCTATCCGTCAT
This sequence comes from Lachnospiraceae bacterium, assembly GCA_030524635.1. Lineage (GTDB taxonomy): Bacteria > Bacillota > Clostridia > Lachnospirales > Lachnospiraceae > Caccovicinus. The sequence continues at coordinate 5,812 of JAUNGG010000020.1, forward strand.
TCTATCACACTCTGTAATATATTTCCAGTATTTTTCTTACAATTGCAACGGTTCAATACCTTCACAGTTCCTTACAATCTATAAAAGGAATCCGCCTTCCTCCAGCGCCCGGATAATCGAATCACTGTCGATCCCCAGCCGCTCCCGCAGAAGACTCACATTCCCATGCTCCACATAGGCATCCGGCAGCGCTACCTGATGCACCTTAACCTGCGGAAATTTCTCGTGAATGTAGGCCGTGACCGCCAGTCCAAAGCCGCCCTGGAGCACATTTTCCTCCAGCGTCACGATTACGGAATGCTTCCGGGCCAGCCGGTCCACCAGCTCCTGATCAAAGGGCTTCACAAACCTGCCATTGGCCAGGCTGCACCGGATTCCCCGGTCCATCAGCTTGCTGCGGATATGCTCCGCCGTGCTGACCATGCTTCCCACAGCCAGCAGGGCGATCTTCGCCCCTTCCTGGCTGTCATCGCAGATCATCTCACCTTTACCGTATTCCACAGGTGTGCGGAATTCCTTCAGCCCCTGATAGGCCTCCCCTCTGGGATAGCGGACTGCGATGGGCCTGCCGAAATTCACAGCAAAGCCCAGCATGTCCTCCAGTTCCCACCGGTTCTTAGGCGCCATAACCGTCATATTGGGGATACAGGTTAAAAAGCTTAAGTCAAAGATCCCCTGATGGGTCTCCCCATCGCTTCCCACCAGACCGGCCCGGTCGATGGCCAGCACCACCGGAAGCTCCTGGATACAGACATCGTGAAGGATCTGGTCAAAGCCTCGCTGCAAAAAGGAGGAGTACACTGCCACCACCGGCTTTAATCCGGCCGCAGCCATCCCGGCTGCACTGGTAACTCCGTGGGCCTCCGCGATCCCCACGTCAAAAAACCGTTTCGGGAACCGTTTGGCAAACCGCTTTAAGCCGGTTCCATCGGGCATCGCTGCCGTCACCGCCACGATCTTCGGGTCATCTGCTGCCAGACGGCAGAGGGCTCTGGAAAATACGTCAGTGTAGCTGGGATGCTTCTTCTCCCGGATAAACTCACCGGTTTCAATGTCAAAGGGCTCCACTCCATGGAACTTGGCCGGATTCTTCTCCGCCGGTGCATAGCCCTTGCCTTTCTTGGTAATCACATGGACTAAAACTGCATGATCCAGCTTCCTTGCCTCCTGGAAGGTCCGCTGGAGAGCCCGGATATCGTGGCCGTCCACTGGTCCTAAATAGGTGATCCCCATATTTTCAAACAGCATTCCCGGAATAAACAGCTGCTTAATGCCGTTCTTCGTCCGCTTGATCTTATCGATCATCTGCTGGCCGAAGCCCGGGATCCGCTCTAAGGCACCTGCCACACTTTTTTTCAGATCATTATACCCATCTCCGGTGCGGAGTCCGCTTAAATACTTGGACATACCTCCCACATTTTCCGAGATGGACATGTTATTGTCATTCAGGACAATAATGAAATTCCGTTTCAGCCTAGCTGCATTGTTTAACGCCTCATAGGCCATGCCGCCTGTCAGAGCCCCGTCTCCGATCACGGAAACCACAGCATAATCCTCGCCTAACAGATCTCTGCCCTGGGCGATTCCCAGCCCTGCCGAGATGGAGGTGGAGCTGTGCCCTGTGTCAAAAGCATCATAGGGACTTTCCTTCCGTTTTGGAAAGCCGCTTAAGCCGCCGTACTGGCGCAGCTCTCCGAACAGCTCCTTCCGCCCGCTTAAGATCTTATGGGTGTAGGACTGATGCCCCACATCCCAGATCACCTTATCCCTGGGCAGATCAAATGCCAGAAACAGGGCAATGGTCAATTCCACTACGCCTAAATTGGAGGCCAGATGGCCTCCTGTATGACTGGTCTTTTCGATTAAAAATGCCCGGATCTCCTGGGCCAGGGTCTCCAGCTCCTCCTGACTGAGCCCCCTGACATCCTCCGGACCATGAATCCGTTCTAAAATCATAATTATACCCTTACTTCTCTCTGGTAATCAACATGATGATCAGCTGCTCCAAAAATTCATTCTTCACATCCAGCGAATGCAGGATAGAAAGGGCTTCATCAGAAAGCCGCTTCACTTCCTCTCTGGCCTTCTCGATTCCCTCCAGGGTAACGTAAGTAGTCTTACAGTTCTTCTCATCACTTCCCACAGGCTTCCCAAGTACCTCCTGACTGCTGGTTACATCCAGAATATCATCCTGGATCTGAAAAGCAAGGCCCACATTCAGGGCAATCTGGGAAATTTTAGCGCACTCCTGCTGGCCGGCTCCTGCCAACACAGCGCCAATCAGCATGGAGGCCTCCAGAAGCGCACCTGTCTTTAACCGGTAAATAAAATCCAGCTTATCCTTGGGGATCGGCTGATTCGTCAGCTCCACATCCACCACCTGACCGCCGATCATGCCGTAGATGCCGGTCTTCTCCGCCAGAATGCGGAAGGCCTCACCCACGCGGTAGGGATGCTTTGTAACCTCAAAGGCTCTGGACGCGGCGGCAAAGGCCTCCACGATCAGGGCATCTCCTGCCAGCACTCCCATATCCTCGCCGTATTTTGCCCAGGTGCTCTTCTTTCCTCTGCGGTACTGGTCATTGTCCATGCAGGGAAGGTCATCATGGATCAGGGATGAGGTGTGTATCATCTCCATCGCCGCCATAAATGGCTCCGCATCCTTTCTGTCGCCGCCGAACAGCCTGCAGGTCTCCATCACAAGCAATGGGCGCAGCCGCTTGCCCCCTGCATTCATACTGTAGTTCATGGCCTCCAGAATGGTCTTCTGGTGTCCCTCCTCCACTGGAAGATATTCCGCAATAATACGTTCCGTTTCCTTTACCCGTTCCGATAATAATGTTTTAAAATCAGGCATCCTCTTCATCCTCACTCAATACGAAAATCTGCTTTTCCACCTTGTCGATTTGGGCAGAACAGCTTTTTACCAGCTTCATTCCACGCTCAAAATAGCGGAAGGACTCCTCCAGAGAGCTCTCCTCATCCTCCAGCATCTCCAGGATCCCCTCCAGCTCTTCAAATGTTTCTTCTATCGTTAAGGATGGGGGCTGCTGCTTGCCAGCCTCCTCCATCTGCTTTCCTTCATGCTTCATATTATTTCTTCCACCTCTTTGCTTCCAATCTGCCGGCTTCCTGATTCTGACAAATCGTTACTCACATCCACCGCTTCCGCCAGGATCTTCCCGTCCCGGATACGGATCTGGATCCGGTCCCCAGGCTTCACCTGCCTGGTGCTTATGATCCGCTTTCCCCTCTCATCCGTCAGAAATCCAAAGCCGCCGCTGATCTTCTCCAATGGGGATAAGCCCTGGAGCCGTCCTGCCAGCAGCGCCAGACGGTGCTTTTGGTCTGTTACCTTCCGCTCCATGGCCCGTTCCATCTGCTCCTCCAGATCAGCCAGGCGCTGACGCTTTTCATTTAACTGGCGTGCCGGATCCTTTAGCTGCAGGCGCAGCCGGTACTGCTCCAGACGGCTTTTCTTCCACTGCAGCTTTCGGTCCATAGATGCCTGCAAGGCTGCCTGGAAGCCTGCCAGATCAGCCCGAAACTGCCGGTAATCAAAAACCGCCAGCTCCGCTGCCGCAGAAGGGGTAGGTGCCCGCAGGTCAGCCACATAATCTGCAATGGTCACATCTGTCTCATGCCCGACTGCTGAGATGATCGGGGTGGTGCAGTCAAATATGGCTCTGGCCACCATCTCCTCATTAAAGGCCCAAAGATCCTCGATGGAGCCGCCGCCCCGCCCTACAATGATCACATCCAGCCCCATGGCATCCAGCGTACGGATTCCCTTTACAATGCTGTACTTTGCATTTTCCCCCTGCACCAGTGCAGGATAAAGAATCAGCTGCACATACGGATTTCTCCGGCTGGAGATATTCATGATATCCCGAATGGCTGCGCCGGTGGAGGCCGTCACGATCCCTACCGTCCTTGCATATTTGGGGATCGGCTGCTTATACTCTTTGGCAAACATCCCCATTTCCTCCAGCTCATTGCGGAGCGCCTCAAACCTAAGAAACAGGTCTCCCTTGCCGTCCAGCTTGATCTCTCTTGCGTAAAGCTGATATTTCCCGTCCCGCTCATACACATCCACTGAGCCGGTCACCACCACCTGCTGGCCTTCCTCCAATCGAAAAGAAAGGCCTATCCGCTGGCCGGCAAACATAACCGCAGATAATGTGCCCTTCCCATCCTTCAGGGTAAAATAAATATGCCCGGAGGTGTGATATTTGCAGTTAGAAACTTCTCCCTTTATGGAGATACGGCTCAGCGCATAGTCCTGAACAAACATATTTTTAATGTAGGCATTGACCTGAGATACCGTATAAACACTGGCCATAGGCTACACCAGCTTTGCTAAAATTCCATTGATAAATGCAGAAGAATCCTTGCCGCCGAACTTCTTTGCCAGCTCTACCGCCTCATTGATGGCCACCTTTTCCGGGATCTCCTCATCGTATTTCATCTCAAACACAGCAAGACGCAGGATCGTCAGCTCTACCTTTCCCATACGCTTCGTCTTCCAGCCCTCTGCCACGCTGTTGATCTTCTCATCCAGCTCCGGAACCAGCTTCATGATCTTCTCTGTGCGCTCCTTCAGGAAACTGCTGTTGGCTTCGCTCATCTCTACATTATGAAGGATCTCGCTTGCCCCCTCTGGTGTGGTATCGTCCTCCTTTGGTACCTGGAAGTAGTGCTCCATCTGCTCCTTGGTCTCCTCTGCCGGATAAAAATCAGCGCTAAACAGCATCTTAAAGCAATGCTCCCTTAACTCTCTTCTAGTCATGTTCTTCCTCCTGAATCCTTAGTCACAGCTCGTCTGACTTTTTATGTGGTAACAGTTCCGTACCTTTCTGTTCCTGTAATGTCAAAAAATCGGGACGTTTGGAGTTATTATAGCAAATTTAAATCTGTTATACAACCAGGAAACGGCGAAAAAACAGGCGAAGCTTCGTTCATTTCTTCAAAGCTTCGCCTGCATCTGATTCCTGTCAACTTCACTTCCAAAAAAACCGCCGCTGATCTGCAGCTTTAATGGCCCTCCTCCATGCTTACGCTGGCAATCTTAATATTCACATCCAGCACGGATAAGCCGGTCATATTTTCAATGGCAGACTTTACCCGGTCCTGCACCTTCTCACCTACATCCGGAATATTGTAGCCGTATTTTAAATTCAGGGAAAGGTCTACCGATACATGCTCCTCGGTTACATCCACCTTTACGCCTTTGGAAAGAATCTTCATGCCCAGCTTTCCCACCAGCTCATTGGTGATATTTCCAGCCATGGAATCCACGCCTTCCACCTCTGTAGCAGCCAGACCTGCGATGATCGCCACTACCTCGTCTGCTATCTGAACCTCGCCTAATTTATCCTTTTCATATACCTTATGGGTGCTTCTATTCTCAATTTCTGCCACAATGCTACCTCCTGCACAATACATTTTTGAGTCCTTCTGTTTATTATACCAGAAGATAAACACTTTGGAAAGGGCGTTTCTTAAGAATATTTGTGCAAGATCAAGACGCCATGGCTCCTGATCCATCAGGCAGATAATCCTTCCTCTTACTCCGACAAATTCAAAAGCGAAATCACGATCTGATCCGCCGATGCTTCCGTTTTCCGCTTTACGATATCCTCAATCTGCGCCCGCTGCTGATCGGTGATGCTGGGGGCATTGATCACCACATCTACCTGACCGGAAGAAACGCTTACTACCGGATCTGCAAAACCTTTTGCCATCAGAAGGGTCTCGGCTGCATTTTCCTTCTCCGCTACTTCCGTCAGTGTAATCATATCCTGGATTGCCTGCTGCTTTGCCGACTCCTCGATTCCGGTGCTGTTGATCAGGTTCATCAGTGCTTCCTTATTTTTCGCCCGAACCTGCTCCCGGCTGAGCTGAACGTTTGCTATGTAGTCGGTGACGCTCATGCCGCTGGTCAGCACCGCCTCGCCCGGATTCTCCAGACCGGTTTCAGAAGAGCCGTCCTGACTTCCGGCCGCCTGACCTTCTGCTCCGGCGGCGATCCCGTCCTCTCCGGCCGCCTGGGGCAGCAATCCATAATCGGAACCATCTGCGGCTGCAAGACGCTGCCCTTCGTCCTCCATGGTTGCTTCTGCTATGGTTTCATCCAGGAAATCCTGATCCAGGCTCCCGATCTCGGCGTAGGTTTCTCCGTAATACGGGCTGGCCTGGTTCTCTGCCAGAATATCCTCATCAGAGATTTCCAGCACTCCGGCCTCATACACCTGGCTGCCTGCCGCCAGCTCCTGCTTTCCGGCATAATTCAGATATCCGGCCGCTGCGATCATTACGGCAAGGGCTGTAATGATAACCTGGTTGCGGCGAAACAGTTTCTTCATGTTTAATTCTTTTCTCGGTTTCATGATCCTCGCTCCTTTATTCCACCCTCTTTAATACTTTAATCTTATGTGCCGGCAGATCAAATAATGCCACCATTGCATCTGTAATTTCTGATTTTACCGTTGGAATCCCGCCGCCCTGGGCGCTGATCACGATCCCGGATATCTCCGGCCGGATCTCCTTCTCCAGAAGGGGACCGGAGGACGAGCCGGAGGATATACTGCCGCCGGTTATGGAACTGCCCGCAGTGCTTCCATAACCGGCCAGTACCGTGCTGGATTCCTCCTCAAATTCCGTGATATCTCTGGTTCCGCCAGAGGAATCCTGTTCCTTCGTCGTGGACTGACTGGTACGCCCGTCAGTCTGGTAAACCTTTTGTTCCGAAGATTTCAGTACAATCAGAACATCCACCTGACCGACGCCTTCCACCTTCGCCAGCACCTCCTTCACCCGGTTTTCCAGGATTGCTTCATAGGAATGGTCGGATGAGGTCTGATTGCCCCGTGAAAGAATGGCACCGGTCTCCAGATCTTCTCCATTTCCGAAGCTGCCAGCTCCCTGGCTGCCGGTTCCTGCCCCATAGATGCCCTGATGAGCTGCAGTTCCATTGGAAAGCTGACTGCTCTCCGACTCAGAAACCGTCTGTTCATCCCCATCCCAAAGCTCCATGCTTTCCCCGGGGGTTTTCTCCCGTGATGTGGAAATCCCTTCTGCGCTTCCTCCAATCATACGCTTCCAGCTGCCTGCCACCTGCCCAGACGGCATGGCTGCTATCATAAGGATCAATCCCACACAAAGCAGTATGATCCAATTTTCCTTAGTCATCCTGCCGCGTAATCCGGATATCCGCTTCTTCCAATCCGTAATACCCTGCCACCTTTCGTTGGAATCCATACAGCGCCTCCTGTTCTTTCTGCTCCCTTGCCCTGCGTGCACGGGACCATGCTCCGGCATTCCCTTCTATGCCTCCTGTCCTGCTTCCGGTACCTTCCTCCTCTCTGATCTGATTTTTATCTGCTCCTTCTTCCACCTGGACCTGAACGTCTTCCACTGGTTCCACGGCTGTCTGATCCATTGCCTGGTTCCCTTCTTCTCCCTTTCCCATTTTCTTCTCCAGGAATCCTTCCGCCTCCACATCTGCGCTTCCGGCCTCCATCCATCCATCTTCCTCCCCTCCTTCCAGAACCAACTCCATTCCAACTACCTGACCGAAGTTTTCCGATCCTGCATCTCCCTCGATCTGCACCGCAGCCTCCACACACGTAAATCCTTCCGCCTCTGCCATAGCCTTAACATCCTGGGCCACCGCTTCTTCATACTGCCGGATAATCTGTCCCATCCGCTGGGTTTCCATTCCCCAAAGCTGTTTTTCAAACTCGCTGGTGTCCTGCGCAAAGCGGATCTGCTGGTATGCGTACGCCAGCTTTTCGTCCAGCTTCAAGCTTCCCATCAGCGGCCCCACCACGATCAGGATAAAAACAGCGCCGGAAAACAGCTTGATGTACCGGTCGTACTTTCCGTTAGGCATCAGATTGGAAATCAGGCTGATAAAAATCAGGTAATAGGTAATATTTTTTATCCACTGGAAAATCCCATCCAAAATAGCCTTCACCTCCACTACCCGCCAAAGTACACTGCATTGGTCGCCCCGCAGACGATTCCAATGGAAATGGCAAATAGCAGCACCACGGCTAGAACCGTATGCAGCAGAAGACTGTGAGCCTTTCCCATTCCGTCTGCGCAGGCAGTGATCCGCTTATCGCACACCGGCTCCATCAGTGCCGCTGCTCCCCGGTACAGCAGCAGAAAAAACAAAAGCTTGGCCACCGGTGCTGCTGCCAGCACTGCCAATACCGCCACCGCAGCGCCGCCAATGGTATTTTTCAGAAGCACACCAGAGCCTACCGTTACCTGGATCACCGCTTCCGCTCCTGCTCCCACACCAGGGATGGCAGAAACCAGCTTTTGGACGCTGGCCCGCTTTACACTGTCTGCGTAGGGGAGGATCATGGTCTGAATCATCTGAAGTCCCAGAAACAATCCCGCCACTGTCTTCAGCGTCCACCGGATCCCGGACTCCAGGCCTTCGGTCATCCTTGTGACGAATTCCTCCTTTGACAGATTTCCTGCCAGCACCAGAAGCACATAGATCTTAATCAGCGGAAGGATCACCGTCTGGCACAGAAACTCCGCACCGCTGACCGCTCCGATTATGCTGCTGTACAGCGCCGCACCCGATATGCTTCCTCCGGCAAATGCCACTGACAGAAAAAAAGCCGGCAGCAGAAGCTTCATAAACTCCAGCACATTGCTCACCACAGCGGCTGCCGTGTCCACACTGGTAAAAAAGCTTGCAGTCAGACAGGTAAAGGTAAGGAGATAGGTGATAAAAAATCCAGTTTCTGAGATCCGGCTGGAGGGAAATACTGCCGCTGCCTGGGCAAACACAGCCCCCAGGATTCCCAGTGCTGCCGCCTGAGCCAAAAGCCGTATGCTGCCGGAGGTCTCCGCTGCAATCCCATTTCGAAAGGCTGAAACCAGCCTGGATGCCATTCCGGACAGATCTCCCTTTACCAGATCCTCCATCAATCCCAGAAAGGATATCTGCCCGCCTTCCTGCTGCTGGTCCAGAAAACGCTGGATCTCATCCAGTCCCAGATCCGGCAGATCAGCTGCACCGGGAACGTTAAGAGCATTTGAGTCAAAAGTTTTCGAGTCAACAACTTCTGAGCCGAAAACCTGCGGCTCAAGAGCATAGGCATTCACGTTCCCTGGTATCATTGTGAATGCCAGGACACAAAGCAGGAGAACTACATGGTATCCCAGTACCTTATTCTGCTTTGCTCCTCTTCTCATCTGCCCCTTACTCCATTCCAGACCATTTCTCCAGCTTCGTCCCTTTCTCCAGATCTGCCGCTGCCTTTGCCGCTCCCGCTTTCTGCTCCCCTCTTTCATCTGCTGCTCCCTTCAGGCCATAAACCGTTCCAGCGTATTTAATAACGCCAGCACCACCGGTGCGCTGACTGCCAGAATGGACAGCTTTCCGAATATTTCAATCTGGCTTCCCAGAAAACTGCAGCCATTGTCCTTGCAGATTCCGGAAGCAAATTCTCCGATATAGGTGATCCCCACCATCTTCATCAGTGTCACAAAATACACATTGTTCAGGCGGATGGATTCCTGGATCTCCTTTACCACCTTAAGAATGGATTCCAGCTTCTGGATTCCATAAAAAAAGATAAACAGGCCGGCTGCCGCTGACAGGAAAAAGCCGTATTCCCCCTTCATTCCCTTAAGCTGAGAAGCCAGCAGCACCGCTGCAATCCCCACTGCCGACACCGTCACAACTGACATTGCCTTTGCCTCCTTTTTGTCACAGCGAAAATAAGCTTTTCATGGTCTCAAACAATTCATAGATATAGGGAACCATCCAGAACAGCACCAGCACCAATCCGGCCAGACTGGTTAAAAATGCCTGCTCCTCCCTTCCGCTGTGCTTCAGCACCTGACAGATCACCGACACCAGAATGCCTACTGCCGCAATTCGAAAAATCAGCCCAACCCCCATAATGCCTCCTAGTTTCCATCTCAGCCTTTCCAAAACGTAACCGCTCCCCACTCTCACGGTACAAAACTTCTTTCTTCTGCTGCGGTTTCTTTCTACAGCATAGCCACTGTCAGGAACAGACCTCCCATCACGCCAAGACTGGTGTAAAGCTTCGTTCGCTCTTTTAAATGCATCCGAAGATACTCGATCTGCCCATCCAGCTGCTCCAAATATAAGAGCAGATTTCTCTCCTGCATATTCAGATCCAGATACCCAAGATGATCCCCCAGGCATTTTAAACCGGCAATATCCTCTTCCTTCAGCGGATTCTCCCTCAGGTGGGAGAGCTCCTCCTTCCAGATATCCGAGAAGCCTTCTCCCTCCTGCCTCCGGATCCGCTCTGCCACAGAAAGGAAAAAAAGAGGCAGTCCCATAAGTCCTCTGTCTCCTTCCGCCTTTTGGCATCGCTCCCCTACTCGTTCCAGGGCATCCCCCAGCGCCGTATGGCCGTAAAGGATCTCTCCCTTCAGGAAATAAATCATCTGGCGAAGCTGCTCCAGCCATCGAAGCCGCAGCTTCCACTGCCGTGCCATATACTGCCCCAGACCGGTACAGCCTAAGGTTACCAGACAAGCTCCCATCCACTTCATCCCATTCTCCCTCCATGCTCTGCATCAGTCAACATTTCCATCACTTAGCTGCCGTCCTTCCTCATCGAAAACTGCCTTCACCTGCCCTGGCCTTCCCCGGTTTTCCAGAATGATAAACCGTTCAAATACGCCCTCCTCTGCAAATTCACGAAGGACCGGCTTTCGCCTGATATCCTCCAGGGAGCATCCATGAACCGTTGCCAGCAGCTTACAGCCGCAGTTCTTTCCATATCGGATCGCCTCCAGATCCTCCTGGCTTCCGATCTCATCCACGGCTACCACCTGAGGCGCCATGCTTCGGATCAACATCATGATCCCTTCCGCCTTCGGACATCCATCCAGCACATCCGTCCGGATACCCAGATCATTCTGCGGCCGCCCCTGACAGCAGGCCCCCAGCTCTGAACGCTCGTCCACCACACCCACCGTTACGCCTTTTATGTACTGACAGCCATTGGAAACCTGTCGGATCAGGTCACGGAGCAGGGTGGTTTTCCCACATTTCGGCGGTGAGATAATCAGCGCGGAGCAGATATTCCCATCCGAATAAATCCATGGAAGAACGGGGTCTGCACAGCCAGGAATCTGCCTGGCCACCCTCACATTCAGAAAGGAAACATTCTGGATCGTTTTTACCCGTTTTCCCTCCACCACAATCTGGCCGGCCACCCCGATCCGATGCCCGCCGGGAATTGTCAGAAACCCCTGCCGCAGCTCCTCATCAAAAGCATAGAGAGAATACCGGCTCATGTATTCCAGCGTGTCTCGGATATCCGCAGCTGTGACCTGATAGCAGGACCGCCTCCCTGTATCCATTCTCTGCTTCCCTGTCATATCTTCTGACAGCTTCCCTTCCATGCGTCCTTCTGTATGTTCCTCTACATCCTCCCATTGCCTCCATTGCATCCCACTTTCTTCCAGATACCATTCTGCTCCATGGGCTGTCATCAGCAGCGGCTGCCCCACACGAAGCCGCAGCTCCTCCGCCTGAAACCGTCTTGTGTCCGCCTGCCGCAGAAGTGCCCGAAGCTTCTGCGGAAAGATCCGGATCACCTGCTCCATCTCATCCATCCGTCCCGCCCCCTTTACCGCAAATATATGGACATCCCAGCTGCTTTATGCCTCCTTCTTTTCATCATCGGTAAATTTTTCATCTGCGGCTTTCCAAAACCGCCGGATCTCCTCCTCATTCAGAGAATCTGCAAATTCCTTTTTTATCATCAAAAACTCCTCTAATTCCAGCAGGATCTGGTACAATACCGCCCGGTTTTCAAATTCTTCCCGTTCCTTCGGAAGAGGCTGACCCTTCATCCCTTTTTTGACTTCATCAAGCCTTTTTAAAAGCCCTTCTGCGTTGTTGCACTCGTGAAAGCTTCCTTCAATCTGCTCCATCACAGCTTTGATCTGCTGCGCCTGAACCGGAAGCGTTTTGATATGCCTTAAGTGCCTCACCAGCCGCAAAAGCACCCGCTGCTGTGCCTTCCGCATATTCATGTAACGTAAATAATAGGGGGGCCGCGCCGCTGGCCAGAAGTGATTTTCCATCTCCTGAAAAGCGCTTCGCTCTCCCTTCACCAGCTCTGCGTCCAGGGCCTCCAGGGCTGCATTCAATTGCTTCTCATCTCTGGCATCCTTCTGCCATGCTCCGGCAAGAATCAACCACATGCTCCGCAGGATCTGCCGCATCTGCTCCTCCACCTGCCTTTGCGTCCTTTTGATCTGCTTTTCTTTTCCTGGAATATAGAGATTGAAAAGAACTCCCATTCCCGTTCCAATCACCAGCAGCATACTTTCATTCCCGATCTGTGCCCCGGACATAGACTGTGCTCCCAGGAAATGGGTCATCAAAACCGTATTTACCGAAAGCCCCTCCATCAGCTGAAACCGCAGGCAGAAGCATGTAAACAGCAGCAAAAAAACGCAGACTGCCAGCGGCCGATATCCGCAGATCCGAAAGCTGACTGCTGCAATCAACAATGATGCGAAAAAGGAAATCATCCGTGAAACGGTAACACGTATGGTTTCCCTTCTGGTATCCTGAATACTGAGAAGCGTGATCACCCCGGCGGAAGCACTGTAATGTAATCCAATCCCGTCAGCAATCACAATCGCCAGACTGGCTCCGACTGCTATTTTCCCAATCTTTAAATAATCTGGTTTGATGCCTGGTTTCATGTTTTCCGGCCATCCCTTTCTTTTTATTATGCTTCATAACGGTTCCGTACCTTCGCAGTTACGAGCACAAATCCATGAAAATTATCTCCAGTCAGCTTCTGATCTAAACTGGAATTTCAACCGCCGAGAACAAATATGAAAGAAAAACAAAATAACTCCTTTTCAACCAAATTCGATCCATGTGCGTACCCCACTGTACAACATGCATAAATTTGATTGAAAAGGAGTCTTTTTTGATTTTAGCTGAATCTATTATTTTCCGGCCTATGTCAAAGCTACCCTCTGTTCTTCGGCGCTCTCTCCACATATGCCTTCTCCACAATCAGAATCTCTTCTTTGCCCACACATTTCCTGCCTTCAAAATCCAGCCGGATCATGTAAGGCATAAAGTCAATGATCCGCAGAAAGCTGTCACAATTATACTCCGGATCAAAATAATTCAAAATAGTACTTAGAGCTGTACCATGAGTGCCAAATAAAATCACCTCATCCGGATGCTCATCCAGCAGTTCGAACAGCCCTTCCATGTTCCGCTTCTGCACCATCCCGATGGACTCTCCGCCCTCCTCATGGAAATCAAAATCGGCCCATCGTTTCTGGAACATTCCCTGCACATTGCCGCCTCTGCCGCTTTCCCTCTCCCGAAAACGCTCATCTGTATGAATCTCCAGATGATGATTTTCCGCACAGTGACGGATGGTATCCATACTTCTGACATAAGGACTGGAAACAGCATAATCCAGGGGCACATTTGCCAGCGCTTCATATACTCGCTCGCTGTCCGCCAGTCCCTCTGCCGTCAATGGCCGTGTCCGGTCTTCCTCCCAGGTAAAATCAGGCTGGGCATGCCTTACAAAGTAAATGGTCGTCATCAGTAATCTTCCTCTCTTTTCACTGCCGTATTTTCTGACTTTTTACACCATCTTCTACTTATGATACGGCTCATGACTGATAATCCGGTAGCTGCGGTAGATCTGCTCCAACAGCACCACCCGCATCAGCTGATGGGGAAAGGTCATTTTTGAAAAGCTGAGCTGATAATCGGACCGGGAAAGCACCGCCTGAGAAAGTCCCAGGGAACCGCCGATCACAAACACGATCTGGCTGACGCCGCCCACTCCCAGCTTTTCCAGCTTCCCTGCCAGCTGCTCTGAATCCAGCATCTGTCCCTGGATCGCCAGAGCAATTACATAGGCATCCGGGCGAATTTTAGAAAGGATCCGCTCCCCTTCTTTTTCCTTGATCTGATCCTCCAATGCCGGGCTGGCTCCATCCGGTGTTTTCTCATCTGCCACCTGAATGATCTCCAGCTTGCAGTAGCGGCTCAGACGCTTGCTGTATTCAGTGATCGCATCTTCAAAATATTTCTCTTTTATCTTTCCTACGGTTACTAAGGTAATTTTCAAATTCTGCACCTCTGAATCAGGAATCAAATACCAAAATCATATCGTACCATACGGCGCCGCCATGGACAGAGGCGGAAAGACCCAGGTTCCGATAGCCAAATTTTTCATAATAATGGATCAGCCGGTCTTTGCAGGTGAGGATCAGTCCTTTTCTGCCCTTTTTTCTTGCATCCTGGATCAGATGCTCCATCAGATCTGCTGCTACTCCATGCCGCCGGTAATCCGGAATTACATCTAATCCAAAAATAGCCTGATAATCACCGTCTGGAATATGGTAAGAGGCATCCTCAAACATCTCGTCCCGGATTACCTTGTCATTGGTCACACAGCCATTGATAAATCCGATGATCTGTCCCTTTCCGCCTTTCTTCCCATCCTCTGGCTCTGCCACAGCTACCAGAAAGCTTTCCGGAAATGTCTGGATCCGGAACTTTAAGGATTCCTTGGTAGCTGCCTCTGCAATAGGAAAGCAAAGCAGCTCCACCTGCGCTGCTTCCTCCAGATCTTCCATGGTTACCCTGCGGATCGTATATTGTATATCCATTGTAAAAGCATTCTCCTTACTCGTTATCCACCTGGACCTGTCTGATCCAGCTTTTATTTCACCCGGAAGTAGTATCCCACGCCCCACTTGGTGTGTACATATTTCGGGTCGCTCGGACTTGGCTCGATCTTCTCCCGAAGCCGCCTCACATGTACATCTACGGTGCGCACATCTCCCGTATCCAGAGCCTTATTTCCCCACACAAAAGTCAGCAGGGACTCCCGGCTGTATACCTTGTTTGGATGGCACACTAAAAGCTCCAGAAGGTCAAATTCCTTCGCCGTCAGATTGATCTCCCGGTCTGCGATAAAGACTCTCCTGCCCTCCACATCCAGCTTCAGGTCACCGGCAGTCACCACCTTGTTCTCCGGCTCTGCCGCCTTTTTATTCTTTTTCCCGCTGCGGCGCATGATGGCCTTGATCCTGGCCTTTACCTCCAGGATATTAAAGGGCTTGGTAATGTAATCATCTGCACCGTACTCCAGTCCAAGAATCTTATCCATATCGCCGCCCTTGGCAGTCAGCATAATAATCGGCATCTCGGAAAACTCCCGGATCGCCTGACACACCTCAAATCCGTCATGCTTGGGAAGCATCACATCCAGAAGCACCACATCATACTCCTTCTGCTTCGCCTTCTCAATGGCTTCCTCTCCATCATAGGCACAGTCTACTTCCATTCCATCCTGCTCTAAGCTGAACCGGATTCCCTTTACGATTAATTTCTCATCATCTACTACTAAAATGCTGGCCATCTTCCACCTCTATCTCCACATTTCACCTGTCTGCGACATGCTGCGCACGGATTACACTGTGATATCATCCTTTATCTTCTGAAATGCCCCGTCCTTGATTCCGGGCACCTTCATAATATCTTCAATTTTCTGAAAAACCCCATGTTTTTCCCGGTAGGAAATAATATCCTCCGCTCTGGACTCCCCGATTCCTTTCAACGTCATCAGCTCATCCTTTCCGGCTGTATTAATATTGATCTGCCTGGTCCCATTTTCAGAACCAGTACTTCCTGCTCCGGCCGAACCCGGCTGAAGACCGGATGCCGGAAGAGATATTACATCCGCCTCCGACACGGATCTGGCTTCCTCCTTCGTAAAGACCGTGATCTTCATTCCATCCACAATAGGAGCCGCCAGATTTAAAAGCCGCTCCTCCGCTTCCGGAAGAAGCCCGCCGGCTGCCTCCACCGCCTGATAGATCCGGCTTTCCCCAACCAGCTCATAGACTCCCGGCCGGGCCACTGCACCGCAGATATGTACAAAGCAGGTATCTGCCGATGCAGATTCCCTGCTGCTTCTGCTGTCATCTGGGCCCTCACCGCTCCCCTGGCTTTGGCCAGATGTTTCCCTTCCATTTGGATCCTGGCTCTCTGAAAACAGATCTTCATCTGAATTCTGACCAGAGACCCTGTTTTCCCCAAAATCCTGACCTCCATCCTGCCAAAATCCATCTTCTACGCCCTGACTGCCTTCCATCCCGCTTTCTTCCTTTTCTTTCCCGGCAGAGGACTCTGAAAGGGCAATCGTGCCCGTTTTCCCTCTGCCGAAAAACAGCTCCTCCCCAGTTTGGCGGGAGCAGCTATAACAGATGCCTGCAAGGATCATGAACAAAGCAGTCAATATCCATTTCATCCATTTTGCATGTAAATATTTCATAAGATACCAGATCTATGGTACCATTTCAGCCTGTATTACTATTCTACTAGGACTAACATGGAAAAACAAGTCTTAAATTCCTGCTTTTTTCTTAAGAATCTGGAACTGGCTGCCCGTATAAAATGGCAGAATGCGTATTAACGTTTAAAAATAATAATTCCCACAATGGCAATAGCCGCTCCCAGCGCCTTCTTCCACTCAAATCCGGCCTTCTCCACCCCCATCAGTCCAAACAATTCGATCCCATAGGCAATGATAATCTGGGATACTACAATGAGAAGCGCCGACTGTGCCGGTCCCAGGCTGTCCACGCTTCGGATCACCGTATATGTGATCAAGGCACCTAAGATCCCTCCAAGAAGCATATACTTTGGCTCCACCTGCCACAGGGCGCTGATGGGCTGGCGGCCGCTTATAAGCCACATCATGATACACACCAAAAAAGCCGACAGCTGCACCCATCCCGCCGCCGTCCAGATACTGCTCTGCTTCGTCACTCCTGTGTTCATTACCCCCTGTATGCTCATCAATGCTCCTGACAATAATGCTATGATAATTCCCATGCTGCAGCTCTCCTCTTTCCTGATTTTATAATGATCTTGATTGCGATGAGCAGCATTATGCTATGCTCTTCTGTCATTAGTTTGCAGCATATTTTTCTTTTTATTCTGTCATTTCCGCAAGTTCCATTTTCCGCTAAGAGAACGGGTTGCAATTAAGACAGGTAAACTTGACATCCCCATTCATCCGCGCTATACTGAAGCAGTAAACATAACTTACACAAGCTAGGGGAGCAGATTGCTGAGAGTGGAATTACCGGATTCCTATAGGATGCCGGAGGATTTCAGACCCTCAATACTTGACCCGGTTAATGCCGGCGTAAGGAAGCTATTCCGTTGCGATTTCCTAATATATATGCTTTCATCTATCGGATATTCAACATCCCGTCCATGAAATCCTATATTCAGATCCCGCAGCATTCCTTCATCAAGCATCCCCTCCTGTGTGCAGACAAAGGAGGATTTTTTATGTCAATGTTTCTGATCTACGATGCAGAAAATTATGAGTACATTCTGCAGCCGGCCGGCTACCTGCTTCTGGCCGTGATTCTGATTGCCCTGCTGGCATCCATCCGCATCTTCAGCAAAAAGGACAGCTCCAGGCAGATGAGCACCAGACAGCTTGTCTTCTGCTCCATGTCCATTGCGCTGGCTACCGTTACATCCTTTATCAAGCTGGCATCCCTGCCCTTCGGAGGCTCCATCACCCTGTTCAGTATGCTGTTTGTGTCTCTGATCGGCTATTTCTACGGCGCAAAAACCGGACTTCTCACCGGACTTGCCTATGGCATCCTTCAGCTGATCACCGGCCCTTACATTTACGCACCGCTGCAGGTTCTGCTGGACTATCCGCTGGCTTTCGGCGCCCTGGGACTGAGCGGCTTCTTCCAACATAAGAAAAACGGCCTGATCACCGGTTACATGGTAGGCACAGCAGGCCGCTACATCTGCCATGTGATCTCTGGTTATGTATTCTTTGCAGAATATGCGCCGGAAGGCATGAATCCTATGGTTTATACCCTTGGGTATAATCTGACCTACATCTTGCCTGAGGTGATCGCCACAGTGATCATTCTGTGTATTCCAGCCGTTTATAAGGCCATCGGACAGGTAAAACAACAGGCTTGTGCCTAGGTTTCCATGTAATAAAAAAATTCCCCGCAGAAGCAGCCTATCCTTTTTCGATCTATTGCCTCTGCGGGGAACTTTTATTTTACGGTCAGCGCAGCAGATGCCTTCTCATCCCCGGCTGCATCCGCCGCCAGCTCCTCCTCGATCCGGTTTCTCCGCATCCGCCGGAAATAGGAGCTCATCTCATCGGCCATTCCGGAAAGCCGGTTTAAAAGGGTGGAAAAATCCTTCAGCATCACGTCATCTGTAAAATAGGGATACACAATATCATGGTCGATCTCACTCCAGCCTTCCTCAAAAAGCGTCCTCCCCTGGATCTCCACATAATACCCTTTATATTTGATAATATAATGAAGAGACCGATAGATTCCATCCGATCGTATCTCGATTAGATTCTCATCATAGATCCGGCTGTCTCCCGTCCTCCGGTAAACCTTGGGACGCTCTGCGATATAATAGTGGTTCTCGTCCTCGTCAAAATCCTCGATCCGGTTCTCCACATACAACTCCGGATTATTCTCAAAAACGCTGGTAATATACCGATGAAAATAGATCCAGTCCTCCCGGTACAGGAAAAACACACGGATACCGATCAGATCCGTAATATATTTATGAAAATTATTCCCATCGATCTTCTCAAACCGCTCAAAATGCTCATTCCGCTTCCGGATCACCTTCTCCAGAAGATGCCCCGGATTCTTTGTCCGGTAGCGATATGAATGGATTCCCGCCTTCTCAATATCATACAGATAGTCATCCACAAAATCCTTCCCGATCTCCCGCAGCTTCCCTTCGATCGCCACATAATTCTCATAAATACCGCTCAGTTCCTTCCAACTGATCTGTGCAGCCAAAAGATCCTGCTCATCAATATGATACTCCTTCAAAAATTTTTCCTTCTCCATCATTCCGGTATCATAAACCACCTTTTCTCATTCTTAATCTCTGCCGTCTGATGCGGCCATGTTCACAGCTCCAACACCTGCTGGCCCCCGGCCGATCAGCGAAGGAATTGACTGCAACATGAACAATAATCATTATATCACATTTCAGAGAAAATACCACCTTCCATGCATTCCCATTTTTGACAAGTTATGATATACTCAAGAAAATGTCCCATTATTCGTAAAGGAGGTCCCCCTTGAACCAGAACATACAGCCGCTATCACAACAGGAAATCAAAAACACGCTGGATACTCTGCGCTTTTTAAGTGAAACGACGGATGACGATCTCTTCCTCTGGGACCTGCAGTCGGGCCGGTTTTATTTTGCTGGTCCGATTCACCAGCGATATAACCTGCCCCCGGCAACTGAAGACGGATACACGCTGCAGGATTGGAAGAGCCTTCTGTCTCCCTCGGATTTTCCTCATTTTCTGGAACATCTGACCCAGATCCAGCAGGGCGTCCAGGATTCTCTGAATGCAGAATACCGCCTGATCGATGGGGAGGGCAATGCCGTCTGGAATATCATCCGCGGAAAAGTCTATTTAGGCCAGCCAGAACACCGCGCCCAGATGATCGGAAGGATATCCGGCGCAGTGTTTGACCTGAAGGCGGATCCTCTGACCGGCCTTCTCAATGCAGCGAAGCTGACCGAGGACATGACACAATGCCTGTCCGGCGGCAGTCAGGGGCATCTGATCATCTTTGATATTGATCATTTCAAAAATATAAATGTGAAATATGGAAGAGGCTTTGGCGACCATGTAATCAAGCTGGTTACGAAGGTTCTGGAGCAGTGCACCGATCCTTCCATGCGGATCTATCGGGTGAACGGAGACCGGTTCGCCATTAATCTGAAGTGCTGCAGCAGAACGGATACGGAAGCACTTTTTCAGGCCGTCCAGAAAAAGCTGCATCTGCCTTACACCATTTCAGCCGGCGCCATCCAGTACAGCAGCAGCTGGATTAAGGACAGCAGTATGCTGTACCAATATGCAGAGAACGCTTTGGATCGTGCCAAGCAGCAGGGCCGCAACCAGCTGGCTTTCTTCTCCTCTGACGATTATGAGAAATATGTCAGTACCATCGACTTACAGGATGAGATCCGCCAGAGCATTCAAAACAGCTTTCAGGGCTTTTCTCTCTGCTATCAGCCTCAGATCCACAGCCAGACCTATCAGCTGATCGGTGCTGAGGCACTGCTTCGATACACCTCTCCCACACGGGGAGCTATCCCTTCGGATGAACTGATCCCCCTTCTGGAGCAGACGGAGCTGATCTGTCCGGTAGGGCAATGGGTTCTGGAAACGGCTCTGGCCCAGTGTAAGGAGTGGCGGGCGCAGTGCCCCATGTTCCATATCAGCGTTAACATCTCCTATATCCAGCTTCGGAAGAAGGGGATCTCGGAACTGGTGCTGGACCTGCTAAAGAAATATAACCTGCCTGGTAATGTGCTGACCCTTGAGATCACAGAAAGCATACAGCTCCAGGATTACCACTATTTTAATAAGATCTTTTACCAGTGGAAACGCTCCGGAATTCAGATCTCCATTGATGATTTCGGCACCGGCTATTCCAGCTTAAGCTATTTAAAAAGCATTGAGATCAATGAAACAAAAATCGACCGCTGTTTCGTCAGCAGGATCCAGCACAGCGCCTACAACTACCGCCTGCTGAGCAATATGATCGAACTGGCCCACAGCGCCAAAATCCAGGTGTGCTGCGAAGGCGTGGAGACTGTTGACGAGCTGCTGGCCTTAAAGGAGCTGCAGCCAGATATCCTCCAGGGGTATCTGTTTGCAAAGCCGTTTGAGAAAAAGCAGTTTGAGGATACCTATCTGAATCCGCAAAGTGATGCCTATCAATCCCGCATAGAGCGGGAGGCCCATTATCAAAACCTGAATTATAAACAGCAGAAAAAGCTGATGGAGTCTGCCGGACAGGATGAAATGGAAGCCATTATAGAGGCATTGGATGAGATCGTCTATGTCTGTGATACAGACAGCTTTGAGCTGTATTATCTGAATCCTGCCGGACGCCGTCTCACCGGCACGTACGACTACAAGGGCTGTAAATGCTACAAGGTATTCTATGACCGGAACAATCCTTGTGAATTTTGCTCCCGTACCTGCCAGAAGGAACAGTCCTTCTCCGTCCGCGAAATTGAAAACACCTTCCTGAAGCGTCATTTTATCCTGAAGAATAAGCTGATCCCATGGCAGGGCCACATGGCAAGACTGGGATTCGCCATCGATACCACGGAAAAAGAGCTGGCCACCCGGGGCGTCCAGGAGCAGCTGACCCTTGAGCAAACCCTGACTGCGTCTGCCAAAGTGCTGGTCGAGGAGGCTGACATGAATCAGGCCATCCAGCATGTGCTGCGCTCTGTGGGCAAATTTTATAAAGCCGACCGTGTCTATCTGACTCAGGAAACAGCGGATGGCAGCAGCTGGCACTTCACCTACCGTTGGATGAAGGACGGACTTATTCCTCTCAATACTGCCCCCCAGCGGATCCCCAGCGAATTCCTGCAAAGCTGGATCAAGATGGCCGGAGACGATGCCTCCATCACCATCCCCAATACGGATTCTCTGAAAAACAGCGATCCAAAGCTGTGGCATATCCTCCGTCAGCATCATATCCGCCGTCTGATTGGCGCTCCCATACAGAATGGCCAGAAGCTCCTTGGCTTCATTAACGTAGATAATCCCAGACATCGTCCCTGGGATGACTCCCATCTTCGTGCCGTGGCTGGATTCCTGGCTGACCGTCTGACCCGCAATGATACCGAAAAGCGCCTGCACGAGCTGCTTAACTGCCGGTATGAGGATATTCTCCAGAATACCCGGCTGGGACTCTGGGTCATCCGGATTGATGAGGAAAATCACCGCTATGAACTGTTTGCCGACCGGATCATGCAGCAGATCTTGGGACTGACCGGAAATCCTGACCCGGAAACCTGCTACCAGCACTGGTACAGCCGGATCAATGACGGCTATTACCACTACGTCCACCTTGCTGTGGAAAGCATGATCCAAAGCCGCAGGATCGTACAGCTGGAATACACCTGGAATCATCCGGAAATGGGAGAGGTTATGGTGCGCTGCCTGGGAATCCGGGTGGAGGACCGTGACGGCATGATCTGCCTGGAGGGCTACCACCGGATCATCAGTGACATGGATCGTCCCAAATCTCTTCCCGACAGCAGCTTCGGTGAGATGTTTGAATATAACGAACGCAAAAAGTCCATTTACTTCCACACCAGAAGGCGGCTTCTGGCCGGCGATATGGAACGAGAGGATAATTTCCCGGAATGCTGGATCCGGTCGGAGATGGTTCATCCTCATTTTATCCAGGAATTTCGTTCCATCTTCTCTCACGTTCCGGAAAAAGAAGATCTTCAGGGCATCGAAATGCTCCTGAAGACCAAGGCTGGCTCTTATGAATGGTTTAAGATCAGGACCCGGCATCTGGGCCGGGAGCAGCAGGACGTAAATACCATCGTGGTTCTGGTGGATCCGGCCAACCAGGAGCGTTCCATCGAGCTGGAATACATCCGAAAAAATGACTTTTATCAGGCGATCCTTTCCGAGACAGTCGCCTATGCTGAGGTTGATGTGGAAAGCGGGCATTTTAAGGCATCCGGCGGATTGTGGGAATCCTATGCGGAAGAATGCCGGAAGCAGGGAAAGACCTTCAGCCAGATCATGCAGCAATTAGAGAAGGATCTGGTACACCCGGAGCAGGCTGACTACTACTGCCAGCTTCTGGGCACGGAAACCTTGTTTTCCATGTACCGGAACGGTCAGACTACCCGGAAATTTTCCTTCCAGCGCAGAATCCTGGGCGAATACCGCTGGGTGCAGCTGATGATCCATATTTTCCAGGAACGCTATTCCGAAAATATGTATGCGCTGCTGTATCTGAAGGATATCGATGTGGAGAAGAAGAAGGAGCTGGCTCAGGAGATCGCCGCAAACCGCGATCCTCTGACCAATGTGCTGAACCGCAGAACCTTTGAGTATAAGGTGATAAATCACATGACTGAGGAATCCGCTCCCTCAGGCGCACTGGTCATACTGGATCTGGATGATTTTAAATCCATTAATGATCAGTACGGCCATCTGGCAGGCGATACTGCCTTAAAAAAGCTGACAGAAATTTTAACCTCCACCTTCCGCCGCCGTGACCTGATCGGACGATTAGGCGGAGATGAATTCCTGGTATTTATCAAGGACGCCACCGACCCGGAGATCCTGGATAAACGTATGAACGAGCTGTACCAGTCCCTGCACGCGGCACAGCCCATCCCTCTGTCCTGCAGTGCGGGAATCACTATGATTACCGACGCCGGATTTTCCTATGAGGAAAGCCTGGCACAGGCAGATATGGCGCTGTACCAGAGCAAAAAACGAGGGAAGGATACCTATACTTACTTTCAGGAGGTAATATAACCTCTATTCCAGGCTTTGCTCCATCCGGTCCTCCCGGGGCATCTGCTGAAACAAATGCCACAGAAACAAGAAGGACGGCAGAAATACCCCGGCGAAGGCAACCGCCTGCGCTTCCTGGATGCCATACAGTCCCCGCAGCCGTGCCAGGATCAAAATTGCAGGAATGAAAATCAGTCCTCCCCGCAATAAAGAGAGGATCACTGCCCCAAGCTTCTGTCCGGTGCTCTGGTACAGCATTTCCGTCACCATCGACATAGGAAGGAATAAAAGTGCCAGGCCCTGCACCCGGAGCGCCCGGGTCCCGATGGCGATCACCTCCGGATCATTCCGAAACATGCCGATCAGATTGCCGGACCACAAAATCAGAATCACCACGGCTGCACCGATAAAGGTCTCCGCCATAATCAATGTTACAGAAAAAGCTTTCCGCACCCGGCTGTATTTGCCTGCGCCATAGTTGAAGCCGCTGACCGGCTGGAACCCATGCCCGATTCCCAGTGCGATGGAAAAAATAAAATGAATGATCCGGTTCACAATGCTCATCGCTGCGATGGCAGCATCACCATAAACGGCTGCCTGTCCATTCAGAACCATGGTGGTCACGCTGCTTAAGCCCTGGCGCAGCAGGCTGGGGGAGCCTGTAGCAAGGATATCCAAGATCTGCTTCCTGTCAAAATTGACCTTGCTCCAGGAAATGCGGCTCACAGACTTTCCCCGCAGATAATTGCTCAGCAGGATACTAAAGCCCACGAGCTGGCTGAGCGCCGTTGACAATCCGGCTCCGGCGATTCCCATTCCAAAGCCAAACATCAGAATCGGGTCACCCACCATGTTAAGGATTCCTCCGGTCATCATGCCGATCATGCCCAAAGCGGCTTTTCCTTCATACCGCAGGATCTGATTCATGGTAAAGCTGGCTGTCATAAAAGGGGTTGCCGCCAAAATATAGGAAATATAAATCCGGGCGTAGACTGCAATGGTCTCCGTGCTGCCCAGAAGCCGGATCAGCGGATCCAGCAGCAGCCAGGAGACCAGCGACAGAAGAATCCCAAATCCCAGGGAACAGAAAAAACTTGTAGACGCCACTGCTGATGCCTGTTCATTTTCCTGATTTCCTAACAGCCGGGAGATGATGCTACCGGCTCCCTGGCCAAACACAAAGCCAAATGCCTGAATGATGGTCATAAAACCGAATACAACGCCGACTGCACCGCTTGCACTGGTGCCCAGCCGCCCTACAAAAGCTGTATCTGCCAGATTATAGACATTCGTAACCAGCATGGTCAGGGTGGTGGGAACGGAAAGCTGTGCAATCAGCGGCGCCACATCTGTTTTCGTCATTCTTTCATAGTGTGAAATTTTTTTCTGTTTCATATCCGTTTGATAAACGCCTCCCTCCGTTCCGTTTTATGCTTGTCATGATGGTTTTGGTACCTCCATCATGATCATTTCTTTTTCTTTATTTTTGTAACAGCTGATTTCTCCACGGCCCCAGAACCTTTGTCAGATATCCCAGAATCGTTCCTACTAATACCGCTGCGATCACAGTTCCTGCTCCCACACTTCCCAGGCCGTGGAGCGCCACAAGGCATACGATCAAGGATATGGTTACCATCGAAACATCAAATGCCACCTTTACCTTGGCAAATGGGATTCCGGTAAGCTGGGAGATAGTCTGCATCGCTCCCTCTCCTGCCAGGGGCATAATATCCGCCGGCACGTAGAAGAATAATCCAAGGGCGATGATAAAGGTGCTGAACAGCATCATAGCCAGCCGGATCACAATATGTTCCGGTGTGGGCAAAAAGGTCATGCACCAGTTGCAGAAGGTGGTATAATATCCAAAAACGATGCCGATGATTACCTGAAGTAGGTTTTTAACCTGAAATGCCTGTCTCAGCAAAATGATCTGCAGCACCACCAGCGCCGTGTGAAACAGGATCGTGGCCTTTCCCATTTCGATTCCCCATACGCAGGTCATGGTATAAGGGATGGAGCTTACCGGCGATACGCCCAGATTCGATTTCACGGATATGGAAACGCCAAGCGCCATAATAAATAATCCAACAAAATACATTACTAACCGCAGCTTCAAATTCTTCATGTACCCATCTTCCTTCTTTGTCCTTCTGTTCTGCTTTTCCTCAGTGATTCTCTCCCATCTGCCCCGGCGGCCGTCATTACCAGCCGGATATGATTCCGCCTGATGAGCCGCCACGATCCCCGCCGGCGGATCCTATGCTGGCTGATGAGCCGCCACAATTCCTGCCAGTGCGATGCAGCGCAGCTTTTCTTCCGCAGGAGCCGCACGCGATGTAAGAACGATGGGGATCCTGGCTCCGGCAACGTAGCTTGCCATGGTAACTCCTGGAAGCAGCTCCAGGCATTTTCCCAGAATATTTCCTGCATGGATATTTGGCGATACCAGCACATCGAAATCCCCGCAATACGGGCTGTCATATTTCTTGATCACAGCCCGCTCCCGGCTCATTGCCAGATCATAGGAGATGGGGCCTTCTATGCAGCAGCTTCCCATTTCTCCCCGCTCGCCCATTTCCTTCAGTGCGGCAGCATCCAGGGTCTCCGGCATATGTACATCTGCGTGCTCCTTACAGCACAGCACAGCAACTTTGGGGGATTCATAGCCCAGACAGCCCAGGGTGCTGACCGCATTCATGATAATATCTTTCTTTTTATTTAAATCCGGATAAGCGCAGACGCCTCCGTCTGTTGTGATCAGCAGCTTATGGTAAAAAGGCAGCTGATAAAATGCCACATGGGAGATGGTGCGTCCCGTTCTCAGCCCATTTTCCTTCTTCACCACAGGACGGAACAGATCGGAAGTCTCTACCATTCCCTTCAGCAGGAAATTCGCATCTCCCTGCTTGATGATCTCCACTGCTGTTTCGGCCGGAGTCTGTCCCGTTACCGTTTTTACAATATTAAAATCAGAAGCATTCCGCCCCCGCTCTGCAAGCAGAGAACGGATGATCTCCGGCTCACCCACCAGAATCGCATCTGCCACTCCGTGATCATATGCATCCAGCACTGTGTCAATGGCAGAAGGAGTGCCTGCGCCTGCGACTGCCATGGTGCATTTCTTTCCCAGCGATGAGGTCATCGCCATCATTTCATTAAAATTATGAAGTTCCATCTCATCCTCCTTCAGCTTTGCTTCAGCCCTCATACCTTTGAACCGCTTCTTCTCCTCTCATGACACGAAGTGCTCCTTCTGCCAGTGCCTGCATTTCATTTTCCCCCGGCATAATATAGACAGGGATATTCAGGAACCGGAGTCTGCACTTGATGTCCTCTGTAAGACGTTCCCAATATGCGCCGCCTCCGGTAATCATAACCCCATCCACCTTGCCGTCAGCAGCAGGCAGCAGGGAACAGATACACTTGCTGAGCTGGTAGGCCATCGCCTTCTGGTACAAAAGCGCCTCATTATTTCCGCTCTCGATCTGCTTTTCTACCTCCCGCAGGTCATTGGTTCCAAGGAGGGAAACGAAGCCGCCTTTTCCATGAAGCCATTTGATGCAGGTTTCTGCTCCGTACTCCTGCACCAGCTGCACCATGCGCTCTGAGCGCATAAAACCTGCCCGCTCTGCGGAAAATACACAGGCATCTCCCGGAACCACATCCTCCGGATGCCCCTGCTTCCACAGGCAGATGCTGTTGCCGCCGCCGATATGGGCAACCAGGATGTTCATAGTATTAAAATCCTTCCCAAGGCTTTCTGCCAGCTTGATCCCCATGGCATGTGTATTCAGGAAATGGCACATGCTGTTGTGGGTGATTCCCTTAACACCGTAGACCTTTGCCAGAGGATTCAGCTCATCTGAGGTGATCGGATCATACACAAATGCAGGGATCCCTGCAGCCTTGGCGATTTTGGCAGCGATCACAGGGCCCAGGCTTGCCGGATGGGGCTCCAGGGGCCGGTTCAGCAGTGCATCCACCAGACGGTCGTCCACTGCCGTGGCGCCTGCATGGATCCCTGGCGGGGAGCCGCCCCGGGACATAACACAGGACAGGTCCTGAGGCCGGTATCCTACATGCTCCAAAAACTGCATCACAAGCTCATACCGGTAATCCAGCTGCTCGGTCCATACCTTGAATCTGGAAAGCTCATCCTTGGAATGTGCAAGACTTTCCCGGGCCAGCTCCCTATCGTCCTCAAATACAGCCACCTTTGTGGAAGTCGAGCCTGGATTGATCACAAGAGTTTTCATAGCAGTCACCTCCTTCTATTTTAAATCAGAGTTTTTCCTAATTCCAGTGCCTTTAAATTCATTTCAATAAAATTTTTCTTCACGTTTTCCCGAATGATCTTCTCCCAGTCGATATGCTCCAGCCCCATATACTTTACGATCATACCCAGAAGGATCACATTTGCCACCTTATGATTGCCAAGCTTAGCTGCTTCTCCAGATGCATCGATGGAAATTACTTTATCGCTTACCTTCCGCAGCTCATCAATAATATTCTCCGGGTAAGCGCTCCGGCCTGTCAATACAGACTGACAGTCGATCTTCTCGGTGCTTGTTACAATGGCGCCCTCAGGCTTCACATAATCGATCCAGCGCAGCGCCTCCATCTGTTCGAAGGAAACCAGGATATCCGCATCCTTCTCTCCGATTACTGGTGAACATACCTTGCCCTCTGCATTGTAGCGCACATGAGAGGAAACCGTTCCTCCGCGCTGGCTCATACCGTGGATCTCACTCATTTTTACATCGCAGCCGGCTTCCAGAAGTCCTGTGGTAAGAAGCTTGGCTGCTGTGATCGTTCCCTGGCCTCCTACACCGACCAGCAGTATACTTTTCGTCATGGTATCTGTTACACCTCCTTTTTAATTGCATTGACCGGACAGATCTGCTCACAGATGCTGCAGCCTAAGCAGTCCTTGCCGATATATGCCTTCCTTGCTTCCCGCTCGAAATGGATCGCCGGGCAGCCTGCCTTCAGACAGGATTTGCAGCCGATACAGCCCTCCCGGTCTACCTGATACCGGTCACGGAAGGCATTGGGGAATTCCTCCTTGTTTTCCTGGGACATTTTCTTTAAGGCACATGGCCAGCGTGTGATGATCACAGAAGGCTCATTCAGTGCCAGCGCTTCCTCCAGCGCCTGCTTGAATTCATCCAGATGATTGGGGTTAACGGTTACTACATGCTTTACATTAATGGCCCGGCAGATTGCAGGAATGTCAACCTCAGGCGCCGGATCTCCCTGTGCGGTAAAGCCGGAAGCCGGATTTTCCTGGTGTCCGGTCATACCGGTGATACGATTATCCAGAATGATGGTTACTGTATTGCTCTGGTTGTAGGTAACATCGATCAGGGAATTCACGCCGGTGTGCAGAAAGGTGGAATCTCCCAGCACCGCTACCACCCGCATATCCCCGCCTACCTTATTCATGATTTGCTGGAAGCCGTGGCCGATGCTGATGCTGGATCCCATGCAGATTCCGGTATCGCCTACATAATAAGGCTCCACTGGACTGAGGCTGTAGCATCCGATATCGGAAGCCACCATAATATTCTTCATCTTGGAAAGAGTGTAG
Source organism: Lachnospiraceae bacterium (assembly GCA_030524635.1). GTDB lineage: Bacteria > Bacillota > Clostridia > Lachnospirales > Lachnospiraceae > Caccovicinus. Next base: position 34,828 of record JAUNGG010000020.1, read on the forward strand.
AATACTCCACGGTGAGGGCAGCCTGCGCAGAATGCCGGCGGCCTGGATAAGATCTTCGACCGGTCTACATCCGGCTTTTCACTGGTGATATTCAGAAGCTTTTCCCGCAGAACGTCAGGCAGCAGCTCTCCTGTTACCGGCAGCACATCCTTTCCGATGCACGGAATTCCGGCCAGGCGCATTTCATTTTCAATCAGCGGATCCGTCTCCTCGATCACATAAAGCTTATCCACCTTTTTAGAAAAGGCCCGGATGCTCTCAATGGGAAGAGGATTTACAAATCCAATTTTATAATAAGAAGCAGTATCTCCGAACACCTCTTTTGCAAAGTAATAGCTGCATCCGGAACATACGATGCCGATCTTCGTATCGTGCATTTCCTCCCGGTTGAATGGGGTGGTTTCTGAGTACTCCTTTAAATCCTCCAGCTTCTGATAGCTGTGGGCAACCATTGCCGGTGAATGTGCCGGCAGCGGAATGTATTTTGCTGCATTCTTTTTATAAGGACGTACCGGTATCTCGGTACGCTCGCCGGTCTCAACCACACATTTCGAGTGGCAGACTCTGGTGGTCATGTGCAGTGCAACCAGGGAATCCGATACCTCACTGATGCGAAATGCTTCCTTGACCATGTCCAGCGCCTCCTGGCTGTCCGCAGGCTCAAAGAAAGGATAACGTGCATGCTTGAAGAAGGTTCTGTCATCCTGTGCCGACTGTCCGCTGGACTGCTGGCCCGGTTCATCTGCTACTGCCACTACCATGCCGGCTTCACATCCGGTATAAGAAAAGCACATCCACGGATCCCCTGATGCGTTTACACCCACACATTTCATGGATACAAATGAGCGGACACCGGCCAGCGATGCGCCTAACGCACTTTCCATCGCAACCTTTTCATTTGGCGCCCATTCTGCACAGATGTCTTTTTTATCAAATTTAGCCAGATTTTCCATAATCTCTGTGCTTGGCGTTCCCGGATAGGCCGATGCAAACTGTGCTCCAGCCTCCCATACACCACGCGCAACGGCTTCATTGCCCGTCATAAGAACTTTCATTATTTCGCCCCTTTTCCAATTTATTTTTGACTGCGATGCAGCTGCCTGGTAAGTCACAGCTGCATCCGCATTTCTAATTACAGGAATGATTCATCGAAAATCTCATTGATCGTAAAGATACGTGAAATAAGACCTTGCTCATAAGAATATTTCATAGCCATTTCTACGGCATTCCAGACATTCTTGACTCCGCACTGCAGTGGGAACCGCTCGCCTCTCTCTTCAACTGGATACGCCTGCTCCAGCCCCTTGGCGATCAGATCATAAACCCCATGAACAGCGTCCATATCCGCACTGTCCTTGAAAACTACCATGTGGTTGATGGGAACTGCATGATGTGCTTCAAACCACTGGGTGATGGCGCCGTCCACATCGGGAACCAGCCGCTCCAGTCCTTCCGGTGCGCCCTGCTTGGTTCCCATGATCACTGCTGCCAGTTCACCGGAACGAACCATATCCGCCAGATCGGCACCTTCTAAAAATTCCACATTGGATGGGCACTCATAGTCAGCCATGTGCTGCGCCTCGGTGGTGACCCAGGTCACATCCTTGGACGGAACTCCAAACTGCTCTGACAGAACGCCCCGCACCCACACGCCAGTTGTCTGGGTGTAAGAACGAACGCCAACCTTCTTTCCCTTCAGATCCGATGGGCTCATCTTTCCCAGAGACGGATTGTACCAAAGGCTGCCGTGATGGAATTCTCCGCCCATTACCACCGGCAGAAGCTTGATCGGCTTTCCGGCATCCAGAGCCTGTAAAAAGGTTCCCAGCGCCATCTCGCAGATATCAAACCGCTGATCCTTAAGCATATCATCAAAAGCCTTTCGGATGGGCTTATATTCGGTAAAATTTAATTTAAGCTCCGGATTGGCTAAGCTGCCGTCCTTCACGGCACGGGTATGGGGATAGGTATCCAGAACAATGGAAACTTCTTTTATCTCAGACATTACAAATTCCTCCTTATTTTCGGCTGCTAATCGATGATCTCACAGCCCAGGTTAGCCAGGGTCACTGCAAAACCACTTCTGTCCCACTTGCCTTCTGCAATGGTGGCAAGCAGCTTCTTCTCTCCTTCATTCTGCTTTACGGCTTTTTGGGCCACTTCAGCAGCATCCTCCGGCCGGATCACAACAAGGCCGTCCGCGTCACCTACCAGGATATCACCTGGCATGATCACCATACCGCCGCAGACAACGGGAGTATTGATCTCTCCTGGACCATTTTTCATGGGGCCGTTTGGATTCTGGCCCAGTGCATAAACCGGAAAATCCATTTCAGCAGTTGCTTCCACATCACGGATGCAGCCATTTACGATAAATCCGGCGATTCCCCGCTTCTTTGCGTAGGTCATCATGATCTCACCGCAGAGGGCGCGCTCCATGTAGCCGCCGCCGTCTACTACGATCACATCCCCCGGCTGTGCCAGGTCGATAGCCCGGTTAAACATCAGATTGTTTCCTGCGGGAACCCGGACGGTAAAGGCAGTGCCTAAAAGAGGTGCCTTATTGTAAGGCTTAAGACCTCTTAAGGAAAACATGCGGTTCATATTATCATCGATGTTCGGCGTAGGGATTCCCCGAAACAGCTCTACAAGAGCCCGGTCTGCACGCTTGATGTTGTTATATTGACGAAATCCTACATTAGACATAACGATCTCCTTTCCTGCCTGCAATTGCTTGCCTGCGCAGACAATTACTTGTTCTCTGCCTTCTTAGCCTCCTGCAGGAAGTAATAGCCGGTTGCCTCACGAGCCTTGTCCAGGCGCATTCCCTGCTTGATAAAGCCCTCGATTACTTTCTCTCTCTCATGGATCTCCTGTGCCGCCTTCAGCACCTTCTCCGCAACCTCAAAGGGAACACTTAAAACACCGGTGTCATCGCCGAAGATCAGATCGCCAGGCTTAACCTCTACGCCTGCAATGCGGACAGGCACCTGGGTAGCCTCAAGATAGGAATGCATTTTTCCGGTCCACATGAACGTAGCCCGTGCGAAGGTAGGATATTTCATCTCACGGATATCCGGGATATCGCGGATAATACCGTCAGCGATGGTGCCGTTTACGCCATTGCGCATTGCAACACGGCTCATCAGATCACCCCAGCAGGAATAATCCAGGCGGCCGCCGTTATCAATTACTACAACATTGCCTGCCGGTACTTCATCCAGATAATCCATCTTTCCTTCAAATCCGCCCTGGCAAACGCCGAACAGAACGGTAAATGCCTGACCGCAGATCTTGGTTCCCGGAACGATGCAGTTTAAGCCAAACATACCTGTGTGATAGCCAAAACGATTGATCGCGTCCGCAACCTCTGTTGTATCCAGTTCCTTATATGCTTCAATGATTTCCGGTGCTAAAACTCTATCCTTTAATTCCATAATGATTCTCCTTTCACCCCTTTTGGGCATTTCATCTGTTCACTCTTTAAATGATTTACTTCAGCATGTTTTCGTAGTTTGCCTTTGTATCAACCTCGCCAAGCCGGGCGCCTGCCTTGATGCTGCGGATCATCTCTTCTTCCTTGGCTGCGATCTCCTCAGCCTTGGCCGTTACCTCCTCAATCCGCTCCTGAGGAATAATAACAACACCGCTCTTATCGCCTACCACAATATCTCCGAAACGGCACAGGGCTCCGCCGCAGCAGATAGGCTCATTGATCGCTGCTTCCATAAAACGGCCCCGGGCAGTCAGAACCGTTCTTCCCTTGCAGTACATTGGGAACTGCAGCTCTACGATCTCATCGATATCACGTACCAGGCCGTCTGATACCCAGCCTTCCAGGCCGTTCATGCAGGCTGCGGTTGCTGCGATTCCTCCGCAGGTATTCATATCCGGACGAACGCTGCCCTCCACAACAACCACACTGCCGGGCGCCGCATTCTGGATGGTCTCCATACCGCCGTGCTTCTGCTTCGGCAGATGATCGGTAGGAATAAAGCGCTGTGTGATCGCCGGACCGACGATCTTCTTGCAGCTTTCATAAAGGGGCTCGATTCCATGGCATACATTGGAAAATCCCAGTGCATCCATAGCATCCGAAATATTGGTAGTACCCAGCTTATACAGCCGTTCTCTCAGTTCGTTTGTAAATTCAGCCATATCTGTAACCTCCTTCGATTCATTCATTAAAAAGTCTGCAGCTTGGAAACCGGCAGCTCTGCAACAACAAGGGCATCGCTCATTGTAAAGGACTCTGCATATTTAATGGTCTTGCTTCCGATGGTTCTGGCTGCCTGCCAGCCTCTGTGGGTGCTGAGTCTTGTATGAATATTCGGGCCTTCCGTCTGAGTTGCGATGCACTTCATAGCCTCCAGCTTCTTCTCAAAGAAATCGGTAATGTCGATGTATACAGCGGGAACGTAGCCGCTGCGCTCCGGCTCAGATGCCTCGAAGCCGTAGATGGGAACTGCCTTTGCAGGCTTTAATCCATTGCTCTCGATGCCGGCCTGTCTGGACAGGATGGAAGCGCGGTAAACGATCTCTCTTGCCAGTCCGTGATCCGGGTTGGTGCTGTCCTGCTTGTCATGTGTGATGATCAGGGTCGGCTGTACCTCACGGATCTTCTCATTCAGCTTCTGAACCACATCTGAGTTCACATCCAGCAGGAAGTCATCGTAATCCCACATCTCAAAATTCGTTACGCCCAGAACCTTTGCCGCATTCATGGACTCAGTCATACGGATCTTCTTAACATTTTCAGCCGTCTGCCCTTCCTGTCTCCAAAGAGGACCGGACTCTCCACGGGCTCCATAGGTAAGACAAACTACAAACACCTGAGCACCCCCTGCCAGATATTTTGCAATGGTACCGCTGCTGCGCCATACCCAGTCTGCAGAATGTGCAGATACTACTAATAAACGCTGATCTTTTAACATATCGATTTTCTTCCTTTCATCATTAAAATTCTATTATATTGATTCACCGGTCTGACTGCTTATCCAAGGAGCAGCTGCTTCGGGTTATTGTAAATGGTCTTTCTCACATCCGTCTCAGAAATACCGTTCTCCAGCATCCAGTTGGCAAAATCAAGGAGTCCCTCGTCCGGATATTTGTGCTTTCTCTGTCCCAGATCGGTGCTGATAATGATATGATCGCATCCAACCGACTTGATCTGATTCAGGCACACATCCCATGCCACCTTTCCGGTGGTACAGCTGTTGGAGCAATGCTCCATATAAACACCATACTTATTGACATACTCGATCTGATCTTCAATGTCCCAGAAGCAAAGCTGAGAATCTACATGGGTGCAGACGATCCGCTCAACCTTGCGTTCCCGTGCTGCCTTGATCAGTGCCTTTGCCTCACGTACGGAAATATGTCCGGTTGCCAGCACCATATCATATCTGGCAATGACATCCAGAACCTCGATGGCCTCCGGCACTACCTTGCCGTCATCATCCAGCACTCTTACAGGCTTTAATGTCATTCCGTCTGCCTGCATGGAGAGAAGTACATCTAACCAGAATGGGCGGCGTCCGCCTTCTTCTACATGCTCTGTCTTTTTGATGGCAGCTACGGTATCTACCGTAGGGAACCAGACTACCTTGGCGCCGTCTCTTGCAGCCGCATCCACTGCGTAAGGATTCAGTCCGCCTACGGAATTATTGAGAACGATGCTGCCGAAGGTCTGGCACTCCGGTACTCTTGCATTTGCTACCTTTGCCCAGGAGGAGCTTGGGAAATAATGACTCTTGATCACGAAGCCTGCCATGCCTGCAGCCTTTACACGTTCTGCTTCCTCAAGATAGTCCAGCTTTCTGTCCATGATGTCTGGACCTGTGTGGATGTGCATGTCATATGCACCAGTAATAATTGTATCGCTCATCATTAACACCTCTCTTTTTGTTTTAGCTCTGTCTTAGCTTGGTTTTATTATAAAATGCAGCAGATCCAAAAGTAAAATATAGATAATTTCATTAAACTTTAAAAAAATATATGATCTTTATTGGTCATTTTGCGAGAAACCGGGATGTTTAAATTTGGCTCCTCATGTTATAATAACGGTAGTTGATACTTATTTTCATTACAGCTGTTACGGAGGCAGTACTATGACGATTACACAAATGCAATACTTCGTTGCCGTATGTGAATACGGAACGATATCAAAATCCGCTGAAATGCTCCACATCTCACAGCCATCCATCTCCCTGGCCATTAAAGATCTGGAGGAGCAGTTCGGAGTTACCCTGTTTGATCGTGAGAACAAGCGGCTTCTGCTTTCCCAGGAGGGGAAGTATATGTATGAAGTCACAAAAAATATTTTGACACAGATCGATGCACTGGAGGTTCAGATGAAGGAACTGGGAACCCACCAGAATCAGCTCTGTATCTCGGTCCCCATTCATACCGGAATGTTTCTGCTCAATTTCTTTATGATCGATTTCCGCAAAACACACCCGGACATTCATTTTATCATCCGGCAGTACAATTCCCCGAAGGCCTTCAAATCTCTGGATGACGGCTCCTGCGATGTTGCCATCATCGTTGACGAAGAAAAGCTTCCCGGAAATCTGGAAAAGAGAGCCATTTTCCATTCCGAATTTGTGTTCTGCATCCATCCGGACCATCCTCTGGCAAAGGAAGAAGCGATTCATCTGACTGACATTAAAAACGATCCCATCATCCTCAGCCAGGAAAATTCCTATATGGCAAAGATCCTGAAAAAGGAGTTTTATAAGATCAACTCCGTTCCCAACATTCTCATGTACGGTGTCCAGCTGTCACTGATCCGGGATCTGGTGTCCTCTAAGCAGGCAGGAACCTTCCTGATCAAGGAGCTGGCTGACAGCTGGCCGGAGGTTACCACGGTTCCGCTGAAGGAAAAGATACCTATTACCTTTTCCCTGGTGTGGCGGAAGGATAAATTCCACAATAAGAAAACACATACATTAATTGAACATATTCTTTCTCAATCCGATCCGGATCTGGCTACTTCATAGTGATGACGAAAAATCGGCCAAAACCTTTCAAAAGGTTCTGGCCGATTCTTTATGCTGATTTTTATGATCGGCAGCGTTTCCCTGCCTTCACAGTTCGCTGCTGATCTTTATACAAAAAGCATGGTGGTAAAGTTATTGATAATACCGCCTAAGATTGCAGATATAATTGCAAATAATAACATTTTACTGAACATCTTCTGTGACTTCTTAGCATCTGGATTGACAACCGTTGACCAGCAGGTAAATACATTGGCGCCTGCCAGTGACATAGGACAGGTCATACCGATATAAGCACCGCTTCCCACAGCTGCCAGACAACGGTACATATCCATCTGGCTTCCGCCAAGAGACTGTATGGTTTCCTCTATCGTTGCAAACAGGATGGGGATCGGAACGGACATGGCATGGGTAAACATAGACAGCACGCCGGACACACCGCCATAAATAGCAGCTACTGTAGGAAGGGTTCCCAGCCAGCCAATTAAATTAGCAAGGATGGTGATACCGCCAAGGGCCTGTACAACGGAAGCCAGAATGCCGCTTCCTGCAACCATGACAACAGTTGACCATTTGGTCTTATCGATAACATCCTTCTGATCCACACAGCCGGCAGCAACCATGATCACGGCAAAGAGGATTCCAACAAATCCGATGTGCCACTGTGTAAATGCGTAGAAGAAGATAAATCCAAACATACAAGCCAGACAGAACCATTGTTTTTTCGTAAATGCCGGAAGATCCTTCAGCGCCTCTACCTCCTGCACATACTGCTGATCCTTTTTATAGCCGCGGAAAACAAAGTAATAAATCACTCCCAGTACCATACAGGTAAGCACATGGCTCCAAAGGAAAACCGGAGTAAGTGCTGCCAGGTCGGTAAAGCCCTCGCCCTCTGCAATTGCCAGCTGACCTGCCAGGTTGCCGCCCAGTGGTGTCATTCTGCCTGCAATGCCTCCAAACATGGTCATAAACATGGAACACTCTACATTTGCTCCGATATAACCTGCGATCTCAATGGTAATCAACGGCACTACTGTCAATGCCAAAATGGTGGTTGGTCCAAGGAATGCAAACAGCATGGTAAACACAAAACATATGATGGGCCAGAACTCCGCCTTAAGAGGCAGCTTTGCAATCAGCTTCTTGGTAAATAAAGACAAGGTTCCAGACTGTGTCAAACATTGTCCGAAGAAATATATACCAATCAGTGTCCAGAAAACATTCAGATTGATACCGCCGTACATCACGGAATCCTTGATACCTCCGACCCGTGCCAGGACGATGGCAACAGCAAGCGCCAAAAAACCAATGTTAAGCTTAGTTAAATAAGAAACGACAATCACTAAGACTAATATCGCTAACGAGATCAATGAAAGATCCATATAATTCCCTCCTAACCATTATCAGATTTTCTCCATAAAAAATGATTCTCCATTTATCGCTCCGGAATGCCCGGCAGATTCGGGTATTTTGCAGCAACTGCACGTACCTCCGGGTCGTCCAGACAGCACAGCCAGCCATCATCATAAACCAGTGTATCCCCTACCTTCAGGGTTGGCCTGCGGATATCTCCGGTAATATGGGTGTAATACGGATAATTTTCCTTCGCCCCGGCAGAACCGATATGAACATGCAGATTGGAGGTATGGGAATGCTCGATCAGCCTTCTGTGAAGATCATTTGGGCATTCCTGCACCGTTACATCTGCATTGGGATGAACACCAAAATGGAAGGTATCAAACTTCCAAACCCCATCTCCAACCTTGCCTTCCAGGAACGTTAAAAATCTCTGGAGTGCCTCTGCCTCCGGGCCGCCGGAAAGCTTCACAATACGGCTGTCCTTCACATCCACCCGGATCGGCTCATCCCACCATGGCTTGATTCCGATCCAGCGGGACCACCAGCTGAGCATACGGTCAAAATAATAAACACCGTTCACATCCTGACAGTTTACCGGCGGATGCACCCATTCCGGCCAGAAGGACACATGTCTTACCTGCTTCCGATAGGAATTATATGGTAATCCCGGGATCCCTGGGCGCTTCACCGGATCCAGGGTATACCCCTCCAGGTGTGTGCCATTCGGATCTGTCAGCACAAACTTGGACATATGATTCATAAATGGCTTTGAACTGACATGGCGGATGGTGGTAACAAGCTCATAGGGAGTCTGGGCCCACTTGCTCATAAGAAGGGGAGCTGTGGTTGGGAATACACGCACAGTCCATGTCTTCGCATCCTCAAAATGCTTGCGGAAGTCTCCAAATTCCGTAGTGGTGATATCAAATGAGGTACAGAGCACAAGATCTGCCTCCTGGACAACTCCTTTTAAAATCGGAGGATAGCGCCACTGATGGGGCTGCTGAGGATCATCCAGCCAAAGAATGGAACAATGTGCTCCACGAGACTGCACCACAGAAGCCATCCAGGCAACTGCCTCCTCATCAACCTGATTGTCGCCGCCGTAAAGCCCGTCCTTATGAGCTACAATTACGACCTCCCATCCAGGCTGGACTTCCGCAACATTGTCTACAAGATCGATCAGCGAATTCATCGCTGCCTGTGGAATACCTACTTGTATGGACATTTCATTTCTCCTTTCATTTTTCATTTGCTCCTCGATGCATTAATCCGGATATGCATCAAATTTGGTTTATTTCATGCTTAAGCATAATCCCTAATTTTTTCTGTTTTTTCTTCTTTCTTTTATCCAATAATACCATATATGGTATCTTAGTTAAAACTAAATAATATTTATTTGAACTTTAAAAAAATATAATACATGCCTGTAAATTATGCGTTTTCGCCAAAACATGCAAAAAAGGACCCTTGGCAATCTCTTTCTTAATCAGATTGCCATGGTCCCTCTTTGTAAAACAAATCGTAATGTTATAACTCATTCAACTCATATCATAAGCTCAGATATTTTTCCGCAGCTTTGCATCTCCGATCATAAATCCTCTCTTTCTCTACCGCTGCAGCGCTGCCGCCCTCACCAGATGGGCCGCCAGCACGGCTGTAGTCACAGCGCCCACGCCTCCCGGAACCGGAGTTGCCATAGCTGCCTGCTCCTGGATGGAATCAAAATCCACATCACCGCACAGCTTTCCGTTCTCATCCACATTGATGCCCACATCGATGACTACCGCATCCTGGCCCACATATCCTCCATCCAGCATTTTGGCTTTTCCGGCTGCTGCCACCAGGATCTCTGCATTCCGGCATGTCCCTTTCAGATCTGCCGTCCTGGTATGGCAGATGGTCACCGTGGCATTTTCCTTTACCATCAGCATTGCCAGAGGTTTTCCTACCACCATGCTCCGGCCCACTACCGTCACCCGCTTTCCGGTGATCGGGATCTCATTGGCCTTCAGCACCTGAATCACCGCCTCTGCCGTACAGGGCGCAAATCCATTCTCATCCCCTGCAAATACCTTGGCGATATTTTCCGGGGAGATCCCATCCAGATCCTTGACCGGATCGATCATCTTCTCAATATCCTTCTCACAGATCTGCTTCGGCAGAGGGCGCAGAAGGAGGATTCCAGTCACATCCTTATCCTGATTGATGGCCTGAAATGCCTTTTTAAATTCCCCATCGCTGATATCCTGAGGAAACACGTAGGATTCCACCCGCAGCCCGAAATTCTCCATTTTCTTTTTCGCGCCCCGCTCATAGGACATATCATCCGGCCGCTCTCCCACCCGAATGATGGCCAGCTTCGGCGCATGCTCCTGATCCTGGATCCCCAGCGCCTTTAAGTCCGCTGCCACCTGCTCCTTTATCTTTGCAGAAACCTCTGCACCCTTTAATGTAATCATTGCTTTCGCCTCTCTTTTCTCCGCCTTTACCTTAATTTCTCCAGAACCATACCATAGATCTCATCCGCCTTTTTCGTGCCGTCCGCCACCATCTTATCTGCGCAGGCATTCAGCTCTTCTGCCCGTTCCCGATTCTTCATGGATTTGGTATTGATATATACATTCATCACAGCGCCAAGGAGAGCCACCCGGATAAACTGCACGCCCACGCCCACATCACTGACCGCCATCCTGCTCCCCTTCCCTGCCAAAGTTTCCAGGATGCGAAGCATCTCCATGGACTTTTCCATGATCTGGATGGGAACCAGGCTTGCCGCCAGAAGATTCTCCTCCATGATCCGGTCTTTATATGCCTTCTCCTCCTCGGTTCCATAAGGCAGGCTGTATGCCGCAGCTAAAGGCGCAAATACCTCAGCATCCCCATCCGCCAGGCTGACAAAATCCTGCTGCAGAGCCTTCATCTGCTCCAGCAAAAGCTTGATCTCATCCTCCACATCTGCATATCGTTTCTTCCCAATGGTCAGATTCGCCACCATCTGTCCCAGGGCATTGCCCATGGCGCCGCCGATGGCCGAAGCTCCGCCGCCGCCGGGAACCGGAGCTTTGGAAGAAAGGGTGGATAAAAATTCCTGTAGTGTGTTATTTTCTATCATGTGCGTGCCTCCGTTTGTAACATTCACCTCTTATGATTGATTACTTCTCCATTGTATCACACTTCGGAGTGCATGGAAATATTTTGTTTTTCAACCGTTTTCTCCAGTTATTATGATTCTGACAAATAAGGGACTATCGCATTCCTGCAACAGTCCCTCCAGCATCTAACCATATACTTCTGTCTTACTTGTTTCCTGCACTCTCAATCGCTTTCTTCAGCCTGATGATCATCTCATCCACATGGCTCTTCTCGATCACCAGCGGCGGAATAAACCGAATGATATTGGTGCCTGCGCTGATCAGCACCAGCTTCTGCTCCAGCAGCGCATTAGTCACGATGGGGCCTACCGGCTGGTCGAATTCCAGGCCCTGCATCAGTCCCATTCCACGGTGAGCCTTTACTGCCGGATACTCAGCCTTCACTTCCTCCAGTCTCTCCCACAGGTACTCTCCTATTTCCGTTACATGAGCCGTTAAATCTCTGCTCTGGAAGATGTCCAGCACCTTGCTTGCTGCCGCGCAGACAAATGGATTGCCGCCGTAGGTGGTGCCGTGATCTCCCGGAACCATGGCAGACGCTGCCTTGCCCCTGGCCAGAAATGCGCCGATGGGCACGCCGTTTCCCAGTGCCTTCGCCACGGTCATCACATCCGGCTTTACGCCGTAATGCTGCCATGCAAACATGTTTCCGGTACGTCCCATGCCGCACTGGATCTCATCCAGGATCAGAAGCGCGTCATGCTCATCGCACAGCGCCCGAACGCCTTCGATAAATTCCTTCTGGGCCGGGTAAATGCCGCCTTCGCCCTGCACGGTTTCCATGATAACAGCGCAGGTCTTTTCATTGAAAAGTGCTTTTACACTGTCCAGATCATTGAACTCTGCAAACTTGATTCCAGGAAGCAGCGGCTTAAATGGCTCCTGGTAATGGTCATTTCCGGTTACGGAGAGAGCGCCGATGCTTCTTCCATGGAAGGAATTCTTCATGGCAATGATCTCATGGTCATGACCGCCGTCCTTATTGTAGGCATACCGGCGAGCGATCTTGATCGCACCTTCCACCGCCTCGGTCCCACTGTTGGTGAAGAACACCTTATCCATCTGCGCTGCAGCCGTCAGCTTCTCTCCCGCCTCGATGGATGGTGTGTTATAAAAATAATTGGAGATGTGCAGCAGCTTTTCTGCCTGCTCCTTCACACATTCTGTGTACTCCGGATCGCCGTAGCCCAGTGCATTTACCGCAATCCCTGCATAAAAATCCAGATATTCCGTGCCGTCTGTGTCGTAAAGGTGCAGCCCTTCGCCCCTGTCGAACACCACCGGAAACCGGTTATAGGTTTTATATAATGCAGCTTCTCCTTCCGAGATCCATGCTTCCTTACTCTTCGCCATGATAATAACGCTCCTCCCTTGAATTCAGGATTGCTGTACCAATACCCTTATTGGTAAAGATCTCCAGCAGCAGACAGTGTGGAATCCGCCCGTCTAAGATATGTACCCGGGACACGCCGCTGTTGATGGCATCGATGCAGTTCTGAAGCTTTGGAAGCATGCCGCCGCCCAGGCTGCCGCCGTCTACGAAGGCCTGCGCCTCCTCCACTGTGATCTCAGAGATCAAAGAATCCTTGTCATTAAAATCCCGGTAAACGCCTTCTACATCGGTCAGGAATGCCAGCTTCTCCGCCTTCACTGCTGTTGCAATGGCGCAGGCAGCATCATCTGCATTAATATTGTAGGAATCAAAATGCTCATCAAAGCCGATAGGGCAGATGATCGGCAGGAAATCCTTCTCCAGGAGGTCGTAAATAACCTTTGGATTCACTTCCTCCACATCTCCTACAAATCCAATATCCTCGCCGCCGGAATATTTTTTCTTACATTTCAGCAGCATGCCGTCCTTGCCGCTGATGCCTACTGCCTTTACCCCAAGCTCATTTACCAGCTGCACCAGGCTCTTGTTTACTTTATTTAAGACCATCTCTGCGATCTCCATGGTAGGCTCATCGGTCACACGAAGACCATTCACAAAATGAGGCTCCATCCCCACCTTGTTCACCCAGCGGCTGATCTCCTTTCCGCCTCCATGGACGATGATCGGCTTAAATCCGGTCAGCTTCAAAAGTACCACATCCTGGATTACCTGACGCTTCAGCGCCTCATCTACCATGGCGCTGCCGCCGTATTTCACCACGATAATTTTCCGGTTAAACCGCTGTATATACGGCAGCGCCTCGATCAGAGTAGCCGCCTTCTGCATAATTAATGGATCCATTTCCATCGTTCATTCCCTCTTCTTTCTCATCAATAATCAAATCCTTCACGGATCTCCGGTCAAAATCCCTAACCGTTCCAATCGATTTATGACCGGTAATCTGCATTAATCTTTACATAATCAAAGGTAAGATCACATCCCCACGCCGTAGCTGATGCGTCCCCCATCTTAATATCCGCCACCGCGGTTACCTCCGGCTCAGACAGGATCTTTGTAGCCTCTTCCTCGCTGTAATCCACAGCCACGCCATTTTCAATGATCTGCAGCCGTCCAGCCCCGCTTTCAAAGAACAGATCTACCTTCTCCGGATCAAACTCCGCGCCGGAATATCCCATTGCACAGAGGATCCGTCCCCAGTTGGCATCATGTCCGAAGATGGCCGCCTTGGTCAGGCTGGAGGTGATCACCGACTTCGCCAGAGTAACTGCCTGAGCCTTGCTCTCTGCTCCTACGATCTTCACCTCGAAAAGTGCCGTGCACCCTTCTCCGTCCCCTGCCATCTTCTTTGCCAGTGTCTCATTGACAATGTTTAACGCCTTGCAGAACTTCTCGTAATCCTCACCCTTTTCGGTGATCTCTGCATTCCCTGCCATGCCGTTTGCCAGCAGCAGCACCGTATCATTGGTGGAAGTATCACCATCTACGGAGATCATGTTGTAGGTATCCTTGATATCCTCCCGCAGCGCCTCCACCAGAAGCTCCTTGCTGATGGCGATATCGGTGGTGACAAAGCTTAACATGGTGCACATATTGGGATGGATCATGCCGGAGCCCTTGCACATGCCGCCTATGGTTACGGTCTTCCCGTCCACCTCAAATTCTACTGCCACCTGCTTATTCTTCGTATCCGTGGTCATGATCGCCTTGGAGGCTGCCTCTCCCTTTTCCAGGGAACCGCCCAGCTCCGGAACCATCATCTGGATACCTGCCCTGATCCGGTCAATAGGAAGCTGCATTCCGATCACTCCGGTGGATGCCACCAGAACGGACTCTGCCGGAATATTCAGTGCTTTGGAAGCTGCCTCTGCAGTCTGACGGCAGTAGCCCATGCCCTCCTCACCGGTACAGGCATTGGCGATTCCTGCATTTACCACCACCGCCTGAGCAGCCGCTCCGCTTTCCACCTGATTCCGGTCCCATTTTACCGGAGCTGCCTTCACAATATTGGTAGTAAAGGTTCCGGCTGACTTACAGGGAACCTCACTGTAGATCAGCGCCATATCCTGACGCCCTTTATATTTAATCCCGGCTGCACAGGATGCGGCCTGGAAGCCCTTTGCGGCAGTAACGCCGCCTGGAATCTGTTTCATCATACTTGTTCTCCTCTCCTCACGCTGGTTATGGAATGCTGTATTTCATAGCCAGCCAACCTTATTGGATAAAATTGGTAATATTTTCCTCATTCAGCACGATATCATAATAATTCACATCATCCCGGCTGTTCCAGCCAAGCCCCCGCCAGAAGGCATTTCCCACCTTGTTTGACTTAAATGCAATCAAACAGATTTTATTAATCCCTTCCTTTTTCAAGGCAGCCATGCAGGAATTCGCCATCTTATAGCCCACACCGTGCTTCCGGTACTTCTCCGCCACACATACATGATAAAAGTACCCGGTCCGGCCGTCATGGCCGCAGAGAATGTCACCGATGATCCGCCCATTCTGCACCGCTACCACACTGGTAGTGGGATTTCGCTTCAGAAACCGCTCCACCCCTTCCCGGGAATCATCGATGGAACGGATTCCAAACCCTTTGATGCTCATCCACAGCTTGTAAACGGCATCGTAATCCTCGGGAACCATCTCCCGGATGATAATATCAAATGTACCTGGCATAATAACTCACACTCCTATGGGAACATGGGAACCAGCTTCAGTCCCGTATTCTCCGGCAGCCCGAACATCAGATTCATATTCTGGATCGCCTGGCCTGCCGCTCCCTTTACCATATTGTCCATCGCACCCATCATAATGATCCGGTTGGTGCGCTTATCGATCTTAAAGTTCACATCCACAAAATTACTTCCCTTCACCCAGCGGGTCTCCGGGCAAACATCCTTCTTCAGAACGCGGACGAACTGTTCCTGATCATAATACTTATCATAAACCGCCTTAATATCCTCATAAGAAGCATTCTTAGTCAAGGATGCATAAGCTGTAACCAGAATGCCCCGGTCCATGGGCACCAGATGAGGCGTGAAATTAATGGTCACCGGCTTTCCCGCCGCATAGGATAACTGCTCCTCGATCTCCGGCGTGTGACGGTGTCCCGCCACGCCGTAAGCCTTAATGCTCTCATTTACCTCGCAGTACAGGTTGTTCACCTTCGCCCCTCTTCCCGCCCCGGAGGTGCCGGACTTTGCATCGATGATCAGCGTAGACAGATCGATCAGCCCCTCCTTTGCCAGCGGATAGATGGATAAGAAGGAACAGGTAGGATAACAGCCTGGATTTGCAATCAGTCTGGCTCCTTTGATCTTCTCCCGGTTGATCTCCGGCAGTCCATAGACTGCCTCCTCAATAAACTGGGGCGCTGCATGCTTGATTTTATACCACTCCTCGTAAACCGCCACATCCTTAATACGGAAATCCGCACTCAGGTCGATCACCTTCACCTTGGAAAGGATCTCTTCATTAATTAAAGAAGCACAAAGTCCCTGAGGCGTTGCCGTAAAGATCACATCCACCTCATCCGCCATCTGCGCCATATCATCCGCCTTGCACACATCATCCACCCACTGGAACATGTTCTGGTAGATGGCCGCATACTCCTGATCCACATAGCTCTTCGATGCAAACCACTTGATCTCAATATCATCCCTCTGCAGCAGCAACCTGGCCAGCTCCCCTCCGGCATAACCAGTAGCTCCAATAATTCCAACCTTTATCATATATCCTGTCCTCCATCCTTCTTCTCTCAACATTCAAAGCAGTTCCAATACCTTCCTGCCAAAAAACACATTTTCCCGGTTTAAGCTGGGAAAAACCTATTATACATTATAATCGCTTTTTCTAAAATGAAAAGTCCTTTTCTGCTCTTTTGCGAATGTTTTATAATTATACATATTTATTGCATAATATGCAACCCATTTTTAAAAGAAATACAATTTTCTTTACACCATTCGTTACTGCTCACATGCGTTCACAGCAGCATGGGGCGGGCAGCCTCCCTGTGAATGCCTTTTTGGCCCGCCCCATGCGGACCTTCGCCAATACATAACCATCCCCCTTTGCATATTTATAACCTTTTTCACATTTTCCTCTTGCATTTTCCCATGTTCTGTTGTATATTTATGAAAGTCCAATTACGGAACCACATAAAAAAGTAAAAAAACATTGAATCATACAAAATCAGGAGGAGATTTCACTATGAAAGAGAAAGTTGTTTTAGCATATTCCGGCGGTCTTGACACCACCGCAATTATCCCATGGTTAAAGGAGCATTTTGATTACGATGTAATCTGCTGCTGTGTTGACTGCGGCCAGGGCAATGAATTAGAGGGTCTGGACGAGCGTGCCAAATTATCCGGCGCATCCAAATTATACATTGAGGATGTTACCGATGACTTCTGTGAAAACTACATCATGCCATGCGTAAAGGCAAACGCCGTATACGAGAACAAGTACTTATTAGGAACCTCCATGGCACGTCCGGCGATTGCAAAGCGTCTGGTTGACATCGCCCGCAAGGAAGGGGCTGTTGCCATCTGCCACGGCGCTACCGGCAAGGGCAATGACCAGATCCGTTTTGAACTGAGCATCAAGGCGCTGGCTCCTGACATCAAGGTGATCGCTCCATGGCGTATGACCGACGTATGGACTCTTCAGTCCCGTGAGGATGAGATGGCATACTGCAAGTCCAAGGGCATCGACCTTCCATTCTCCGCCGATTCCAGCTACAGCCGTGACCGCAATATCTGGCACATCAGCCACGAAGGCCTGGAGTTGGAGGATCCGTCCAATGAGCCCAACTTCAAGCACATGTTAATGTTAAGTGTAACTCCTGAGGATGCTCCGGACGAAGGCGAGTATGTGACCATGACCTTCGAAAAGGGCGTTCCTACCAGCGTAAACGGCGAGAAGATGAAGGTTGCCGACATCATCCGCAAGTTAAATGAGCTGGGCGGCAAGCACGGCATCGGTATTGTTGACATTGTAGAAAACCGTGTAGTAGGTATGAAATCCCACGGTGTTTATGAAACTCCTGGCGGAACCATCCTGATGGAGGCACATCAGCAGTTAGAGGAGCTGGTATTAGACCGGGCTACCATGGATGTAAAGAAGGACATGGGCAACCGGATGGCTCAGATCGTATACGAAGGCAAATGGTTTACTCCTCTGCGTGAGGCTGTCCAGGCATTCGTAGAGTCTACTCAGGAATATGTAACCGGCGAGGTTAAGTTCAAGCTTTACAAGGGCAATATCATCAAGGCCGGAACCACCTCTCCATACTCCTTATACAGTGAGTCTCTGGCATCCTTCACCACCGGCGACTTATATGACCACCACGATGCAAGCGGCTTTATCACCTTATTCGGCCTGCCGTTGAAGGTTCGTGCTATGAAGCTGGCTGAGGCGAAGGCGGAGAAGAAGGAGCAGTAACTACATACGATTCTCCCAGCAGTCTGCCTTACAAAAGTAAGGTGACGTGATATAAAAAATCCCTGCCATAGGATTGATCGGATATCACCATTTTGATATCACCCAATTCTTTCCGGCAGGGATTTTTGTTATGCAGAAGGCTGCTGAGGTTTCTTGCACAATAAAAAACGACGGCAGCAATGTGGGGGAGGGGATGGGCGCTGCCGCCGTTTTATAAATATTCCATTTTTATTACGCGCAAAGATATTCCGCTAATTCATGAACCAAATTATCGCATTCGGAAGAGTGAACGACCAGTTCCAATTTCTTGCGTCCGGTCATATAAATCGCACCCATAAGAGATTTTGCATCGATAATCACGCTTCCGCTCTTCAAGTCAACATCGTAGTCAAATCCATTTACAATCTTCACAAGATTCAAAACGTCTTCCGTTTTCCTCAAACTTACTGGAAATGTTTTCATATCCTTCGCACCTCCTTACGAGTTTTTTCACTTCTTAGGATTCCCCTCGAGGATTATAATATACCAGGAATTCCAAGATTTCCATAGTCATTTTTTATGAAAATATGTGATATTTTATTGCAAATTGCATGATATCGATCACAAGTATATTATTCCCTCTTTTTTCTGTTAAGCAAAAAGAAATTCCTTTAATTTTATTTCTTAATTAAAGGAATTTCTTGATTTTTCTGAATATTCATTTTATGAGATCGTTCACATGTTTTCCATTTCCTGATTTACAGCTGCCTCGCAGGAACGCATCGCCTCAATGGTCTTTGCAAACAAATCATCCAGCTCCCAGCCCAGCATCTGGCATCCATCCTTGATCACATCACGGGAGCAGCCGGCTGCAAAGCGCTTGTCCTTAAATTTCTTCTTTAAACTGGAGACCTCCATATCCATTACACTCTTGGATGGACGCATCTTAGCTGCCGCACCTACCAGTCCGGTCAGCTCATCCACCGTAAAGAGCACCTGTTCCATCAGATGCTCCGGACGGACATCGCAGCACAGGCCGTAGCCGTGGCTGCAGATGGAATGGATCATATCCTCGCCTACGCCTGCCTCTGCCAGCAGTTCCGGCGCCTTCTTGCAGTGCTCCTCGGGCCACTGTTCAAAGTCAATATCATGAAGCAGTCCGGTGATGGCCCAGTACTCCTCTTCCTCGCCATAGCCCAGCTCCTTTGCAAACCACCGCATCACACCTTCCACGGTCAGACCGTGAAGGATGTGAAAGGGCTCCTTATTATATTTCTGAAGCAGTGCCAATGCTTCTTCTCTGGTAATCTTGCTTGTCATTCTGTTTACTCCTCCAACTGCTTTTTATAGATTGCAATCACCTGCTTCATGGCCTCTTTGCCGGGAGCGCCGATGGTGGTCCGCTTCTCCACACAGGTCTTCATGCTGATCGCCTCATATACATCTTCCTCAAACACCGGGCTGATGGACTTGAATTCCTCCAGGGTCATATCATCCAGGGCGATTCCCTTGTCCAGACAGAACAGCACCAGCTGACCTACGATTCCATGGGCATCACGGAATGGAACGCCGTGCTTTACCAGATAGTCAGCCGCATCTGTAGCATTGGTAAAGCCGTTCTTTGCACTGGCCTCCATCACATCCTTGCGGAAGGTCATGGAGGAGATCATGCCGGTAAATAAAAGAATGCAGCCCTTCACCGTATCTATGGCATCAAAGGTCAGCTCCTTATCCTCCTGCATGTCCTTATTGTAAGCCAGCGGAAGGCCCTTCATGGTGGTCAGCAGGGAAACCAGGGCGCCGTAGACACGTCCGGTCTTTCCTCGGATCAGCTCTGCAATATCCGGATTCTTCTTCTGAGGCATGATGCTGCTTCCGGTGGAATAGGAATCATCGATCTCCACAAACCGGTATTCGTTGGTGTTCCAGATAATGATCTCCTCGCAGAACCGGCTTAAATGCATGGAAATAATGGACATTGCGCTTAACAGCTCCAGGAGATAATCCCGGTCCGCCACAGAATCCATAGAATTTAAGGTCGGGCCGTAAAAGTCCAGCAGCTGGGCAGTGTAGGCCCGGTCCAGGGGATAGGTGGTCCCAGCCAGAGCGCCGGAGCCTAATGGACAGTAGTTCATCCGCTCATAGATATCATGAAGGCGGCTTCTGTCCCTGGTAAACATCTCATAGTAAGCGCCGATATGGTGCGCCAGGGTGATGGGCTGAGCCTTCTGCAGATGGGTAAAGCCAGGCATATAGGTGTCCAGATTCTCCTCCATGATTTTTAACAGCTCCTGTAAAAGCTGGTACAGCAGGTGATCCATCTCCTTCACCTGATCTCTGGTGTAAAGCTTCATGTCCAGGGCAACCTGGTCATTACGGCTGCGTCCGGTATGAAGCCGTTTTCCGGCCTCCCCTACCCGCTCTGTCAGCTTCTCCTCCACGAAGGAATGGATATCCTCCGCTCCCGGCTGGATCTCCAGCTTCCCCTCCTCGATGTCGGAAAGGATCCCCTTCAGACCGTCAATAATAACGGTTTCATCCTCATGGCTTAAGATCCCCTGCTTTGCCAGCATGGTTACATGGGCAATGCTGCCCTGAATATCCTGACGGTAAAATTTCTGGTCAAAGGATAAGGATTCATTAAAATTGTGTACTAACTGATTGGTTTCTTTTGTGAAGCGTCCGCCCCAAAGTTTCATAGCATATTCTCTCCTTTTCATTATGCATTTTTTTCTTATTTTCCGTAGTCAGAAATCCATTTTTCCCAGCTCTCATCTATCTCAAAATCATCATCCAGCCACTCATTCTCCAGCAAAGGCTTTGCGGCTGGCTGGCAGCCCTGACTTTGCGGTTCCTTTCGACCTTGCGGTTCCTCTCGGCTCTGCAGCTGATCTTGCCTTGGCAGCTGCTCTCGGCTCTGCGGCTGATCGGCCTCCTCCTCATAGAAAGCCCTTCCGCCAGCTTCCTCATCATAGTCCTCTTCAGACCCATCGTCATAGTCCTCTTCTGCCTCATAGTCATCTTCTTCTCTCAGCCGGTGAAGCCGTCCTCCTAAGAACGCCAGCCCGATGCAGAGAATACTGATCACGCTGATGGCTGCTCCCGCCTTCAAGCCAGGCGGAGTATATTCCAGGGAAATCTGATGGTTTCCGGCTGCCAAGTCAAAGCCCAGGAAGGCATCCATCACCTTCCGGCCTTCCACCTCCCGCCCATCTACCAGCACCTTCCACCCTTTATCATAAGGAATGCTGGTGAAAAGCAGGCCAGCCTCATCGGCCTGGACAATTCCTTCTATTCGAGTGTCCTGCCACCTGGTCACGGTCATGCCGCCGCTTTTCAGCTTCTCATAAACCTCTCCCAGGGAATCTTCATCAAAACGGTACGCCCTGGCATCCATGATCTCGTCTCCGGTACAGGTGACTGTGATTTCCTGCCCTGCCGGGCACCAGCCAAGCTCCACGAAATATCCCCGGTTCACATGATCGAAGGTTTCGCTGTCCTCCGCCATATGGACTGTCACTTCTTCTATATTTTTATTGATCACATATACATAATAATCGCCATCCTGCTCCGGCGTAAACCGGAAGGTCTGGGCATTCACATCACCCCAGGCATCAATCAGTGCCGGTCGGCAGCCCAAAAGATCGGTCAGCTGGTTCTGCACCTCAGCCGGAATGCCCGATTCCGGGTGGAACTGGTATTCCAATTCAGACGGCAGAAGGAAGGCCAGGGGCAGGGTGTATGCATTCTCATACAGATATGTGCCTCCCGATTCCCCCATATAGTTTAACAGAGGAGAGCCAGGCGGCACCTCCGAATACAGACCGTACCGGACCGAAAACAGAGAATTGATTAAGGGCGTGCTCCCGGTGATGCTGTAGGCATTGGTGGAGCTTTCACAGCCTAACTGCCGGAATAACTTAGAAAGATCTGCATTGGCCACAGAGGAAAACAGGGATACCGATGGAAAATTCATCCAGGCACCGTCATTTTTTGTCTTTCTGGTCATCTTTTCAACCCGGTAAAAGGTATTCTGCGGAATCATCTCATTGACTAATGTCTGCACATCCTCATTGTCCCGCACATAGCTGGTGCGGCTGGTGATGGTCACGCTGGTGGCTGTCATATTGATGGCTGCTTCCAGGGAAACCAGTCCCAGGGAAAGCAGCGCCAGCACATTCCGGCTCCTTCCCTGATGGTACAGCCAGAGAAGCCCGGCATACAAAGCCAGAAACAGAATCGCCACATAAAATACAATAAAGTGAAAATCATTCTCTGTCACGGTCTTTTCTGCAATCAACACAAAAGCCACTGCTCCCCAGAAGGCCAGAACCATATGCTTCCAGGGAATATCATCCAGATGCAGGTACGCATGGCAGCACATACTCAGCAGAAGCAGGATGTAGATAAAGGACTGCCGGCACGGAAGACTGTTTGGATAGTGGAAGCCATGCCACAGGAAATTCAACACATTGACAGAAAAGCTTAGGTAGAAAAACAGCAGCAGACTGCAGTACACAGCCTTTTCCTTCACTGAAATCCTCCTGCAGGCCAGATACATCAGGAAAAACATCAGCACTGCCACGCCGCAGTAAATATTGGGCCAATGGTCCAGCCCGATCTCCACCTCCACATTTCCAATATGGCGCGCAATCATGTCAAGGATGGAAAAATAGGAGCTGAAGGTCTTGGGAAATGTGGAGCTGCCTGATGCCGTGCTCTGCAGTGCCAGCACCTCCGGCACCAGCACGCAGCCGGCAAAGCCTCCGGCTCCCAGCGATGCAAGACAAAACTGCCCCACACCAATCATGGTATCTTTCCAGCTTCTCTTTCCTTCCAGGATCAGCAGCGCCCCAAAGTAGATTACCATGAAGATACAGATCATAATGGAAATATAATAATTAGAAAGGATGGAAAATCCCAGGGAAATACAGTAAAACCCCCATCGCTTCTCATGAACCAGCCGCTCCAGCCCCAGCATAATAACCGGAAACAAAAGGATACAATCCAGCCACATAATATTCCAGCTGTAAGCTGCCATGTATCCGGAAAGGGCATACAGGATCCCAAAGAATGCCGTCCCGAACCGCTCTGTCTGGTAATGCCTTCTCAGATAACCATTCATAGCCAGCCCGGACAATCCGATCTTCAGCACGATCATATAGGTCATAAACTCAATGATCAGCTTTTTCGGACACAAGATCAGCAGCCAGTTAAAGGGGCTGGCCAGATAATAGGCATACAGCGCAGCAAAATTTACGCCCATTCCCACATCCCAGCTATAAAGCAGGCTGCCTCCATGAGTCAGCTTATACTGGAATTCCGAAAAAAACGGTGCATATTGATGGTACATGTCCGTCCGCAGAAAGCTTTCCTCCCCAAAAGGAAAGATTCCTCTCTGGATAAAGATGATGATCATCACCAGCACCGGCACCAGAAAGGCCGCAATGGCTCCATCCAAAGGCTTGATCAGGCTGTGCTCCCGGTGCTGCTTCCTGTCATGGATCCAGGCTGCAGCTTCCTCCTCTGCCCCTGACTGCAGCCTGGCCTGCACATTACTTTCCGGCTGCAATCTGGCCTGCCTGTCATTTTCTAACCGCAAGCCATCCTGTCTATCATTTCCCGGTTTCTCATTCATCCGCAAAATCGCATCCTCCAATTCCTGAGAAAGCTTCTCAATGTCCGGCACTTCCACGCCTTTTCCCTCATTTCTTAAAGATCCACAGCTTACTGAACAGATAATTCAGCACCAGATTGATCACAGAAACCACCGCCTTCGCCAGATACAGTCCGGCCTGCAGCGCGCCAACCTGAAACGCTCCCCAGTGAAACAGATCCACCAGCAGGATCATAAAAAGCATCACCAGGATCCCGGAAACTACCCTGGCTGCAAAAAATGCCCACCATTCCTTCCACAGACAAGAGAGCTGAAAGCGGAAATTCCGAAATACCACCAGCTTATTGACCACATAGGCGAATAAAACTGCCGCCAACCAGGACACTGCCGTAGAGATCCGGTAATCCATCTGCCAGCGCTCATTCAGTATACTAAACACGCCCCAATCCACCAGGGTGGTGAGAACGCCGCATACAAGGTAGCTGATGGTCTCGTAATTCACACATTTTTCCCAAATCTTTTGAACCATATTCTCCTCCGCCGTCTTTGACCCTGCAATTTCCTTCTGTCAAAGCCAGCCACCAAACTTTCTCTATTGTAGTATAGACCGGCCAAAAAGTAAAGCACAGCCAGATCTATTTCGTCAGTTTCCCTTTTGGCTTCCATCAGCACCGGCTCCCTGACGGATCTACTTTGCTCCCTGCAGAAGCTCCTTTGCTCCTTCTGAATAGTGCACCTCATAATCCTCTGTAATAAAGTACCCGGAAACCTCCGGCATGGAATCCACCAGGGCCATTCCCGCTTCCAGCCCCAGAGAAAAGCAGGTGGTGCTCAGCCCGTCTCCATCTACCGACTGGGGCGACACGATGGTAACGCTTAACAGTCCATTATCGTAAGGATATCCATCCTCCGGATTTAAAATATGATGGTAATTCACCCCATCCTTCTCAAAATGCCTCTCATACACTCCCGAGGTCACCACGGACTGATCCCGGATATTCAGCACTGCAATCGTTTCATTCCGGTCCTTAAAGGGCTTCTGCAGTCCGATCTTAAACGCGGAGCCATCCGGCTTCTCTCCGATACAGAGCACATTTCCGCCCAGATTGATGATGGCGCTCTCCACACCCTCTCCCACCAGATACTCCTTGATCCGGTCAGCAATATACCCCTTGGCAATGGCCCCCAGCTCAATCCTGGTACCTGGTGAGGCAAGCACCACCTGGTTTCCATCCACCGATACCTTTCGATAATCCACCTGCTCCACAGCCTTCGCCAGCTCCTCCTCATCCGGAATCAGCGCCTGGCCGCTGGTAAAATCCCACAGAGAGCTGACCGGCTCAATCGTAATATCAAATGCTCCGTCTGATAGCTTTGAAAATTCCAATCCCTCTGCAATCAGCTCCGCCGTGGCATCCGACACTGCAACCCGATCCGTCCCTGTCCCCCGGTTATTGATGGCAGAGATCTCACTGCTTTCCACTGTCTTGCTCAGAAGCCCCTCATACTCCCGGCAAAGCTCCATGCTCCCTTCCAATAAAGCTTCATCCTGGCTGTCATAAATGGTAATGGTCACAAACGTATTCAGCAGAAAATCCGATTTCGTGATCGGATCCTTCTGAATCACAGCCGCAATCGGCTCCGGAATCGGAGCAGCATCCTTTCTGCATCCTCCCAAAGCCAATACCGCCGCAAGCATACCCATATAAATTCCATTTCTCATAGATGATTTCCTCTCTGTAATTCTTATTTTCCTCAGTAAAGCCCCATGGGACGTGGAGACTCTCTGTCCCATGCGGCCCCAGCCAACATAACTGCCGCCCGGTTTGTGAACAATACCGTCAGTGTGCCCTTGTCCACTGACGGTAACATCATCATATCATACCCACCCAAAATTACAAGCACAGAACCTTCCTCTTTTTTCTCATTTGCGTTATAATACCCTATAGAACGTTTATTTAAACTGCTGTGCAAAGGGGTATCCTATCTATGAACTTCTCCTATTTAAAATATGCCATCGAAGTAGAAAAAACCGGCTCCATCACGAAAGCGGCCCAAAACCTGTACATGAACCAGCCTCATTTAAGCAAGATTATCCGTGAGCTGGAGCGGGACCTGGGCTGCCCCATCTTCAACCGCACCAGCCGCGGCATGACGCCCTCCCCAAAGGGAGAAGAATTCCTGCGCTATGCCAAATCCATCCTGGTGCAGATGGAACAGATCGAATCGCTGTGCAGCAGCAATACTGCCCGCCACGAGCTTCGTATCTCCGTCCCAAGAGCCACCTATATTGCCAGTGCCTTTACCAGCTTTATCAAGGAGCTTTCCCGGGATATCCCTATGAATATTCAGTACCGGGAAACCAACACCAGGGAAACGATCACTGCCGTGTCAGCGAAGGCCTGCGATTTAGGCATCATCCGCACCCAGACTCTGACGGAAGCCTACGACAAAAAAATGCTGGCCGAGGAGAATCTTACCTATGAAGACCTGTGGTCCTTCTCCTGCAAGATCTTAATGAGCCAGGCCCATCCCCTGGCCCAATCCGCTGCCCAGGGGCAGACACTGAATTATCTGATGCTGGAGGATTACATAGAGATCATCCATGGAGATGTGAACTCTCCCTCCTTCACCTACGATTCCGGCGAGAAAAATCCAGCAGGCTCCGGCAGGCGCACCATCTCTGTCTATGAGCGGGGCAGCCAGTTCCAGCTTCTGAAGGCCTGCCCGGACACCTATATGTGGACCTCTCCCATTCCTCTCAATATCCTGACTGCCACTGATCTGGTCCAGCGTCCATGCAGCATCCCGGGAAACCGGTATTCCGACCTGCTGATCTACCGGAACGGCTACCGGTTTTCCAGAGAGGACACCCTCTTTATTCAGTGCCTTCATCGTATGGTATCACAGCTTTCCGAGTAACATCTAACAGATGGTACCGTCAAAGTCACAGTTTTCATGATACTATTTGATCAAAACCATACAATTCGCACAGAAGGAATATCCATTTTGGCATGTGGGTATTCCTTTTTTGTATCTACCCACCGCTTACGAAG
This sequence comes from Lachnospiraceae bacterium, assembly GCA_030524635.1. Lineage (GTDB taxonomy): Bacteria > Bacillota > Clostridia > Lachnospirales > Lachnospiraceae > Caccovicinus. The sequence goes on from JAUNGG010000020.1 coordinate 61,830, forward strand.
TATG
>JAUNGG010000074.1 GCA_030524635.1 Lachnospiraceae bacterium
GTTAAATTTCTGTTTTCGTCCAGATAACAGGTTTCTTTTTCATCCTCGCTCCTTATTCTAATACAGCTAGAACAAAAAGTCAATACAAAATTAGCACTCATTTTGATTGAGTGCTAGCAATTTGTTTGATGCTGTTTCGCCTTTCATGCTGATCTGTTGAATCCGCTGGCATTTTTTGTCTTTTATTCCTTCACCGCTGCGATTCCCTTTTTTCTCAGGAACTGCCCCGCATACTCATCCCATTCCATTTCCACCGTCTTATCCAATGTGAAAAATGCCAGCGAGGTTCCGGTCACACAGTACAGCTTCCCTTCCTCATACCGGATATGCAGATACAGCCCCTTGATCTGTTCTTCACTGACAGGCAGCCCCGGCCCGGCCTGCAGAAATTCCCGGATCTGCTTGGGCGCTGCCTGGAGATTGATATGGAAGCTTCCCGGCAGCTTCTTTCCTTTAATCAGAGAAAAGCAGATCGGCCGGATCCTCTTCCATGCAGAAAAATCCTCGATCTGCATCATCTCCAGCTCATCATCGGAATAAAATCCCTGGCGGATATGCCCGTCTATGGTAAAGCTGTTGAAGGTAACGATATTCGCCTCCTTCAGCAAAAACTCATCAAAATCTGTCCCTAAAAACAGCTTCTGCGTCAATATCCTGATATCCTCGATCCGAAATGCTACCATTGCCATCCCCTCCTGCAATTTCTAATTCCAGTTATTTCTAATCATACCAATCTATCCTCCGCCTGTCAATGCAGATTCTCACCGTTTCCAAACACAAAAAAATATGCTATGATAAGCAGCAAAGCATCATGTGCAGCCAAGCAGGCTGTTACCTTTCAGCCAGGCTGCTGACGCAGCTCAGATATCATACCAAAATACGGAGGATAACAATCATCATGTCAACAACCAAATCAAGTACCAGCAATGACCTTACCTTAAATCGCCTCTGCCGCACTCTGGAGGCATCGGTTTCTCCTTACCACTGCATTATGGAGGCAGAACGCCAGCTGGCAGAAGCAGGCTTCACTGCCCTTTCCTTAGGAGAACCCTGGGACTTAAAGAAAGGCGGCCATTATAGGATCAATGCCTTTGACTCCACACTTCTGGCATTCTCCCTGGGTCAGGATGCCATTCCCGGTTCCATTCCGGCAGAAGGCTTAAATCTGCGGCTGGCAGCTGCCCACACCGACTGGCCATGCCTGAAGGTAAAGCCGTCGCCGGAGGTGAGTACAAACCGGTATGCCAAGCTGAATGTGGAGGTTTACGGCGGGCCCATTTTAAGCACCTGGATGGACCGCCCCTTATCCGCAGCCGGAAAGGTGTGCGTCATGGGAGATGACCCCTTCCGCCCGGAGGTACTGTTTATCAACCATGAGCAGCCGGTCTTCACCATCCCCAGCCTGGCGATCCATATGAACCGTGATGTGAACAACGGTGTTGCCTATAATCCTCAGGTTGATATGCTGCCTTTAGCTGGAATCCTGACGGATGCCCTGAACAAGGATCATTTCTTCCTGGATTTCCTGGCAAAGGAGATCGGCCGTCCGGCAGAATCCATCCTGGATTACGAGATCTGCCTGTACAATGCAGACAAGCCGCAGCAGATCGGCTTACAGGGCGAATTCCTGTCCTCTCCCCGGCTGGACAATATTACCTCTGTCCAGGCCTGCCTGACCGGCCTGATCGAAGGCGGCTGCGAGACCGGCATCCACGGTATTGCCCTGTATGACAATGAGGAGATCGGCAGCTCCACCAAGCAGGGGGCAGATTCCCTCCTTCTGGAACGGGTACTGGAAAAAATATTCTTATCCCTGGGTTCCGGCCGGGAAGCGCTGTTAAACAGCCTGATGAAGGGATTCATGTTCTCCCTGGATGTGGCTCACGCCTTGCATCCCAATCACACGGAGAAATGTGACATTAAGAATCAGATCATCATGGGAGACGGCCTTGCCTTAAAGCTGGCCTCCAATCAGGCTTATGCCACCGATGCCTCTTATATCAGCGTCATGGAAGGATTATGCCGGAAAAACCAGATTCCATACCGCAAATTCTCCAACCGTTCTGATATCCGCGGCGGCTCCACTCTGGGAAGCATCTCCTCCGCTAAACTGAATATGCCTACCGTAGATGCCGGCGTTCCTATGCTGGGAATGCACTCCGCCCGGGAGATCATTCACATCGGGGATCAGGCAGCTCTGGAGAACTTGACGGCGGCATTTTTCCGCGGGTGATGGTTCCTAAAAATCATAGAAGGGAGGCTTCCTGTGCAACAAAAAATACTTCCTGGATCATCACTCCGGGAAGTATTCTTTATATAATTCAAAAAAATTTGTGGTGCTGGTATCCGCTTCCGTCTCACAGCTGATGCCTTGCCAGATTTCCTCAGGCACGGTGACCGGGTGCTCTGCCAGAAAGCTGTCATAGACGCTTCGGAATGCCTTGTCTTTCCGAAGCAGAGAAAGCTCCTCCTTACGCTGGAGGGTGGCGTCCTGGTCATAGTCATTGATACACTTCAGAATGTAATATTTCCCATCACTCTCGATCACCGGGCTGATGGCATCCTTCTCCAGTGAAAATGCAGCTTCCTCCACCCCAGTTCCATCCTCGCCTCTGCCCAGCTTCTCCTGGACCGTTTCCTCGGCGCTGACGGATTCAGCGACGGCAGCAAAGTCTGCACCTTCTGCAGTTACCTGCTCCCACACACTCTGCGCCGTCTGGGCATCTTCCAACACGATCTTCTGGATCTCGATCACCTTCGCCTCGCTGTCGCTGATCTCCAGGTCTGCGTTTTTCGTCAGCTCTGTGACTGTCTTGCTTGCCAAATGGTATTTTTCATAGAGCTCCAGTACATCTCCCTGGGCAGCTCCCATATAAGCCTTATCCCCTTCGGAAAGCTGGCTGTAATAATCCTGGGACAGCCTCCGAAGCTGCTCCTTTTCCCCGCTGTCTAAAGAGATCCCATATTCCTCCGCCATAGCTCCGATCACCTGGAGGTCTGTTACAAACAACTTGATCTGCTCCAGAAGATAATCCTGAAAGGTGGTTCCAGCTGCATCTACTGCCACATTCCAGATCTGATCGGTGTAGATCTGCTCATACCGGTTGCGCTCAGTGGCCACAATCACCATCAGCTCCGGCTGCTCCAGCGTCCGGCCCTTGGCCTCACTTAAGCTGGATGATGTCCGCTGGCCGCAGCCTGCAAGGATCAGCGACAAAAACAAAACCAGCCCGCATAGGAGTGCTCCTGGCTTCCGGCACCGCTCCTCCAGCCACTGCCCTTCCTCGCTTCTATGCTTCAACTGCAGCACCTCCTTCCTACAAAAGGCGCAGCACCTTCAGCACACCATTATTTACATTGGTATCTGCCTGGAATCTGGCTGCCGCCTTCACCTCCGGCCTTGCATTTCCGATGGCATAGCTGTAGTATGCCCGCCCCAGCATCTCCATGTCATTTAACTGATCTCCGAATGCCATGGTTTCCTCCGGCAGGATCTCCAGGCTTTCCTGGATCTGGCGGATGGCAGCGCCTTTATTCACATCCTTCGCCATACAATCCATCCACATATCGCCGGAGATGGTAAGCTTCAGCCTGTCCTGATATTTCTCGCGGATTGCCCGTGCACCTTCCTCCACGTTATGCTTCCGGTAGGCGGAAACCTTGATAAACTGATCCTCCACCTTCGTGATGTCATCCACCCGTTTTACCTCAAACCGGTAGCTGTTTTCCAACCAGCTGATAAACTCCTGATCGTCCGTATCCAGATACACCACATCCGGCCCGCTGACCATAACGTCCAGATCCTCACATGCCCGGATATCCCGCACCAGATCCATAACAAGCTGGCGGTCAATGGTGGTCAAAAACAGGTTCCGCCCATGGCAGCCCACATAAGCGCCATTGTCCGAAACGTAAAAGATCTTCTCCTTGATGGGATCAAAGATCCGCTCAATGCTGTGCCACTGGCGCCCGCTGGCCGCCACAAACTGGATCCCCTTGGCCCGCAGCCGCAGGATCTCGTCATAAAGCTCCGGGTTCAGGGTATTTTCCCCGTCTCTTACCAGTGTTCCGTCAATATCCGATGCGATCAATTTAATCATGGTTCTCTTCCTCCAACAGGCCTAATGCCTTAAGCTCCTGATACAGCCGGCCAATCGGAAGGCCGACTACATTATTATAATCACCCTGAATTCCCTGGATATACGCCGCGAACTTCCCCTGGATCCCGTAAGCTCCTGCCTTATCCATAGGCTCACCGCTTTCCGCGTACTGGTAGATCTCCTGCTCATTCATGGCATAGACAGAAACATCGGTCTTTTCCGCAAAAGTCACCTGCTTTTTCTCCCGGCCGCACAGGATGATGGTCACTCCTGTGTAGACCTGATGTACCGTTCCCTGGAGAAGATGAATCATCTCTACCGCTTCTCTGTGGCTGGACGGCTTTCCCAGGATCTTTCCTTCAATGGAAACCACCGTATCTGCGCCGATCACCACCGTACCCTCACCGTACTTTTTCGCAACGTCCTCAGCCTTCTGTCTGGAAAGCTCCATCACCGTCTGATCCGGCTCCATATTCTCAGCCTTCTCTTCAATCATGCTGGGAATGATCTCCGGCTTCAATCCAATCTGTCTCATCAGCTGGCTTCTCCTTGGAGAAGCTGATGCCAATATAAAACGCTGTCTCATCTCAAGTCTGCTCCTGTAAAATTTTAGTATCGAATGTTGTAACTGCAGCGGATGGAACCGCTGCATTATGCTGTCGGAAACAGGATCAATACATCCGCAGGCGGCCGATCATGGGCTGGTCATCATCTTCATCCCGATGGATCTGGATGTATGTGCTGTAAGCAAAATCACAGATATAAAAGCCCAGCAGCATCAGCGCCGTCCACTTTTCAAACTGCCCTGGAATATAACCTACCATCCAGTGAACGAATCCATTCAGGAATCGGAAAAAGAAAATTCCCAAAAAGCCCCATGCCACACTGCTCTGCAGGCAGATGATCCCTTTATAATTAAACCGCTTGTGGCTGTAATCCCACCAAAAGGAACCAAACAGCCGGATCATTAAGTGGGCCGTCACCAGCTCCATGGATGTGGCCATCAGGGACGTGGCAAGATAAAGCTTGATCGGCTCTGAGGCAAAGGGCTGCAGAAACAAGCAGGCCCCCAGGGCTCCGAATCCATAAATAATACAGAATGGCCCATGTCCAAAGCCCCGATTGACCACAGGAGTCCGGTATTCATAGCTGAGTACCATACACTCCAAAAGATATCCAAAGAAACTGAAGGTGAAAAACCAGTTTATCATGTGGTAAATATTCATCTGTCCCATCTCCTCTCTGAACATTACTTTCTTACTGTACTTCTTTATTTTAACACTTCTTTAACTTGTTCAGTATAATATGGAGATTTAAAAAAGGCAAGAACGAAATTCTTACTATTTTCGCAGGATATGCGTTACTGTTCCCGTGTGTTCACAGCAACCGACAAAAATCCATGAAAATCGCCTACGGCGATGGGATTTTTGCTTTTCGGCACAGCTGGGAAATCATTCCTCCGGCACCAGCTTGTCCATATCCGTAAGGATCCTCTCAAACTCCCGCTCCACAACCTCATAGACCAGCACATCCGGTGGGTCCGCCTCCAGATAAGCCCGGTCAAAGCCCTGCCAATGGTAATAATCAATCCTGGAAAAATACTTGGAAATCTGATTCATCATCACTGTGGCAAAAGAATCCCGGTAAAATGCCACCCGCCGCTGGTCCGGTGCACCGGCAGCACTGGTGCGGATCACCATGCCGTCACCTACCGGATCGGCGGATTCCACCTTCACATCCTCATAATAACCATTGACCGTACAGAAATAATCCTCCAGAAAGCATTCCGGCATGTGAAACAGCAGCGCCAGATCGCCGGGGCCACGGTAATCATAGGGAATGATCACCTGATCCACCGATACCGCCTGTCCCCCCAGCGCATCCACCAGCATCTGCCCGGCCACAAAGCCGCCGGCCTCATTCCAGTGGGTATCCGTCTTAAAATACCACAGCCGCTCCCTGTTTTCCAGGAAATACTGCTTCGGTGCAATCACTGGAACCTGGGTCCGTTCCTTCAGACATTGCTCCATCTGATCGTACCGCGTAATATCCGAAAGCCTGGTATACCACTTCGGCATGTATTCGCTGTAAATTTCTTCCTTATTTGGTGCCAGGATCACAGCAAACTCCACTCCCAGGCTTTCATAATACTGCCGGGTCCGCTCCACCTTGGCGGCGATCGCCGCCAGCTCTTCTTCGGAGTACAGGTTCTGTCCCCGGTAATCTGCCGTGCTGGCGCCGCCATTGTAAAAATACCAGCCCTCGCTGCCCCGGATCACTTCTTCATTGTCCACGGACTGGAAGAGTGCCAGATTGATGCCTGCATTCAGGCTTAACAGCTGGCTTCGAAAAGCTGCATGGTCATTGATATAGTCCTCAATCTCCCCTGGATATGCCTGGATATTTTCACGGTTTAAGGAAGGGAACTGTGCCAGCACACGGTTTTCCGTATTTTCTTCTGCTAATATCTTTGATGCCATTGGCCAGATCAGGTTTGGAAGCACCAAAAGGCCCCAAAAGCATCCTATCATCCATTTCTTCATATTTATTATCATTCTATATCCTATTCATTCCTTAAAATCCTGCGGTCTGCTTAGAACCGGAAATAAATAAACGGATTGTAGGTGTTGCTCACCAAAAGCACAGTGGAATAGAACATCACCGCTGCCATGATGGCCACATCCCAGATATCCGTCTTACGTTTCCGGTACAGCCGCTCCTTCAGCGCCGGACACAAATGCTGCAAGGGGCCGCAAAGCAGGATTCCCACTGCCATCCAGAAAAACAGCCTGCCATCTGCGTACATCCGGATGGGATACAGCCCAGCCCTCCAGGTAAGCATATTGGCCAGCCATTCCTTCGCCACACTCATATGCTCTGCCCGGAACAGCATCCAGCCAAAGACCACCGCCGCCATGGTGTAGACGTGATTCACCCATTTCCAGGAATTATGCTGAAGCCATTTCCGCAGGAACAGCCGCTCCGCCACCAGAAGCACCCCGTAATACATGCCCCAGAGGACAAAGGTAATGCTGGCGCCGTGCCACAGCCCAGTGGCCATAAAGACCAGAAACAGGTTGATGCAGGTTCGGCCCATTCCCTTCCGGTTGCCGCCCAGGGGAATGTACAGATATTCCTTAAACCAGGTGGACAGAGAAATGTGCCATCTACGCCAGAATTCCGATACGGAGTCAGAAAGATAAGGATAATTAAAATTTTCCATAAAATCAAAGCCAAACATCTGCCCCAGGCCGATGGCCATATCCGAATAACCGGAGAAGTCAAAATAAATCTGCAGGGTATATACCAGGATCCCAAACCAGGTAATGGCAGTTCCCAGCTCATCCCCCGGCAGCGCCAGGATCCGGTCCGCTGCCTGGGCAAAAGTATTTGCCAGGATCACCTTCTTTCCCAGTCCATAAGAAAACCGCTTGATCCCATAAGCCTGCATCTCCAGCGTACAGGTCCTCTCTGCGATCTGCGCCTCAATATCATGATACTTTACAATAGGGCCTGCGATCAGCTGGGGAAAGAAGGAAATGTAAAGTGCCAGGTAAAAGGGATTTCTCTGAACAGAAATGTCCTTCCGGTACACATCAATCACATAGGACAACGCCTGAAAGGTATAAAAGGAAATTCCGATGGGAAGGCTGATCTGCCGGAGTCCGATCCGCTGGCCGCCTGTAAGGAAATTAATCAGCTCCGCCAGGAAATTAAAATATTTAAAATAGCCCAGCAGTCCCAGATTCACAGCCAGGCAGAAGGCCAGCAGAAGCTGCCTTGGCCGTTTCCCATCCGTTCTGCTTAACATAAGTCCGAACAGATAGTTGACCAAAACAGAGATCAGCATCAAAACAATATATTTCGGCTCGCCCCAGGCATAAAAAAATAAGCTGGCTGCCAGTAAGATGAAGTTCTTCCCATTTTTCCATGGGATCAAATGGTACAGAAGAAATACCCCTGGAAGGAAAAACCAGATAAATACCAGAGAACTGAACAGCATTCTCTCCATTCCTTTCTATTTCGCGTGTTCTTTTAGTTATACCATAACCCTCTTTAATCTGCAAGCAATCTCTCCACATCCAGCATTCCCCAGCCCGCTAATGTCAAGTTAATGTCACAAACTTTTTCACTTTTTTTGAGTGAAAACCCTGGAAACCCGCATAACTTCGTGGGGAGTATGGTACAGTAATGCTAAGTTAGGGCAAAATTGACGGTAAAGTAGTGTCAGGTAGGCAAGCCCCGGATTGCCTACCCCTCTTCTGTTTCCTTTCCGCTTTCGTGGAAATTCCACTCAATATCAACCCGTTTGTCTTTATAAACGTATATTTTTTTAATAAAGACATCAACTACTTCCTGTGTCAGCACTTCTAAATGGGAATATCGGATAACCTGCTTCATATCTTCCTCTGTCTGGCTATATTCTTCCCGAACCTGCTCCAGTTCCTTTCCATATCTTTCTTCCTCTGTCGATAACTGGAAGATCTGTTCCTTTATGCTGTCTGCCTTCTGCCTGTATAATGCTGCCTGCAGCGTACCAAGCGCATAACTCTCATATAGAATGTCCTCTTCTGCCTGAAGCTGCTTTTTCCTATTCCGACACTCCGCTGTTTTCTTTTCCAGTTCTGCGATATAAGACTTCTGGAAACAGGCAAGGCTCTGGCTTTCCTTTACGGCATTCCCTCGCACCATCAGTTCCTTATTCAACATAGTCAATACCGTTTCCTCCAGCAGATCGGCGGAAAAACAAGTACAACACTCTGGTATCTGCAAGATTGCGTGTTTCCGGCACTCAAACCTGCGGTATTTATTCTTTCCTCCTATGGGTTTGTAACTTATGGAATAACCGCACCCGCCGCAAAAAAGTTTTCCCACAAGAGGGTTTTTCTCCCTCTTTCTGAAACTAGCCGCACTTTTATGAAGCGGGCATACCTTATCGGACGAAATCCGCCCCTGTCCATAGGACATGCGTTTAGAGGTACTTGGAAAGTGTACTTTTTCAAAATCTTCCAGAGTAACCAGCGGCTCATGGTGGCCTAGTATCACTTTCCATTCCTCTTTTGGCAATGCAATACCGTCTTTACTGCCCACATATTTCCGTTTCGTCTTCCCATATGCCATCTCACCCAGATAGAAACGGTTATTCAAGACATTTTTCACCGATACATAATCCCACGCCTGTATCCTGCCATTTTTATCCGTCCTCTCAGGATGACGCATTTGTGTTTTGGTCGGTATCCCCTTTTCATTAAGGATTTTTGCAATCTGTGTGCTGCCGTTTCCCTCTAATGCCAGGGCAAAAATATACCTCACGATCCCGGCTTCCCTTTCATTCACCACAACTACATTTTTCATTTCCCGGCTTTTCTCATACCCAAAGGGAACCTGTCCGAAAACATATTCTCCATTGGCACATTTATTTTCAAAGGAAGTCTTAACCTTTACGGATATGTCCTTACTGTATAGATCATATAAAAGCGTCCGAAAAGCCGTGTCAATGGGAGCGGTGCTTCCGGCGTGGTTACGGCTGTCGTAATGGTCATTTACCGCAATAAATCGCACCCCCATAAATGGGAATATCTGGTTCATGTAAGTTCCAAGTTCGATATAATCTCTGGAAAAGCGCGACATATCCTTAACGATCACGCACCCAACCTGGTTTTCTTTGATCTCTTTTAGGAGCCTCTGCATCCCCGGCCTGTCCATGCTTGTACCTGAATAGCCATCATCACAAAATTCAGAAACCTCTTTTCCTCTTAGCTCCTCGTTATGCCGGATATAGTCAAGAAGCAGGGTTCTCTGGCTGCTGATGCTGTTGCTCTCGTCTTTGTCCTCTGTGTCCTCCAGAGAAAGACGCAGGTAAACAGCAAGTTTATCCATGTTTCAGCACTCCTTCCAACAATTCATTGGTATAGGTAAACTGCACTTCGATCCTTTTCCCCGGATAGACATAAATTCTTTGGATCAGGGATTCTACCATTTCCTTTGTCAGTTCCCTGCCGCTCTTTAAACGGTACAAAGCACAGGCTGCTGCAATATATTTCTTCGATACCATGTCCAGATTTTCCCTGTCTGTTTCCAGTTTCTCTTTCTTCCGGTTTAAATCCCCCAGCTCGTCTTCCTGCTGCATTTTATAAGCGACATACTCGCTCTGAAGAATCATTCCTCCACGGTATTCCACATATTTTGTCTGTTCCCTCTCTTTCGCAGCAGCAATAGCCCTTTCCACTTTTCTTTTCTTTTTGTCAATCTCTGCCCCCGCCGTCCTGATCTGTTCCTTCACGACCTCCATATATTTATTTGGTTTCCCCAGATATACAGAAAATTCTATTCTGAGAACCGGCAGCAGAATATCCACCAGTTCATTTTTTGAAATACGGTTCGACATAGGACAACTTTCCACTTTTGTCTGACTGCTATTCAAGCAGAAATACCCATCCATCCTTGCCTTCCTGCCGTCCGCATAAGTTTTCACATAGCTGTCGCGTGTCATTTTCCTTTTGCACACACCGCAGTAAAGTACACGATCAAAAATATTTTCTCCGATTGGATATCCTTTTGTCGGATGTGCATGGGATTTTGTCTTTTCCTTGATCTTTTCCCGCACGTTTACTGCTTCCTCAAATAATGCCATGTCAATGATGGGGACATGCGTATTCTCCCGGATCACCCATTCTTCTTCCGCTTTATGGATACGGTTTCTCTCATCCTTTGCTGTGATCGATGTCTTTCCCTGCACCAATTTCCCAGTATATGTTTCACTTTTCAGGATACGATGTACCGCTTCCTTATCCCAGCCCTTATAATCTCCCTGTTCCTGGCTGAAAAAAACTTCCCCTGTCTTTTTGTAGATATAGGGCGGATTAATCTTCTTCCTGTTTAAGTCATCGGCAACCGCCCTATAACTTTCTGTCTGAATAAAACGCTCATAGATATACCTGACAATCCCTGCTGTATTTTCATCCGGCACCAGTTTTCGGATTTTCTTATCCCACGCGGTGTTGTAGCCGTAGGGTGGCGGTCCTCCCACATAAGAGCCTTCCTGCCGTTTCTGCTTCAACTTCTGCTTTGCCTTTACGGAGAAATCCTTTGCATACATATCATTAACAAGGTTTTTTATCTCCGTGGCCATCTGTTTTGTATCATTCCCCTTGCTTCCTGTATCAAGGCCGTCGGCAACCGCAATAAAACGGACACCTAAAAACGGGAAAATCTTCTCAATATAATTTCCCGCTTCCAGATAGTTCCTGCCAAAACGGGAAAGGTCTTTTACGATTACACAGTTAATATCACCAAGCCGTATGTCCTGCATAAGCCGCTGGAACTCGTCACGGTTAAAGTTACTTCCTGTTTTTCCCAGATCAATATAGCGGTCTATGATCTCGATCCGTTCCGTTCCTTCCTGGTTAAATTCTTCGATATATTTTTCTGCGATCATAACCTGCACTTCCACAGATTCATTCTTTCTCTTGTCCTGATCGGATGAAAGCCTTGCATAAATACCCGCTTTATAACATACTGTTGTTTCTTTTGCCGCCGCAGTATGGGCGGAAGTTCTCTTTGACACCCTGCCCATGTTATGCGCTCCTTTCTGTCCTGTCTGCCAAAATTCTCCGCCCAATGCCTGCCATGATAGCAAACGTATCCATAAAATGAAATTCTATCTCAACCTGTTTATTTTCATAAACACAGATTCTCTTTACGAGGCTACTTAAGGTGCGGCGGTCAATCTCTTTCAGTTCTGCACAGTCCTGGAACGTTTTCAGCCTCCCCGCAGAAAGCACCCCTTTTTTAAACATACTTTTTATCAGCTCTTCCTGTTTCAGCATGGCGGTTTCCAGTTCTTTCCCTTTCTGGGAAAAACCGCTGTGCAGGCGTTCGAATTCCTCTTTTGTAATGATGCCCGTCCGCAAATCTTCATACAGACCGGAACAGAGGGAATAGTACTTATCCTGTTCTTTTTTCAACCGCTCAATCTCTTTGTCATACCGGGCAACCGAATCAAAATTGGTTTCATATTGTACCGCATGGTCAAAGAGTTCCTTTTCTTTCAAAAAGGAATTGGCAAATTTCCGTATGCTCTGGCAGACAATTTCCTTTAGTGTATTTTCCTCTATACTGTGCCTGCTGCACCCCTCCCCACGGTTCTTTGTGGAACAGATATAATACATTTTTGACGTATCTTTATAGTGGACCGTCCGCCGCACCATCTGCTCACCGCAGTCACCGCAAAACAGTATGCCCATAAAGGGACTGGGCTTTCCAGATGCCGGACTTTTCCGTCCATCTGCTTTCAGCAGGCATTGCACTACCTCAAAATCGTCAGCAGATAGGATCGCCTCATGGGTATTTTCTACTTTCACCCATTCCCCTTCCGGTTTTTTTGTCTGCTTTTTCACCTTATAATTGATCTTCTCTGTTTTCCCCTGCACCATGTGTCCCAAATAGACCTGGTTTGTCAGTATCCGTTTGATCGTAGCGTTTCCCCATTTGCTTCTTCGCGTTCCAGAAAAGCCCCCGTTATAAGAAAGCCCCATAGATTTTTTATATTCCTTTGGGGATAGTATCCCTAAGCCGTTCAGCTTTTCTGCAATCGCAGATATGGCCATCCCCTCGATTTTCCACGCAAATATCCGGCGCACATTTTCTGCCGCATATTCATCAATGACAAGCCTGTTTTTATCCTCGTCGCTCTTTTTATACCCATAGACAGCAAAAGCAGCGATGCACTCCCCGTTTTTGCGCTTTACCTCCAGCTGGCTCTTGACCTTTATGGAAATATCCCGGCAATAAGAATCATTAATAAAATTCTTCACCGGCAGGACAATATTGCTTTCCCCTGTGTCTGCCGATATGCTGTCAAAATGGTCGGTCAGCGCAATAAAGCGCACGCCAAGAGCCGGGAAAGTCTTCTGAATATACCTCCCGGATTCAATATAATCGCGCCCGAAGCGGGACAGGTCTT
>JAUNGG010000075.1 GCA_030524635.1 Lachnospiraceae bacterium
CGCTATATTCTGATACAGATAATCTTTCCAGAAAACGCTCAAACATATAGTTTTGAAGTACAACCTGGGCAGCTATATGATTGCTCTTCGCATAGTTTTTGATTCTTCCTTTCAAGCTCATTGCTTTGGAACTCATAACAAAACCTCCATATATCTTTTTAACACTTTATCCACACTGAACTGCGTAGCATATACTGCCAGTACATTAAGGTTTTTGTCCAATGAAGCAGCATAATTTTTTATTGCACCGATAACCGTTTCCTCATCAAGCCTGTTTCGAGAACGTAATAAATCACAAATAGTACGTTCTGCATTGTAACATCGAACTTCATTTCCTAATGTAGTTTTTCTTGTAATAGCTCCTACCTGATGTAATTCCGGTTTTATATAATAACACACACATTCATCTCGTAAAAGATTAGAAAGCTTTGTATTGCTCGGAATCGTTACAGAATGCGTAAATGGTGTTCTTTCAGACAAACCGTTTAAAAACAATGCAGTATCATGTGAAAATATAATTTTATCTGACCGTAACATGAGTGTATACATATCATCATGAATGGCACCCGAAAGAGTATACACACCTTGGCGTTCCCTTTCCAGCAACCCAGCTTTCACATACTTAGAAAGAAGTGAACGTGTAAACCCTAGTGCAATGACTTGGGCTGTGGTTATTGTATTGTTATTATTTTTAATTGTTTCTAATATCATCGGATTAATATCCATTCCAATCGCCTCAATTCAACATTTATACCAATATGATAATCAATTTCGGCATGAATGTCAACCGTATATTCAACATTTATACCGATATAAAATGTCATTTCGAAATCAATGTAAACTCCTCTATGTAAAAGCTGCGATATGGTCATAGGGATAAGCCGTCACATCAGAATCATCAGAAAAAACCTGAATAAATGCAAAAACCGGTATTACAATGCCTTTTACGCCTATGGCCTGTTCGGACTACTGAAAGAATGGGCTGTTGCCGTGTATCAGGAAAGTCCTGCTGAGATGGCATCTTTTTATATGGAGCACTTTAATTACCAGGAGTTTATGTATCTGCACAATTCGGAACCGGATTAGAATGGAAGATTCAAACCGCTTCGAGAAAAAGAAAACATCATTATCTGAAAGCCAAAAGGTGCAGCGAATCTGCATCCGCTGCACCCTCTATCTGCTTATCTTATCTTGTTCCTGTATTTCTACAGCTTCCGCATCTCCCGGACCTTCTCCAGCTCCTTTAAGATCTCCTCAAAGCCCATGCCGCCCACAGCGTTGACTGATGCCACCACAGCGCCTTCCACCAGAGGACAATCCGCCATAGCCACCTTCTTGTCCTCCATCATCTCGATCACCATCTCCGTGGTCATCACCGCACTGCCCAGATCCATCAGCACGATCACACCATCGTCAGAGTACACACTCTCAATGGCATTCTGAATCCGTTCAAAGCTGGTTCCAAAGCTGCCGTCCTCCAGACCACCTGCCGGCGCAATATGGGCATCCGCAGCCATCATCGAGGTCAGCTCCACCACACTTTTCGCCAGATTTTCACTGTGAGAAACAATCACCAGACCAACCATATGAGATCACTCCTTTCTGTATTTCAGGGCATAAAGGGATGCCTGCAGGGCGCCCCTCTGTTCTACAATGCGTCCTTTACCACTTCCAGCATAAAGGAAAATGACGTTGCCCCAGGATCCTGGTGTCCCAGGCCGCGCTCGCCTACATAGCTGGCCCGTCCCTTGGTTGCCACCAGATCCTTGGTGTGCTCTGCGCCGGCCCAGGCTGCCTTGCATCCGGCTTCCAGAACGCTCTTACTCTCCCCGCCTTCTAAAGCTGCCTTCTTCATAGCCTCCGCTGCCGGAACCATGGCATCCAGCATGGTTGCCTCCTCCACAGTAGACTTTCCTCTCTGCTTCACTGCTTCGATGGCCGTGTCCATGGCCTTCAGAAAATCTTCCAGGTTCAGCTCCATCCTGCCATTTAACGCCATGCCCATCTTCATAAATGCGGAGCCATACAGCGGCCCGGACGCGCCGCCTACTGTGGATACTAACGCCATGCCTACTGTCTTTAAGATCGTGCCGATATCCTTATCCTCCAGAGCCGGCAGCTTTTTTGCCACCTCATGAAAGCCCCTGGCCAAATTGATTCCGTGATCGCTGTCTCCGATCGGCTGATCCAGCTCGGTTAAATATTCCTTCTGTTCCTCGATCTTTTCTCCGATCTTCTTTAAAATGGAAATTACCAACTTGTTGTCTGCCATTTTATGCCTCTCCTTGCCGACTGGTTTACAGTTCCTATTCCTTCCAGGCTGGTGTATCTGCCTTCGCATCCAGCAGCTCCTTCATCTGGTCATCCAGCTTCAGAAGGGAAATGGATAAGCCCTGCATTTCAATCGAGGTCATATATTCGCCTACCAGGGTGCGGTAAACCTTGATGCCTTTTTCTGCCAGCACATCTGCCACATGATTATTGATGATGAACAGCTCCATCAGAGGGGTTGCACCGGAACCATTGATCATAACCGCTACCTCGCTGCCGGAGTAATCAATATCTGCCAGGATCTTATCCAACAGCAGGTCTGCAACCTCATCTGCCGTTCTCATGGATTCCTTGTGAGTGCCAGGCTCGCCATGAATTCCGATTCCTACTTCCATCTCATCCTCATTCAGCTCAAAACCAGGCTTTCCGGCTGCCGGAACCGTACAGGGAGCGATGGCTGCACCCATGGTGCGCACATTGTCAATAACCTTCTGGGCTACTGCACAAACGGCATCCAAGTCAGCTCCGGTCTCTGCCAGAGCACCTGCAATCTTATGGACAAATACAGTACCTGCCACACCTCTGCGGCCTACGGTGTAAAGACTGCCGTCCACTGCCACATCGTCGTTGGTTACCACATGCTTTACCGTGATGCCTTCCATCTCCGCCATCTCGGCTGCCATCTCAAAATTCATCACATCGCCGGTGTAGTTCTTTACTACCATCAGCACGCCCTTATCGGTTGCGATCGCCTTGATTCCCTCTAAGATCTGGTCCGGAGTCGGGGAGGTAAATACAGCGCCAGCCACAGCTGCATCCAGCATGCCTTCTCCTACGAAGCCGCCGTGAGCCGGCTCATGTCCGCTTCCGCCGCCGCTGATCAAGGCTACCTTGCCTTCCTTCTTCTCGGCACGTACCACTACATTTCCGCAGTCCAGCTTCCGCAAATGCTTCGGATACGCCTTTACCATACCCTGGATCATCTGATTCTCCACCTGGTCTACTGCATTGATAAATTTCTTCATTCTGTATGCCTCCCTTTTTTATGATGCTGGGGTCAAACGTTTTTGCCCCCAATGATACACGGATCACTTTTTCTTTCAATATAGGATCTGAGCCTGATATTTACTTCTCATCCCCAAGGCAGTTCATATCGTTTAAGCCGCAGGTGCTGTCCTCCTCACCGCTGAGACAATTCATGTCATTTAAACCACAGCTCTTATCGTCCTCGCCCTCCAAGCAGTTCATATCATTTAAGCCGCAGGTCTTGTCATCATCACTGATTCCATTTAAATTGCTCCATCCTGCCCCATTCTTCTTTTCTTCCATCTAAAAGTCCTCTCTTTCTCCAGTATCACAAGCAGGCATCCCAGGATTATCCCAGGATACCTTGCTATGTTACATGAACCTTTATTTCGCTTCTACATTGCTGGTGGCAATGATGTCCACTCCAGTGCCGGCTGAATTCTCCACGATCACATCACCGATGTGGACTGGAGCCTGTACTGTCACGCCCTTTAAGGACTTTACGCACTCAAAGATCTTTCCCTTGGGGATATCCGACCGGGTCTTTACAGCTACCGTCACATCGCAGCCGCCCTCTACCATTACCGTGCTGGTCACGATACGGGTAGGATTGGTCACTTCTTTTCTGGCGTAGTCATCGCCCCGCTTGCAGGTATTTCCCTCTACCTTTACTACTTCGCCGGCTTCCATGGTCACCGTTACCGGGCAGCCCAGAGGACAGCCTATGCAGATCAATTCTCTTTTTTCCATTGCTTATGCCTCCTCAATCTTTACGGTTATGGTCTTTAAGTCCGGATAGGACAGAAGCTTTGCCTTCTCCAGCTTGATCTCTTCCATCTCGCCGGGCGCCACCACCGGACGCTTGCGGTGAAGTACCCGCTCATCATCAAAGTATACACTGATATAGCAGTTTTTATAAACGCCGCCTACCCGGAACCGGACAGTCAGCTTGTCATCCATCTGATCCGGACGGATGGTGGAAGGTACCGTGTAGCGCACGCCCTCGATTGGGTTCAGCCGGATCTCTTTTCCAGCTGCCTCGGTGCGGAGTCCCTGTACGTAAAGGGCTGCATTCTTTCCGGCTGCTCCTGCCTCCTCCGATACGAAATCTACCAGGTCATGTACGTGAAGCACGTTGCCGCAGGCAAATACGCCTTCAATATTCGTCTCCAGGCTTTCATTTACCACCGGTCCGGAGGTTACCGGGCTCATCTCCACGCCGGCTCCTCTGGAAAGCTCATTCTCCGGAATCAGGCCTACGGACAGCAGCAGGGTATCGCAGTCGTAATCCTCCTCCGTTCCCGGAATCGGCTTGCCCTTGCTGTCCACCTCTGCGATGGTGATGCCGGTCAGACGCTCCTTGCCCCGGATCTCCACTACCGTATGGCTTAACTTTAACGGGATGCCATAGTCATCCAGACACTGAACGATATTTCTCTTAAGGCCGCCGGAGTAAGGCATCAGCTCTGCCACTACCTTCACCTTGGCACCTTCAAAGGTCATACGGCGTGCCATGATCAGGCCGATATCACCAGAACCTAAAATCACCACCTCACGGCCCGGCATAAAGCCCTCACGGTTTACCAGACGCTGCGCCGTACCTGCAGAGTAGATGCCTGCCGGACGGTAGCCTGGGATATTTAAGGCGCCTCTGGAGCGCTCCCGGCATCCCATCGCCAGGATCACAGCCTTCGCCTGGATGGTAAACATGCCTTCCTCACGGTTCATGGCCGTGACCACCTTATCGTGGCTGATATCCATTACCATGGTGTGAAGCTTGTACTCGATCTGTAATTCCTTCACCTGGTCAATAAATCTTGCTGCGTACTCCGGTCCGGTCAGCTCCTCCTTAAAGGTGTGAAGTCCAAAGCCATTGTGGATGCACTGATTTAAAATTCCTCCCAGCTCCTTATCCCGCTCTAAGATCAGGATGCTGTCAACTCCGCTTTTTCTTGCTGCTACTGCGGCTGCAAGCCCTGCAGGGCCGCCGCCAATGATTACGATATCATATGCTTTCATAATTCCGACGCCCCCTTCTATATCCGGTCCTTATTGGTTCCAACGACGATCTTCGACTCTCCGCCGCTCTTGGTGATCTCCATCATATCCATGCCAAGTTCTCTGGACAGGATCTCCATGGTACGCGGGGAGCAGAAGCCGGCCTGACACCGTCCCATTCCGGCACGGGTCCTGCGCTTTACGCCGTCTAAGGATCTGGCACCTAACGGGCGGTGGATGGCATCCAGGATCTCTCCCTCGGTTACCATCTCACAGCGGCAGATGATATTTCCGTAGGCAGGCTGCTCCTTGATTAGGGCATTGCGCTCCTCCATGGAAAGCTTCTCCGGATTTAATACGCCCTTGCGGGTTCCTACGAAATTCGGATTCTCCTTTAAATCTAAGATTCCCTTTACGATGTCCGCTACCATGCAGCCGATCGCCGGGCTACTGGTCAGACCCGGGGATTCGATTCCGGCGCAGTCTACAAAACCAGGCGCCTCTGGAAGCTCTTCAATAATAAACTCATGGCCGGCCTCGTGGGCACGAAGTCCTGCAAAGGAGGTGATCACCTGGCGCAGCGGCACGTTCTTCACCGTATTGGCACATTTGGTGATGACCTCATCCAATCCGGCTCTGGTGGTGTTGGTGCCTTCCTTATCCTCGATATCGATGGCGGTAGGTCCTACGATCAGATTTCCATGAACCGTAGGGGATACCAGGATTCCCTTGCCGTACTTGCCGGGAAGAGCAAAAATAGTCCGCTTCACATGCTGTCCGGCTGTCTTATCTAACAGGCAGTAATCTCCTCTTCTTGGAACGATGCTGATCTTCTTCTCGCTGACCATGTTGTGGATCTGATCGGCATAGACGCCGGCTGCGTTTACCACACATTTCGCCTCGTAGTCACCCTGGCTGGTGGTCAGACGGAAGCCGCCCTCGATCTTTTCAATGTTCTCTACCTGGGTATTAAACTTAAATTCCACGCCGTTGGTGCAGGCATTTTCTGCCAGTGCAATATTTAAGTTAAATGGGCAGACGATTCCGCCGGTGGGCGCATACAGTGCGGCTACCGCCTGATCAGAGATATTCGGCTCCATCTCCACTAACTCATCCCGCTCCACGATACGGAGTCCCTCAACTCCATTCTTAATCCCGCGCTCTAACAGCGCTTCCAGTCCCGGACGGTTCTCCTCCTCGGTGCAGACTACCAAGGATCCATTCTGGATAAATTCAAAATCCAGATCCTTGGAAAGCTGCTCCATCATCTTATTGCCCTGTACATTCAGCTTTGCCATCAGGGAACCATTGGCTGCGTCATAGCCCGCATGGACAATAGCGCTGTTGGCTTTCGAGGTTCCGCAGCATACATCCTCTTCCTTTTCCAGTACGCAGGCATTTACCTGGTAACGGGACAGCTCTCTGGCTGAAGCCGCTCCGGATACACCTGCTCCAATAATGATTACATCATACATAGTAATCCGTCCTCTCCTTCTTAAGAAAATGAGCCTGACAAAAAGACATATCGGTATGATACGGTATTGCCAGGCTCCACTCTCTCGCTTGATTTATGAAATTGCGTCAGATTTCCTGACCTTGAATCACATAACTGTTCCGTATCCTTCCCAGCTGTGAATCACGTTCCTTTTGATTTCACACCATTTTATTTCTACCACGGAATCGCGCCGTACAGTAAAACAGCTACCACTGCTCCGATGATCGGCCCTACCAGCGGAACCACCGCATAGCCCCAGTTGGAATCGCCCTTGCCCTTGATGGGAAGTACTGCATGAGCAATACGAGGTCCTATGTCACGGGCCGGGTTTAATGCATATCCGGTCAGACCGCCAAGAGACATACCGATGGAAACGATAATTCCAAATACCATGAACTTCTCAACACCGGGAGCTGCCGTTGCCGGGATTCCCTTAATTGCGAATACCAGAACGAAGGTTGCAACTGCTTCACAGAAAATATTGCGTCCCATATTCGGAACGGATGGGCCGGTAGAGAAAACACCTAACTTGGTGCCTGGGTTATCGGTGGCGTCAAACTGATCCTTGAACATCAGATACACGATACATGCACCTACAAATGCGCCTGCAAACTGAGCGATAATATAGCCGGGAACCATTGCCCAGTCAAAGCTTCCGTCAACAGCCAGCGCAATGGTCAGCGCCGGATTAAAGGATGCTCCGGATGCTGCGCCGAAGATAAATGCCGGAACCATAACTGCAAGGCCCCATGCGAAGGTAATCTGGATGGATCCTGCTCCCTTCATACCAGACTTATTTAAGGTTACGTTTGCTACTACGCCGTCACCTAAGATGATCAGCAACATGGTTCCGATAAATTCTGCTATATATGGCAACATATAAATTTCCCCCTATTCTTTTTCAGGCCGGAGCCCTGGGCATTCCGCCCCGACGCATCCAAATCACTTCAAAAGCTGATCAGTAGCGCGGCTCCGGGCCTGCAACTTGTCATTGGTTATCTGTTGATCCAGGAAATTCCGGGCCTTTAGTTCTCCTTTGCCCAGCCGTAAGCATACTTCACTGCCTTATTCCAGCCAGCTACCTTCTCTGCCCGATCCTCATCGGTGATCGATGGAGTAAATACCCGATCAATGGCCCAGTTCTTAATAACGTCTTCCTTGCTTGCCCAGTAGCCAACTGCCAGACCTGCCAGATACGCAGCGCCCATAGCGGTGGTCTCAACGCAGCGCGGTCTCTGAACCGGTGCATTGATGATGTCGGACTGCGTCTGCATTAAGAAGTTATTGGCACTTGCGCCGCCGTCTACCTTAAGAGCTGCCAGATCAATACCGGAGTCTGCCTTCATTGCCTGCAGTACGTCATTGGTCTGATATGCCAGGGACTCCAGGGTTGCGCGGATAATGTGATACTTGTTCACGCCTCTGGTGATGCCTACGATGGTTCCTCTTGCATACTGATCCCAGTGGGGAGCGCCAAGGCCGGTAAATGCCGGAACTACGTAGCAGCCGTTGGTATCCTTAACCTTATTTGCCATGTACTCGGAATCTGGAGAGGAATCAATCAGTCTCATCTCATCCCGGAGCCACTGTACAGCAGCACCTGCCACGAAGATGGAACCTTCCAGTGCATAATTTACCTTGCCGTCTAAGCCCCAGGCAATGGTGGTAACCAGACCGTTGTTGGAGAATACCGGCTTCTCACCAGTGTTCATTAACAGGAAGCATCCGGTTCCGTAGGTATTCTTTGCCTCGCCTGGATTGAAGCAGGTCTGTCCGAATAATGCTGCCTGCTGGTCGCCTGCTGCTCCGCCGATTGGGATCGGACCGCCTAAATAGGATGGGTCTGCCTCGCCATAGACACAGCTGGATGGCTTTGCTTCCGGAAGCATGCACTTCGGAATATTCAGCTCTGCTAAGATCTCATCATCCCACTCTAATGTGTTAATGTTGAATAACAAGGTTCTGGATGCGTTGGAGTAATCCGTTACATGTACCTTGCCCTTGGTCAGCTTCCAGATCAGCCAGGTCTCTACGGTACCAAATAACAGTTCGCCTCTCTCAGCGCGCTCGCGAACGCCCTCAACATTGTCCAGGATCCATTTTAATTTGGTTCCGGAGAAATAAGCATCAATTACCAAACCGGTCTTCTGACGGAAGGTATCTACCAGTCCTTTCTCCTTTAAGGAATCACAATACTCAGAAGTACGGCGGCACTGCCATACGATGGCATGGTAAACCGGCTCTCCCGTTTCCTTATCCCAAACAATGGTGGTCTCACGCTGATTGGTGATACCGATTGCCGCAATATCCTCTGCTGTTGCGCCGATCTTGGACATCGCTTCTACTGCTACACCTAACTGAGAGGACCAGATCTCGTTGGCATCATGCTCAACCCAGCCCGGCTTCGGGAAGTACTGAGTAAACTCCTTCTGAGCTACACTGCACATTTCACCTTTCTCGTTAAAAAGGATACACCGGTTGCTGGTTGTCCCTGCGTCAAGCGCCATTACGTACTTTGCCATAAAATACCTCCTCTGAAATAAATAGTAATTGATAGTTTCTTTATACACGCTGCCAAACCCCCTTTGGCAGATAGTATCGTTTCTTACATCATCCATACCTTCTGGTTGGTGGAGGATACGGAGATGGCCCCCGCATCCAGGGCTGCCATAATGTCCTCCTTGTCTGTGATCAGACCCCCTGCAATCACCTGGGTCTTTACCCGCTTACAGACTCTGCGGATGATCTTCGGCATCACACCAGGCAGAATTTCAATAAAATCCGGCTTTACCATGCTAAGCTGTTTTTCAATGTTCTCAAACGAAATGGAATCCAGGATGAAGAACCGCATCACCGTGTACAGCCCCAGCTCCTTCGCCCTCCGGATCATGGTAGGCTTGGTGGAAATGATCCCATCCGCTCCTGTCTGATGCTTGATGAAATCCACGGCGATCTCCTTCGTTCCAAGGCCTGCAATCAGGTCTACATGCACGATAGCCAGCTTTCCGGCTTCCTTTACCTGCCTTACGATATCTGTAATATTGCAGATATCTCCATACAGAATAAATATCACCTTAATGTCCTGGAGCCTGCAGCACTTCTCTAATCCATCCATATCCTTAATCGCTGCAATTACCGGATTCGCTTCTACCATGTCATAAAAATTCTGATCCATCGCCTTTTCCTCTTCCTGCTGTCTGATCCATCCTGTCACCCGTATTGGCAAAAAAGAAGCATAGCATCAAATCAACATTTCTGTTGTAATGCTATGCTCTCTCATCTCAGCATGTTATTTGTTTTCCTGTATTTAATATAGCATACTGCACATATTTTTTCAAGAATTAATTGTAACTTCTTGTAAAATACACATAAATTCTCTGGAATTTTTTGCTATTTTTATAAAAAGTGCACAAAATTTTCGTTATTTATTTATCATTTTTACGCATTATTTATTTTGTGTCTAACAATAGCTGCGTCAGATCCTCAATGCTCCTGGGACCGGCATAGATATCCTTGTCATTGATGATGACCAAAGGCACCTTCTCGATCTTAAATTTCTCCACCAGATCCGGATACAGATTGGCATCGTACATCTGTGCCTCAACCAGAGGACTCAGCATGGCAATCCGCTGGCAGGCGATCACCACTCCCGGGCAATGATGGCAGGCCAGGGAAACACAGATTTTCATCTCTGCCGGGCGTTTCAGCTTTCCGATCTTCTTCACCGCTCCCTTGGAGATCTCCTGTCCCGGTCCGGCCAGGTTATAGATCGCAATCACAAAGGAATTGATCTCCTTGCCGCCTGGTACGCCGTGAAAGGCCACACGTTGATAGACTCCGTCCAGAAACAGGCCGGTGACCGGCAGATGAGCTGCCTCCATGCCTAAATCGGTCCCTTCGGAGGGCAGATACAGCTCCAGACCGATCCTGGAACTTAAATCCGCAATTCCCTTCAGGAAGGAAGCCATCTCCCTTGACTTTTCCTCCTCCATATCCACCACGGCTTTTAAGGTCACATCCTTATCAAGCTTTGCAAAAATCCCTTTTAATGTTTCTTTTGTTTTCTCATCCAGAAGAGGGCTGTCCCCTGGAATACTGGCAATATCGATCATATCGTCTCCTTTTTTGATAGAATCCCGCAAAAAATGAAAGCTGTAAGCTGCAGTGATTCGATCCTTTCATCATTTCCATGATTTTATAAAAGCCCCACCAGGTCAAGACTTGGTGTCAGGGTTTCCTCACCCGGCTTCCACTTAGCCGGACACACCTGGTCGCCGTGCTCCTCCACAAACTGGGCAGCCTGCACCTTGCGAAGCAGTTCCTGGGCATTCCGTCCGATTCCCATATCATGGATCTCATAAGCCTTTACCTTTCCCTCCGGGCTCAGGATAAAGGTACCGCGAAGAGCCTGTCCCTCTTCCTCAACCAAAACGCCGAACTGTCTGGCCAATACTCCTGCCGGGTCACCCAGCATGGTATACTGGATCCTCTTGATGGTGTCAGATGCATCCGCCCATGCCTTGTGAACGAAATGGGTGTCCTCCGACACGGAGTAGATCTGGCAGCCGATTTCTTCAAATTCCTCATAGAAATCCTGCAGATCTCCTAACTCAGTGGGGCATACAAAGGTAAAGTCTGCCGGATAGAAAAACAGCACCGACCAATGTCCCATAAGGTCTGCCTTCGTCACCTCAGCAAAGCTTCCCCGGCGGTACGCCTGAACCTTAAAGTCCTCTACTTCTTTTCCGATTAAATTTCCCATAGCTTCCTCCTTTACGTTTGAAAAAGAGAGAGCGGATATCCCGGTTCCAACAGGAACCATCGTCCTGTGAAACCAGGGATATCCGCTCTCCAACTCTCCGCCTGCTGCTTTCATTATACGAAGCTTTTGTGCCTTCTGTCAACTGGAAAAAACAGAAAACAATAACAATTATTCTGCCTTAAATCCTACGCTGCCAAGGAACCTTCCAAAGCCTTCCCGGCCCTGCTCATCACACTTATACACACCGGCATCCTCCAGAACCCGGGCAAATACATGGCCCACCTCTTCCTGCAGGATTCCCATCACATTCTCTGCAGTCACATTCTCATACCTGGGCAGGAACTCCTCTACCCAGTCTGCATGCTTTGCCAGTGCCTCATCAGCGCGGATATCCCTGCCTGCTACAATGGCATCGCCTAAATCAGCCAGCTCCTTCTTTAACCGAGAAGGAAGCACTGCCAGACCCATAACTTCGATCAGGCCGATATTCTCCTTCTTGATGTGGTGCAGCTCCTGATGTGGATGGTATACGCCCAAAGGGAACTCCTCAGTGGTGATATTATTCCGCAGCACCAGATCCAGCTCAAACATATCGCCGTTCTTTCTTGCAATGGGAGTGATGGTGTTGTGAGGCTCGCCGTCTGTCTCGGCAAAGACGAAGGCTGCCTCATCGGTATACCCTCTCCACGCCTTCAGAACAATATCTGCCAGTTCAATCAGCCGGTCGCTGTCCGTTCCTCTTAAGCGCAGCACAGACATCGGCCAGTACACGATTCCTGCCTCCACATCCTCAAAGCCCGGCATCTGATACTTCTTCTCAATGGGAGCCTTTGCCATGGCAAAGGTGTAATGGCCGCCCTGGAAATGATCATGGCTTAAGATGGAACCGCCTACGATGGGAAGGTCCGCATTCGAGCCAAGGAAATAGTGGGGGAACAGCTTTACAAAATCAAACAGCTTGATAAAGGTTGCCTTCTCGATCTTCATGGGCACATGCTGGCCGTTAAATACGATGCAGTGCTCATTGTAATATACATATGGAGAATACTGGAAG
>JAUNGG010000021.1 GCA_030524635.1 Lachnospiraceae bacterium
TGTATGATTTTTATGTGAAATATGGTAAACTGTACGGAGAAGTGCTGCAAAGAACCTTTCTGCAGGATAAGTGATGGAGTATCAATGATGGGAGGAAATGACCGATGCGTGTGAAGGTATCGAATTATATTGCACAAAAATTAGTAGAGGCAGGCATCAGCCACGTATTTACCGTGACCGGAGGAGGCGCCATGCATCTGAATGACGGGCTTGGCCATCAGGAAGGGCTGACCTGTATTTATAATCATCATGAGCAGGCCTGTGCCATCGCGGCGGAGAGTTATGCCAGGATCCATAATCAGATTGCAGCTGTTTGTGTGACTACCGGTCCAGGGGGGACCAATGCCATCACTGGCGTGGTAGGAGGATGGCTGGATTCGATTCCTATGCTGATCCTGTCCGGACAGGTGCGCTATGACACCACAGCCCGGTGGTCCGGTGTGGGAATCCGTGCTATGGGGGATCAGGAGTTTGATATCTGCCAGGCAGTGGCCTGCATGACCAAGTACTGTGAAATGGTGATTGATCCGAAAAGGATCCGGTTCTGTCTGGAAAAGGCGATGTATCTGGCACAGTCCGGCCGTCCAGGCCCCTGCTGGCTGGATATCCCGCTGAATGTGCAGGGAGCCTTTGTGGAGACAGAGGAGCTGGCCGGTTTTGACCCGGAGGATTATGAGGCTGGAAAAACTGGTTGGGCGGCGCCATCCAGTCAGGCTGATACTGCAGCGCCGGCGGAGATTTTGGAGGATCATGCCGGATGCGGGGAAAAGCGTCAGGTTCTTCCTGGCAAGGTGAGTGAGGAGCTGGTGATGGAGGTCCTTGAGAAGATCCGGTCCTCCAGACGTCCGGTCTTTTACGTGGGAAATGGGATCCGGATCGCCGGCGCCTATGAAGCATTCCTTAAGGTAATCGATATGCTGGGGATTCCGGTGGTGACAGGCTGGAATATCCAGGATGCCATCTGGGACGAGCATCCGCTCTATGCAGGCCGTCCTGGAAATATGGGTGACCGCCCTGGAAACTTTGCTGTCCAGAACAGCGATCTGGTATTTTCCGTAGGAAGCAGACTGAGCATCCGCCAGGTGGGATACAATTACAGTACCTGGGCCCGGGCTGCTTACGTGATCGTCAATGATGTGGATCAGGAGGAGCTGCGCAAGCCATCCGTCCATGCTGATCTGCGGATCCATGCCGATGCGAAGGATCTGCTGGAAACCATGGCGGCTGTGTTAAAGCGGGAGCAGCAGGCGGGACGTATTCCGTCTCCGGTATTTGACGGAGGAGAGGGACTTCCAGGGAAAAGCTGGCTGGAAACCTGTCAGATGTGGCGGAAGAAGTATCCGGTGATCCAGCCAAAGCATTTAGCCTGCGGCGATGACGAGCCAGCCAATGTTTACGCCCTGGTCTATGAGCTGAGCAGCCGTCTGGCAGAAGGCCAGATCACGGTAGTGGGCAATGGTTCTGCCTGTGTAGCAGGCGGTCACGGATATATGATCAAACGGGGACAGCGGTTTATCTCCAATTCCGCCATTGCCTCCATGGGATACGATCTTCCGGCAGCCATCGGAGCCTGTATGGCAGACCACAGTCAGGATATCATTCTGCTGACCGGCGACGGCAGTATTCAGATGAATTTACAGGAGCTTCAGACCATTATCCACCATCGGATGCCGGTGAAGATCTTTGTGATCAATAACGGCGGTTATCATTCCATCCGTCAGAGCCAGAAGAACTTCTTCGGTGAGCCATTAGTCGGCATCGGAGTGGACAGCGGCTTTAAGGGACCGGACTTAAGCTTCCCTTCCATGGAGAAGCTGGCCTGGGCTTACGGCTATCCATATGTGGCAGCCCATCACAACAGCCAGCTGGGACCGGCTGTGGAGGCGGCCCTGGCCATGGAGGGCCCGGTTATCTGTGAGGCATTTGTGAGCATGGATCAGGTGTTTGAGCCTAAGTCATCGGCAAGGAAGATGCCGGACGGCACCATCACATCGCCGCCGCTGGAGGATCTGGCACCATTTTTGCCGGATGAGGAGATGGATGCCAATATGATCATCCCAAGAATCCTTCCGGAATCATAAGCAGAGCAGGAGGAATCGGGGATGAACATCGTAGTGACAGGGGCTACCAGTTTTTTAGGGGCAGCAATGGTGAAGCGGCTTCTGACGCTGGGGCATTTTGTATATGCTGTGATACGTCCTGGATCTGCCAACCGGAAGGCCCTTCCGGAGGCAGCGGACGGGCTGACAGTGATTGAAATGGAGCTGGAACAGCTGGATCAGCTCGCTGGAAAGATCAGGAAGAGCTGCGACTGTTTTTTTCACTTTGGATGGGACGGCTCCGGCAGTGCCAATCGGGAGAAGCGTCAGGTTCAGCAGAAAAATGTGACGGATTCCATGAAGGCCTTGAAAGGGGCAAGAGCCTTAGGCTGCCGCCGGTTTCTGTTCAGCGGTTCCCAGGCGGAATATGGTCAGTGCAGGGAAGCGATGAAGGAGGGGCTGGTGTGTGCGCCTGTTTCGGAGTACGGCATCGCAAAAGTGGCATTTTACCGGCAGGCCAGAGAGCAGTGCCGGATCTGGCAGGAGGAGGCCAAGGGTCAGCCGGAGGCAGCCCTGGAATATGTCCATGCCAGAATCTTCAGCGTGTACGGTCCGGGGGACCATCCCTGGTCGTTGGTAAATTCCTGTCTGGATACCTTTTTGGCCGGCGGTCATATGGAGCTGGGAGCCTGTACCCAGCTTTGGAACTTTTTATATCTGGATGACCTGGTGGAAGGGCTTCTGGCCCTGATGTTTTATCCAGGCAGGCTGGCAGAAGACGGCCTTTACAATATTGCCGGTGCTTCCTCGCAGACCAGGCCGCTCCGTCAGTATGTGGAGGAGATGCACCGCCTTTGCGGGGGACGGGGAGATTTTACCTATGGAAAGCTTCCTCCCAATGCAGAAGGTCCGGCCAATTTGATTCCAGATATTACCAGGATCCAGAGAACGACCGGCTGGGCGCCCCAAATATCCTTCCAGGAAGGAATTTGCCGGATGGTGGAAGAAAAGCAGGCTAGGATGAAATAAAACAGAATTGGGAAACAATCATGACAAAAGGAAAACTTGAAATAAAAAGTAAACATGAAGCAATAAACAGAACCAATGAAAACAAAATCGAAACAATCAGCAGAACCTGCTGTCTGGCCTGCAAAAGCAGGCTGCCGGAGCAGGCACTGCTGAAATTTAATGGGATGCCTGCATCTGCACAGAATATTCCTTCTGCTGATGAGGTGAAGGATGATGCCGGAATCCCGCTGTCGTTATATCAGTGTGAAGCCTGCGGCCTGGTTCAGTTTGACTGTCAGCCGGTAGACTATTACCGTGACGTGATCCGTTCCGGCGGATTTTCCACCACTATGGTAGAGCTTCGCCGGAGCCAGTACCGCCATCTGATCGATACCTACGGGCTGGAGGGAAAGAAATTTATAGAGGTAGGCTGCGGTCAGGGGGAATTCCTGTCCGTGCTGGCAGAATTTCCCGTTCAGGCCTTCGGCATTGAGCATCGCGGCAGCTTGGTACAGATAGCACAGGAAAAGGGCCTGCAGGTAAGCCAGGGCTTTACAGAGGAACCGGAGACCATCCTTGGCAAGGACGGCCCATACGATGTGTTTTTGTCCTTTAACTTTTTAGAGCACCAGCCAGAACCAGGTGTGATGCTGGACTGCATCCGGAATAATCTGACAGAAAATGGCATGGGACTGATCACGGTTCCCAGCTTGGAATATATCTTACAATACGATGGCTACTATGAGCTGATCCGTGACCATATCGCCTACTACAGCTTTGAGACCTTACGCCGCCTGCTGGAGCTCCACGGCTTTGAAGTTTTGGAAGAAGAGATGATAAACCGGGATACCTGCTCTGTGATCGTGAGAAAGCACTGGGCCGGTAGTCAGGTAGAAGCCCCAGGGA
Source organism: Lachnospiraceae bacterium (assembly GCA_030524635.1). Classification (GTDB taxonomy): domain Bacteria; phylum Bacillota; class Clostridia; order Lachnospirales; family Lachnospiraceae; genus Caccovicinus. Next base: position 3,954 of record JAUNGG010000021.1, read on the forward strand.
CACATGATGGATCAGGAGACCAGAAGGAGAGAAAGGCGGAACAAATAGAAAAGGCGAAGTCGGCTTTCGTTAACCCGGTGGATATTTCCGCCCTGTCCCGCAGCCAGTCTATGATCAATCAGGAGCTGGAGCAGTTGACAAGAACCCTGGAGTCCCAGGGGAAAACCCTTGCCATCTGGGGAGCCAGCCACCAGGGCTTCACCCTGGCCGCTACTACCTGCTTAGGAGCCGCTGCGAAGTACATCATCGATTCCGCGCCCTTCAAGCAGGGCCGCTGCGCTCCTGCGTCCCACCTGCCCATCGTAGCTCCGTCTTATTTCCAGGAACACCCGGCAGACCTGATCTTAATTGCTGCCCCCGGCTACACCCAGGAAATTGCAGGCGTAATTCGTCAGCAGTTTGGAAGCGAAGTAGAGATCTGGACCATGAGAAGCGAACACTTAGAAAAGCTGTCAGGTTCCAAAACTTAAGCTTCCAATATCTAGCTGCCCCAACATAACATGATAAATACGAAAGGAAGACCATTTCATGAAGTCCTTCGTCTTAATTGAACCTGGAAAGGTAGGCTGGCATGATTCTCCAGCCCCTGTCCTCACCCCGTTCGGCGCCATCCTGCGTCCCATTGCTGTGGCTCCATGTTCCTCTGATGTTCACACCGTCTTTGGCGGGGGCTCCAGAAAAGCCCCAAACCTGATTCTGGGCCATGAATGTGTGGCAGAGATTCTGGAGATCGGCGAATTGGTTCAGGATTTTAAGCCAGGTGAGATTGTAGCTGTCCCGGCGATCACTCCAAACTGGAGGGATTTAGGAATTCAGGAGCACAATTTTAAACATGCCAGCGCCCCATTTTCCGGCCATCAGCTTGGCCGCAGTCAGCCGGGGGTGTTTGCAGAGAAGTTTTTGATACCCGATGCCGATACCACACTGGCAAGGATTCCGGAAGGAGTCAGCGTGAAGCAGGCGCTGATGTGCGTGGATGTGGTGACCACCGGGTTTACCGGGGCCGAATATGCAGATATTCAATTCGGGGATACGGTAGTTGTCATGGGAATCGGCCCCATCGGTCTGATGGCAGTGGAGGGAGCCAGGCATCTGGGAGCCGCCAGGATCATTGCAGTAGGCACCCGCCCGGTATGTGTAAAGCTGGCCAGAGAATTTGGCGCTACGGACATCCTGGACTATCGGACCGGGGATATTGTAGAGCAGGTGAAGGCTATGACAGGCGGCTTGGGAGCTGACAGCGTGATCATCTGCGGCGGCCAGGATGAAGCCTTTGCCCAGGCCATTGATATGGTGCGGTATGGAATCGGAACAGTATCCAATGTAAATTATTTCGGCGGAACCGGAAGTCTCCCCTTCCCCAAATTTTCCGGAGGACGGGGAATGGCAGGGAAGACCATTCATACCGAATTGGCACAGGGAGGACGTGTCCGCATTGAGCGCATGATGCAGATGGTCCGTTTTGGCCGGATCCATCCGGAAAAACTGGTAACCCATCAGCTTTTTGGACTTGACAAAATAGAAGATGCGCTGTATTTAATGAAAGAGAAACCACAGGACCTGGTGAAAGTCATGGTCCAGATCAATTGGGAGTGACAAGAGTATGAAAACAATCAGTGTTGTAGTGCCCTGCTATAACGAAGAAGAGAACGTGGAGGCTCTGGCAAATGCGATCCGGGAGACCTTTCACAGGGATTTGCCGGATTATCGGTATGAAATTATTTTTATTGACAATGATTCCAGAGACCGAACCAGGGAGATCATCCGCCGTCTGTGCAGTGAAGATAAGGGAATCAAGGGAATTTTTAATGCGAAAAATTTCGGGCAGTTTAACTCCCCTTATTATGCCATGCTGCAAAGCACAGGTGACTGTACGATCCTGATGGCAGCCGATTTCCAGGATCCGGTGGAGATGATCCCCCGGTATGTGCTGGAGTGGGAATATGGCTATAAGATCGTGATCGGAATTAAGAATGCAAGCCAGGAGAATAAGCTGATGTACTGGCTCCGGGGCTGCTACTATAAATTAATCAAAAAACTGTCAGATGTAGAGCAGATCGAACAGTTTACCGGCTTCGGCCTGTACGATGCAGAATTTATCCAGGTGCTGCGGGATTTGGATGATCCAACGCCGTTCCTTCGGGGAATTGTGGCGGAGTTAGGCTTCAGGCGAAAGGAGATCCCCTACGAGCAGCCGCTGCGCCGTGCCGGAAAGACCAGCAATAATTTCTACCGCCTGTATGATGCAGCTATGCTCAGTATCACCTCCTACACCAAGGTAGGGCTGCGGCTGGCCACCATCTTTGGAAGCATCTGCGCGGCAGTCAGTATGATCGTGGCTGTTATTTATCTGGTGATGAAGCTGATTTACTGGGACCGCTTCCCGGCAGGCATGGCGCCGCTGCTGATCGGCATGTGCTTTCTGGGCTCGGTACAGATCTTTTTTATTGGAATGGTAGGAGAGTACGTATTAAGCATTAATCAGAGAGTAATGAAGCGCCCACTGGTGGTGGAGGAAGAACGGATTAATTTCAGTACTTCTTCTGCGAAGGGCCATAAAGGACCGAATGGAAAGAAGAACGGTCAGGGCCAGGGAGAAAAAAAGCAGCCGGGCCGGGAGCCTTTGACAGGACAGAAGCAGCGGACCGGCCAGAAGCCGGAAGGAAAGCGGGAACAGGAGCAAAAGCCCGGTTCCGATATTGGGGCAGGACATGACCAGAATCAGACGGATGCAGCCGTTATTCAGCCCGGACCAGGTGATCTGGAACAGGCTGACAGCCAGCCCCATCCAAAGCGCCGGCGCAGAAGGAAGAAGCCGGGCAGTCAGGCTGACGGCCAGCCGCAGAATCAAGCTTAGCGCGTGTAGAAGCAGGCATTTTTTGCTGCTGCGGCAATTTGGATCCCTTACGGCAGCCTGCTGCTTTGATACACGCAAAGAGAGGACGAATTATAAGTATGAAATATAAGATCGATGTAGTCCGGATCCGGGAGAATTCCATCACCTTAAATGGCTGGGTGCTGGGAAAAAAGCCGGAATCCAAGGCCGAATTTTCGGTAGAGGATGACAGCCATCATCCCATACAATTTCAATATGTATCCACCAGACGGGATGATGTGAGTCAGATTTATTTTAAGAAAATCATAGACCGGGATTTCGGATTTGACATCCGGTTTCCTTATGAGCGGGGACGGGATTACTATCTGATCATCCGCTGTGAAGGAAGAAAGACCAGAATTCAATACAATGAGGAGTTGATTGAAAAGCGCTCCAGTGTAGCCTATAAGCGGATTCAGAAGATTAAGGATCTGATGAATATGGAAACGGTTCATGTGGCCATGGATTTCTGGAAGGAGAACGGCTTAAAGGCATTGATCCTCAAGTCAAAGCATAAGCTTCAGGGGCTGGATAACGATTATGATTACGGCGAGTGGTATGAGCTGACCAGGCCTTCAGAGGAGGAGCTTGACAAGCAGCGGCAGACTCATTTTGACTATGAGCCAAAGCTTTCCATTGTGATTCCTGTTTACAAGACGCCGGAACGGTATCTGAAGGAAATGCTGGAATCGAGCCTGAATCAGACTTATGGAAACTGGGAGGTCTGTATTGCAGACGGAAGCCCCAGGGGAGAGAGCACAGAGCGGCTTCTGAAGCGGTTTGCAGATCGGGATACCCGTATTAAGTATGTGATTTTAGGGGAAAATAAAGGGATCGCAGGGAATACCAATGCGGCTTTGGATATGGCCAGAGGGGACTTTATCGTGCTGGCAGATCATGACGACACCCTGACACCCAATGCTCTGTTTGAGTGTGTGAAGGCCATGAATGAGGATCCCCTTTACGATGTGATCTACTCCGATGAGGATAAGCTGGACATGGATGGGCAGGCTCTTTTCGATCCCCATTTTAAGCCGGATTTCAACCCGGATCTGCTGACCAGCGTAAACTATATCTGTCATCTGTTTGTGGTGAACCGGAACCTGGTGGAGGCGGTGGGAGGCTTCCGGCAGGAATTTGACGGCGCCCAGGATTATGATTTTATTTTCCGGTGTACGGAGCAGGCCAGGAAGATCTGCCACATCCCCAAGGTGCTGTATCATTGGCGCTGCCATATGAATTCCACAGCCAGCAATCCGGAGAGCAAGATGTACGCCTTTGAGGCTGGAGCCAGGGCGATCAAGGCGCATTATGAGCGGCTGGGGATTCCGGTGGACTCGGTGGAAAAGGGGGTAGATTACGGGATCTATCACACCCGTTTCCATCTGGATGGAGAGCCGCTTGTGTCGGTGATTATTCCCAATAAGGATCATTCTGCAGACCTGGAGCTTTGCCTGACCTCTCTTCTGGATAAGGGAAGCTACCGGAATCTGGAAGTAATTGTGGTGGAGAATAACAGCACAGAGCCGGAGACCTTCCGCTACTACGAAAAGCTGCAGAAGGACCGGCCCAATGTGAAGGTGGTGACCTGGGAGAAGGGCTTTAATTTTTCAGCAATCAATAACTTCGGCGTCACCTTCTCCAAAGGAGAATATCTGCTGTTTTTAAACAATGATGTGGAAGTGATCGAGCCGGATGTGATCCAGGAGATGCTGGGCTATGCCATGCGTGAGGATGTGGGGATCGTTGGCGCAAGGCTTCTGTATCAGGACGATACCATCCAGCATGCCGGTGTGGTGATCGGCTTCGGCGGCATTGCGGGACATACCTTCATCGGTCTTCACCAGGCAGAAAACAGCTATTTCCACCGGGCGATGTGCGCCCAGGATTACAGTGCGGTGACAGCTGCCTGTATGATGAGCAAGCGCAGTCTGTTTGACCAGGTGGGAGGCTTCCGTGAGGAGCTGGCGGTGGCTTTTAATGATATTGATTACTGCTTAAAGATCCGATCCCTGGGCAAGAAGGTGGTGTACAATCCATACGCCCTGCTGTATCATTATGAGTCAAAATCCCGGGGCCTGGAGGATACCCCGGAGAAGGTGGAGCGCTTTAACCGGGAGGTGGCCCGCTTTATCGGCTACTGGCCGGAGATTGTGATTCAGGGGGATCCGTACTATAATCCGAATCTGACCTTGAGGAAATCTAATTTTGCTCTGCGGGATCTGCTGAAGGAGAAAATCGGGGAGCCTTACAATCTTGAAGTGTATCTGCCTTATATGGAGCCCCAGATGCAGGAAAAGGTTTCTGCCATCTTTGAGAAGAAGACAGGGCGGAAGCTGCTGTGAGGAAAGGAGAAGGACGGGAAAGATGGAGAAGAAAGTGACCATTATCATTCCAAATTTTAACGGATTAACCTATATGGAGCCCTGCTTCGAAGCTCTGGAAGCCCAGAACTGCAAGGATTTTACCGTTCTGGTGGTGGACAATGGCTCTGATGACGGAAGTGTGGAGTGGCTGAAGGAAAAGCAGATCCCATCTGTCTTTCTGCCGGAGAATACCGGCTTTTCCGGTGCGGTGAACGTGGGAATTAAAAGCAGCACCACTCCCTATGTAATCCTCCTGAATAATGACACAAAGGTGGACAAGGATTATGTAGGCGAGATGATCCGCGCCATAGAACGTTCTCCTAAAATATTTTCCGTCAGCAGCAAGATGATTCAGATGTACCATCCGGAGCTGATGGACGATGCGGGGGATATGTACTGTCTCCTGGGCTGGGCCTATCAGCGGGGAGTGGGGCGAAGCTCCCTGGGTTATCAACGGCCGGTCCGCGTTTTTTCCGCCTGTGCCGGAGCCGCGATCTACCGCCGGGAAGTATTTGATGAGATCGGATATTTTGATGAGATGCATTTTGCATACCTGGAGGATCTGGATGTAGGCTACCGTGCCAGGATTGCCGGTTATGACAATATTTACTGTCCCACCGCAGTAGTCTACCATGTAGGCAGCGGCACCAGCGGCTCCAAATACAATTCCTTTAAGGTAAAGCTGGCGGCCAGAAATAATATTTATTTGAATTACAAAAATATGCCGGTTCTTCAGCTTATCATCAATTTTCCCGGAATTTTTGCCGGAACCGTATTAAAATACGGATTTTTTCGAAAGATAGGCTATGGGAAGGATTATCTGGCAGGCTTGAAGGAAGGCATCGCCACTGCCAGAAGGTGCAGAAAAGTCCCATACCAGCCAGAGCATTTGAAACATTATCTGGCAATTGAATGGGAGCTTTTTGCCGCCACCTGGCTCTATGTATATGAATTTTCCAGAAGGCAGATCGGAAAGCTTCGAAAATAAAGGGGCTGGAAGAGTCCGGGAAAATCGATATAATAGCTGGATAAAACCCAAGGTGATATACTATGATAAAGGATAATCAGAAATCATTAAACCGGTCACATGTGATACTGGATGCATTTGTCATTGCGCTTTCCTACACACTGGCCTGGTATCTTGTAATTGAAAGTGGAATTTTCCTGGAAGCAGGTACTGGTGTGCTGGCACCCAGCGTATATTTCCTTCCTCTTCCCATCATTATTCCGCTGTACTTGTTTTTTTATGGGATCTTTCATCTCTACACCCCAAAGCGTGTACAGGGACGCCGGGTAGAGTTTGCTAATATCTGCAAGGCCAATACCATCGGTCTTTTGATTTTTACCCTGGTCCTGTATTTGGGCGGTAAGAATCCATATTTGTACAATTTCTCCCGTATGATGGTGATGGCATTCTTCGTCATCAATATCGGGGCAGAGGGCTTAGAGCGCTACCTGATCCGAAAGGTACTGCATTCTATGCGCTCAAAGGGCTATAACCAGAAGCATATCCTGCTGATCGGGTACAGCCGCGCAGCAGAAGGATTTATCGACCGGGTGATCACGAACCCGGAATGGGGCTATCATATTCAGGGAATCTTAGATGATCAGCGTCCTTTAGGCTACCAGTACCGCCAGATTCCGGTTCTGGGAAGATGTTCCGACTTAAAGAAGCTTCTGGAGGAAAATCGTCTGGATGAGATTGCCATTACCTTAAGCTTAAAGGAATATGAGAAGCTGGAACGGATCGTAGCTATCTGCGAGAAGAGCGGCGTCCATACAAAATTTATTCCGGACTATAACAATATCATCCCCACCAGGCCGTACACGGAGGATCTGCAGGGACTTCCGGTCATCAATATCCGCCATGTGCCGTTAAATAATCTGTTAAATGCCACAGTAAAACGGATCATGGATATCTTCGGTGCACTGGTGGCAATCATCCTGTTCTCCCCGCTGATGCTGGTGACAGCGGTGCTTGTGAAGCTGACCTCACCAGGTCCCATTATCTACAGCCAGGAGCGGGTGGGACTGCATAACCGCCCATTTAAAATGTACAAGTTCCGTTCCATGGAGGTGCAGGCGCCGTCAGCAGAAAAGTCCAAGTGGACGACGCCTCATGACCCGCGTGTTACTGCAGTGGGAAAAGTGATCCGAAAGACCAGCATTGATGAGATGCCGCAGTTTTTCAATATCCTGAAGGGCGATATGAGCCTGGTAGGACCAAGGCCGGAACGGCCATTTTTCGTAGAACGATTTAAGGAGGAGATCCCACGATACATGGTAAAGCATCAGGTGCGCCCCGGCTTGACCGGATGGGCGCAGGTCAACGGCTACCGGGGAGATACCTCCATCACCAAGCGGATCGAGCATGATCTGTATTACATTGAAAACTGGAGCCTGGGATTTGATTTTAAGATCTTATTCCTGACGATATTTAAAGGCTTTATTAATAAAAACGCGTATTAATCAATGAGGAGATGCGATGGGAAATGATTTAGATGAAAACGGGAGAGCTGGAGCCGGCAGAAGCCGACGCCGCAAAAGCACAGCGCTTCGGGAAAAGCCAGCAGGCGGACCGGATCAGCGAACAGCTAACGGAGCCAGCCAGCATCAGGCGGGCGGAGCGAATCCACGATCTGCGTCAGGACGAGAGCAGAGACAGGCAGCAGCCGGAAGGCTTCCGGCTCCGAGAAAGAAGAAAACATCGAAGACGCGCCGGAGGATCATCACCATGATCATTGCGGAGTGCTTTGCACTGCTGTTTATCTTTGGCTACGGCTTCGTTGCCAGAAGATGGAACATGATCCAGCGCATGGAGGATTGGGTGCCGGAGGAGGTGGAGAATCCTAACTTTTCCGTGGATCTTCCTCAGTATGAAAAGCAGAAGGGGCACTGGGGCATTTATATTTTCGGCGTAGACAGCCGTGGCTCCAATGTGGGAAAGGGAACGAACGCGGATGTGAATATGATCTGCGACATCAACCATGATACCGGAGAGATCCGGCTGGTCAGCGTGTTCCGCGATTCCTATTTGAATGTGAATGAGAACGGCAGCTACAATAAGATCAACCAGGCTTACTTTACCGGCGGTCCCAGCAATGCGGCCAAGATGCTGAATAAAAATTTGGATCTGAATGTGGGTGATTTCGTGACCTTCAACTGGAAGGCAGTGGCAGACGGCATCAATATTTTAGGCGGTGTGGATATGGAGATCAGCAACGCGGAATTCTACTATATCAACTCCTTTATCACGGAAACGGTGGAGGCTACCGGCGTGTATTCCACCCATTTAAAGAAGGCAGGAATGAACCATTTAGATGGCGTTCAGGCAGTTGCCTACGGCCGGCTGCGCCTGATGGATACGGATTTTGCCAGAACGGAGCGCCAGAGAAAGGTGATTCAGGCGGCCTTTGAGAAGGCGAAGAAAGCAGATTTTGCCACATTAAACCAGCTTACCCTGACCTTGTTCCCGCAGGTGGCTACCAGTGTGGATATGCAGGATATCATCAGCCTGCTTGGGGATGTAGGCAAGTATTATATTGGAGAAACAGGAGGATTTCCCTTCGCCCGGGGCGATGCCAATATGGGCAAGAAGGGAGCCTGCGTGATTCCGCAGACGCTGGAGAGCAATGTGAAGGAGCTGCACCAGTTCCTTTACGGGGAGGAAAATTATGTTCCCAGCAATACGGTAAAGCAGATCAGCGCAAAGATCTCCAGCGATACCGGTATGTACACACAAGGCGTGTCTGTGGGCCATGTTTCCACCAGCGGAGGGGCCATACCAAGCCCTACCAAGGCGGCAAAGGTCACAGAAGCATCTGAGAAAGAAACGAGACAAAGCAAGGAAGAAGATTCCAAGGAAGATTCTTCCAGGGAATCTAAGGAATCCGAAGAAGAAAAAGAGTCGGAGAAGGAAAGCACAAAGGCAGATGGCTCTGAGACGAAGCGTACAGAGGAAGGCTCTTCACCATCCAGGGAAGAAACCAGACCTGTTGCTACCTTGCCGGCAGGAGAGCGCCCAGGGGGAGGCAGTTCTTCCACATCTCCAGGAGACCGGACGGACAACCATCCGGTGGAGGAGCCAACAGCGGCCAGGCCGGGGCATTCTTCAGAAGGATCCTCTGATTCAGGGGTACATCCGGGAGGCAGCGCTGGAAATCCAACTGCGGCAGAAAAGCCGGACATGTCATCTACTTTAAGTCCGGCAGATGGAAATGGGCCGGGAACGGGAGGAAGCCGGGAACCTACATCAGCCTCCGGCCCTGGAACTTCAGGGGGCCAGTCCTCCCAGAAACCAGTAAGTCCAGGAAGTACAGGCGGGCCAGGTACGAATAATTCCTCTGGTCCAGGCAATTCAGGCAGCCAGGGAAGCATTACTGTGCCCAGGCCGGATACTCCGGGAACTTCAGGTGCGGATCCGGTGCAGCCAGGAAGCGGTGTAACCACCATTCCGGCAGGCCCGAATATTTCCTGAGATTGTTCATGAACTTTATTATTTCATCATAATTTCATCACAATTCCATCACAATTCACTGATACAATTGCTTTCGTAAACGGAGAGAAGGCAGTACAGCAGGACAGTGTTGGAAGGATGTACAAGATTGCAGCCAGGAAGGATACTGTCCGGAATGGCTGCATAAATTATAGGTTTCTTAAGTTATTAAGAAAGGGGATTTTAGTATGTATCAAGATGACTATGAGAAGAATAGACAGGAACAATCAGGCGGAACGCAGGACTATCCAACCGACCCTGTGAACAACAGTGCAGGGCAGATGGAATCTGCAGAGAGGACTTACCAGGAATCGGATGGGAATGCTGCAATGAATGGCTCACAAGTGCAGAGCGCCGCAGGAGCCGACAGCCAGGGACAGACTGTATCCGGAAACAATTACAGCGGAAGCTATAACAGCAATCCAGGCCAGACTGCATCTGGCAGTAATTACGGCGGCAGCTACAATAATGGGGTAAATCAGACTGGATCCGACGGCAATTATGGCGGCAGCTATCATAACGGGTCAAATCAGACTGGATCCGACGGCAATTACGGCAGAGGCTATCAGAATGGAGCCGGCCAGCCCGGGGCTGGAAACAGCTATGGCGGCGGATATGGTACAGCCCCATCGGGAATGAACCATGGTTACGGTTCCGGTCAGCCGAACCAGAATCGCGGCTACGGCAGCCAGCAGCCCCATCAGCACTATGCACCATGGCAGCAGCCGCAGCAGTTCCAGCAGCAGAACCGGAAGCCGGAGCGGAAGAAAAAACCGCATCCTATCTTGAAGAAGGCTGCAGGAATCACGGCAGCCGCCCTGCTCTTCGGAGTTGTGGCAGGAGGAACGATTTCCGGCGTTAATCTGGTAGTCAGCCGGTTTGCGGCGAATGGCTACAGAACGGAAGAAACCCAGACTACCTTAGCGCAGGCAGAGACCGTGCCGGCTCCGACACAGCCAAGCATGGGAAATGATGGAAGCGCTGCAGTGAATGCAGTTCCGGCGATCACCAATGACGTGTCTGCCATTGTGGAGAAAGCGATGCCGTCTGTAGTAGCCATCAACAGCGTGACAGAATATCAGACCCAGAACTGGTTCGGCCAGCCTCAGGTTTACCAGGGCAAGGGCAGCGGCTCCGGCATTATTGTGGGAGAGAGCGATACCGAGCTTCTGATCGTGACCAATAATCATGTGGTAGAAGGTGCAAAGAGCATCGGCGTTGTGTTTGCAGATAATGAGAGCGTGGAGGCCAATATTAAGGGAACTGACTCGGAAAATGACCTGGCGGTGGTTGCTGTGGCGTTAGATAAGATCGCAGACAGCACCAAGAGCAAGATCGCAGTGGCCACATTAGGGGATTCCGATTCGCTGAAGGTTGGTCAGGGCGTGATTGCCATCGGAAATGCATTGGGCTATGGACAGTCTGTGACCGTTGGCTATGTCAGCGCACTGGACCGCGAAGTGAAGACCAATGAGCAGACCACCAGAAATCTGCTTCAGACGGATGCGGCGATCAACCCCGGCAACAGCGGCGGCGCCCTTTTAAATATGCAGGGTGAGGTCATCGGTATCAATTCCGCCAAGTATTCCTCCACAGAGGTTGAGGGAATGGGTTATGCGATCCCGATCTCCAAGGTACATGATATTATTGACAATCTGATGACCAAGAAGACCAGGATTCAGATCGAGGAGTCAAAGCAGGGATATCTGGGAATCCAGGGAACCGATATTGATTCCAACGCTTCCACTCTGTACGGAATGCCCCAGGGCGTTTACGTGTACAAGATCATGGACGGTGGTGCGGCTGCTTCCTCTGATTTAAAGGAAAAGGACATCATCACCAAGTTTGACGGTCAGACCGTCAAAAGCATGTCTGAGCTTAAAAATATGCTGACCTACTACGCAGGCGGCGACACAGTTCAGATTACAGTACAATCTCTGGCAGACGGACAGTATGTGGAGCGCCAGGTGGAGCTTACGCTGGGAACGAGACCGGAAGAGGAAAGCCAAAATTAATGATTCAACAGGATTTGCTCAGGCGCTGCAGGAAATGTGCAGCGCCTTTTTACGTATGCTTGATTAACTGGAAAATTTATGTTAAACTTATATAATTCTATTTTTATGGCAGAGAATGAAAGAGGAGAATTAATTTGGAAGATAATGAGAAGATGACCAGAGAAGAAATCGAAGGAGAGGAAACCAGGGAGACGGCAAAGCAGCCGGATCAATCAGAGGATGACACCGGTTATGAAAAGGTCTGCTACATATGCCGCAGGCCGGAAAGCAAGGCTGGCTCCATGGTTTCTATGCCTGGCGGGATCCAGCTTTGCCACGACTGCATGCAGAAGGCATTTGATGCATTAAATCAAAACGGCATGGATTTCAGCCAGATTCCCAACATGCCTTTTATGAATTTGAATATGGGGGATTTTTCTAATTTTATGCGGCCGGACATGGCGATCCCCAAGAAGCAGAAGATCAAGAAGAAGTCGGAGGAGACCAAAACCTACACCATACGGGATATTCCGGCGCCTCATGTGATCAAGCACCGTCTGGATGAGTACGTTGTAGGTCAGGAGCAGGCGAAAAAGGTGATGTCGGTGGCCGTTTACAATCATTATAAGAGAGCGCTCCTAAGCCGTCAGGAGAATGATGGGCAGGAGGATCCGGTCACCATAGAGAAATCCAATATCCTGATGATCGGCCCTACCGGAAGCGGCAAAACCTATCTGGTAAAAACTTTGGCAAAGCTTCTGGATGTGCCCCTTGCCATTGCAGATGCCACCTCACTGACGGAAGCCGGTTATATTGGAGATGATATTGAGAGCGTGGTCAGCAAGCTTCTGGCAGCGGCAGACAATGATGTGGAGAAGGCGGAACGGGGCATTATCTTTATCGATGAGATCGATAAGATCGCCAAAAAGCAGCAGATGAATACCCGTGATGTCAGCGGCGAATCGGTGCAGCAGGAGCTGTTAAAGCTGTTAGAAGGCAGCGTGGTGGAGGTGCCGGTAGGCTCCAACCAGAAGAACGCCATGACGCCTATGGCCACGGTCAACACCGATAATATCCTCTTTATCTGCGGCGGCGCCTTCCCGGATCTGGAGGATATTATTAAGGAACGGCTGAGCCGGAAATCCTCCATGGGCTTTGGGGCGGACTTAAAAGATCAGTTTGATGAGAATAAGGATCTGCTGAAGCAGGTGAGCAATGCAGATCTGCGAAAATTCGGCATGATCCCGGAGTTTTTAGGCCGTCTGCCGGTGACAGTCACGCTGCAGCAGCTTGACAAGGAGCTGATGAAGAAGATTCTGACAGAGCCCAGAAATGCCATCCTGAAGCAGTATGAGAAGCTGCTGGCTTACGATGAGGTGAAACTGGAATTTGATGACCAGGCACTGGACTGGATCGCAGAGGAGGCATTGAAGAAGGATACCGGAGCCAGAGCCCTGCGGGCCATTCTGGAGGAGTTTATGCTGGATATCATGTATGAGATTCCAAAGGATCCCAATATCGGCGCTGTCATCATCACAAGGCCCTACCTGGAAAAATGCGGCGGGCCCCGGATTGAGATGAGAGGATGAATGAACAGGAACCGTTCCAATTGCACTGCGGCTGCAGGCAAAGCATATGCTGACTACTCCCGCAGCTGGAGAAAGGATTGATACAGATCCAGCGTGCCGTATCCGAACTCACGGTTTGGGTACTGGTACGCTGGATTTCTGTTTGCTCCCCGGATCAGATAACCGCGGATGGAGGCATTGTTTAAGGTGAGGTCATTTCCCTCTACCAGTCCCCAGGCCAGCAGGCTGGCAACGGCTCCGGCTGTATGGGCGGCTGCCACGGAGGAGCCGGTGCGCCGGGTCATGGTGATGGAGCCGGGGGACAATGACAGAGCCGGTCCGTAGACCTCTACCCCGGGAGCGGCCAGATCCGGCTTGATCTGCTCATTGATGGTGAATCCCCGGCTGGAGTGGAGATAGATGCTCCCATCCCGGTGATTGTAGGTGCTGATGGTAATCGGAAACAGTCCATTTCCCGGATTGGTAATTGTGGTATTGGGATCCGGCCTTAGAAAGACCGTATCCGGAGAGGAGAACCCCTGAACCGGAAGCCACATGTGGTACTGGCCCCGCAGGTACAGGGAATTGTAGACCCGGATGCGCCAGATTCCGGCAGTAGGATTCTCAAACCGGAAAAAGATCAGCTGGCGGCCGGAGCCGGCTTCATTGGGCAGATAGCTGACCGTGATGACAGTAGGCTCCAGCAGGAATGTAACCCGGGTATCACGGCCCAGGTTCAGGGGGATCCGGCTGATCGTCTCTCCGCTGGGGGAAACAAAGCCGATGGTATAAAGATCCAATACATCTGCCCAGAATTCCGTCACAAACCCCCGTTCTCCATCTGCCACCCGGATCTCCACATCCTCGGAGGAATGCTGGCTGGGAATCACCCCGAAATAGTGGTGGGACAGCCCTGCCTCATTGCCGGCAGCGATCACACTGACCATACCGATATACTGGCTGAAATACTGGAGGGTATAGCCTAAGGGAGAGCTGCCCTCGTGGCTGCCCCAGTTGGTGCCCATGGAAATGCACAGCACCAGAGGCATTCCCGTTTCCTCTGAGAGAAAACGCAGATATTTGATTCCCATCATAATATCATTTTCCTGGTAAGCCTTGGCATCCTCTCGGATCAGATAAAAGTCACGGAGATACTGCTTTGCCGGCTTCAGCTTTACGATGCCGAGAGAGGCCTTTGGAGCAGCACCGATAAAATCTCCGGAGGGCGACGGTCCGCCGGCAGCGATCCCGGCCAGAAAGGTGCCGTGTCCATCGGTATCTGTGGAAGGAACAATGTCCAGCGGACGGTCTGACCGCAGCGCTTCATTGATCTGGGCGGAAGAATAGGCAGTACCATACTGGATTTTTGCGTACATGGAGGAGGGAGGCTCTACCCCAGGCGGGACTTCGTCCGGGGACTGAGGCAGATTTTGGTCCCAGATCCCGGCGATCCGTGTAGTTCCGTCCTGATTTTGGAATAATGGATTCTGATAGTCGATTCCCGTATCGATCAGGCCCACCAGAACACCTTCCCCCTGATTTCCCAGTGCCGGCTGCTGAAACACAGAAAGAATACCGGCTGCCTCCATACTGGCAGTGTCCAGAGGCGCATAAAGCTTGGGAATGGAATAATAATCGTAATCCCCCAGATTTAAATCGGGGATCGTGTCCAGGGGAAGATAGAGGATGGCAAATTCACTGGAGATGGAATCATAGCAGAGACTCCGGGTTTCCACACGGGGGACCGTTCCGCGGCGGTATATAAAATCAGCAATCATTTCACTGGCTGGATTCAGCGGGCAATCAGGCATATAATATCATTCTCCATCAGGCAGATGATTTTTTAAAATATATGCCGGAAATGGATAAAAATTCCCTTTACGGTAAGGCGGAAACCGGGTAAAATATAAGAAAATACAGCAGTGAGAGAGTACGGAACCGTTACCGTAAAAAATCAAAGCAGGGAGGCAGAAATATGACACTTATTATATTGATTGCACTGATCGCGGCAGTGGACCTGTGCATTAAGGAAGAGATCGAGGCCAGAGATGCCAGTGAATTTCCAAAAGAATTAGAAGGAACCAGAGGGATGATCACCCTCCACAAAAGCCATAATACCGGCTTTCCATTTGAGATCCTGAAAAGCCATCCTGAGCTGGTAAAAGGGATTCCTGTGGTGGTAATCTCCGCCCTGTGCGGAATCCTGGGCTTCCTGATCCCCAAAAAAGGCTACTGGGCTGAAAAGCTGGTTCTGGTCCTGACCCTGGGCGGTGCCTTCAGCAATCTCTACGACCGAATCCAGAGAAATTATGTAGTCGATTACTTCAGCATCAATGCAGGGAAGCTGAAAAAAGTGATCTTCAACCTGGGTGACATCTGCATCTTCGCCGGCACCGCCCTGATGGTTCTGACCCAGATTCTGTCAGAACTGTACACTATCATCAAAACCATCCGCCCCAAGCACAAGGCGTAAACAGCAGCATCAGGAGGTATTCCTCCTGATGCAGACCTTTCGCCAATTCGATTCCCGCCGCAAATCTTCTTGACAGTCCCCTGAGATTATAGTATAATCTACCATAAAAAATTTATCAAAAAAGGAGTGTTTTTTTATGGATCCGTCAGGTGACGCGGTCATACGATTACTTATTTTACTTATTCTATTAGCATTATCTGCATTTTTTTCTTCGGCAGAAACAGCACTTACTACGGTGAATAAGATCCGCATGCGGACATTGGCTGAGAACGGCCATAAGCGGGCAGAAACAGTGATTAAGATCGTAGAAAACCAGGGTAAGATGCTGAGTGCCATCTTGATCGGCAACAATGTGGTGAATCTGTCTGCATCCTCCTTATCAACGGTGCTGGCAGCAGATTTATTCGGAAGTAAGGCGGTGGGAATTGCCACCGGTATCCTGACACTGCTGATTCTGGTGTTTGGTGAGATTACTCCGAAGACCATTTCTACATTATCCTCAGAATCGATTTCATTAAAATATGCGCCATTTATCTATGCACTGATGAACCTTTTGACACCAGTGATTTTTTTCGTGAACCAATTATCCATGCTGGTGCTGCGCGCGCTCGGGGTTGACCCCAACAAGAAGCAGGAATCCATCACCGAGGATGAGCTTCGCACCATTGTTGAAGTGAGCCACGAGGAGGGTGTGATCCAGACGGAAGAGAAGAAGATGATCACCAATGTGTTTGATTTTGGTGATAATCTGGCAAAGGATATTATGGTTCCCCGGATCGACATGACATTTGTCAATGTGGACGCTACCTATGATGAGCTGCTGGAGATTTTCCGGGAAGAAAAGTATACCCGAATTCCAGTATATGAGGATTCCACAGACAATGTAATCGGTATTATCAATGTTAAGGATCTGCTTCTTCTGGACAGCAAGGAGCATTTTAATATCCGCGATTATCTGCGTCAGCCGCTGTATACCTATGAGTTTAAAAAGGCAGCCGAGCTGATGGTGGAGATGCGCAAGACCTTGAACAACATCGTAATCGTTCTGGATGAGTACGGCGCTACCGCCGGCCTGATCACTCTGGAGGATATGCTGGAGGAGATCGTAGGTGAGATCCGGGATGAGTACGACGGCGATGAAGAAGAAAATGTGGTGGAGCTGGCGCCGAATCAGTATCGGGTGGATGCTTCCATGAAATTGAGTGATTTAAATGACCATCTGGATCTGAAGCTGGAATCAGAGGATTACGATTCCCTGGGCGGTCTGGTGATCGGACTGCTGGACCATCTGCCGGAGGAGGGTGAGGAAGTCACCCATGAGGGCATTCGGATGGTAGTGGAAAAGATGGATAAGAACCGGATCGAGACGATTTGTCTGTATCTGCCGGAGAGTCCAAAGGAGCAGGCAGAGGATGGGAAGGACGATAGGAAGGAAGAACGGAAAGGCGACGATAGAGATGAGGCAGAAACTGCCGAGAATGGAAAAACTGCTTAAGTAGGCGATCCGTCTGCGGCTGCTTGGCCCTGTCGATAGGGCTGGGCAGCCGCATTTGAATATCCGCTTTTGTGCATTTAACTGATCATCCCGCCCACCGTTCCGCTGACAGCGCAGATCCCCAGCACCCGGGTCAGGGCTGCGGTGTCATTCCGAAGTCCTTTGTTAAATAAAAATGACATCAGTGCCAGAAGGAGAAAGTACAGAAGGCCGATCAGCAGTCCCCAGAAAAACTTTCTGCTCTTCAGTCCTTTTCCCGCCAGCAGTCCTCCCAGAAAGCAGCTGACAGCATAGATCCCGTAAACCCCTGCCGCCACCCTGGAAGGGGCAAGTTTTAACTGAAAGAGCCCAAAGGCAAGCGCAGTCAGAAGCAGGGCGCTGAGAAGGTAGGAGAAGAACAGAGACCTGGTTAAATATTTGATGGTTCGCATGACAAGATTCCCCCATTATGGATTATAGTCCAGTCTATGCCCTTTAAAAACAGGATATGAGGGCTTTTCCGGTAAGTTTGACACGCGAAAGAACTTGCGAACTACCTTTACATATGGTATAATCGCAAGGAACTTTAAGAGAATAGGAGGCGTAGCAAGATGAAGCACGTTAAGACGTTAAATTCTAACACTTTAAAGGACACCATGAAGAAGGGCGGATGCGGCGAGTGCCAGACTTCCTGCCAGTCCGCTTGCAAGACTTCTTGTACTGTAGGAAATCAGAGCTGCGAGAACAGCAACCGCTAATTCCTGCATTACATATGGAAAATGAATCTATCGGTTCGAGGATAACCCCTACGGTCGCCCGGATTGTAGGGGCATTTTCCATGTCTGGGAGATTTTAAGGCAATGATTTAGCTAAACTTTAATTTTATTATAGAAAGACGAGGAACCACCTGTGATCCATCAATACAAAAACAACGGCTATAACATTGTTCTGGATGTAAACAGCGGCTCTGTCCATGTAGCAGACCCTGTCCTCTATGATGCCATTGAGATTTTGTCCCCGCAGATGCCGGACTTAGCAAAGCCGGAGCCCATTCCGGAGCCATTAAAGGCGGCTGTCCGTGATGGACTGAAGGACCGTTACACATCTCAGGATATTGAGGAAACTCTGGAAGACATTCAGGAGCTGATCGACAGTGAGCAGCTTTTCGCAAAAGACATCTATAAGGATTTTGTCATCGACTTTAAGGAGCGCAAGACGGTAGTAAAGGCGCTCTGTCTCCACATTGCCCACGACTGTAACTTAGCCTGTCAGTACTGTTTTGCAGAGGAAGGCGAATACCATGGCCGCCGCGCCCTTATGAGCTTTGAGGTAGGAAAGAAGGCGCTGGATTTCCTGATTGCCAATTCCGGCAGCCGGAGAAATCTGGAGGTAGACTTTTTCGGCGGCGAGCCTCTGATGAACTGGGAGGTGGTAAAGCAGCTGGTTGCCTACGGCCGGGAACAGGAGAAGCTGCATGATAAGCATTTCCGCTTTACCCTGACCACCAACGGAGTCCTTCTCAATGACGAGATCATGGAATTCTGCAACAAGGAGATGGGCAACGTAGTATTAAGCCTGGATGGCCGGAAGGAAGTTAACGATAAGATGCGGCCATTCCGCAACGGCAAGGGAAGCTACGATCTGATCGTGCCGAAATTCCAGAAATTTGCAGACAGCCGGAATCAGATGAACTATTATGTGAGAGGCACCTTTACCCATCACAATCTGGACTTTGCCCAAGATGCCATTCATTTTGCAGATCTGGGCTTCCAGCAGATGTCCATCGAGCCGGTGGTTGCTCCGGCAGAGGCGGAATATTCCATCAAGGAAGAAGATCTTCCAAGGATCCTGGAGCAGTATGATAAGCTGGCAGTTGAATATATTAAACGGAAGAAAGAGGGAAGAGGCTTTAACTTCTTCCACTTTATGCTGGATCTGAATGCAGGTCCCTGTGTGGCCAAGCGGCTTTCCGGCTGCGGCTCCGGCACAGAATATCTGGCAGTCACCCCATGGGGCGACCTTTATCCATGCCACCAGTTTGTCGGACAGGAGGGCTTCCTGTTAGGCAATGTAGATACCGGTGTGACCAATACGTCAGTTCGTGATGAATTCAAGCTGTGCAACGTCTATGCAAAGGACAAGTGCAGGGACTGCTTTGCACGCTTCTACTGCAGCGGCGGCTGTGCAGCGAATTCCTACAACTTCCACGGCACCATCACCGATGCCTATGACATCGGCTGTGAGATGCAGAAGAAGCGGATCGAGTGTGCCATTATGATCAAGGCAGCTCTGGCTGACGAGTAAAATGAGAACAGGGCAAAAAGGTATGCCCGGAAAAACGGGCGAATCGATGAAACACCCTCCGGGTATCCCTGGATGCCCGGAAAAACGGGCGAATCAAGGAAAGGAGAAAGAAGGATGAAGAGTAATAAGGGGAAAGGCCTGATCGGCCTGCTGCTGATCCTGGCGGCAGTTGCTGTGTTTGGATGGTTCGGCTATTCCAGCATGAGTGACATTAAGCTGGGGCTTGATCTGGCAGGCGGTGTCAGCATCACCTATCAGGCAGTGGACGAGAATCCTACTGCAGAGCAGATGTCCGATACCATCTACAAGCTGCAGCAGAGAGTTCAGAATTACAGTACGGAGGCAGAGGTTTACCAGGAGGGTACCAACCGGATCAATATTGATATCCCGGGAGTATCGGATGCCAATGCTATTTTGGAGGAGCTGGGAAAGCCAGGTTCCTTAACCTTTACCGACGAGAATTTGAATGTGCTGATGACCGGTGATATGGTAGCTACCGCGAAGGCCGGCATGCGGGAGGGAACCGGCACCCAGGCACAGCAGTATGTGGTTCAGCTGACCCTGACAGATGAGGGTGCAGCTACCTTTGCAAAGATCACCGAGGAGAACTTAGGCAAGAGAATTGCCATCGTCTATGATGATCAGATCGTTTCCGCGCCGACGGTTCAGACAGCGATCACCGGCGGCCAGTGCGAGATCACCGGCATGGAGACCTTTGAGGCGGCAGAAAATCTGGCAGCTACCATCCGTATCGGTTCGCTGTCCTTAGAGCTTCAGGAGCTGCGTTCCAATGTAGTGGGCGCAAAGTTGGGCCAGGAGGCAATCACCACCAGCTTAAAGGCAGGCGCTATCGGCTTTGCTATCGTGGTGGTATTTATGATTGTAGTTTATCTGGTGCCTGGACTTGCCGCTTCCATCGCTCTGGCTCTGTATGTGGGCCTGGTGCTGGTGCTGCTGTCTGCATTTGAGATCACCCTGACGCTGCCTGGCGTGGCAGGTATTATTCTGTCCATCGGTATGGCAGTGGATGCCAATGTTATTATCTTTACCCGTATCAAAGAGGAGATCGGTCTGGGCAAGACGGTAAAGTCTGCGATTAAGAGCGGCTTTAACAAGGCTCTGTCTGCCATCATTGACGGAAACGTGACCACCCTGATTGCAGCTGTAGTTCTGTACTGGAGAGGCTCCGGTACGGTAAAGGGCTTTGCCGCAACTCTGGCATTAGGTATCGTGCTTTCCATGTTTACTGCCCTGGTGATCACCAAAGGCACATTACATGCATTATATGCCATCGGCTTCCAGGATGCCAAGTTCTATGGAACAAAGAAGGAGAAGGCATCTATCAATTTCCTGGCGAAGAGAAAGATCTGCTTTGCGCTTTCTATTGCCCTGATTCTGGCAGGTTTTGTATTTATGGGAGTGAATAAGTCCTCCACCGGAACGGTATTAAACTACAGCCTGGATTTCATGGGCGGTACCTCCACCAATGTTACCTTTAACGAGGACTTAAGCCTGGAGGATATTTCCAGCAAGGTAGTTCCTGTTGTGGAATCCATCACAAAGGATGCGGGAACCCAGACCCGGAAGGTGACGGGAACCAATGAGGTTATCATCAAGACCAGGACGCTGACGGTGGATGAACGTCAGGCATTAAATGATGCTTTAGTAGAGAATTTCGGTGTAGAGGCGGAGAAGATCACAGCCGAGAGTATTTCTGCGGCAGTCAGCAGCGAAATGAAGAAGGACGCTGTGGTGGCAGTTATCATCTCCACGATCTGTATGCTGATCTATATCTGGTTCCGGTTCAGCGATGTGAGATTTGCAACCAGTGCGGTAGCAGCGCTGCTTCATGACGTTTTAGTCGTGCTGACCTTCTATGCCGCCTTCAAGTGGTCCGTAGGTTCTACTTTTATCGCCTGCATGCTGACCATTGTAGGCTACTCCATCAATGCAACGATTGTTATCTTCGACCGGATCCGTGAGAACTTAAAGGAAATGGGAAGCCGTGCTGACCTGGCAGAGGTGGTAAATGCAAGCATTACCCAGACACTGACCAGAAGCATCAATACCTCCCTGACCACCTTTATCATGATCTTTGTGCTGTTTATCATGGGCGTATCCTCCATCCGTGAATTTGCAATGCCGTTGATGGCAGGTATCGTCTGCGGAACGTATTCTTCCGTGTGCGTCACCGGCGCTATGTGGTATGGAATGACCGTATCAAAGCGAAAGAAAGCAGCACAGGAGAAGGCAGAGGCAAAGGCGGCGAAGAAGAGCCAGAAGTAACGGCAGGATTCTTTTTTATATAGCAGGAGTTTTATGGAATATCGCATTTTAGCAAAGGATGGACGTGCCAAGCGGGCTGAGCTGAAAACCGTTCATGGCACCGTCCAGACCCCATTATTTATGAATGTGGGAACGGTGGCCGCCATCAAGGGCGCCGTTTCCACCGATGACCTTCGGGAAATCGGAACCCAGGTGGAGCTTTCCAATACCTACCACCTTCATGTGAGGACCGGGGATAAGCTGATTAAGCAGTTTGGCGGTCTTCACAAGTTTATGAACTGGGACCGGCCGATTCTGACGGATTCCGGCGGCTTCCAGGTATTTTCACTGTCTGGTCTTCGAAAGATCAAGGAGGAGGGTGTGACCTTCCAGTCCCATATCGACGGTCATAAGATCTTTATGGGGCCGGAGGAGAGCATGCAGATCCAGTCTAATTTAGGATCAACTATCGCCATGGCATTTGACGAGTGCCCGCCCAGCCATGCAGGCTACGATTATATAAAACCCAGCGTGGAGCGGACTACCAGATGGCTCAGACGCTGCAAGGAGGAGATGGCGCGGCTGAACAGCCTGCCGGATACCATTAATAAGGAACAGCTCCTTTTTGGCATCAATCAGGGCGGTGTGGTAGATGAGATCCGAATCCAGCATGCCAAGGAGATTGCGGCCATGGATTTAGACGGCTATGCCGTAGGCGGTCTGGCGGTAGGCGAAAGCCACGAGGAGATGTACCACATCCTGGATGTAACCGTGCCTCATCTGCCAGAAGAGAAGCCTACTTACCTGATGGGAGTGGGAACGCCGATTAATATCCTGGAGGCGGTGGACAGAGGTGTTGATTTCTTCGACTGTGTGTACCCATCCAGAAATGGCCGTCATGGCCATGTATATACCAATCATGGAAAATTAAATCTGTTTAACCAGAAGTATGAGCTGGATGCCCGTCCCATCGAGGAGGGCTGCCAGTGTCCAACCTGCCGTTCCTACAGCCGCGGGTATATCCGGCATCTGTTAAAAGCAAAAGAGATGCTGGGAATGCGATTATGTGTCTTGCACAATTTGTATTTTTATAATACAATGATGGAAGAGATTCGTCATGCGATTGAGGAACACCGCTACCAGGAGTATAAGGCACGTAAGATCGCCGGGATTCTGGCAGGGCCTCAGGACTGAGCCTTGATCAGACAGGAGAAGACCCCTGTCGGATAAACGCTCCGCAAGTCTTGAACAGGCAGACGAGGATTTAAATTAAGGAGGAAGAAGAATGAACGCATTTGGAGGGCCAGTGGGCTTGGTTCTTTATTTCGTATTTCTGTTTGGTCTGATGTATTTTATCGCATTCCGTCCGCAGAAAAAGGAAAAGAAGAGACATGAGGAATTGATGGCCAGCATCGCAGTTGGTGATACTGTGCTGACCAGTAGCGGATTCTACGGAGTTATCATTGATATGACCGATGACACTGTGATCGTAGAGTTCGGAAGCAATAAGAATTGCCGGATTCCGATGCAGAAGCAGGCCATCGTACAGGTGGAAAAGCCGGAGGCATAAGAGTGGGAGCCAGGCGGCGCATTTCATAGAAAGAGTGCGCTGCCGGCTCTTTTTATTTACTATATTGAAAAAACAGAAAGGAACAGGAAACGATATGATTCGAAATATTGTGTTTGATATGGGAAAGGTGCTGGTAGATTATGTGGCGGATGGGGTCTGCCGGCATTTTATGACAGATGAGACGGAGATTAAGGAGGTGTGCACGGCCGTTTTCTTTTCCCAGGAATGGGTGCTTTTGGATATGGGAGTCATTCCTGAGGAGGAGGCGCTGCGGAGAATGCAGAGCCGGCTGGTCACAGAGCATGAGAAGGAGATGGCGGCGGTCTGCTTCTGGCATTGGCACGAATATAATATGTGGGCCATTGAGGGAATGGAGGAGCTGGTGCGGCGGCTGAAGGCGCTGGGATATGGGATCTATCTTTGCTCCAATGCGTCTGTGCGGCTTTTGGAGTGCTATGAGACGCTGATCCCGGGAATCGCCTGTTTTGATGGAGTAATGTTTTCGGCGCCGGAGAAGTGCATCAAGCCCCAGAAGGAGATCTACCAGCGGCTGTTTGAACGGTTTTCCCTGAAGCCGGAGGAGTGTTATTTTATTGATGATCAGCCGCTGAATATTCAGGCAGCGGAAGGCTGCGGGATGAAGGGCTATGTGCATGATGGAGACCGGGAGAAGCTGATCGGGAAGCTGGAGGAGGTTTTGGGGCAGAAGATAGCAGAATAGCCAATACCAGCAGCGCCAAACAGGGCTCCAGCCATAACAGTGAGAAATATTATCAAATCGGATACTTTGACACACAGCAGAAAAGTGATACAATAGATTTAAGTTAGGGATGGCTAACAAGAGGCGATTTGTTGTTGATTTGTAACTGTGAGGGTACGGAACAGTTGCGTTGATTTTACCGGAACGGGGGCAAAGGTTTTCGTTCCGGTTTAAAATTAATCAATAGTTAGCTTATGCTAACTGAAAATAATATTCAAAAAGGAGGATGTTATGAGAAGGAAAAATGCTTGGCTTACAAAGGCACTGCCCAGTATTTTGGCAGCAGCAATGGTAGTTGGCTCCACTCCGACAGTGGCATTGGCAGAAACAGGCGATGCGTCTGGAATCAGTCAGACAGCTGTGGAAGCAGATCTGGTTTCCAGGCAGGATGGAAAAGACGAAGCTGATGAACTAACAGTATCAGAGCTTGATGATGCAGAGGACGACAATGCTGCGGATTCATCGAAGGAAGCAGCAAAAGAGGATGAAACAGGTGAAGTACCTGGGGAAGCGGATGCTGCTGATGAGGAGGATTCATCCAGGGAAGAGGATCCATCCGGGGAAGAGAAGGACGAAGATTCCAATCAGGCTCCTGAGGAAGGTGACGGAACTGATGAGTCCGAAACCGGAGAAGATGATGATTCAGAGAAGCCGTCAGAAGAGGACAAGGAAGGCGAAGATGAATCATCAGATGAGGATAAGGATTCTGAAGATACCGCGGAAGAGGGAGATGATGGAGAGAAGGCGCCGGATGACGAAAGGATAGATGTGGCGGATCAGGAAAAAGACCCGGAAGAGGAAGTAAATGAACTTCCGCAGCTTCCTATCGACCAGGGAACCGACAGTACAGGTGACCTGAACCTGACGGTTGGCGCAGCTGCTGCGGCAGTACCGGAACTGGCATTGACTCTGGATGAAGAGGAGAAGCCGGAGTATGTTCTCATGAACATTCCGTATGATAAGTTTTATGAGAATGAATTAAATAATGATCGGGGAGTGGACGCCGTTTCTTCTGCTACAAAGGCGAAAACCCGCACCGGCACGCTGGTAGGCGGTTCTTACCACGTAAACAGCGATGGAAGTGATATTACAGGAATCATCTTCCCGGTACGGCTGACAGAGGATGTGAAGCTGTCTGGATTTACAAAGATCACAGATGAGGATTCTGTAGATATTACAGTGACAAACCGGGGACAGACCAGCACCACTACCTATTCCGGAAAGGATGCCTTGTTTGAGAGCAAGAGCTATTCCTACTATGTGCTGGATGAGGCGCCGGAGTATTATAAGGAAGCGACCATAGAGGATGGAAAGCTGGAATTTAGTGCAGTAGAAGGAAATGTGACCCAGGTTGACGGAGTTTTGGCAGAGCTTTTGACAGACAGCAGCTACGGCGATTACCAGCTGAATGTAGATGGATTTGAGGTTGACGGTTCGGTTTATGCAGTGATCCTGCATACGGAGGAGCATGATTATGGCCTGCGTCACCTGGAAAATATCTGGAGAGGAACCAGTCTTGCATGGTGCACCGGATTTACCACCAGCGTTCATAACAGCCCTACCAAGTCCTTCCACTATAAATCTATTATGGGAGAAAGCATTGAATCCATTACCTACTATACCAGTGATGGAATTTATGAACTTTCATTGGATAAAAGCATCTATGTGCCGAAGAAATTCAGCGGCGAGATGAAGGTGCAGGATGCGGCCGCCGCAGCTGGTTCTACATCGATGACGATCACCGGCCTGCCGGAGGACTATGATGCGGTATACACCATGACGAATGCAGACGGAGATGTTCTGGAGGGCATCGATGTGGCGGATGGAATCCTGTCCTATCCGGAGGATGCCGAAAAGGGACAGTATACCCTTACGGTAAGCGATGAGAGCGGCCAGTATGCAGAGTTAACGGCCACGTTTATCCTGTATACGGATGAAAAGCCGGCAGTTTATAATGAGGACAGCAGCAGCCCGGCACTGACAGCGGCAGAAGGATTCTCAGAGGAAGCCCTTGCTGATTACATCAGCAATATTACATCCGTATCCGTAAATGGAACGAGCTATGCAGCTTCCGGACGGGGGGCCGTGGTGATCATCAATAAGGATGGCTCCATAAAGACAGATGCAGCTCCGATCGCAAAGACGGGTGATTATGAGATCGTTGTATCCTCCACCGGATATCTGGATCTGGAATTTACTTACTCCTTTACCATTGACTATGTTCTGATGAACATTCCATATGCAGATTTCTATCAGGCGGAGGTAAATAATAATGTGGAAGTAGATGCTGTCACCTCTGCCACAAAGAGCAAGCCAAGAACGGGTACTCTGGTAGGCGGCTCCTATCATGTGAACAGCGACGGAAGCGATATCACCGGTATTACCTTCCCGGTAAAGGTAGGCGAGGGCGTAGACTTATCCGGCTATACCAGGATCACGGATGCATCCTCTGTAGATATTACCGTAAGCAACCGCGGACAGACCTCCACGACCACGTATGCCGGAAAGGATGCTCTGTTTGAGAGTGCCAGCTATTCCTACTACATACTGAGTGAGGAACCAGAATGCTATAAGGAGATTACGGCCAATGCTGACGGCAGCTTATCCTTCAGCGAGGTGGTTGGAACTGTGGAGACCGTTGAAGGGGCCGGCGCAGAGCTTTCCATCGACAGCAGCTACGGCGACTATCAGTTGACAATAGAGGGACTGGACATTGACATCAATTCTCAGAAGGTTTACGGTGTGGTTCTTGGCACGGAGGAAGGCGATGATTACGGCCTTCGCCATCTGGAGAATATCTGGAGAGGAACGAACCTAGCATGGAGCGTTGGATTTACAAAGCAGACCCATGGCTGCCCGCTTTCCTGGGAACACTATGAGAAGATCATGGGCCAGACTATTGATTCCATTACCTACTATACCAGTGAAGGAATTTATGAGATCCCGCTGGAGGATGGCATTTACGTACCTGTGAAGTTTGAGGGCCAGGTTAAGGTGGAAACAGCAGCGGTCACTGCAGGAGCTGCCGGAATCGCAATTACCGGACTTCCTGCGGAATACCAGCCGGAATATACGGTAGAGGGGCTGGACGGCGTGGCCGTTTCCGGTAATACCCTGACCTGGAGCGCCGGAGAGAAGGGCAAGTACACCATCGTGATAACGGACAAGTCCGGCGTATATGCTCCCATGACAGCAGACTTTATTCTGTATACCGAGGATAAGCCGGCAGTATTTAACGGAAATGCAGCAGCTCCGGCTCTGGAAGCAGCAGAAGGCGCTGACATGGCGGCATTTGCAGACTATATCAGCAATATTACCTCTGTATCGGTAAATGGCAGAAGCTATGCAGCCAGCGGAAGAGGCGCAGTGGTGATCATCAATGAGGATGGCACCTTAAAGACTGATGGGGAAGCTTTTGCAGAGGCCGGCAGTTATGAGATCGTTGTATCCTCTACCGGGTATCTGGATGTTGCCTTTACCTATGTGAAGGGAGAAGAAGTACCAGTAGACCCAATTCCGGTAGACCCAACCCCGGCAGATCCAACCCCAGCAGACCCGACTCCGGTCAATCCGACCCCGGGCAGCGGCGGCTCCGGTTCAGGTTCTTCTTCCGGCTCCGGACGGACGAAGGTTGATCTGACCACCAGCTCACAGGCTGGCTGCTGGGTATCTGCAGTTTCCCCAGAGGGAAGAGTAACCTGGAGCTATCAGTCCGGAAGCAGCAGACTGTATGCTGGAAGCTGGGCCCAGATCCAGAATCCATATGCTGTGGGCGGGCAGGCTTCTACCGGCTGGTTCCACTTTGCAGCAGACGGAACCATGGAGACCGGCTGGTTTACCGATGCAGACGGACATCGCTATTACTTAAATCCTGTATCAGACGGCACACAGGGCATGATGCTGACCGGCTGGCAGCTTATCGAAGGCAAGTGGTATTACTTCCAGGAGAAGGATGGAGCGCCTTACGGCTCTCTCCTGATCAATGGACAGACGCCGGATGGATATCAGGTGGGCGCAGATGGCTCCAGAAATCCCAGTGCATAAAGCAGGAGCGGATTGCGGCATTTGCAGTTAAAATGATATAGTGGATGTGTGTCAGAATATCAGACATGCAAAGAACCGGACAGCCGGAGGCAAAATGCCTCCGGCTGTCTGGTTCTTTGCCGTTTCATAAGGAATCCGGAACTCTTGATTTCAATATGCTGCTGTGTTATACTTCCGGTGAAAAGAGGGAAAAACATGCAGAAAACATATAGCTTGATACAACAAAATTATATCGATCAGATCGATGTGGATTACGCATATCGCCTGGCAAAACGGATGGAGGAATATAAGACCAATCCGGTGCTGGGATTTCGGACAGCTGGTTCCAGGGCAGAATATGAGACCGGTGAGATGCTGGTCCGGGAGATGAAAGCGATCGGTCTTTCACAGGTAGAAAAGGATCGGATCTCAGTAGATTCCTGGGAATTTGAAAAAGCTGTGATGGAATTTACCGGAAAGGACGGACGGCTTCATCAATTTCAGCTTGGCGCATATCAGACCAATTTTCAGACAGAAGGATTCCAGGAGTTTACTGTAGTGGACGCGGGGAAGGGAACCGCTGCAGATTATGATGGACTGGATGTTAAGGGGAAGCTGGTTCTGGCAGATATCAACCAGAGAGAAGAATGGTGGATCAATTTCCCGGTCTACCAGGCGCATCTGAAGGGAGCGGCGGCGCTGCTGGCAGTTCAGGAGGCTGGCTACGGTGAGATCCACAGCACTGCGTTAAATGCACAGGATATTGCAGGCCCGGCAGATGCCCCGGCATTTTCCATCTCCCAGGCAGACGCAGCCATTCTGCGGGAGGCGATGGGGCAGTCAGAGGAGGGAACTATTACGGTGCGGTTTGATGCCAGATCCACTGTGAAACAGGATCAGATCTCTTACAATATCACCGGCAGGATCCCAGGGCAGGAGCCGGATTCCATGATCCTTCTGTCTGCTCATTATGATTCTTACTTTTCCGGGTTCCAGGATGACAACTGTGCTGTGGCGATGATGCTGGGGATCGCAAGGGCACTGCTTCGCAGCGGTTACCGGCCCAGAAAGACCATTGTTTTCTGTGCCATGGCAGCGGAGGAGTGGGGAATCTCCAACTCCAAATATGACTGGTCCACCGGCGCCTACCAGCAGGTGTTCCATGTTCACCCGGAGTGGCAGGGAAAGGTGATTGCGGACCTGAATTTTGAGCTTCCCGCCCATGCACACAGCAGGAAAGACGGGATCCGCAGTGTTTATGAATATAGTACCTTTCTGCAGCAGTTTGTGGAGGGCTTACAGGTAGATCCGGAGGCGTATCCAGATGGGATTCAGGTGCTCTGTCCCATTGAAACCTGGTCTGATGATTTCTCTGTGGCAATCTCAGGAATTCCTTCCATGGTAAATGATTTTGCAGCAGGTTCCTTTATGGAAACCCACTATCACTCCCAGTTTGATAATGAGGAATATTATCAGGAACCGGTTTTTCGGTTTCATCATCAGATGTACGGCCTGCTGGTTATGGCCTTTGACCACCTGGCAGCAGCACCTCTGGATTTTCGAGTGCTGTTTTGCGCCATGGAAACACAATTGGAATTAAACTTCCAGGAGTTAAGGCAGAATGGATGCCTGCATGAAGAAGGCAAAGAACTGGAAAAGCTAAAAGCCCATGACTTAGAATCTGCCGGATTGCGTCTGAGGGAGGCAATTGGCAGGGCAAAGCAGGAGAGCGGACGGCTGTATGAGAGGATCTGTGCGGTGAATAAGGATTATCAGAAGGCTCTCGCAGAGGGAAACCTGGAAGCGGCTGATAGGATCTATCGGGAAGTACAGCCCCTGTCCCGGGAAATGCTTCGCCTGTTTAAGAAGGCCCAGGAATACTTCGTGCGGATCGACTGGCACGACAGTGTACTGTTTCCCCAGGAAAGCGCATGCCATAATCTGATCTTTTTAAATCAGGCAGCAGAACGACTGAAGGAGGGGCAGCCTGTACAGGCGCTGGAGTGCCTGTACCAGATTGATAATAACCGGTATGCCTTCCAGTTTGAGGAAGCTGTGTTTCGGTATTTTACCGATTATATTTTCCATCAGCCAAAAGAACGGCTGGCATGGGGATATGGGCGGATCCGCCGTCATGCCAATCTGTTTGGGCTGGTAGCCGCTTTGAGATCCAATGCCGGGCAGCATGACTTTGGGGCAGAACAAGAGGAGCTGGCTCAGGTGCTTCATCATCAGAGAAACTGTTTCCGGGAGGATCTGGAATATATGACCCAGGCAGCAGAGAAGATGACGGAGGCCATGCAGAAGCATGTGATAAAAAAGTGACAGTGAGGGTACGGAACTGTTGCACCAAAACAGGATAAACAGAAAGGCAGGAGAGAGGAAAGGATGGAAAGTCAGAATTTATACCGAGTTCAAAAGCAGGATTTTCCGAAGCTGGAAAAGGTTTTGACGGAATGCTTTATCCATGATCCGCTGTACGTAAAGCTGATTCCAGACGAGGATACCAGAAAGCGGCTGATGCCGGAGCTTTTTGAGTGCGACCTGAATGAATTCTTTGAGACCTGTGAAATTTTTGCAGACAGCAGCGAATTAAATGCGATTCTTGTTGTATCAGACGAATCTGAGCCATATAATATATTTCAGTACTATATCACAGAGGCAAAGGCATCTTTGAAGACAGACGAATATCTGATTCGGGAGGATCCTTCGTTAAAGACCTTTTGGAATTTTGTGAAGGGGAGGGATTATCTGAATTCTAAATGGACGGATCAGCTCCATCAGGAGGAACGGCTGCACATCATTTATCTGGCAGTCAACCCTGCTATGCAGCATCACGGTTTGGCAGACCTTTTGATGAAGGAAACGATCCGGTATGCAAATGAACACCGCCTGATGATATCACTGGAGACCCATAATCCCAACAATGTGGCCATGTACCAGCATTTTGGATTTAAGGTGTTTGGAATTGTGGAAAAGAATTTTGATCTGAAGCAGTATTGCCTGATCCGGGAGGTGCAGTAGACGCGGAGCGGGCAGTGTGGAAAGCAGCATGAAAACAAAAACGAACAGGAGGCGCTATGGAAGAAGCGAAATTTCGAAATAAAGTCACATGGTTCACGTTTTTCTTCAGCCTCTTTGTGGTCTGGGTCCATTCCTATAATGGCGAGCTGTTCCTGGGAAAGACCTCACAAGGGCTTACGGTAGTCTGGCTGGAGCGGCTGATCGGAGAAACTGCAGGGCAGATTGCCGTACCAGGATTTTTCATGATCTCGGCGTACCTGTTCTATCGAAATTTTGATTGGAGCTGTCTGGGAAGAAAATGGAAATCCAGAATCCACAGCATCCTGATTCCCTATCTGCTTTGGAATTTGATTTATTACGCCGGATATGTGATCGGAAGCCGACTTCCCTTTGTGGGACATGTAATGGGAAAGGGAGTCATTCCTATTGACCCTTTGACCATGCTGGATGCGGTGATCAATCACCGATACCTGTATGTATTTTGGTATCTGAAACAGCTGATTTTGCTGATCGGGGTGGCTCCGCTGCTGTATCTGGTGTTAAAGCGAACCTGGAGCGGCATTTTGTTTCTCCTGATCATGATTTATATGGTTTGGATTGCGGCAGACATTCCTTATTTTAATGAAGATGCTCTCTTTTATTACAGCACCGGAGCATTTTCGGCGCTGCACGGAAGATGGATGGAAAAGAGCTGGAAGAAGGAACGATGCTGGATCGGAATTGCCCTGATTGGACTGGGAGCCCTGAATTTTTACTGGACGATGCGGTATTTTCTGCCGG
This sequence comes from Lachnospiraceae bacterium, assembly GCA_030524635.1. Classification (GTDB taxonomy): domain Bacteria; phylum Bacillota; class Clostridia; order Lachnospirales; family Lachnospiraceae; genus Caccovicinus. The sequence continues at coordinate 35,925 of JAUNGG010000021.1, forward strand.
GAACCACGGTGATGTTTCGCTTCCTCACCCCGGTGGGGCTGTGGATGATTATAAATGAGAAACGCCTTCCCACGGCACGCAGGTGGATGGAATGTAATTTTACTCTCTATGCCATTCATTTTGCCTTTGTCCGTCTGATCAATAAGACCGCCGCGGCGCTGCTTCCTGCGAGGATGCTGATTCCCTTAGCCCTCTATCTGCTGATGCCCATTACCATGGCTGCAATCAGTTTTCTTCTGTCTATGGTGATGAAGCGGTATATGCCGGGGATATGGCGTGTGTTGAATGGCAGGCGGTAGCATATCCGGGCCAGGATCGCCTGCATAAACACAAGGGCTCTGCCATTCCCGGCGTCAGCCATATTGGACAAAAAAATAAAAAAACATCCCGTCAAACCAGAAAACAGTTTGACAGGGATGTTTTATCATTTCATCTGGCAAAATACCTTTTGACCCAACATCATATTACTTTGCTTCCCATCTGCCTGATGATCCGCAGGGCAGCACCAGCCCGTTAGAAGAAACCGGCAGCCCTACCTCGTCTGCATGTACCACACCATCATATTTATCGTTTAACTCCACCGCCAGCATATAAGATAATACAGACGGCGCCAATCCAGTGGTATAAGAATTAATCAGGAAAAACAGAGGCTGATCCGACAGCAGCTTGGCACAAAGCTTTACAAGCGGATGGATACAATCTTCGATCTTCCAGATCTCACCCTTCGGTCCTCTTCCATAAGAAGGCGGATCCATGATAATGGCATCATAATGATTCCCTCTCCGGATCTCCCGCTCTACAAATTTAATACAGTCATCCACGATCCACCGGATCGGCGCCTGCTCCAGACCGCTGGATTTGGCATTCTCCTTCGCCCATCCGACCATGCCCTTGGAAGCATCCACATGGGTCACCGATGCCCCCGCCTGAGCTGCCGCCAGCGTGGCACCGCCCGTATAAGCGAACAGATTCAGCACCTTAATTGGCCGTCCTGCTTCCCGAATTTTATTCCCAAACCAATCCCAGTTAGCGGCCTGCTCTGGAAACAATCCTGTATGCTTAAAGCTAAATGGCTTCAGATTAAAGGTAAGTCCCTTATAATCAATGCTCCACTGCTCCGGCAGGCTGAAAAATTCCCATTCCCCGCCGCCTTTCGAGCTTCTGTGATAATGCCCATTAGGCCTTTTCCAGCCCTTAATCTTCCGTTCCGTATCCCAAATCACCTGAGGATCTGGCCGGATCAACAAATAATCCCCCCACCGCTCCAGCTTCTCACCCTTCGAGCAGTCAATCACCTCATAATCCTTCCAGCCATCCGCTTTCCACATATATAAAATTCCTTTCCTAAATCTTAAGCTATCTGTAATTGTACGATGATTATATCCGAAATAAAAACATGGGTCAAGTCCGACAGTAAACCGTAATAAAATTGAAAAAGAATTTTTGTTGCAACCTGGAAAATTTCTTGCTAAAATTTCCTATATATAGTAGTATTAAAACCAGAATGAGATAGTATGTTCAAACTACCTGTAACGATAAAGGAGCGTATCACGATGAAAAGAAAAGGAATGGCAGTAGCTGGACTTACTGCCGCGCTTACCATAGGAGCCGCATGTTCCGCATGGGCAGCAGCCGGCTGGGTTCAGAATAATGGTCAATGGCAGTATCAGGATAATTACGGATACATTGTAAAAAACGAGTGGCAGAAGGGCGCTGACGGAAAATGGCGTTATCTGAACAGCTCTGGCTATATTGCCACCGATACCTGGGTGGACAGCGAGTATTATGTGGATTCCAGCGGCATTATGGTAGCAGACAGCTGGCTTCAGGTTAACGATCCCGGCTCTACCAACGGTGTGATCTGGTATTATTTTGGTTCTAATGGAAAGATGATCACCGATGGCTGGAAGAAGATCAATGATAAATATTATTTCTTTGACGGCGACGGCGTGATGCAGACCGGCTGGGTGGATGAAAATAATTATTATACCGTAAGCAGCGGAGAGATGGTAACCGGCTGGCAGCAGCTGGAAGCTCCGGAGGATGCAGATTACACCCAGGAGGATGACGACAGCGACCCGTTTACTCTGATCGAAAGCAACGGCCGCTACTGGTATTATTTCAAGTCAAACGGCAAGAAGGTAACGCCGAAGGATGACGGCGGAGAAAACGGCGTGGTGCGGATCGACGGCGATTATTACTGCATGAATATGGACGGCGCCATCATGTATGGCTGGCGGAATGTGTCAGGCGGAAGCAGCATTACGGATTATAAGTATTTTCTTCCAAGCGGCAAGATGGTAACCGGCTGGTATTCTGCGGAGCCGCCGAAGTCATTGGAGGAAGCGGACGGTGAGGTCCACTGGTATTATTTCAATTCCAAGGGCGTGCCGAAGGCGGATGAGGACGGGAACCCGACCACGAAGGATCTGCTTTCCATCGGCGGCAAGACCTATCTGTTTAATGAGTGGGGAAATCCGGTCTACGGTCTGCGCAAGGTCTACACAAGCACAAATGGGGACGAGTTTACTTCCTATTACTTTGGCGCCAATGAAAATCAATGCTGGGCGCATACCGGAAAGCAGCAGGTGGAAGAGGACAGCGGCGAGACCAGTACCTTCTATTTTAATGCATCCGGCAGGGGCTATACCGGGCTGAATAACGGCTATCTGTATTACTTAGGCAAGATTCAGACCGCACAGGATGATAAGTATGAGCTGATCAATGTCCCGGGCAAGAATTATGCAGTTCTTGTAAATACCTCCGGCAAGGTGATGAAGAACAGCTCAGTGAAGATGACCGATGGAAGCAAATATAAGACCAACTCCTCCGGACAGGTCACCCAGATCGACGGGGAGGCCGTATCCGGGCTTACCGGCAGAGATCCGGAAGAGCCGGAATGGACATCGGATGATGGATACAGCGTGTGGTAAGCAGGATCCGTCAGAAAATATAGGAATCAGCAGAAAAGGTGATGGGAGCTTCTCATCCCTTTTCTTTTTGCCTAATTTTGTAAAACTATAAAAAAGAGGAAAAAAATAAAAAAAGTACTTGCATTATAAAGGAATATGTGCTATTCTTGTAAACGCTGTGGCATGATAGCATTGAAGCGTGAGGTTGCTGCCGAAGAGGCAGGTTTTCCGTGGAGCGAATGTCAAGTTAGAAAACTGGCGACAAGTCACTGTACCAATTTAACAGCTGTATCTGGTAGAGAGCAGTAACAATGTGTGAGTCATCATGACACACACGGGAACGTGTACAGTCACCGCTTGTCGTACTTCGTAAAAGTGCGAAAAGGAGGCGACTTTTTTTATGGCAAGTCAAGTTATGAGAATTACGTTAAAGGCATATGATCATCAGTTAGTAGATCAGTCTGCCGGAAAGATCATCGAAACTGTAAAGAAAACCGGAGCTCAGGTGAGCGGACCAGTGCCGTTACCAACCAAGAAGGAAGTGGTAACCATCTTACGTGCTGTTCACAAGTACAAAGATTCCAGAGAGCAGTTCGAGCAGAGAACTCATAAGAGACTGATCGATATCATCACCCCAAGCCAGAAGACAGTAGATGCACTGTCCAAGTTAGAGATGCCGGCTGGTGTGGCCATCGACATCAAGATGAAGAACAAGTAATTGTTTTTCAAAAATTAATTTGTTAATCCCTGAATGGTTCAATATAAAAGCAACACTACTTCCTAGCAGGAATCAACATACCGCATAGCGGTTCATAGTGTTCCACCTATATTAACTGCTCTAGGATGAACGCCGGTTCCTCGGAAAAAAGGCGTTCCGCTGTAGATCAAGAAAACAGGAGGTAAAAAGATGAAGAAAGCGATTTTAGCGACGAAAGTCGGAATGACTCAGATCTTCAACGACGAGGGAGTGTTAACTCCAGTAACCGTTCTTCAGGCTGGCCCATGTGTAGTAACCCAGGTTAAGACTGAGGAGAATGACGGCTACAAGGCAGTACAGGTTGGTTTTGTTGACAAGAGAGAGAAGTTAGTTAACAAGCCGGTAAAAGGCCATTTTGATAAGGCAGGAGTTTCTTACAAGAGATATGTGAGAGAGTTCCGTTTCGAGAATGCAGAAGAGTATTCTGTAAAGGATGAGATCAAGGCTGATGTCTTCGCAGCAGGCGATAAGATTGATGCAACCGCAATTTCCAAAGGTAAAGGTTTCCAGGGCGCTATTAAGAGATTAGGCCAGTCCAGAGGACCTATGGCTCATGGTTCCAAGTTCCATCGCCATCAGGGTTCCAACGGTTCTGCAACCACCCCAGGCCGCGTATTTAAGGGCAAGGGAATGCCAGGACATATGGGAAGCGTACAGGTTACCGTTCAGAATCTTGAGGTTGTTAAGGTTGATGCTGAGAACAATCTGATTCTGGTTAAGGGCGCTGTACCAGGACCTAAGAAATCTTTAGTAACCATCAAAGAAACCGTAAAAGTTTCTAAGTAAGCTTTTAATCGGAAAGGAGGATCACACAGATGGCAAACGTATCTGTTTTTAATATGGAAGGCAAAGAAGTTGGCACATTAGAACTGAACGATGCTGTATTTGGTGTAGAGGTTAACGAGCACCTGGTACACATGGCAGTTGTTGCACAGCTTGCAAATAATCGTCAGGGAACTCAGAAAGCAAAGACCCGTTCTGAAGTATCCGGCGGCGGCAGAAAGCCGTGGAGACAGAAAGGTACCGGTCATGCAAGACAGGGTTCCACCAGAGCTCCTCAGTGGACCGGCGGCGGCGTAGTATTCGCTCCGACTCCAAGAGATTACACCATCAGACTGAACAAGAAGGAGAAGAGAGCAGCTCTTAAGTCCGCTCTGACCAGCCGTGTTCAGGAGAACAAGTTCATCGTAGTAGATGAGTTAAAGTTCGATGAGATCAAGACCAAGAAGTTCCAGGCTGTTATGGATAACTTAAAGGTATCCAAGGCTCTGGTAGTTTTAACTGATAACGACCAGAACACCGTATTATCTGCAAGAAACATTGCAGGCGTTAAGACTGCTTCTGTAGGCACCATTAACGTATACGACATTCTGAAGTACAATACCGTAGTTGCTACTAAGGCAGCAGTTGCAAATATCGAGGAGGTGTACGCATAATGGCAGATATTAAGTACTATGACGTAATCCTGAAGCCAGTGATTACTGAGAAGAGCATGAATGCTATGGCAGATAAGAAGTATACCTTCCTGGTACACACCGAAGCCAACAAGAGCATGATCAAAGAAGCTGTAGAGAAGATGTTCCCAGGCACCAAGGTTGCTTCTGTGAACACCATGAACTTAGACGGCAAGACCAAGAGAAGAGGCATGACCTTCGGTTTAACCGCTAAGACCAAGAAGGCAGTTGTAAAGCTGACCGAGGACAGCAAGGAAATTGAAATTTTTGAGGGTCTGTAGGCATTGAGCACTTGGTGACGCATTGAACACCCGGTGAGGTTTTTTCGAACCTGGTGTGAAAGCGGATACTCGGAACATGGTGACGAGTATCATACCCGAACCTAGTGCGAAAGCCGTTCGCGAACCTTAGCGAAGCCGAGCCGAAGGCGAAAGCTGAGCTTAGTTGAGCGAACATACCAAAAACAAGCGCTCGCTAAGGTATGAGCGCGACTATACGACAACAGATCGTGATAAATAGAAAAGGAGTAAATGTCATGGGAATTAAGAAGTATAATCCATATACACCTTCCAGAAGACACATGACCGGTTCTGATTTCTCCGAAATCACCAAGTCCACTCCAGAGAAGTCTCTGGTAGTTTCTTTAAATAAGAACGCAGGTCGCAATAATCAGGGTAAGATCACCGTTCGTCATCAGGGCGGCGGCAGCAGAAGAAAATACAGAATCATCGATTTCAAGAGAAATCACAAGGATGGTATTCCGGCAACCGTAACTGCAATCGAGTACGATCCGAACAGAACCGCTAACATCGCACTGATCTGCTACGCAGACGGCGAGAAGGCATATATCCTGGCACCAGCTGGCTTAACCGTAGGCATGAAGGTTATGAGCGGCGAGCAGGCAGAGGCTAAGGTTGGCAACTGCTTACCACTGGCTCAGATCCCGGTTGGTACTGAGATCCACAACATTGAATTATATCCGGGCAAGGGAGGCCAGTTAGTTCGTTCCGCTGGTAACTCTGCTCAGTTAATGGCTAAGGAAGGCAAATATGCCACCTTAAGACTTCCTTCCGGCGAGATGAGAATGGTTCCGATCATTTGCCGCGCTACCATCGGCGTAGTTGGCAATGGTGACCACGCACTGATCAATATCGGTAAGGCTGGTAGAAAGCGTCACATGGGCATCAGACCTACCGTTCGCGGTTCCGTTATGAACCCTAACGACCATCCACATGGTGGTGGTGAAGGTAAGACTGGTATCGGCCGTCCAGGTCCAAGTACTCCTTGGGGCAAGCCTGCTCTTGGTTTGAAGACCAGAAAGAAAAACAAGCAGTCTAACAAGTTAATCGTAAGAAGACGCGACGGTAAAACAATTAAGTAATTAAGGAGGTTTGAACTCATGGCTCGTTCATTAAAAAAAGGACCATTTGCAGATGCTCATTTACTGAAGAAGGTAGATGAGATGAACGCTGCTGGAAGCAAGCAGGTTATTAAGACCTGGTCCCGCCGTTCTACTATCTTCCCACAGATGGTTGGTCATACAATTGCTGTACACGATGGAAGAAAGCACGTTCCGGTATACATTACCGAGGATATGGTAGGACACAAGCTGGGAGAGTTCGTTGCAACCAGAACCTTCAAGGGTCACGGTAAAGACGAGAAGAAATCCAGATAATTAAGCGTTTTGAAAGGAGGTTTTTATCCATGGCTAAAGGACATAGATCCCAAATTAAGAGAGAAAGAAATGCGAATAAGGACACCAGACCAAGCGCTAAGTTATCTTACGCTAGAGTTTCTGTTCAGAAAGCATGCTTTGTATTAGATGCCATTAGAGGCAAAGATGTGCAGACCGCACTTGCTATTGTAACTTACAACCCAAGATATGCATCCAGCTTAATCAAGAAGCTGTTGGAGTCAGCAATCGCAAATGCTGAAAACAACAACAACATGAGCCGCGAGAACTTATACGTAGAGGAGTGCTACGCAAATAAGGGACCGACCATGAAGAGAATTCACCCAAGAGCACAGGGCCGCGCTTACAGAATCGAGAAGAGAATGAGCCACATCACCATTGTGCTGAATGAAAGATAAGAAGGAGGCAAAACATGGGACAGAAAGTTAATCCACACGGCATGAGAGTCGGTGTTATTAAAGACTGGGATTCCAAATGGTATGCAGAAGCTGATTTTGCTGATTGCCTGATCGAGGATCATGACATCAGAAAGTTTCTGAAGAAGAGATTATACAGCGCTGGCATCTCCAAGATCGAGATCGAGCGTGCATCTGATAGAGTTAAGATCATCATCTACACCGCTAAGCCAGGTGTTGTAATCGGTAAGGGCGGCGCCGAGATCGAGAAGTTAAAGGGCGAAGTTCAGAAGATGACCGCTAAGAAGGTATTTATCGACATTAAGGAAATCAAGCGTCCTGACAGAGATGCTCAGTTAGTTGCTGAGTCCATCGCACAGCAGTTAGAGAACCGTGTTTCCTTCCGTCGTGCAATGAAGTCCACCATGGGCCGTTCCATGAAGGCTGGCGTTAAGGGTATCAAGACCTCCGTTTCCGGCCGTCTGGGCGGTGCTGATATGGCACGTACCGAGTTCTACAGCGAAGGAACCATCCCGCTGCAGACCTTAAGAGCAGATATTGACTATGGTTTCGCTGAGGCAGACACTACCTACGGCAAGGTTGGCGTTAAGGTATGGGTTTACAAAGGCGAAGTACTTCCTACTAAGGGAAATAAGGAAGGGAGCGATAAATAATGTTAATGCCTAAGAGAGTTAAGCGTCGTAAACAGTTCCGTGGAAGCATGGCTGGAAAGGCCTTAAGAGGAAATACAATTTCTAACGGTGAGTATGGTTTAGTCGCTTTAGAGCCATGTTGGATCAAGTCCAACCAGATTGAAGCAGCCCGTGTTGCTATGACCCGTTATATCAAGCGTGGTGGTAAAGTTTGGATCAAGATTTTCCCAGATAAACCTGTAACTGCAAAGCCTGCTGAGACCCGTATGGGTTCCGGAAAGGGCTCCCTGGAGTACTGGGTAGCAGTTGTTAAGCCAGGCCGTGTTATGTTCGAGATTGCTGGCGTACCAGAAGAGACAGCTCGTGAAGCATTACGTCTTGCTATGCACAAGTTGCCATGCAAGTGTAAGATCGTTTCTAAGGCAGATTTAGAAGGCGGTGATAACAGTGAAAACTAATAAGTATGTTGAAGAATTAAAGGCAAAGTCCGCAGCAGAGTTAAATGAGGAATTAGTTGCTGCTAAGAAGGAACTGTTTAACTTAAGATTCCAGAACGCAACCAATCAGTTAGATAACACCAGCAGAATCAAAGAGGTTCGTAAGAACATTGCCCGCATTCAGACTGTTATCGCTGAGAAGCTGGCTTAATTTGGGAAAGGAGAACATTTACCGTGGAAAGAAATTTAAGAAAAGTGCGTATCGGTAAAGTTGTTAGCGACAAGATGGATAAGACCATCGTGGTAGCTATCGAAAACCATGTAAAGCATCCCGTAATCGGTAAGATCGTAAAGAAGACATATAAATTAAAAGCCCATGACGAGAAGAATGAGTGTGGCATTGGCGATACTGTAAAAGTAATGGAGACCAGACCGCTGTCCAAGGACAAGAGATGGAGACTGGTTGAGATCGTCGAGAAGGCCAGATAATTAATTCAGGAAGGAGTATCAGGTATGATTCAGCAGGAAACCAGACTTAAGGTTGCCGACAATACCGGTGCAAAGGAACTCCTGTGCATCCGTGTTATGGGCGGTTCAACCAGAAGATATGCAAATATCGGCGATATCATCGTTGCTTCTGTTAAAGATGCAACACCAGGCGGCGTTGTAAAGAAGGGCGATGTAGTGAAGGCCGTTGTTGTTCGTACTGTTAAAGGCGCTCATAGAAAAGATGGTTCTTACATCAAGTTCGATGAGAACGCAGCAGTTATCATCAAGGATGATAAGACCCCAAGAGGAACTCGTATCTTTGGGCCGGTAGCAAGAGAGTTAAGAGAGAAGCAGTTCATGAAGATTGTTTCTCTGGCTCCGGAAGTATTATAAGGGGGTGGCCACTGTGCATAAGATCAAGAGAGACGATTTAGTTAAAGTAATCGCAGGTAAAGATAAAGACAAGCAGGGCAAGGTCCTTCACGTAGATACTAAGACCAACAAGATCTTAGTTGAGGGCTGCAACATGGTTACCAAGCACTCCAAGCCGAGCGCAGGCAACCCACAGGGCGGCATCGTGTCCAAGGAAGCCCCAATGGATATCTCTAATGTTATGCTGGTAGTTGACGGCAAGGCAACCCGTGTCGGCTTTGAAGTTAAGGACGGCAAGAAGGTTCGTGTTGCTAAGGCAACCGGCAAGGTAATTGACTAATTACAGAGAGGAGGAACGGAAATTGGCTAGATTAAAAGAAACCTATCAGAGCGAAATTGTAGACGCTATGATTAAGAAATTTGGATATAAGAACATCATGGAAGTGCCGAAGCTTGATAAGATCGTTATCAACATGGGCGTTGGCGAAGCTAAGGACAATGCCAAGGTTCTGGATTCTGCTGTAAGAGATCTGGAGATCATCTCCGGTCAGAAGGCAGTTACCACCAAGGCAAAGAAGTCTGTAGCAAACTTCAAGATTCGTGAAGGCATGGCAATCGGCTGTAAGGTAACCTTACGTGGCGAGAGAATGTATGAATTCGCTGATCGTTTAATCAACCTGGCATTACCTCGTGTACGTGACTTCCGCGGCGTAAATCCTAACGCATTCGATGGAAGAGGAAACTATGCACTTGGTATCAAAGAGCAGTTAATCTTCCCGGAAATCGAGTACGATAAGGTAGATAAGGTAAGAGGTATGGACATTATCTTCGTTACCACTGCTAAGACCGATGAAGAAGCTCGTGAACTTTTGACATTATTTAATATGCCATTTGCTAAATAATTAGGAGGATTTATCCATGGCTAAGACTTCAATGAAGATTAAGCAGCAGCGTCCTGCTAAATTCTCTACCAGAGAATATAACCGTTGCAGAATCTGTGGTCGTCCACATGCTTATTTAAGAAAGTACGGCATCTGCCGTATCTGCTTCCGCGAACTGGCATACAAGGGCCAGATCCCGGGTGTTAAGAAAGCAAGCTGGTAATTTTTAAGTAGAGGATTAAGAAAAAAGGAGGACGAACCACTATGACTATGAGTGATCCGATTGCAGATATGCTTACAAGAATCCGTAATGCAAATACTGCTAAGCATGATACAGTAGATGTACCTTCTTCCAAGATGAAGCTGGCAATCGCTGACATCCTGGTAAAGGAAGGCTACATTAAGAAATATGACATCGTTGAGGATGGCAGCTTCAACACCATCCGCATCACCTTAAAGTACGGAAAGGATAAGAACGAGAAGATCATTTCCGGCATCAAGAGAATTTCCAAGCCAGGTCTGCGTGTATACGCAAACAAGGAAGAGCTGCCGAAGGTATTAGGCGGTCTGGGAATCGCAATCATCTCCACCAACCAGGGCGTTGTAACCGATAAGGAAGCTCGTCAGTTAGGCGTTGGCGGCGAGGTATTAGCATTTGTATGGTAATTATCACCATATAGAATAGATCATTGAACACTGAAAACAGAAGACCCGCACACGGGTCTTCCGAAAATCTAAGTAGGAGGAAACAGGCATGTCACGTATCGGAAAAATGCCAATTGCAATCCCGGCAGGCGTAACTGTTACGATTGCAGAGAACAACAAAGTGACTGTAAAAGGTCCAAAGGGTACTCTTGAGAGAGACCTTGCACCAGAGATGACCATCGAAGAGAAGGATGGACATATCATTGTAAGCAGACCAAATGACTTAAAGAAGATGAAATCTTTACACGGTCTGACCAGAACCTTACTTAACAACATGATTCATGGTGTTACGGAAGGATATCAGAAGGTCCTGGAGGTTAACGGTGTTGGTTACCGTGCTGCAAAGCAGGGCAAGACCTTAGTTCTGAACCTGGGTTACTCTCACCAGGTAGATATGGTTGATCCGGAAGGAATCGAGACCGTATTAGACGGACAGAACAAGATCATCGTTAAGGGCATCAGCAAAGAAAAAGTTGGCCAGTACGCTGCTGAAATCAGAGACAAGAGAAGACCTGAGCCGTATAAGGGCAAGGGCATCAAGTATGCTGATGAAGTGATCAGACGTAAAGTTGGTAAGACTGGTAAGAAATAAGTAAGGAGAGTGTAAAGATGGTTAGCAAACAGTCAAGAAGCGAAATTCGCGTTAAAAAGCACATGAGATTGCGTAATCGTTTTGCAGGTACTGCAGAAAGACCGCGTCTGGCAGTGTTCAGAAGCAATAATCATATGTATGCTCAAATTATTGACGATACAGTTGGACATACTTTAGTTGCTGCTTCCACAGCAGAGAAGGCAGTTAAGGCTGAGTTGGAGAAGACCAATGACGTTGACGCTGCAGCATATGTTGGTACTGTAATTGCCAAGAGAGCATTAGAGAAGGGTATCAAGGAAGTTGTATTCGACAGAGGCGGCTTCATTTACCATGGAAAAGTTCAGGCATTAGCAGATGCAGCCCGTGAGGCTGGTCTGGAATTCTAGTAGAGAGGAGAACAAGCATGAAGCGTACAATTATTGATGCCAGTCAGTTAGAGCTTACTGACAGAGTTGTGGCAATCAAAAGAGTTAGCAAAACCGTAAAAGGTGGACGTACCATGAGATTTTCCGCTCTGGTAGTAGTTGGTGACGGCAACGGACACGTTGGCGCAGGCTTAGGCAAGGCCGGCGAGGTTCCGGAGGCAATCCGCAAAGGAAAAGAAGCAGCAACCAAGAATCTGGTAGAGATTCCAATGGATGAGAACAACAGTATCCCACATGATTTCTTCGGAAAGTTCGGCAGTGCAAATGTTCTGCTGAAGAGAGCTCCGGAAGGTACTGGTATCATCGCAGGCGGCCCGGTTCGTGCCGTTGTTGAGTTAGCTGGTATTAAGAACATCCGTACCAAGTCTTTAGGTTCCAACAATAAGACTAACGTAGTATTAGCTACCATTCAGGGATTAACTTCCTTAAAGACCCCGGATGAGGTTGCAAAGCTACGCGGTAAATCTGTAGAAGATATTTTAAACTAATAGGAGGATAAGAAAATGGCAGAGAAGTTAAAAATCACATTAGTAAAATCCCCTATCGGTGCTATCCCAAAGCAGAGAGCAACTGTTGAGGCTCTTGGCTTAAAGAAGCTTCACAAGACAGTTGAGTTACCGGATAACGGCGCTGTTAGAGGTATGATTCAGAGTGTTCGTCATTTAGTAGAAGTTGAAGAAATCTAAGAAAGGTAGGAGGTGCAGACATGGAGTTATCTAATTTAAGACCTGCTGAAGGTTCCAAGCACAGCGATAATTTCAGAAGAGGCCGTGGACACGCATCCGGCAATGGCAAGACTGCTGGTAAGGGTCACAAGGGTCAGAAGGCTCGTTCTGGAGCACCAAGACCAGGTTTTGAAGGCGGTCAGATGCCATTATACAGACGTCTGCCGAAGAGAGGATTTACCAATCGCAATTCCAAGACGATTGTGGGCGTTAACGTCAGCGCATTAGAGAGATTTGACAATGATACCGTAGTTACTGCAGAGACTTTACTTGAGAACGGCATCATTAAGCATGTTTATGATGGTGTTAAGATCCTTGGAAACGGAGAATTAACCAAAAAGCTGACTGTTAAGGTTGATGCCTTCAGCGAAGGCGCAAAAGCTAAGATCGAAGCTTTAGGTGGAACCTGCGAGGTGATCTAATATGTTTCAAACGATTCGTAACGCATTTAAGGTGAAGGAAATCCGCAAGGGTCTCCTTTACACCTTCATGATGTTAGTCGTGATCCGGTTTGGTTCTCAGCTCCCGATTCCCGGCGTAAACCCCACCTACTTTAAGAATTTCTTTGAGCAGGCCGGAGATGCCTTAGGTTTCTTTAATGCCATGACAGGAAGCTCCTTTGAGAATATGTCTGTTCTGGCACTGAGCATCACACCCTATATTACTTCTTCCATCATTATGCAGCTTCTTACCATTGCAATTCCTAAGTTGGAAGAAATGCAAAAGGACGGCGAAGACGGAAGAAAGAAGATCCTGGAATATACCCGTTACGTGACCGTTGGTCTCGCATTGTTACAGTCTTCTGCTATGGCAATCGGCTTCGGCAGACAGGGCTTCCTGATTGACTATAACGTATGGAGCATCATCGTAGCAATCTGCTGTATGACTGCAGGAAGTGCATTCCTGATGTGGGTCGGCGAGCAGATCACAGAGAAGGGCGTAGGCAATGGTATTTCCATCGTGCTTCTGTTTAACATCATTTCCAGCGTTCCGAATGATGGCGTTACCTTATTTACACGGTTTATCCGTGGAAAGAAGGTTCCGGTAGCTGTCATTTCTGCCATCATTATCGCAGCTATCATTATTGCAATGGTGGTATATGTTATCATTTTAAATGATGCAGAAAGAAGAATTCCGGTTCAGTATTCGAAGAAGATGCAGGGACGGAAGATGGTAGGAGGCCAGTCCTCCCACATCCCGTTAAAGGTAAACACCGCTGGTGTTATGCCGGTCATCTTCGCTTCTTCCATCATGTCTTTCCCTGTTATCATTGGTCAGTTCCTGAATGTGAACTACAGCACCATCGGCGGAAAGATCTTAATGGTTCTCAGCTCTTCGAACTGGCTGGTTCCGGAGCGGCCGATCTATTCGATCGGTTTGGTAATTTATATTGTATTGCTGATTTTATTCGCATACTTCTATACGTCAATCACCTTTAACCCGCTGGAGGTTGCCAATAATATGAAGAAGCAGGGCGGCTTCATCCCAGGCATTCGTCCTGGCAAGCCTACTTCCGATTATTTGAATAAAATTCTGAACTACATTGTATTTATTGGTGCGGTTGCCTTAACTGTGGTTGCAGTTCTGCCAATTGCGTTCTCCGGTATTTTCAGTGTAAGCCGGATTTCCTTCTCGGGCACATCCCTGATCATTATTGTCAGTGTTGTCCTGGAAACCATTAAATCCATTGAGTCCAAGATGCTTGTACGGAATTACAAAGGATTCTTAAACGACTAAAGTGGAATGTCTTGCGGAAAGGCGTGTAAAATCGGTTTGAGGCGAACTGCCTTCTTACAGCCGGTTTTGCAGCAGCCTGTTCTGATTAGATTGACCGGGAAGCACTCTCGATTTAGAGGGTGCTTTTGGAGTATAAAGAGGAGGATGAACATATGAAGCTTATCATGTTAGGTGCACCAGGTGCAGGAAAAGGCACCCAGGCAAAGAAAATCGCTGAGAAGTACCAGATTCCCCACATTTCCACCGGAGATATCTTCCGTGCCAACATCAAGGCAGGAACCGAGCTGGGAATGAAAGCAAAATCCTATATGGATCAGGGTCAGCTAGTGCCGGATGAGGTAACGATCGGAATGCTGTTAGACCGGATCTCCCAGGATGACAGCAAGAACGGTTACGTACTGGACGGTTTCCCAAGAACCATTCCACAGGCAGAGAGCCTGACAGCTGCTCTCACTGAGCGCGGCGAAAAGATTGACTATGCAGTAAATGTAGATGTTCCGGATGAGAATATCGTAAACCGTATGTCTGGAAGGAGAGCCTGCATCGGCTGCGGCGCAACCTATCATATCGTGTACAATGCTCCAAAGAAAGAGAATGTCTGCGACACCTGCGGCGAGAAGCTGGTGCTGCGGGATGATGATAAGCCGGAGACCGTACAGAAGCGTCTGGGCGTTTACCATGACCAGACACAGCCTCTGATTGATTATTATAAGAAGGCAGGGGTTCTGGCTGAGGTAGATGGAACCCAGGATATGGAGAAAGTATTCCAGGATATTGTGGAGATTTTAGGAGCATAAGGCATGGTATCCATCAAGTCAGAAAGAGAAATTGAGTTAATGAGGGAGGCGGGCAGGATTCTTGCCCGCGTCCATGAGGAATTAGAAAAAGCATTAAAGCCCGGCATGTCCACCCTGGATGTGGATAAGCTGGGAGAGCACATCATCAGAAGCTACGGCTGTATCCCTTCCTTTAAGAATTACAACGGCTATCCTGCCTCCATCTGCGTGTCAGTCAATGACGAGGTGGTTCACGGGATCCCCAATAAGCACCACATCTTACGGGAAGGCGATATCGTGAGCCTGGATGCAGGGGTGATCTACAAGGGCTATCATTCCGATGCAGCTAGGACTCATGGGATCGGTGAGATCTCGCCGGAAGCACAGAAACTGATCGATGTGACGAAACAAAGTTTCTTCGAAGGGATTAAGTTTGCAAAAGCTGGAAATCATTTAAATGATATTTCCACTGCCATTCAGACCTATGCAGAAAGCTTTGGGTATGGGGTGGTCCGGGACCTGGTGGGACACGGAATCGGTTCTCATCTTCATGAAGACCCGGAGGTGCCGAATTTTTCCCAGAAACGAAAGGGTATCCTGTTAAGACCGGGAATGACGCTGGCCATTGAGCCGATGATCAATGCAGGCCGTTATGATGTGGCCTGGATGGATGATGACTGGACGGTGGTAACTGATGATGGTTCTCTCTCCGCTCATTATGAAAACACGATCCTGATCACAGAGGGCGAACCGGAGATCCTGTCTTTAGTATAATGTGAGGGTAACTGTTCAGTAGATCTGTGCATTTACTGCGAAGGAAGGCATCTGTTTCCGAATTTCACAGTCAAGGAAAGGATTTGATGTCAGATGCGTAAGGTTGAACCGGGTCACCTGGCGAGAAGCCTGGCAGGCCATGACAAGGGAACACTTTATATCATATTGGAAGCAGCCGGTGAATATGTTAGTCTGACGGACGGAAAGAGCCGGCCTGTTCACCGGCCGAAACGGAAAAAGAAAAAGCATGTGCAGCTCCAGTATCCCCGGGACTACACATTGAAGCAGAAGCTGGAGCAGAAGGAAGCTGTAAGCGATGAGGAGATTCAGGATTTCCTGAAACGTCAGAACCTGCAGCAGCAAGGAGGAAATGAAAGCAATGTCGAAGGCAGACGTAATTGAAATTGAAGGAACTGTAGTAGAAAAGTTACCCAACGCCATGTTCCAGGTAGAGCTGGAGAATGGACATCAGGTACTGGCTCATATCAGCGGAAAGCTGCGTATGAATTATATCCGCATCTTACCAGGGGATAAGGTTACTCTGGAGATGTCTCCATATGATTTGTCTAAGGGCAGAATTATCTGGAGAGATAAATAAGGCTTGCAGCGCAAGCTGTTGAAATGAAAAAATCAATCTGATAAGAAAAAGTGCTTGCATTTTTTTGACTTTTTTGGTATAATGCTATAGCAACTTTGTTGGTCAGTAGAAAGGAGAATTACTGTGAAGGTTAGAAGTTCTGTAAAACCGATTTGCGAAAAGTGCAAAATCATAAAGAGAAAAGGCAGTATCAGAGTAATTTGCGAAAATCCGAAGCATAAACAGAGACAAGGTTAAAAATTTTTAGGAGGAAGTAAAACGATGGCTCGTATTGCAGGCGTTGATTTGCCAAGAGAAAAACGTGTCGAGATTGGTTTAACTTACATCTACGGTATCGGTAGAGCAAGTTCCAACCGTATTCTCGCTGAAGCTGGTGTAAATCCTGACACTCGTGTAAAGGATTTAACCGATGACGAAGTAAAGAAGCTGGCAGCAGTGATTGCTGATACTCAGACTGTTGAAGGTGATCTGCGTAGAGAGATCGCAATGAACATCAAGAGATTACAGGAAATTGGCTGCTATCGTGGAATCCGTCATAGAAAGAGCCTTCCTGTTCGTGGTCAGAAAACCAAGACCAATGCAAGAACTCGTAAGGGCCCGAGAAAGACTGTTGCTAACAAGAAGAAATAATGCAGCATAATGATTTTAAGTAACTAGAAGTACGAATCGGATTTATATGTTTTAAAAACAGGAAAAACGATTCAGGAAAATTCAGAAAGTAGGTTAGTTTAAAATGGCTAAAAAAGTGTCCACTGCTAAGAAAGTGACAAAAAAGCGTGTAAAGAAAAACGTTGAACGCGGACAAGCACATATCCAGTCATCTTTTAATAACACCATCGTGACTTTAACAGATGCACAGGGTAATGCCTTATCTTGGGCAAGTGCTGGTGGTCTGGGATTTAGAGGTTCAAGAAAATCTACTCCATATGCAGCTCAGATGGCCGCAGAAACTGCAACCAAGGCAGCTCTTGTACATGGATTAAAATCCGTAGACGTTATGGTAAAGGGTCCAGGTTCCGGACGTGAAGCAGCAATCCGTGCATTACAGGCATGCGGATTGGAAGTAACCAGCATCAAGGACGTAACCCCAGTTCCTCACAACGGATGCCGTCCACCAAAGCGTAGAAGAGTCTAATAGGAGGTAATTAAAGTGGCAGTTGATAGAGTTCCTGTTCTTAAAAGATGTAGATCCCTTGGTATGGATCCAATCTATTTAGGAATTGATAAAAAGTCTAACAGAGAATTAAAGAGAGCAAACAGAAAAGTAAGTGAGTACGGCCAGCAGTTAAGAGAAAAGCAGAAGGCTAAATTCATTTACGGCGTACTGGAGAAGCCTTTCCGCAACTACTATGCAAAGGCAGTTAAGATGGAAGGTATGGCAGGTCCAAACCTGATGATCTTACTGGAGACCAGACTGGACAACGTAATCTTCCGTTTAGGTTTTGCACGTACCAGAAAGGAAGCAAGACAGATCGTTGACCACAAGCACGTTACCGTTAACGGCAAGTGCGTAAATATCCCATCCTACTTAGTAAAGGCTGGCGATGTTGTTGAGATCAGAGAGAAGAGCAAGTCCGCTCAGAGATATAAGGACATCCTGGAGGTTACTGCAGGACGTATGGTTCCAGCTTGGTTAGAGTCTGACCAGGAGAACTTAAAGGGCGTTGTTAAGGAAATGCCAACCAGAGATGAGATTGACGTTCCTGTTAACGAAATGCTTATCGTCGAGTTGTACTCCAAATAATTAAGCTTTGATGATTCACCCTAAAAGGAGGGGCTATTAGTGTTCGATTTTGAGAAACCAAACATTGAAATTGCAGAGATTTCAGAAGATAAGAAATACGGAAAGTTTGTAGTTGAACCTCTGGAGAGAGGCTACGGCACCACCTTAGGTAATTCCCTTAGAAGAATAATGCTTTCTTCCTTACCGGGTGCAGCAGTCAGCCAGGTGAAAATCGATGGCGTTTTGCATGAGTTCAGTTCCATTCCTGGAGTAAAGGAAGATGTAACTGAAATCATTATGAACATCAAAAGCTTATCCATTAAAAACAGCAGCGATACCAATGAACCAAAGATTGCATACATTGAATTTGAGGGCGACGGCGTGATCACCGGTGCTGACATCCAGGCGGATGCCGACATTGAGATCATGAATCCGGAGCAGGTGATCGCTACCTTAAGCGGCGGACCGGACAGTAAGTTCTATATGGAGCTTACCATCACCAAAGGCCGCGGTTATGTAAGCGCAGACAAGAACAAGAGTGAAGATCTCCCAATCGGCGTGATTGCTGTGGATTCCATCTACACCCCTGTTGAGCGCGTGAACATGACGGTACAGAACACCCGTGTAGGACAGGTTACCGATTATGATAAACTGACCCTGGATGTTTATACCAATGGTACATTAGCTCCCGATGAGGCAGTCAGCCTTGCAGCTAAGGTATTAAGTGAGCATTTAAATCTTTTCATTGACCTTTCTGAGAATGCCAAGACCGCTGAGATCATGGTAGAGAAGGAAGACAATGAAAAGGAAAAGGTTTTAGAGATGAACATTGACGAGTTAGAGCTGTCAGTTCGTTCCTACAACTGCTTAAAGAGAGCTGGAATCAACACCGTAGAAGAGCTGTGCAACCGGACTTCTGAGGATATGATGAAGGTTCGTAACTTGGGCCGCAAGTCCTTAGAGGAAGTGCTGAACAAGTTAAAGGAGTTAGGTCTTCAGTTAAATCCAAGTGATGAATAATCACTGGTTTGTGAAGAAATGACGGAAATTGTGATTTATTAGCAATACAATCATAAAGATAAATGCCTGGCCAGTAAGTCCGATGATGCGTGGCCGGGTATTCCCGCTGTAAAGAGGAAGATGCGGCCCGATAAGACCGACGGCGCGGCGCTGCTCTCCACAATCAAATTATATGGAGGAATAAAATCATGGCAGGATATAGAAAATTAGGAAGAACTTCTTCTCAGAGAAAGGCAATGATCAGAAGCCAGGTTACTGCATTATTATATCATGGAAAGATCAGAACCACCGAAACCAGAGCAAAGGAGATCCGCAAGGTTGCTGAGGGTCTGATCGCTATGGCAGTAAAGGAGAAGGATAACTTTGATACCGTTAAGGTTACCGCTAAGGTTGCCCGCAAGGACAAGGACGGCAAGAGAGTAAAGGAAGTTGTAGACGGCAAGAAGGTTACCGTATACGATGAAGTTGAGAAGGAGATCAAGAAGGATCAGCCATCCAGACTGCATGCTCGCCGTCAGATGTTAAAGGTTCTCTACGGAGTAACTGAGGTTCCAACTGCAGCAGCAGGAAAGAAGAGAAATACCAAGGAAGTTGACTTAGTTGCTAAGTTATTTGATGAGATTGCTCCAAAGTACACCTCCCGCAACGGCGGCTACACCAGAATCGTTAAGATCGGCCAGCGTAAGGGCGATGCAGCTATGGAAGTGCTGATCGAACTGGTATAATTATTTCTACTGAATATTTGCAAAATTCACAGATTGAACACGAAACTGTCTTATCATAGAGATATGGTAAGGCAGTTTTTTTCTTCCTCGCTATCTTTAAGGAAATGACAGAATATTGTAAGTTGACGTTGCTGTATCTGATTGCTTATAATGGTATCATCAGACAAAATCATTTGAAACCATCTGTCAAAACATAGGAAGTAAGATAAGGGGGAAATTACATGAAGAGGATAAGGAGAATCTTAGGCAGCCTGCTTGTGATATGTATGCTGCTCACTCTTGTTAATCCGGCTGCTGTGTATGCGGCGTCTACGATCAGTTCGGTGTCGATCCGGGTTGGGCTTAAGGATTTTGAACCAGGGAATACACTGCCGGATATTGTGGTTGGTGATAAGGATGTCAGTGATTCGGCATATGTCTATACCAGCAGCCAGTATTATTCAGTAGAAAAGGCTGAGTGGGTCACTTCAAAGACAAAAAGTATTCATGTGGGAGATTCCCCGCGGATGAAGGTCTGGCTGGAGCCGGTGGATTATGACAGCCGCAGGTTTAAGGGAGGATATCAGTCCAGCAATGTTAAGATTACCGGTGGAACCTTTAAATCTGCTGCCATCAGCAGCAAAAAGCTGGTGGTTACTCTGGATTTAAATCCGGTACAGGGACAGTTCGAGGCACCGGAAGAGGCCTATTGGGCGAATTCCGGATATGGAAGGGCCAGATGGAGTATGGGAGACCGGTCTTCCAGCTCTTCTAAGTATCGCTTTGAGGCAGCTTTGTATCGGGGAAGCTCTCAGGTCCATAAGGTAGAGGTGTCTTCCACCAGCTATAACTTTTATCCATATATGACTAAGGCAGGAAGCTATTCCTTCCGCGTTCGGGTGATACCCTCCGATTCCTCAACAGGCAAATATGGAAAGAAGAGCGAGTGGACTATATCCGACGAGGTTTACGTTCCGGAGGAGGACGTATCGGACGGATCCGGACAGAACAGTGCTCAGCCGGGTCCACAGGAGAATGGAACCACAGCGTCAGGCGGTGTGATGACAGTTGGATGGATCCAGAGCGGGAACCGCTGGTATTTCCGTTATCCGGACGGTAGTTATCCCAAGGATGAATGGCTGGCCTGGAACGGCAGGTGGTATCTGTTCGACAGTGACGGATGGATGCTGACTGGATGGCAGAACCGCAATGGATACAGCTATTATCTGGATGCCAGCGGCGCTATGGTAACCGGGTGGGTGCAGGCTGGGAATACGTTCTATTATCTGAATCCCACTCAGGATCAATATGAAGGTGTTTTGGTGAAGAATAACTGGATCCAGCAGGATGGAAATTACTATTACCTGAATCAGGATGGGATCCGGGCAGAAGGCTGGAACCAGATCGATGGAAACTGGTATTACTTTTATCCGGGAACCGGCGTGAGAGCTGCCAATACTTATATTGACGGATTTCCGCTGGATGCCAATGGAATCTGGCATAAGTAACGATAAAACAGCTATAAAATAGAGGCTTAGATCAGGAAGGAAGCAAGTGTATGGGAATGAGACTTGGCATCAGAAACGTCTTAATTGGAATCGCGGCAGCTGTGTCAGTTGCCGGAACTGCTGTTACCGCATGGGGAGCAAGTACCATCGGGAGCCTGAATATCTCAGTGCGGACAACCGAGACAGAAGGAGAACTGGCAGAGCCATCGATCCGTGTCACCCCATCCAGTTGTGAACTTTCTGAGCTTACCTGGAGTAAAGCAGTAGAGGACTGGAAACCAGGCAAGATGGTTTACGGCTATCTGACTATTTCTGCTGACGAGGGAAGAAGCTTTGCCAGCAGCTATAAAAGCAGCAAATGCAGTGTCAGCGGAGCTGATTTCCGAAGCGCTACGGCAGACAGTGAGGATGATTCCCTCCTTCATGTGACGATCAAGTATACACCGGTGGTTCAACTTGGAGAGACCGAGGAAGCTGGCTGGAGCGACCAGAATAAAACAAGAGCCAAGTGGAAAAAGGTCCCTTATGCAACGATGTATGAGGTGCGTCTTTATCAAAATGATACCTGGGTGAAAACCTTGGAGACAACAACCACCAGCGTGGATATCAGCCCTTACATTAAGCAGGAGGGCGACTATTACTATGAGGTACGGGCAAAGGGAAAGACGGCGGAGGAGCGGAAATACCTGCTGACCGGCGAGTATGTTCCTTCTGAGAATATCCTGTCCATGGATTCGGAAGATCTGGGAGACGTTGGAGGAACCTGGCGGAACTATCAGGAGGGCAGAAAATACCATACCTCCCAGGGAACTTATCCCGCATCCCAGTGGCTGATGATCCTGGGAAAATGGTATTACTTTGACAGCAATGGATATGCAGTGACAGGCTGGTTCCATGATATGGAGACCGATCAGTGGTACTATCTGAATGCCCAGGGGGAGATGCAGACCGGTTGGCAGCAGATTAATGGAACCTGGTATTATCTGGGGACTGATGGCAAGATGGTAACCGGATGGGTGCAGGCCAATCCAAGCGAATGGTATTACATGAATCCGGATGGCTCCATGGCAGTGGATACGGTGATTGACGGGAAGTATTCCATTGGAAGCGATGGAAAATGTGGGATTGCTCCAAATTGATGGCAGGAAATAGACTGCGGCTTCAATTTAACAGGAGGGTTGAATGTGACAACGTCAAATATAAAGGCTGTTATTCAATGCGATATTCATAAAGTCTGGGAAACCGTATCAGCGGTTGAGCGCTATCCTACATGGCGAAGCGGTGTGATCAAAACAGAAGTGATCGATGAAAAAAGATTTACAGAATATACCAAAGACGGCTATTTCACTACGTTTACGGTTACCGCAGCAGAACCGTACAAACGCTGGGAGGTTGATTTGGAAAACAGCCATATAAAAGGACACTGGACGGGTGTATTTGTGTCCCAAGGCAGTGAAACAGAAATCGACTTTACAGCGTGTGCAGCAGCGAAAAAGCTTTCTACTAGACCAATTGGTAAAAGCGTATTTGAAAACGTGTATTTGAAAAAGGAACTGGCACAATTTGTGGCGGATTTAAAGAAATCGCTGGAGTGTTAAATCTTCATGTTACAGCGCTGATTTCCTGCTCCTTTAGAAATTGTAACGCAAGACGGCGCTATGACTCTCACCAAGAGCCATAGCGCCGTCTTTGCGTAGCAACTGTAACTATGCGGGCTTCAGCCGCTCTGGCTGTTATACCGTGAATAATTCAGGATTAGGTATGTATAAAAATAGTGAAAATGGCTATATTTAATTTATAGATTGTGATATACTTTTTTAGGGAAAGGGGCGATAAGCATGAATTTGAAAACCATAAG
>JAUNGG010000100.1 GCA_030524635.1 Lachnospiraceae bacterium
AACTAAGCGGTGCTTAGCACCGTCAACAACTACTGGATGAATAATTCAGGCTAAACAGTTACGAAATATTTAAGAAAACCATTGAGCCTGTCTGCTTCCCTGTGTATAATGAAATAACAAAGATCTGCTTTACTAGAAAGCCATGTTAACAACAGAGAAAAGGAGCAAATCCATTATGAAGAAAAATATAATTGTAGGCCAGTCAGGCGGCCCTACCGCAGTGATCAATGCCAGCTTATACGGAGTGATCAAGGCAGGTCTGGAACGTCCGGAGGAGATCGGCAGCGTATATGGGATGGTAAATGGTATTGAAGGCTTTATGCAGGACCGTTACATGAATTTATCTGCAAAGTTAAATGAGGAGGAGCTGGAGATTTTAAAGCAGACTCCGGCAGCATACCTTGGCTCCTGCCGGTACAAGCTTCCGGAGGATCTGTCGGATCCTTTTTATCCGGTGATTTTTCAGAAGCTGGAGCAGCTGCAGATCGGATATTTTTTCTATATCGGCGGCAATGATTCTATGGATACGGTCAGCAAGCTGTCCCGCTATGCTGCGGCCAATGGCAGTGAGATTCGTTTTATTGGAATTCCGAAGACCATTGATAATGACCTGATTCACACCGATCACACCCCAGGCTATGGCAGTGCGGCCAAGTATGTGGCAGCTACTGTCAGGGAGATTGCCCTGGATGCATCGGTATATCAGCAGAAGGCTGTGACCATTGTGGAGCTGATGGGGCGTCATGCCGGATGGCTGACGGCAGCCAGTGTGCTGGCGAGAAAAGAAGTGGGAGATAATCCGCTGCTGGTGTATCTGCCGGAAGCTGATTTTGATTTGGAGCAGTTTGCCCTGGATGTGAAGGCGGCGCTGGACCAGCAGCCCAATGTAGTAGTCTGTGTATCGGAGGGAATCTCCGATAAAGATGGAACGTTTATTTGTGAATATGGCAGCGCAGCTCAGACAGACAGCTTCGGCCATAAGATGCTGACCGGTTCCGGAAAGGTTTTGGAGGCATTTATCCGGAATCGATATGGCGTGAAGGTGCGTTCGGTGGAGCTGAATGTAAGCCAGCGGTGCTCCGGTATGGTGGTTTCCATGACGGATATTGAGGAAGCGGCAGAGGCAGGAAGAGCCGGGGTTGCGGCGGCATTAAAGGGAAGTACCGGACAGATGATCGCATTCCGCAGAAAAGACGGGGAAACGTATGAGCTGGAGTGTGTGACAGAGGATGTCAATCTGATCTGCAATCAGGAGAAGAAATTTCCAACTGAGTGGATCACGAAAAACGGCACGGATATTGGACCGGAATTCTGGGACTATGCCCTTCCGCTGATTCGCGGCGAAGCAAAACGGAAGATGAAGGATGGTCTTCCTGTATATTTATATAGAAAATAAGCAGGAACTGGCGCACAGCTGCGCCAGCTGGCAGGTTTGTGCAGGAAATGCCCAGGCAAAGCAAGGCATTTCCTGCAATCAAACAGCAAGTCAGATTAAGCCGCAAGTC
>JAUNGG010000076.1 GCA_030524635.1 Lachnospiraceae bacterium
AGCAAAAATACAGAAGCAAACACACTACGGAGGATTCAAACTATGGCATTTACCCATTTACATGTCCATACGGAATACAGCCTTCTGGACGGTTCCAGCAAGATCAAGGAGATTGCGGTCCGTGCCAAGGAGCTGGGGATGGACAGCCTTGCGATTACGGATCATGGCGTGATGTACGGTGTGATCGATTTTTACCGGGCGGCCAGGGATGCGGGAGTGAAGCCGATTATTGGCTGTGAGGTATATGTGGCTCCCGGGTCCCGGTTTGACCGGGAG
Source organism: Lachnospiraceae bacterium (assembly GCA_030524635.1). Lineage (GTDB taxonomy): Bacteria > Bacillota > Clostridia > Lachnospirales > Lachnospiraceae > Caccovicinus. Next base: position 277 of record JAUNGG010000076.1, read on the forward strand.
ACCGTAAGCGGCGAGGATCGGTATTACCATCTGGTTCTGCTGGCGGAGAATAACCAGGGGTACCAGAATCTGATGAAGATCGTTTCCAAAGGCTTTGTGGATGGCTTTTATTATAAACCCAGGGTAGATTATGAGGTGCTGGAGACGTATCATGAGGGGATCATTGCCCTCAGCGCCTGCCTGGCAGGTGAGGTGCAGCGGTATCTGGAGAGAGGGCTTTATGAGGAGGCGAAAAAGTCAGCGCTCCATTATGAATCGATCTTCGGCAAGGGAAATTTCTTTCTGGAGCTGCAGGACCATGGGATCCCCGCCCAGAGGTCGGTAAATCAAGGGCTGATGCGGATGAGCAGGGAGCTTTCCATTGACCTGGTGGCTACCAATGATGTCCATTATATTTATGCAGAGGATGCCAATGCTCACGATATTCTGCTTTGCATCCAGACGGGAAAGAAGGTTTCCGATGAGAACCGGATGCGTTATGAGGGCGGCCAGTACTATTTAAAATCCGAGGAGGAGATGCGCGGGCTGTTTTCCTATGCCCAGGAAGCCCTGGATAATACAGCAAAGATCGCCGGACGGTGCAATGTGGAGATCGAGTTCGGCGTGACCAAGCTGCCGAAGTTTGAGGTGCCGGAGGGGGAGACCTCCTGGAGCTATTTGAATAAGCTGTGCAGCGAGGGGCTGGCACGGCGGTATCCGGATGATAACGGGACCCTGCGGGAGCGGCTGGATTATGAGCTTGGGGTCATCCATAAGATGGGATACGTGGATTATTTCCTGATTGTGTGGGACTTTATTCATTTTGCCAGATCACAGGGCATTCCTGTAGGGCCGGGAAGAGGCTCGGCAGCGGGAAGCATCGTGTCCTACTGTTTGGAAATCACCAACATTGATCCCATCCGGTATGATCTGCTGTTTGAGCGGTTCTTGAATCCGGAGCGTGTATCCATGCCGGATATTGATATTGACTTCTGCTTCGAACGGCGGCAGGAGGTGATCGACTACGTGGTCCGCAAGTACGGAAAGGATCAGGTGGTGCAGATCGTTACCTTCGGTACGCTGGCAGCCAAGGGCGTGATTCGGGATGTGGGGCGTGTGCTGGATTACCCTTACGCCCAGTGCGATGCCATCGCCAAGATGGTGCCAAACGATCTTGGGATGACCCTGGACCGTGCCTTAAAGGAAAGCCCGGACCTCCGCAATGCCTATAACAATGATGACCAGGTAAAATATCTCATTGACATGTCAAAGCGTCTGGAAGGACTTCCCAGGCATACCTCCATGCATGCGGCAGGCGTGGTGATCAGCCGCACCTCTGTGGATGAGTATGTTCCCCTGAGCCGGGCGGCAGACGGTACCATTACCACACAGTTTACCATGACGACGTTGGAAGAGCTGGGACTGTTAAAAATGGATTTCCTGGGGCTTCGGACACTGACGGTAATCAATAATGCAGTCCGTCAGATCGAGAAGAATCACGGCGTCAAGCTGGATATGGATCATATTGATTATGACGATAAGCAGGTGCTGGATTCCATTGGAACAGGAAAGACGGAGGGCGTGTTCCAGCTGGAAAGCGGCGGCATGAAGGGATTCATGAAGGAGCTGAAGCCGGAGAACCTGGAGGATGTGATCGCAGGAATCTCCCTGTACCGTCCAGGACCCATGGATTTTATTCCTAAGTACTTAAAGGGAAAGAATGACAAGAGTTCCATCACCTACGAATGCCCCCAGCTGGAGCCGATCCTGAAGCCTACCTACGGCTGTATCGTGTATCAGGAGCAGGTTATGCAGATCGTGCGGGATCTGGCTGGTTACACCATGGGACGAAGCGACCTGGTGCGCCGTGCCATGTCCAAGAAAAAGACTGCCGTGATGGAAAAGGAACGTCAGAATTTCGTCTACGGCAATGCTGCAGAAGGCGTGGCCGGCTGTATCGCCAAGGGAATCAGCGAGAAGACGGCCAATCTCATTTATGATGAGATGATCGACTTCGCCAAGTATGCCTTTAACAAGTCCCATGCTGCCTGCTATGCAGTAGTGGCCTACCAGACGGCTTATCTGAAATATTATTATCCCCTGGAATTTATGGCGGCGCTGATGACCTCTGTAATGGACAATGCGGGCAAGACAGCAGAGTATATCCTGACCTGCCGCCAGATGGGCATCCGAATCATTCCGCCGGATATTAACGAAGGAGAGAGCGGCTTTTCCGTGTCAGGAGATGCCATCCGCTACGGCCTTTCCGCTATCAAGAGCGTAGGAAAATCGGTGGTGGATACCATTGTGGCGGAGCGGGATGCCAACGGACTTTTCACCTCCATGGAGGATTTTGTAGATCGGATGACCAACAAAGAAGTGAACCGGAAGACCCTGGAGAATTTCATCAAGTCGGGTGCCCTGGATTCCATGCCGGGGAATCGGCGGCAGAAAATCATGGTAGCCCCGGAGCTGCTGGAGCAGAAGAATAAAGAAAAGAAAACCTCCATGGCCGGACAGATGAGCCTTTTCGATTTTGCAGATGATGACTCCAAGGATGATTTCCGCATTACCTTGCCCAATGTGCCGGAATACCCGAAGGAGGAGCTTCTGGCATTTGAGAAGGAAATCCTGGGAATCTATATCAGCGGCCATCCCATGGATGCCTATGAAGGTATGTGGAGGAAAAATATCACAGCTACCGCTGCCGATTTCATTGTAGATGAGGAGACAGACCGGGCAAAGGTGGTGGACGGTTCCACCGTGACCATCGGCGGAATGGTGGCCGGGAAGGTGCTGAAGACCACAAAAACCGGGCAGATGATGGCATTTATCACACTGGAGGATATGCTTGGCTCAGTGGAGGTGCTGGTATTCCCGAAAGTCTACGAGAGTCAACGGGAGTTGTTTGCAGAGGACGAAAAATTGTTTATCCAGGGACGGGTTTCCATCGGAGATGACCCGGTAGGAAAGCTGATCTGCGAACGGGTAGTGCCCTTTAGGGAAGTGCCAAGAGAGCTTTGGATCCAGTTTGAAAATCTGGATGCTTACCGGGAAGAAGAACCCCAAATGCTGGAAATTCTCCGTGAAAAAGAAGGCAGAGATACGGTCATTATCTATTTAAAACAGGAAAAAGCCAGAAAAATTATGCCGGCTAACTGGAATGTAAACGCAGATCAGGACCTATTGGATAAGTTGACTAAAAAACTTGGTGAAAAAAATATCAGACTAGTAGAAAAAAGGATTGAAATGCGGAGAAAAATGGGGTAATATAGTCGTGTATGGAAATAAAAACACGGAGAAATTATTAGCATTGATGATAGATTCTCACAGCAGGAGGGTAAAACTATGGCAAAGGCAGTAAAAACGATCGGCGTATTAACCAGCGGCGGTGATGCACCGGGCATGAATGCTGCGATTCGTGCAGTGGTCCGGACCGCAATTCATGAAGGCTTGAAGGTAAAGGGCATTATGCGAGGCTATGCAGGACTTCTCCAGGAGGAAATCGTGGACATGGACAGTACCAGCGTATCAGATATCATCCATCGGGGCGGTACTATCCTTTACACTGCCAGATGTATGGAATTCACTACGCCGGAGGGCCAGGAGCAGGCCGCTGAGATCTGCCGCAAGCATGGCATTGACGGTATTGTAGTAATCGGCGGTGACGGTTCCTTCCGCGGTGCAGGAAAGCTGGCTGCGTTAGGCATCAATACCATCGGCGTTCCAGGAACTATTGATCTGGACATTGCCTGTACCGAGTACACCATCGGATTCGATACCGCAGTCAATACCGCTATGGAGGCAATCGATAAGGTACGTGATACTTCTACTTCTCATGAGCGATGCTCTATCATCGAGGTTATGGGACGGAATGCCGGCTATATTGCGTTGTGGTGCGGCTTTGCCAATGGTGCAGAGGATATCCTGCTGCCGGAGCGCTACGACGGCGATGAGCAGGCTCTGATCAACCGGATCATTGACAACCGTAAGAGAGGCAAGAAGCACAATATTATCATCAATGCAGAAGGCATCGGCCATTCTACCTCTATGGCAAGACGAATCGAGGCTGCTACCGGAATCGAGACCAGAGCAACCATCTTAGGTCACATGCAGCGCGGCGGTACTCCTACCTGTAAGGACCGTGTTTACGCATCCATTATGGGCGCAAAGGCAGCCATGCTCCTTGCAGAAGGAAAGAGCAACCGCGTGGTAGCTTACAAGAATGGCGACTATGTGGATTACGATATTCAGGAAGCCTTGAACATGAAGAAGGATATTGCCGAGGATCAGTACGAGATCTTTAAGATCCTGGTTCGGTAATCCAGGCAGGAGCTTGACAAAAGGCAATATTTTTTATAAAATTATGCAGAAAAGATATGGGCGTCGTAAACATAATTACGGCGCCCTGTTCGTATGTTGTTTGGAGGTGCGTATGGCAGAAAGCAAGCAGCTGCAGAGGGACAATGTGGTTCTGTGCGGAGCCAATTCCTATGAGCAGAAATACTATTTTAATCAGGATTTTGCAAAGCTTCCGGAAAGCATCCGGCAGGAGCTGCAGATCATGTGTGTGCTGTTTACCGAGGATGTAGGCGGCATCCTGACCATGGAATTCACCCCGGAGGGAGAGCTGGAATTCAAGGTTCAGGTGGATGAGAATGATTACCTGTTTGATGAGATCGGAAGCGGTTTGAAGATCAAGCAGTACCAGATGGAAAAACGGGAATTTTTAGAAGGACTGGAGCTGTTTTATAAAGTATTTTTCCTTGGGGCGGATCCGTCGGCATTTCTGGATGAGACGGAAGAGAATGAGGTGGTGCCAGATGAGACGGGCGCTGCAGCGGACGGAAAAGAGATGCCGGATGAGACAGGCGATGTGGTCAATGATGAGAAAAAAGCAGCAGGCCAGCGGGCAGCAGAGAAAGAAAAAATGCCGGGAGATACCACACCATGAAGCTGACCATTGGAAATGTAACATTGGATAACAATCTGATCCTTGCCCCTATGGCCGGTGTCACGGATCTGCCCTACCGCCTTCTCTGCAAGGAACAGGGCTGTGGTATGGTCGTCACGGAAATGGTCAGTGCAAAGGCGATCCTTTACAAAAATAAGAACACCAACGCCCTTTTAGAGGTAAAAGAGGAGGAACGTCCGGCTGCGGTTCAGCTCTTTGGCTCAGACCCGGATATTTTAGGTGAGATCGCAGCCCAGATCGAGGAAGGCCCATACGATTTCATCGACTTAAATATGGGATGCCCAGTCCCTAAAATTGTAAATAATGGAGAAGGCTCCGCTCTGATGCGGGAGCCGAAGAAGGTGGAGGCGATCCTCACCTCCATGGTCAGGCATGTAAAAAAGCCGGTGACAGTGAAATTCCGGAAAGGCTTTAACGATTCCGCTGTCAATGCAGTAGAGATCGCAAGAATTGCAGAGAGCTGCGGTGTGTCAGCAGTGGCCGTTCACGGGCGGACCAGGGAGCAATACTACTCTGGAAAGGCGGACTGGGATATCATCCGCCAGGTGAAGGAGGCAGTCAGGATTCCTGTGATCGGAAACGGCGATGTATTTACTCCGCAGGAAGCGAAACGGATGCTGGAGGAAACCGGCTGCGACGGCATTATGATCGGACGAGGGGCAAAGGGAAATCCCTGGATCTTCTCACGGACGAACCATTACCTGGAAACCGGAGAGCTGCTGCCAGGTCCCACCATCCCGGAGATCAAGGCAATGATCCTGCGCCACGGGAAGCTTTTGACTGAGTATAAAGGCGAAAAAACAGCGATGCGGGAAATGCGAAAACACATGGCATGGTACACAGCCGGACTTCCCCATTCGGCTGCGCTGCGCAACGAAATCAACCTGGTGGAGACCCTGGAGGAGATGGCACAACTTTTGGAAAGCCGGTTGACAATCCAGGCACTTTAAGCTATAATACGATGAATGCAGGTGGGGAGCCGCTGTGCGGTAGTATTTATAACCATTCCGGGGTGCGAAAAATTGCCTGTTCCATGCAGGAGGCGATCCTGGAATTGTTATTAGTATTTAATAAGGAAGGTATTGTGAAACATGGCAGAGAAGAAAAACATTTTAACTTACGCTGGTCTGAAACAGTATGAAGATGAGCTGCATAACCTGAAGGTATTCAAGAGACAGGAGATCGCTCAGAAGATCAAGGAAGCAAGAGAGCAGGGCGACTTATCTGAGAACGCTGAGTACGATGCAGCAAAGGACGAACAGAGAGATATCGAGCTTCGTATCGAAGAACTGGAGAAGCTTCTGAGAAACGCAGAAGTAGTAGTCGAGGACGAAGTTGACTTAGATAAAATCAGCATTGGATGCCGGGTTAAGGTTTACGATCTGGACGAAGCAGAGGAGATGGACTTTAAGATCGTAGGTTCCACCGAGGCCAACAGCCTTCAGGGACGAATCTCCAATGAATCCCCGGTAGGCCGTGCATTATTAGGCAAGCGGGTAGGCGATGTAGTAGACGTTGAGACCCAGGTTGGCGTAATCCAGTATAAGGTGCTGGATATCCAGAGAGTGAACGATTAATAGAAATACGAAGGAGTGGAAACAGTGGCAGGAGAGAACCAGAATCAGAACCAGAAGAAGCCTCAGACTGAGGACTTAAACCATGTGCTTCAGGTTCGCCGGGATAAGCTGGCTGAGCTGCAGGCAGCAGGAAAGGACCCGTTCCAGATTACAAAATATGACGTGACGGTCCACAGCATGGACATTAAGAACCATTATGATGAATACGAAGGAAAAGAAGTTTCCATCGCAGGACGTATGATGTTCAAGCGTGTGATGGGAAAGGCCTCCTTCTGCAATGTACAGGATAAAGAAGGCAGCATCCAGGTCTATGTGGCCCGTGACAGCATCGGAGAGGATCCCTATAAGGACTTCAAAAAGATGGATATCGGTGATATCGTAGGCGTGAAAGGAACCGCATTCACTACTAAGACCGGTGAGATCTCCGTTCATGCAGAAAGCGTGACCCTCTTATCCAAGAGCCTTCAGGTTCTTCCCGAGAAATTCCACGGCCTCACCGACACCGATATGCGCTACCGTCAGCGCTATGTGGACCTGATCATGAACCCAGAGGTAAAGGACACCTTTATCAAGCGTTCTCAGATCATCTCCACCATCCGCCGTTATCTGGACGGACAGGGCTTTATGGAAGTAGAAACCCCAATGCTGGTTTCCAATGCAGGCGGTGCTGCAGCACGCCCATTCGTGACCCATTTTAACGCACTGGACGAAGATGAAAAGTTAAGAATTTCCCTGGAATTATACTTAAAGCGTCTGATCGTAGGCGGCCTGGAGCGTGTCTATGAGATTGGCCGCGTATTCCGCAACGAAGGCGTGGACACCAGACATAATCCGGAATTTACCCTGATGGAGCTGTACCAGGCTTACACCGATTACCACGGTATGATGGATCTGACCGAGAACCTGTACCGCTATGTGGCTCAGGAGGTGCTGGGCACCACTCAGATCGTTTACAACGGAATTGAGATGGATCTGGGCAAACCATTTGAGCGCATTACCATGGTAGATGCCGTTAAGAAGTATTCCGGCGTGGACTTTAATGAGATTCATACCCTGGAAGAAGCAAGAGCAGCGGCCAAGGAGCATCATATCGAATTTGAGGAGCGCCATAAGAAGGGCGATATTCTGAACCTGTTCTTTGAGGAATTTGTAGAAGACCATCTGGTTCAGCCTACCTTTGTTATGGACCATCCCATTGAGATTTCTCCGCTGACCAAGAAAAAGCCGGAGAATCCAGAGTATGTGGAGCGGTTTGAGTTCTTTATGAACGGCTGGGAGATGGCAAATGCATATTCCGAGTTAAATGATCCCATCGATCAGAGAGAGCGCTTCGCAGCCCAGGAGGAGATGTTTGCTCAGGGCGATGAGGAAGCAAATCATACCGATGAGGACTTCTTAAATGCACTGATGGTCGGCATGCCTCCAACTGGCGGTATTGGGTTTGGAATTGACAGAATGGTGATGCTGTTGACCGATTCGGCGGCGATTCGGGATGTGTTGTTGTTCCCGACGATGAAGTCGTTAGACAAGTAAAATCCAGTATTTTCAAGGGTTTTAGCCACTTGTTATCTGCATAGTGCAACAAAAGTGCAACAAATTTTGAGCGAATAATACGGAATAATACCCTAATGTACGTTCATGGTTGTGCGAATCCAATCAAATATTTGTACCTACAAGGACATTTTTCTAAAAGAAATTTTAGAGAGATGTCCTTTTTGTTATGGTCAAACATTATCAAAATGGAGGAAAGCATTATGACAAACACAGCGTTAAGAGCAGGGGCGCAGAGCGCCAACAACACACACATGGTTTTTGCAAACGAGGAACATGAGAAATTTTATTATGAGAAACTGGAGCAGGCGAGGTATCAGGACTGTTATCACAAGGCTTTGATCTACATTCTCGGCATTTCAGAGGACACAAGGAATCATTTCAGCCAGATCTACGATATGAAGTCCGGATTCATCAAGCCGGAGTGCCTGCATCAAGGCTGGCAGACAAGCGGCAGTGTCCGTGTGGTAAGGCTTGCCTTTAACCTTTACACAGACGGAACGCCGAGTGTTGACGATTATAAGCGCAAGGATGAGCAGATAACAGAGTGCCGGGAGTATTCGGTGAGTGATATTTTCTGCTGTGGCTATGCGATGTACTTCTGGCAGGGCATTAAGCTCCGTTATCCGGAATATTGCAGGAAGCAGAAGTCCATTGAGGAAATCCTTGCAGAAATGGAGAGGGAACGTGCTGAAAATTCGACTGATGGGAACGAAGAATGATATTAAGTGGTTTGAGAAGATTCTGAAAAGACAGCCCAAAGTGGCTGTGACGGAAGTTTCAGAGCTGTACCGGAATAAAGGTACAAACAGATATTACCGGGCTTATGTGGAAGTGCAGAAAGCCAACATCAAAGAAAAATCTAACTAATACGGAGGAATAAGACCATGTGTAAGATTATAGCGATCGCAAACCAGAAAGGCGGAGTAGGAAAGACCACCACAACAAGCAACTTAGGAATCGGGCTGGCAAAGCAGGGAAAGAAAGTTTTAGTGATAGATGCGGACGCACAGGGGAGCCTGACCGCAAGTCTTGGCTTCACGGAGCCGGACAAGCTGGAGGTCACTCTGGCGAACGTACTGGAAAAGGTTATCAACGATGAGGAAATCGAACCGGATTACGGTATCTTAAAGCATGACGAGGGGATTGATCTGATGCCGGGGAACATTGAGCTGTCCGGTCTGGAGGTTTCCCTTGTGAACGTGATGAGCCGGGAAATTATGCTCCGCTCTTATGTGGACAGGGTAAAGGAGAGGTACGATTATATTTTGATTGATTGTATGCCCTCGCTTGGCATGATTACCATAAATGCCTTTGCCTGTGCCGACAGCATACTTATTCCGGTGCAGGCGGCATATCTGCCCGTGAAAGGTTTGGAACAGCTTATTAAGACCGTGGGCAAGGTAAAGCGGCAGATCAATCCTAAACTGGAGATTGAGGGTATTCTATTGACAATGGTAGACAACCGTACCAATTATGCAAGGGATATTATAGCATTGCTTATCGAAACTTACGGCAGCAGAGTACGGATATTTGAGAACAGCATACCGATGTCGGTGAGGGCTGCGGAAACATCCGCAGAGGGTGTCAGCATTTACGAGCATGACCCGAAAGGCAGGGTTGCAGGCGCATACCAGTCCTTGACAAAGGAGGTGCTTGGCAATGGGCAGTAAGGCAGGGAGTGCATCAAAAGTCAGATTGAACAGCTTTGATGATTTATTTGGCGGGGCAGAAAACACGTCAGGGGAACAGATTATCCATGCAAAGCTGACGGATTTACATACATTCAAAGGACACCCTTTCCGTGTCCTTGATGATGAAAAGATGGAGGAAACCACGGAGAGCATCGGGAAATACGGTGTGCTTGTGCCCGGAATTGTAAGACCGAGGACAGGGGGCGGCTATGAAATCATAGCCGGACACCGGAGGAAACGGGGTTCTGAAAGGGCGGGGTTAGACACGATGCCCGTCATTGTGAGGAATTATACGGACGATGAAGCTACAATTATCATGGTGGATTCCAATATCCAGCGTGAGGACATTTTACCGAGCGAAAAAGCAAGGGCTTATGCCATGAAGTACGAAGCAATGAAGCATCAGGGAAGCAAGGGAGGCAGTACCCTTGACGAAGTGGGGGAAGCTGCCGGAGAGAGTGGAAAGACGGTGCAGAGGTATGTGTGGCTTGCAAGGCTTTCTGATGAGCTGCTTGACATGGTGGATAAGAAAAAGATAGGGATAGCGCAGGGCGTGGATATTTCTTTTTTGACCGAAGAAGCACAGCAGTGGGTATCTGTTATCCTTGAGGAAACGGGGGCGGCAATGAACGCTTCCCAATCATCAAAACTGAAGGAGTATGGGAAAAGCGGAGAGCTGACATTGCCAATGGTCAGACTGATACTGGCAGAGGAAAAGCCAAAAGAGAGAAAAGTGACGATTAAGGGCGATAAGATCAGCAGGTATTTTTCGGAGGATTATTCCAATGACGATATAGAGGGCATCATTATCCAGCTTTTGGAGGAATGGCAGAGCAAGCAGTAAAGGAGGCGGTAAAAATGGGCGAGCCATTGAAATTTGATTATTACTATGGCATTGAAGCAGAGCAGTTTTCTTTTTACCGTGTTCCCCGCCTGCTGATTAAAGACGAGCGTTTTAAGGGGCTTAGCAGCGATGCTAAGCTCCTGTATGGGTTGATGCTTGACAGGATGTCGCTGTCCATGAAAAATGGATGGCTGGACGAAGAAAACAGGGCATATATTATTTATGCTGTGGAAAACATCATGGAAGATTTGGGTTGCTCTAAGCCTACCTGCATAAAGGTCATTAAGGAGCTGGATGCAGATAACGGGATTGGGCTGATAGAGAAAAAACGCAGGGGGCTTGGGAAACCTGATATAATTTATGTGAAAAATTTTGCTTCTGTGCCGGAAAAAGAGAGTGCAGAAAAGCCTGCAAACACTGATGTTTCCACAGAAGTAAAAAATCTTTACTTCAAGAAGGAAAAGAATTTGACTTCTGGAAGTAAAGAAACTGGACTTCAAGAAGTAAAAGA
>JAUNGG010000077.1 GCA_030524635.1 Lachnospiraceae bacterium
TCGGAAATCGCTTGCTTTTTCATGGCAGACATATCCAATCCCCCTTTCTTGTTTGCTGCATCTGTGCTTGCTGCATCTGCTCCGGCATTTTCCCCTTCTGCTTTATTCCTTTCCCCTTCCTCTGTCTCCTGGAAATCCTTATCCGTAAACTGCCGCCAGCTCAGCCGCTTGGAAGCCAGCCACTGGCTGTCAGGCCTTTCTGTCAGCTGGGAACGATTCCCGCTGCTGTCACCGACAGAACTATCACCGCTGCCATTTCCCAGCTTTCCAGCAAGGAAAATACTGGTAGGTCCATCTGCTCCTCCAATGATGGAAACCGCGGCAGCATCTTCCCCGTCGGCAAATACACCAGCCTGATCACCGGCGCTGTCTGCTTCCGGGCTTACCATCAGACTGACTCCCGCCGCTGCCAAAAGAATCCCGCACAGCACAAGCACAGCCGTCTTCGGCCTGTGGTAGGACAGAATATTCCGGATCCTCCGGTAAGCCGAATTCTTTCCGAATGCCAGCGGCAGAAGCACCTGGCTCCTTCTCTCCGCCTCTGCCAGCAATACCCTGGAATAACCTTTCCGCTCCTCCATGCTGCAGCCCCGAAGGGCCTGCTCGTCGCAGGACATCTCCATATCGGCGCACATCAGCCGGAAGCTGAGCCATGCCAGCGGATTAAACCAGTGGATCATCACAGCTGCCAGCCAAAAAAGCTTCATCAGCCCATCCCGCCTGCCAACATGCACCATCTCATGGCGGAGGATCATGGGAATCGCTTCCTCTTCCACCCCAGCGGGAAGATAAATGACCGGATGAATAATTCCAAGCACAAAAGCCCCATCGATCCGGTCAGAAACCCGAACCGGAATCCGCCTTTTCGAGGTCTTTCCATTATCCTGCTTTCCGGCTGCCTGCCCGCCTGCCATCTCTTCGTATTCCGGCATCATAACTGCCGTGGAAAGCCTTCTCTTAAGTATCCCATACTGCACCAGATGATACAGGAAAAAGGCGGCCATTCCAACCACCCAGACTGCCCCAGCCAATGCAAGCACCACCTGGATGGGATTAACCGACTGTACCGGTGATTCCGGCGCCAGCGATTCCATCACCGAGCCATTTACCGCCCGGTCCACCCAGATCACCCCAGTCTGGATCTCAGGCTCTGCCTGATATACGATCTCCTGCCGGACCGGCTCCGGATTGACCGGAAGGAGACTTACCGGCCCATGGATCACAAAAGGACACAGGAAGCGAAACAGCACAGCCAGCCACAGTGCATAGGAGTATCCCTTGGGCAGCCGACGAAACAGCCACCGCAGCAGGATCACCAGGCAGGCGGTACAGCCTGCTGCAAAACTCATATTGAAGACTCGGATCACCATTTCTGTCATCATATTTTCCTCACCTCTCAACCGCCTTCTCGATCATCTCCCGGATCTCCTCCGCCTCTTCCCTTGTCAATTTCCGTTCCGACAAAAAGGCAGTCACAAATGCAGGCAGGGAACCAGAAAAGCTTTTATCCACCACCGCTTTACTCTCCTGCCGCTGCACCTCATCCTCTTTGATCTGTGCTGTCACTACCGCCTGTTCATTTTTTACAAAGCCACGCTCCGCCAGTTTCTTTAATACGGTAAAGCAGGTGGACTTTTTCCAGCCCAACTCCTCCAGGCACATCCGGGCCAGCTCCATGGACCGCACCGGCTCATGCTCCCATACCAGCTTCATAAAGCGGTATTCGCTGTCAAACAGGTGGTGCTCCTTTCTGTCATGGGATTTCAGATATTCTGCTTGCTCTCTCACATTCCTTCCTCCAATCCTTATTTCTTTTGCTTTGGCCTTCTATCATAGGTCTATTGCAATAGTCCTTTTCTTCTTTAAGTCTATCATAGTAGACCTGCTTCTGTCAATCCTTATGCGTTTTATTTTCTATTCTTTTGATTCCCATGTTTATTCTGGCTTTCCTTAGTATTCACCCTTTTAACGGTGGGTTATTTATCCGCTTACTGAAAAGAGGCGGGTGCACATTCTGATCCGAACATGCATCCCGCCTCTTATCTTTTATTATTCACGCCAACCTGTCCCGCAGCACCTCAACCCTGCACTCATGCCTTTTCTTCCCATCCTTTTTGCTGTAGGCGATTCTATTTATGGATCTATTATAACCTTTTTCCACAACCCAAACAACCCAAACATTTCTACAATATCTTCCCAATTTACTGGTTTGTAGTCACCTTCATTCGTCACGATCAGCAGCCACAAATAATTATTTCACCATAACGACAGGCCCCGCCCGGTGATGTTACTCACCAGGCGGGGCCTGTCTTCATTTCTTTCTCTTATATCGATCTCTCTGCTTCTAATTCACACTTCTCTTCACATAAGTGGTATGCAGCAGATGGTGCGCCTTCTCGCTTCCAGGCTGGCCAAGGTAGGTAGCATACAGCTCCTTGATCGCCGGATTCTCATGAGACTTCCGGATTGGATTATTCTTATCCAGATCATACAGAACCTTTGCACGCAGGCCGCGGATATCCGTGGTGTTGCGCACATGGCCTGGCTGCTGAGGCTGTCCGCCGCCGTTTACACAGCCGCCTGGGCATCCCATGATCTCGATGAAGTGATAATCAGCCTCACCATTCTTTACCATATTCAGAAGCTTTCTTGCATTGCCAAGGCCGGAAGCCACAGCAACCTTAACATCCATTCCGGCTACATTGTAGGTAGCCTCCTTGATACCTTCCGTTCCTCTTACCTCGGTAAAGTCTACACTTGGAAGCTCCTCTCCGGTCAGTGTCTCCACTGCGGTTCTCAAGGCTGCCTCCATAACACCGCCGGTTGCACCGAAGATCACAGCTGCGCCGGTGCCCAGTCCTAACGGTGCATCAAACTGCTCATCTGGAAGCTCGGTGAAGCGTAAGCCTACCTTCTTGATCAGCCGTGCCAGTTCTCTGGTGGTCATAGTGTAATCTACATCCGGATAACCGGAAGCATCCTCGTCAGGACGTCCGATCTCGAACTTCTTTGCAGTACATGGCATTACAGATACGGATACGATATCCTTGGGGTCGATGCCCATCTTCTCAGCATAGTAGCTCTTTGCGATTGCGCCGAACATCTGCTGCGGGGACTTACAGGAGGATAAGTTCTCGGTCATATCCGGGAAGTAGTGCTCACAGTATTTTACCCAGCCTGGAGAACAGGAGGTAATCATCGGGAGCACACCGCCGTTCTGTACACGCTGAACGAACTCGTTTGCCTCTTCCATAATGGTTAAGTCGGCACTGAAGTTGGTGTCGAATACCTTATCAAATCCGATGCGGCGCAGGGCTGCTGCCATCTTACCTTCCACGTCAGTTCCGATCGGGTAGCCGAATTCCTCGCCTAAGCCGGCGCGAACGGCCGGAGCGGTCTGTACGATCACATGCTTGGACGGGTCATGAATGGCTGCCAGCACATCATCGATGCAGGATTTCTCTGTCAATGCGCCGGTAGGACATACTGCGATACACTGTCCGCAGGATACACAGGAGGTCTCGCCCAGTCCCATCTCAAAGGCAGAACCGATATTGGTGCGGAAGCCTCTCTCATTGGCACCGATTACGCCGATGCCCTGAACGTGCTCACAGACTGCCACACAGCGGCGGCACAGTACGCACTTGGAGTTATCGCGGATCATATGGGCGGCGGAGTCATCGATGCAGGACGGGGTCTTTGCGCCGTCATAGTAGCCTTCATCCTCTACACCCAGCTCTCTTGCCAGCTGCTGGAGCTCGCAGTTGCCGCTTCTCACACAGGATAAGCACTTTCTCTCATGGTTGGATAATAATAACTGAACGGTTTTCTTTCTGGAATCCAGTACCTTAGGGGTATTGGTCCATACTTCCATACCTTCATTGATCGGGTATACACAGGAAGCCACCAGGCTTCTTGCGCCCTTTACTTCTACTACACAGACACGGCAGGCGCCGATCTCATTGATCTCCTTTAAAAAGCACAGGGTTGGGATCTCAATGTGGGCCAGTCTGGCTGCCTCCAGGATGGTGGAACCCTTTGGAGCAGAAACTTCCATGCCGTTGATTTTAATTGTAACATTCTCCATCTGTTCTTCCCTCCCTTATTTCTTGTAAATTGCGCCGAACTTACACTTCTCCATACAAGCGCCGCACTTCACGCACTTCTCGGTATCGATGATATGCGGATTCTTAACAGAACCAATAATTGCGCCTGCCGGACAGGTTCTCGCACACAGAGTACATCCACGGCACTTGTCACGGTCAATCACATAGGACAGCAGAGCCTTACATACGCCTGCTGGACACCTCTTCTCCTTGATGTGCGCCTCGTACTCACCGCGGAAATAACGCAGAGTGGAAAGCACCGGGTTCGGAGCAGTCTGTCCTAGACCGCAGAGGGAGTTGTTCTTAATATAGTAGCAAAGCTCTTCCAACTTATCTAAATCTTCCATGGTAGCCTGGCCCTTGGTGATCTTGGTCAGGATCTCCAGCATACGTCTGGTACCAACACGGCATGGCGTACACTTACCGCAGGACTCTTCCACGGTGAACTCCAAGAAGAACTTGGCAATATCTACCATACAGTCATCTTCATCCATAACGATCAGACCGCCGGAGCCCATCATAGAACCGATGGAAATCAGGTTGTCATAATCGATGGGAATATCAAAATGCTCTGCCGGGATACATCCGCCGGAAGGACCGCCGGTCTGAGCCGCCTTAAATTTCTTGCCGTTGGGGATACCGCCGCCGATCTCCTCGATTACCTCCCGGAGGGTGGTTCCC
The DNA here is from genome assembly GCA_030524635.1 of Lachnospiraceae bacterium. GTDB lineage: Bacteria > Bacillota > Clostridia > Lachnospirales > Lachnospiraceae > Caccovicinus. Next base: position 4,788 of record JAUNGG010000077.1, read on the forward strand.
ATTGGGATCTCTACCAGACCGGTATTGTGGATCTTTCCGCCCAGAGCGAATACCTTGGTTCCCTTGGACTTTTCTGTACCCATAGATGCAAACCAGTCTGCACCATTTAAGATGATCTGCGGAATATTGGCATAGGTCTCTACGTTATTTAAGATAGTTGGCTTTCCAAATAAGCCCTTCTGAGCCGGGAACGGAGGACGTGGACGAGGTTCGCCTCTCTTGCCCTCGATGGAGGTCATAAGAGCAGTCTCCTCACCGCATACGAACGCGCCTGCACCTAAACGCAGGTCGATATCGAAATCAAATCCGGTTCCGAAGATATCCTTGCCTAATAAATTGTACTCTCTTGCCTGCTCGATTGCGATCTTCAGACGCTCAACTGCGATCGGGTACTCTGCACGAACGTAGATGTAGCCCTGGTTTGCTCCAATGGCATAGCCTGCGATCGCCATAGCCTCCAGTACAACGTGAGGATCACCCTCCAGAACGGAACGGTCCATAAATGCACCTGGGTCGCCCTCGTCTGCATTACAACAGACATACTTCTGATCTGCATCATTCTGCTTTGCTAATTTCCACTTTAAGCCGGTAGGGAAGCCGCCGCCGCCTCTTCCGCGGAGGCCGGAATCCAAAAGGGTCTGGATCACATCGTCCGGGGTCATCTCAGTCAGCACCTTGCCCAGAGCCTCGTAGCCGCCGGTTCCAATATACTCGTCGATCACCTCCGGGTTGATCACGCCGCAGTTTCTCAAGGCAACACGATGCTGCTTCTTATAGAAATCGGTGTCGATCAGCGCCTTTACGCCGCCTGCAGTTACCGTCTCATCATACAGAAGGCGGGTAACCACACGTCCCTTTAACAGGTGCTCAGAAACGATCTCCGGAATATCCTCAACCTTTACCATGGAGTAAAAGCTGGCATCCGGATATACGATCATAATAGGGCCTAATGCACATAAGCCATGGCATCCGGTCTGGATCACCGCAACCTCATCCTGCAGACCCTGTCTTTCGATCTCTTCTTTTAATCTTTCAATAATCTGTGGGCTTCCGGAGGAAGTACAACCAGTTCCGCCGCAAACCAGTACATGTGAACGATACATATCTGTCTTCCTCCTTATTTCATATCGGTAGAGCCAAGGGTGTACTCATCTACCACATGGCCGCCTACCAGATGGCGGTTTACGATCTCAACTGCCTTCTCCGGATTCATGCGGACATAAGTTACCTTCGGCTCACCTGGAATCATAACCTCTACGATCGGCTCATACTGGCATAAACCGATGCATCCGGTCTGGGTTACTGCGATCTTATCCGTAAGTCCTCTTTCCTGGACTTCCTGGGAAAGCTTAGTCAGAACCGGTCTTGCCCCTGCGGCGATTCCGCAGGTTGCCATACCAACCACAACTCTGGTATGACTGTGATCCTCTGCACGAAGACCAACCTGATTCTGCATCTTTTCCCGAATTGCTTTTAATTCAGCAAGAGTTTTCATGTTTTCCTCCAATCTTGTGCGTGTTTTACAGCACTGCTCCCTGATCCACGTCACATTTGTTCTCTGTCAAATACTCCATTATGTACTGGGAAACCTCCGGCTCGGAAAAGGGAACATCTCCCAGAATTTCTCTGAACTCCCTGGTATCTAAAGTAAAGGATCTCTCATCCACCTGATAGGTATAGACAAAATCGGTTTCCGGATGATACACGATTAAAGTGTGGATGGTGCTGGTAATATCTCCCAAAGGCATCCGGTCAATATGGGACAGCCCGAACACAGCCGTCACCACAGTTCCCACTCCCACCTGAGAGTCGATGGAAAAGCTTCCTCCTGTACTCTCCGCTGCATATTTATAGAAAGGAATGCCAAGCCCCACCTTTCTGGTGGTCCTGGTGGTGAAAAATGGGTCTGTTACCTGAGCCACCTGTTCCGGCGTCATGCCGCATCCGTCATCTTCGATCCGGATGGTCAGCGTGTCTGATTTATGGTCCGCCTGAATCAGGATGGATACCAGCTTCGCACCCGCCCGGGTGGAATTCTCCGTTACATCTAATACATTCAGGGAAATCTCCGGCATCATAGGCTAATTGTACTTAGCCAGGATTCCAGGGATATCCTCCGGTACCAGTCTGCCGTATACCTCACCATTGATCATCATAACGGGAGCCAGACCGCAGGCGCCGACGCACCGGCAGGAATCCAGGGAGAACTTTCCATCCGGAGTACATTCTCCATTGGTGATTCCCAGCAGTTCTTCCAGCTTGGAGAAAATATTGCCAGAACCCTTTACATAGCATGCCGTACCGAGACAGACAGAAATCTTATACTTGCCCTTCGGCTGCAGCGCAAACTGTGAATAGAAGGTTGCCACTCCATAAATCTTTTCCAGTGGAATCCCTGTTTCGTCAGAAATTATGGTCTGAACTTCTATCGGAAGATAGCCATAGATGTCCTGAGCCTTCTGCATAATCGGCATCAGGGCTCCCTGGGTGTCCTTGAGTTCAAGAATAACTTTTTTCAAAGCTTCTTCCTGCTCTTTCGTCCCGGAAAACGGAACTGTTTGTTTTTTGCAAGCCATTACGTTACCTCCTCATTTCGTTCCCACAAACATGTGGACGCCCTGACCTCAATGCCATGGATACATTAAGCTGCAGGCGCGGTTGTGCATTGTGCAATGTATCTACATTCTAACATGTATTTTCAAAAAAATCTATACTATTTGAAGTTTTGTGAAAAAGTAAACAGAAATATTTTGTCGATTTTATGAAAGACAATATTCAGGCTGGGAACAAAAGTATTCCCATGCTGCATTTCTGTGCAACAGAAATGCCGGAAGTCAGTTTTCTGTTTTGCACAAAAAAAACTTATATTTATTTCATTTTTGTGAAAAAACTAACAAAACTTATGGTTGATTATTCTGATTTCAAATGGTATCTTAAATATATAACCATTGATTCCAGGATTTTTTGCGCTTCGCAGCCGGTATCGGATCTGCAGCCTGATGTTTTCTGCCATCTTACAGCAGGCGCGGCTTGCGAAGCCATTTTTATCGTTTCAGCCGATAAAACCCCATAAGAAAGCCTCTGGCAGGCTGCGAAAGATGCCAACCAAAATCTTTCCCGATTCTGATACAGAAACGGGCAGTTCTATAAGAAATCAAAGGAGATTTAGCGTATGACAGTTAGAGACGTGAAAGACACATTAAAAGCCAGGATTCTCACTGGCGAAGACCTTTTGGACCAGGAGGTACGCTCTGCCTGCGGCTCCGATATGATGAGCGATGTTCTCGCATTTTCCAAGGATCACTCCGTCCTTCTCACCGGCCTGTGCAACCCTCAGGTGATCCGCACCGCAGAGATGCTGGATATCGTCTGTCTGGTTTTCGTCCGCGGCAAAAAGCCGGATGATTCCATCATTGAGATGGCTGCGGAGCGTGGGCTGGTCGTTCTTGCCACCGGACATCGTATGTTTTCTGCCTGCGGCATGCTTTACGCTGCCGGATTGAGAGGAGGTGCCATTTGATGGATGATGCCATCCGCCTGACCTATGAGATATCGCCGGATGACTTTACCCGCGCCGGGGAAGCCAGCAGCGATGTAAAACGAAAATTAAAACAAATGGGTGTCAGCCCGGAGGCCGTCCGCAAGGTTGCCATCGCCATGTACGAGGGAGAGATCAACATGGTGATCCATGCAAAGGGCGGCGAGATCCGGGTTGAGATCACACCGGAGAAGATCATTATGATCCTGGATGACGTAGGCCCCGGCATCCCTGACGTGGAGCTTGCCATGAAGGCCGGCTATTCCACCGCACCGGATGAGGTCCGCTCTCTGGGCTTCGGCGCCGGCATGGGACTGCCTAACATGAAAAATTACACCGATTCTATGGATATAGACACCAGAATCGGTGTGGGAACGAAAATAACAATGGTGGTGAATATTTAATGGATAAATTTTATCATTCTGTCCGCCTGGACCCAGAATTATGCAAGGGCTGCATCAACTGCATCAAGCGGTGCCCTACCGAAGCCATCCGTGTGCGGAACGGCAAGGCTCTGATCAACAGCAAATTCTGCATTGACTGCGGAGAATGCATCCGGGTCTGTCCCCATCACGCCAAGTATGCCATTTATGACAAACTGGATGAGATGCGGAAGTATGAATATACCGTTGCTCTTCCGCCCCCCAGCCTTTACAGCCAGTTTAATAATCTGGACGATGTGAATATCGTACTGAATGCACTGCTGCTTATGGGCTTTGATGATGTATTTGAGGTGAGCGCCGCTGCCGAGCTGGTTTCGGAAGCGACCAGAGCCTATATCGCAGAACACAAGGACCAGCTTCCCATTATCAGCACAGCCTGCCCCTCTGTGGTGCGTCTGATCCGGGTCCGTTTCCCGAATCTGATCCCCCACATGCTGCCCCTCAACCCGCCGGTAGAGATCGCTGCCATGCTGGCTGCACAGCGGGCCATGAAAAAGACAGGGCTTTCCAGGGAGAAGATCGGCATCTTCTTTATCTCCCCCTGCCCCTCCAAGGTTACCTACGTCCGCTCTCCTCTTGGCAATGAATCCAGCCAGATCGATGGGGTCCTTGCCATCAAGGATGTTTATCCCCAGCTTCTGTCCCGGATGAAGGCAGTGGGCAGCGACTACCCGGAGATCGGAACCTCCGGCAAGATCGGCATCAGCTGGGGCCGCAGCGGCGGCGAATCCAGCGGCTTGCTGTCAGAAAACTACCTGGCCGCCGATGGCATTGAAAATGTGATCCGGGTGCTGGAGGATCTGGAGGACCAGAAGTTTACCAATCTGGAATTTATCGAGCTGAACGCCTGCAACGGCGGCTGTGTTGGCGGTATCCTAACTGTAGAAAACCCTTATGTGGCGGAAACAAAGCTGAAACGCCTCCGCCGCTACATGCCGGTGGCCCGTACCCATATGACCCATGAAGCAGAGGAGGTCATCCCCTGGACCACAGGAGTGCAGTACGAACCGGTCTTCCGGCTGGGCACCAATATGATGGAAAGCTTCACCCGCTTAAACCAGGTAGAACGTCTGTGCAAAAAGCTGCCCGGTCTGGACTGCGGCTCCTGCGGCGCCCCTACCTGCAAGGCACTGGCAGAAGATATTGTCCGCGGCGATGCAAAGGAAACTGACTGCGTTTACTATTTAAGAGAAAACCTGCACAACCTGTCCGAGGAGGTTTCCATTCTGGCAGATGACCTGGCAGAGGGCGACAAGGGCGGCAAGGAAACCCTTCGGATCTTAAAAGAATATATCCAGCGGATCTCTGATGAGATGAGTCTTCTGGACCGGAGAGACGAAGAGGATTAGAACGTAAAAAAGAACTAGGAGGATGGATCTATGACCGTTCAGGAATTATGGGACAGCGGATTATTAAAGCAGATAAATGAAGGCGATGACATGGACCGTGAGATCAGCAAGCTGTTCTGCTGTGACCTGTTAAGCATCGCCATGAGCAAGGCCCCGGCAGGCTGTGCCTGGGTCACGGTAATGGGCAATATGAATACCCTGGCAGTGGCATCTCTGTCAGACGCCGCCTGCGTAATCATGGCAGAAGGCGCCCATCTGGACGAAACAGCCCTGACGAAGGCAAAGATGCAGGGAATCGCCGTGATGGAAACGGAGCTTCCCATCTTTGATGCAGCCCTGGCCATTCATCAGCGGCTGACCGGTGCATAAGCTTTCACATAATGCAGCCGATGCACTGCTTATAAATTTCATGCCTGGAGAATTGTTATGATAAACCTTACCTATGACTTACATCTTCATTCCTGCCTGTCCCCCTGCGGCGATGACGACATGACTCCCGCCAACATCGTGGGGATGGCTGCCCTTTTGGGCCTGGATGTGATCGCCGTCACTGACCACAATTCCTGCAAAAACTGCCCTGCTGTGATGGCGGCTGCTGCAGAATACGGTGTGCTGGCGATTCCCGGCATGGAGATCAACACTTCTGAGGAGGTTCATGCCGTCTGCCTCTTTCCCACTCTGGAGGCAGCCATGGACTTTGACTCCTACGTCTATGACCGGCTGATCCCATTTCCAAATAAGGAGGCCATTTTCGGCAGACAGCTGATCTACGATCTGGAGGACCATATCTGCGGAACCGTCCCCAATCTTCTGATCAATGCCGCCGACATTTCCTTTGACGGCTTATGGGAATTGGTCCGTTCTTACGATGGAGTTATGTTTCCAGCCCATGTAGATAAGACTGCCAACAGTCTCATCGCCAACTTAGGCTTTATCCCGCCGGACAGCCAGTTTACCACCGCTGAGGTGAAGGATCTAAAGAAGCTGCATGGACTGAAGAAGGAGCATCCTTACTTGGAGCAATGCCGGATCATCAGCAACTCAGATGCTCATTACCTGGAGCATATCCATGAGCCGAATCTGGTAATTCCGGTAGAGGAGCGAAGTATACAGGGAGTATTGAATACTTTATTGCAGCCATTTTATAACGATATATATTCCCATCTTTGACAGCAAAAATCCGTAGAATGCTTTAAAATCAAGCTTTCTG
>JAUNGG010000022.1:0-7973 GCA_030524635.1 Lachnospiraceae bacterium
AACGACTTGATAAGCCAGTAATATTTAACTATTTATCAATGATACGGCACACTAGACTATTTCCGTGAGCCTTTTGCGCCGTGGCATTGGCATAACGCTATCGAGTTGTTTTACATAGAAAGTGGTAAGTTAAAATACCATACACCTAATAGAACCATAGTGTTTCCTGCTGGTTCAGCTGGTATGGTTAATTCTAATGTATTGCACATGACAGAAATTCAGACACACAGTGAGAAAAATGTACAACTATTGCATATTTTTGAGCCTAAATTACTAGCTGGGAACCACAGAAGCGTTATTGAGCAAAAGTACATTATGCCGATTATTACATCTTCTCAGATAGAAATGATCGTGTTAAGTCCAAGTGAGTCAGAACAAGCTGCTATTATCAATTTAATTCACAAGGCATTTTTATTATCAGAAGATGAATTGGGCTATGAAATAAATATAAGAGAAGCGCTGTCGCAGATATGGGTGCGGCTGTTCAAACTATGTATTCCCATACTTCAAAATAAACCGCAATTCGTTAATAGGACAGTCGATAAAGTGAAAACGATGATGGTATACATACATGAGCATTATTCCGAAAAAATTTCTATCCCAGAACTTGCCGAAATTGCCTTTTTAAGCGAAAGGGAGTGTTACAGGGTCTTCCAAAATCATTTACATATGACACCGATTGAGTACATAAAGAGTTATCGGATACAAGCAGCCCGCCAAATGTTAGCAGACACCCAAATGCCAATAACAGAAATCGGATATGCTTGTGGATTAGGAAACGCCAGTTATTTTGGAAAAACTTTTCGTGAATCTACAGGGTGCACGCCATTGCAATACCGCCGAAAATGGCAGAATAGTGATAAAAAGTGGCAGAATAAAGATATTATGCTTACATCATAGGCGATATAATAATAACCGCAGATAAGAAGTTATCAGGAGGTGCGCGTTATGATAAAGGTAAATATTTTGAATTTAAATGGCTTTTTGGAAACGGTAAATCAATGCCATGGCCGTGTTATGGTACTTTCTCCGAACGGCCAAAAAACGAACATAACAAAACAATATCGAATTCAGCAGGAAATGGAGAAACAGTATCAAAAAAACGGTAAATGCCTGCCACTCTCATTAACTTTTGATGAGCCTAGAGATTACATGGCAGTTGTTTCATATTATGCCGGCGATTGTTAAGCAGTTAATGACAAGGCAGAGGAAAAAAGTAAATCTACCGGTGCTTCAAAGACAAACAACCAGCGGGAAAGGAGATACCGCCGTATGGGAAAAAAGCCTGTACGGCGGCTTTCTCTTTTGCCGCAATTTATTACATTTTGGGACACAAGAGCCAAATTGTCCAAATCCATTTTGATATTCCACAAATGCGTATGGCTCCACGTTCTGCACTAATTTTCTCAGTGTCACCACAATGAGCATTTCCAAAATAAATCCCTCTGTTCTCTGACATTCCTGTCAGACAACAGAGGGTATCTTTTTTCCATTTACTTCCTGGTAAGCATCTGCTTCTGAGTCTTAAAAAATACAATAATACTAATAAGAAACGGAAGAAAATATGTGGACAGACGGTATAAAATCATCGCCGATGACGCTGTAATATGCCCGATATACGGAGAAAACACCAAAAGAAATGCAAATTCTGCTGGTCCCATACCTGCCACATTCGGAAGCGCCCCCACCAAAAGCATCATCATGGCGGACAATGCCTGCACCTGCCAGAACGAGATTTCCTCCCTGCCCAGCAGACGAATACATAAAAATGGAATACTGTACATCCAGCACAATTTTACCAAATTTAAAAGCAGTACCTTTCTCCGACAGGAACGGTTATGTAGAAGCTGCTGCGCTTCTTTATAAAGCGCTTCCAGATTTGTACTCCATATATTTTTCCTTTCCGTCCACTTTCCTGTGGATGGCAATTTTCCGATAACCCAGAGCGCCAGCCTAAAGATTCGGTTCCAGGTACAGATAAGAATCAGAAAAACGATAATAAGCGCACATACTGCACAGCCAATCATCAGATACTGCTTTGACTGTGCAAATATTTCTCCCAACCAGCCCCTGTAAACTGCCGCCATCACTACAGCATAAAGAAGAACTGCCGCTTTGTGAAAAACATACTCCAGAATCGCCAGTCCCACACCTGTTCCCAGCACCATCCCACAGCGGTACAGATAATAGCTCTGCATCGGTATTGTTCCGGCAGAAAATGTAGCAACATTGGCAAACACACCCAAAAACACCACCGCTGCCCCCTGATGGAACCGAATCTCCGGAAATGCGCTGCGAAGCAATGAAAAATATGCTGCTGCATCCAATAACTGATATCCTGCACCCATGATAAAAAGAAGAATTACTCCCACCGGCGAGATCGAAAGAATTCCCTCTGCGATCGCCAAATAATCATCCCGAAAAACTAGGGCAATCAACAGAAAAAAAAACGTCACCGTGAGCAGACTGATAACCGTCTGTTTCCTTCCTTTCTTTTCCAAAAAGAATCACCGCCTAATAAAAATAAAACAAGCTTCCCGAAAAAGCCACATTGTAAAACCCATCATTTTATGATATGCTTGCACTATATTCAGAAAAGTGAGTTGATACCTATGAATCGAACCAAAACTGCCATCGTATCCGCATTCTGGCAATTATTAAACGAAAAATCATACAATCAGATTACGGTAAAAGATATCGTTACCCGATGCCTGATCAACCGCAATACATTTTATTACCATTTTCATGACATCCCTGAGCTTCTGGAATATTCTTTCAAGGATGAGATCGACCACATCATTCAGCAGTACAGTCGTTTTGGTTCTCCCCTTGACTGCATCACGCCGTTTGTGGAGAGCGGAGCAAAACAGAAAAAGGCTCTTCTCCACATCTACCGTTCTGTCCACCGGGAAATCTTTTTAAAAGAACTGGAACGCTTATGTCTTTATATTGTAAAAGAGTATGTCAATACGGTTACTGACGATCTGTCTTTACGCAAAGAAGACAAAGAGCTTTTAATCCGATTCTACAAATGTACCCTGGTCGGAACCATTCTTGACTGGATGGATCACTCCATGGACTACGATCTCCTGAAGGCCATGGAACGAATCTGCGATCTGTTCGCCGGTACCGGCAAGCAGGCCTTTTTAAAATCTGTAAAACCAAATACAATAACTTAAAGCCGCTTTTATCTGTCTTCTCACATCAGCGGCGCAAACATACGCAGGAAACTCTGAAATACCCTCGTTATCAGATTTTCCTGGCATTCTTCTAATGTAATGGAATGGCAATGTTCCAGTGTCTTTAAAAAGTCCTCCTTCACTTCCGTGACCGCTTTGCTGCCATACATGCATACTCCACATTCAAAATGCAGGTACAGACTCCGAAAATCCAGATTGATACTGCCAACAGCTGCTACACGATCATCTGACACAAACGTCTTTGAGTGAATAAATCCTTCGGAATACTCGTAAATCTTCACGCCTCCCAAAATCAAATCCCGGTAGAAAGAGCGGGTCGTTACATGAATCAGCCATTTATCCCAGACATGAGGCGTAATAATTCTGACATCAACTCCACTTTTTGCCGCAAGACATAAGGCTGATACCATGCTGTCATCGATGATCAGATATGGGGTAGTAATATATACATACTGCTTTGCACCATTTAATATCTGCATATATACGTGCTCTCCCACATTTTCATCATCTAATGGACTATCAGCATAAGGCTGTACAAAACCTTCTTCCTCGGCAGCACACATATTCTCATTCCATGGATAAAATGGTTCCAGTGCTTCCTGCATCTTGGAGCATAAGGCCCACATTTCCAGGAACATAAGCGTCATGCTCCATGCTGCTTTCCCTTCTACCATCAGCACAGCATCTTTCCAATATCCATACTTCGGCACTGCATTGATATATTCATCCGCCATATTCAAGCCACCGGTAAACGCTACTTTGCCGTCAATCGAAGTGATCTTCCTATGATCCCGGTTGTTCTGTACCGCTGATAAAACTGGCCGGAACGGATTAAATACCTGACACTTGATTCCGTATTGTGCAAGTATTGATGCATAGTTTTTCGGCAGCGTCAGGAAACAGCCGATATCATCATAAATAATCCGCACGTCAACTCCTTGTGCCGCTTTCTCCTTTAAGATTTCGAGAATCTGATTCCACATGCTGCCTTCCTGCACAATGAAATACTCCATAAAGATATACTTTTGCGCCTTCTTAAGCCATTCTAAAAAAGGAGCCAAAAACTCTTCTCCAGGAGAGAAATATTGTGTTTTTGTACTGTCATATATGGGGAATCCGGCATATTCCTGCAAATAACGGATTTGAGGCAGATTAGGCATTTCAGCCTTTATCCGTGTTTCCATTGCACTGCCAGGAAGCATATAAAGTTTCTGGCTCCATTTTGTAATATCAGAGACACTTTTTTGAAACCTCTTTGTGGAAGCCTGGAAATGGTACAACAAATAAAGGGGACCGCCTACCACGGGAAATGCCAGCATTAAAAAGACCCATGCCACCTTGTTAGAACCCTTGCCTTTCGTGGAAATTACATAAAGCACTGCCATAAGGCTTACCAGTTTTAACAGGTTCGCTAACAGGATAGTAAACTCGCTCTCATGCTTAAATACAGACCATATGAATACAATCTGCAAAAACAGCAGAACAATCACAAAAATCCTCCGGCGCAGTACCGCTCGAAACCAAGAATGCCTCATGAAATGCTTTCTCCTCTCTCATCGGTTTGAAAAGCTGTATTTTTCTACCCTAGTTTCCGGCTGATTCCCATTCCAAAGGCTCCTGGTCCCACATGACAGCCAATACTGAGGGTCAGCGGATCATAATGGATTTCTTCACCAGGGAAACCCCCTTTTACCATTTCCAACCATTCCCAATCATCCTCTCTATCAGGGAAACTGCCTGCTGCACCAATGGAAATTTCGATTCCTTGCTTTTGAAAATTATCCGCACTCTTTCGCATCTCTTCAATCAGCCGTTTTTTGCATGCTCTGCTGCCTCTTACTTTTGCATATGCATCTAATTTCTCACCCTGAATCTTGAGAAGAGGTTTTAAACTCAGAAGGGTTCCCATTGCCGCAGCAGCAGGCGTAATCCGGCCACCCTTTTTCAGATATTCCAAGGTTTCCACACCTACATAGATTATGGAATCATAGGCCGTCTTTTCCAGTTCTTTCCGAATTTCTTCTGCCGTACATCCTTCCTCTGCAAGCCAAAGCGCATCCTTGACAGACTGTTTCTGCGTCACAGAAATGCGATGATTATCAACTACTTGAACTTTCCCGCCATATTCATCTGCCAGCATTTTTGCTGTCTGAAAGGAGCTGCTGAGACCACTTGACATTGGAACATAAACGATTTCTTCATATCCGGACTCCAGAACCTTTTCCCAAATTTCCAGTATATCTGCCGGAGCAGGCTGTGATGTGGAAATCGGCTTATGCTCTGCCAAAAGACGATAAAACTGCTCATGAGACATATTCTGCCCCTCATAATAGGTTCTGCCATCTAAGAGCACCGGCATAGGAATCACATATGCTTCTTTTTCCCATTCTTCATTCCCCAAAATTCCACTGTTGCTATCGGTTACAATCGCTACTGCCATTTCAAGTTCTCCTCAATATATGTAAAGTATGCAAAACTGCCGTAGTTTTCCGAAAAAGCTACGGCAGTCTGAAATCATCCTTCATTCATCTTTGCCGTCTCGCTGGCCTGCCACAGTTCATCTGCCACCGGCTTCCAGCAGGCAGCATAGGAATCACACTTTGCACACAGATGGTCTGCTGACTCCGGCGACTGTAAATCCGTAGAATGGGCTCCGGACTCTGCCACCATCTCTCTTAACTTCTCCGGATTCTCCAGCATAGGGCAAGGACGGAGCATATTTTCGTTAAATGGCTGTCTCGTATAATATGCCATCATCATCGGAGACTGCAGCGCCTCCAGAAGCGTCTTTTCCCGAATGTTGGAATCGGAATAATGGATAAATACGCAAGGGTCGATATCTCCGTTTGCATTGATATGTAAGTAACGGCGCCCGCCGGCGATACAGCCGCCTACATATTCTGCATCGTTCTGGAAATCCATGGCAAAAAGCGGTTTTGTGGCGCGGTAATGGCGGATTCGCTCATAAGTCATTCTCCTCTGCTCCGGCGTAGGCATTAACTCCGGAGAAGCGTCATTTCCTACCGGCATATAATGGAAATACCAGATAAAATACACGCCCATTTCAATCAGCTTGTCATAAAAGGCTTCTGATGTGATAGAATCGAAATTCGCACTGGTATAACAGGCAGAAATGCCATACAGCAGTTTCTTTCTGCGCAGCAGTTCGATAGCTGACATGACCTTCTTATATACTCCGTCTCCGCGCCTTCCGTCCGTAGCCATCTCAAACCCTTCCAATGAAATTGCCGGAACAAAATTCCCTACACGCAGCATCTCATCTGCAAACGCTTCATCAATCAAGGTGGCATTGGTAAAGCATAAAAAGATGCAGTCATTATGTTTTTCACAAAGGCGAATCAAGTCTGATTTTCGCACCAGCGGTTCTCCTCCTGTATAGATATACATATAGATGCCCAGTTTTTTTCCTTGTTCAATAATACTATCGATTTCTTCATAGGTCAGATTCAGCTTATTGCCATATTCAGCCGCCCAGCATCCGGTACAATGCAGGTTGCAGGCTGATGTTGGATCCAACAGGATCGTCCAGGGAATATTGCAGCCATATTTTTTACGAGCTGCTTCCTGTTTCGGCCATCCTGCCAGTGCCGCATTGATGAAGAAATTAACCGCCGAAGTCTTCATTACATGAGGGTCTAAATCATATAACAGGCGGCGGATAAACGGATAATAGGGATGATTCGGGTCTGTCATTGCTTCTCTTACCATTTTTCTGGGTGTTAGAAATTCCTCACCAGCAAATTTATCCGCCCAATCCATCAGTTTCAGAAGATTTTTTTCCGGCTCCTTATAAACATAATTTAATGCCTGCTCCAGTCCAAACTTTTTCAATGTTGTTGTAACGTCCATACTGTACCTCCTATGTACTTTTTCATCACTTACTGCATGTTACATATTTTGTTGCCCTTCCTCCAGATGTGAGTGGCCGCTTATGATCATGACTGTACTCTTTACCAGCAAGTGATTCATAAAACCCTCTGCCAAAATGGCACAGCCATTTACAATGCGTGAAGGGGCTCCCCAAAATGCTTTTATTACCACAACTGCTCCCAACGCTCCTGCAACGATTGCGCAGATCAAAATGAAATGCCAGGTTTCCAGACCAAACTTTTTTGAATCCTTTGATGTCTGAATTGTCATAAGCCCGTCTAACAGAATCAGCATTCCCAAAGCCGGCTGCAGGTACTGCCAGACCCTCAAATTGCAGAAAAGGACAATCACCCCCAGTACAATTAAAAACAATCCGCATCCCAAATCATATTGAAAAGCCAGGCAAAACAGATCATCCGATAAATATCCTATGATCTTTATAATGCCATAGGCAATCAATATAATTCCGCTGCATATGCACACTGCCATAGGTGATGCCTCCGGCAGCACCATATAGAGAACTCCAGTGATATAAAAAAGGATAGACATTAAAATATATCCGTCTCGCGCAATACGAAGTTTTTTCAGATTCCTCACCTCCTGCACAAATAGATTTATGTCATTACTTTAGTTTTTCTTCCGCTCTGTTTCAATGGGCATTTGCCATGCCGATGTCCAAAATTTAGGCATTTAACCTCCAAATGTCTGAATTTAGCCTTATTTTGGGCATCTGGCACCGAAATGCCCATTTCTTTTTCAAATTTCCATCGTTATAATTAGCCACCTGCAGATGCAGTTAAGGGCCGAAGAAGCTTTATATAAATCCAGCAATATCAAAATTATGATTGCCGCCCACAGTTATTTAATCGAAGATGCCTATTT
>JAUNGG010000022.1:8073-56524 GCA_030524635.1 Lachnospiraceae bacterium
GCAATATCAAAATTATGATTGCCGCCCACAGTTATTTAATCGAAGATGCCTATTTTGGGAAACCAATTATCGACTATTTAAAGGAATTAGGATGCACACCCATTCGTGCAGATATTGCCGACACAAAAGAAGCATTAAAGCAGTCCCTGAAGGTTTCTCCGACCATGAAATGGGAATGGAGCCGTGAAATTACAGGAAATATTCAGATACACAAAGACCAGATTGACGGAATCATTCTGGTCAGTGCGTTCCCCTGTGGTCCTGATTCCATGGTAAACGAAATCATTTCCAGAAAGTTTTCTCACATCCCCATATTGAATCTCGTCCTGGATTCTCAGAGCGGCACAGCCGGAATTGAAACAAGGTTGGAAAGTTTTGTAGATATTATAAGGTTTAAGAAAGGAACAGTCTGATGGAAATTCCTAAGAAAAAGGTGGCTTTCCCGATTTTTGGAAACTACAACCTCTGCATCAAATATTTCGTTGAACAGGCACTGGGAGCCGAATACATCCTGCAGCCTCCCATGACAAAACAAACCATGGAAATAGGCGCCCGATACAGCCCGGATTCGGTCTGCACCCCTTTTAAGAGCAGTCTGGGCAGTATGATCGACGCACTGGAAGCTGGTGCGGACACACTCATCATGACCTTCGGAATCTGCCGTCTCGGATACTATGGGGAACTTCAAGGGGAAATTTTAAAGAGTTTGGGCTATGAATTCGACTTCATCAATCTTTCCGACTATTCCACTGGCAAAGCAAAAGACTACTTAAAGGCGCTCCATCGGATTAACCCTAAAGTTCCTGCCGCCAGGCTGGCACGGGTGTCTGCCGAATCTATCCGAATGCTTACCTGTCTGGATGAAATAGAAGGGGAATATTATAAAAACTGTGGTTTTGAACTCCAGCACGGTTCCTACAAAAAGGCATGGCGCCGGTTTCTTCTCTCCATGGAAACTGCAGAAAACCTGCATGATATTGAAACTGCTTACCGGACTGCCAAAAGAGAATTTGCCTCTATTCCAATCAATAAGCCTTCAAATCCTCTTCGTGTTGGCATTGTAGGAGAATACTTCACCGCAGTTGATGAATTTTCCAACCATAACCTGGAGCAAAAACTGACTGACATGGGAGTGGAAGTCCATCGCTTTATGAGCGTGACCAACCGTAATCTCCGGTATCACGGAAAAAATTTAAGTGCTGGCATTAAAGAATATTGTACCTATGAAATGGGTCCCACCTCTACTGCCAATATTTGGGGTGCCAAATATTATGCTTCCCACGGATTCGATGGAATGATCCATGTAAAATCTGCCGGATGTACACCAGAAATCGACATCATGCCGATTTTACAAAATATAAATGCTGATTATAAAATCCCGGTTCTGTATCTTACCTATGATTCTCAAACCAGTGATACAGGATTGGAAACACGGTTGGAAGCTTTTTACGATATGATTCAAATGAGAAAGCAGGAAATAGTATGAAGAAAAATGCATATCTTGGAATCGATATTGGTTCCATATCCACCAAAGGTGTAATCATAGACGACAGGAACCAGATCTTAGCCAGCGCCTATATCTGGACAGAAGGTGATCCCATCGGTGCTGCCAAAAAACTGCTTCATCTTTTAAGTGAGCAGTTTGACAAAGAAACTTATCAGATTGTATCTTCCGGTACTACCGGAAGCGCCAGAAAACTGGTAGGTGCCATGATTAATGCGGGTATTGTGAAAAATGAAATTACTGCCCATGCCATCGGCACTACTACACTCCATCCGGATGTAAGAACAATTTTGGAAATCGGTGGTCAGGATTCTAAAATTATTCTGGTAGAACACGGCGTTGCTGTAGACTATGCCATGAATACCTTATGTGCAGCCGGAACCGGTGCTTTTTTATCCAGTCAGTCTAAGCGCCTCGGTGTGGATGTGGAGGAGTTCGGCCAGATTGCCCTCCGTTCTTCCCATCCCACACAGATTGCCGCAAGATGCACCGTTTTTGCCGAATCGGACCTGGTTCATAAAATCCAAATGGGACATTCCAAAGAAGACATTATCGCAGGACTTTGTCAGGCTGTTGCGAACAACTATTTGAATAATGTTGGAAAAGGGAAAAAGATTCTATCCCCAGTCGTATTCCAGGGCGGTGTCAGCAAAAATGCAGGTGTTGTAGACGCTTTCAAAAAAGCATTGGGATGTGACATTCTGGTCGATGAAAATGGGCATCTGATGGGAGCTTATGGAATTGCGATCCTTGCAGGAAGAAGCAGTTTAAGACGTCCCTTTGACTTTTCTGTGGAAGACATGGAATTTCAGACGAGAGAAATAAAC
This sequence comes from Lachnospiraceae bacterium, assembly GCA_030524635.1. Lineage (GTDB taxonomy): Bacteria > Bacillota > Clostridia > Lachnospirales > Lachnospiraceae > Caccovicinus. The sequence continues at coordinate 10,405 of JAUNGG010000022.1, forward strand.
TGCGGGCATTGTCCTAACCACTGCGAGATTATCTGCGTTTACCGGAATGGAGAACTTATCGATGCATGGGGAAATCGCTGTGAAAAAGGAGCACCAAAACTTTCTCCCTTTTACATTTCTTGACATGCACTGCATGAGATGCTATATTTAAGGCGAGAATTAGACTTTTATGATCTGATCATACTGAGATGGAGAGCCGTCCTGTATACTATCCTGGTGAGAGTATGATGTGGACCAGGAAAGAAAATATGGAGCAAGGCATTCTGGTAGATAAAGGCATCTGGCAGAATGTCCTTGAGATGTAGGAGGAAGAGATGATAATTCCTGGAATCGTATCTGTTACATTTCGTGACAAGACTGTAGAAGATATCATAAGACTTTGTAAGGAAGCAGATTTAAAAGCTGTGGAGTGGTCCGAGAATGCCCATGTGATGCCGGCAGATGAAGCAGGTGCAAAAGCCCTTTATGAGAAGACCAGGGCAGCAGGGCTTCAGATTGCGGCGTATGGTTCTTACTATCGTTTGGGGCAGCAGGAGAATCCAAAAGAAGTATTTGAAGCTTCTTTGATATCGGCAAAAAGCCTTCATGCCCCACTGATCCGCATCTGGGCTGGAACGGAGCCATCGGCAAAGGTGGGCAAGGAGCAGCGGAAGGCACTGGCAGAGGAAGCCTTTTTGATCTGTGAGATGGCGAAGAAGGCAGGGATCAAAGTGGCCATGGAATGGCATAGGAATACTTTGACGGATACCAATGCGTCTGCCATGGATTTTCTGAAAGAGGTGAGCCATGAAAACCTTTACTGTCTGTGGCAGCCGACTGTGGCCCTTTCCATGAAAGAGCGGATGGATGGGCTGGATCTGCTGGGAGACCGGGTATTAAATCTGCATATCTATTATTGGCCAGATGGCGTACGCCGGCCTTTAAAGGAAGGTACAGGGGCGTGGCAGCAATATTTGGAGCATGTAGATAAAGAGAACGATCGTTTTGGGCTTCTGGAATTTGTTATGGGAGATACGGAAGAGCAGTTTTTGAAGGATGCCAGGACGCTTCATGACATTTTAGGTCAATAAGAGGCAAAAAAAGAAGGAAGTATGTCCACGGGGACTGTGGGGAGAATTTACAGATTGGAAAGAGAATTGGCGGGCCTGAGTTTCTCAGGCCCACAGGTTAAACTCTTCAAATCATGGATATCCTTGATAAAGAGGCGGTGACTTTCGGTTTTGAATACGCGGAATATGATCGGAATCATTCTGCCATTCCAGCCAGTTCCCCATAGCTGAAATAATCAGAATCATCCAGTTCAAGTGTTTTATCTACATAATATTCAAGCCAGTCCAGAAAACTCATAGTACGATGATTCGTCGGATTTATCAGGGGGTAGATTCCTGCATCATTGGCAAGATCGTAATACCAGACAGTCCCATAGGTCTCTTTATCATCCGTATTTATGATTAGTATGCTGTACATGCCGCAGCCTTCATGGCATAGAAGTATATAACCTGCATCTACTTTTACTTCCTCTGTCTCATAGATTGCATCATATTCTTCTTCGGAAAGTTCTGCAATGCTCAACGGCCTCTTTTAGTCTTCCGGCATTGATATCCGGGCAATCTTTCAATGCCTTAATGGTATAGCACGCATCCCGGAAAGCGTCCCCACGCAGCTGCGGCAGTTTCTCAAGAATCTGCTCCTGCCATTTTTTCTTGGTATCCCAATCCCCTTCATAGTTAATGACAGAAATAGCCTCTGCATAAGCACCGTACTCCCACATTTTTTCAATCTGCCCGCCCATTCCCTTTACCCGAAAATGCGTCAGCATCTTGACCAGCTTCATACGAATTTCCATATTGGATTCCTGATCACAGGCCGTTTTAAAAAACTGTTGCTGCTTCTTTGGCAATTTCTCAAATTTACGGAAACTGTCGATGATTTCCGCCTTTTCTTCCGAATTATCCGTCTGCTGGTACTGCTCCATTAGTTGTTGTTCATTTCCGTCCAAATTCGTCCCAAACCAGAAAATTTCATATCCTGAGATGACCTCGCGCAGCCAGCGCATATACCATGCCAGGAACCCATTTTCCCGCACAAAAAATGGTTTAACACAGTGATCTAAATCGAAATAAACCACCTGCCCGCAATATGGCCCCCGCAGCATGAGTCCTGTCATATGGGTACAGCCCTGACTGCCAATAGGCAAAATTCCGGCAAAGGGCTGTCCTTTGACTGCATTGTCCCAATCCTCATCACTCATCTTTGGATAGAGCGCCGGTTCCGACAGCAGGCAATAATTCCGATCATCTTTCAGTTCCTGCTCCAATGCCTCGAGGCCGTAGATTCCGTAATAAGGTCCTGCTCCGCCGTCCCCGGCCAGCATCAGAAAATTCCGGTATTCTTCCGGCAGCCGAATACCATATTTAAGTTCAAATGCCTGTACTGCCTCCTCACCGGCAGGCGGCGCCAGCCTGTATTTATGACTGCCCGCGCCGAATACCACCTGCCCACCATCCTTTGCTTTGGCTTGTTCCAGCAGTTTGTAAATCTGCCTGATCCATGATGCCTGATCTGCTTTTCCCATAAAATCTCCTATTGATTATGCTCATTCCACTGTATATCCGATTCCCAGAAAAAATACAGCTATCTTCTTCATCTTCACACTCCAATCCCCACCTGAAACAACGGAATCACATTGATCACCGGCTCCTCATATGGGTGAACTGCTTTCACCGCCTCCATCGTCCGCCGCAGATTTTCCGCCTTGCAGGTAACCTCTACCTTAACCTCCGGCTCCTCGCTGATTTCATTTTCTGTTCCGATGTAGGGATTGGTCCCCGCAAGAGGCCGCCAGGTGCCCGTGACACGACTGTAGGAAAGACAGCTGTCGTAGCTCCCAATATGCCCGGCGTCTACCTGCTGCAACGTTTTCTGCAATTGCCGGAAATTTGCCTCCGGTATGAAAATTTCCAGTTTAAAATACTCAAACAATATAGAATCTTTCTCTTTCATTATCGCTACAATATCCTTTCCGGCTGAAACCCCAGATAATCTGAAGATACCAGCTTATATTCTATCCCATTCCGATACCCCCGGATGCTGTCATCATTATAACGTATTTCAACCGTTTTGTCAGCAGGCGGTGTGATGGTTTGAGACAAGACTTTTCGGTACCATCCAGTAGATAGAAAAATGATTGCGGCGGCGGTACAATAAAAGAGAAAAATACGACGCTTAGAAAGGGAAAAACCATGTGCACGCGATTTGTTTACCGCGGCGATGATATCATTACCGGATTCAATTTTGATATCGATCTTGCCGTATGGAACCACCAGGTTATAGAAGAAAAAAACCGTTTCTACATTGGCATCCTGCGCCCCGACGGAGTGCGCCACTCCTACCACGGTGTCAACCGGAATGGAAACGTTGGAACACTGCTGTACGTCCACGGGAATCCATCTGGAACGTATCAGGACACCGCCGATTGTATCACAATTGCCGATCTGACAGAGCAATTCATCCAGGCGCAGATCACCTTTGATGATGCGCTCCGCATTGCGCAGACAAAGAAAATCGTCTATGCACCGGATGCGACGATGCAGGCCATGATTTCCGACCGGCGAGGCCGCACCCTTGTGATCGAACCGGGCCTTGGCTGCTGCGAAGGTACAGGGGAATATTCATTGATCACCAATTATTCCCTGTTCAACCCGGAAAGTACCCGACCATTCATCGTACCGGGGGATGACCGTTATGAAAGAGCCGCCAAGCTGCTAAACGGATATGGAAGCGGCTTTACAATTTCCGATGCATTTTCTGTTCTCTGTGCGGTCCGGCAGGAGGGACCTTGGGCAACCAGAGTTTCGTTTGTTTACTCATCAAAAGAAAATGCGGTTTATTATGTGCAGAATAATCACTTTGAACAAGTCAAAAAATATGTATTTCCTCCGTTTTAAGAGAAAGGACAAGCTATGGATCCAAAGAAAATATATCCCCGCACAGGTGATCGGGAAACGGTTTATTTAAAAAATGTTGTCACAGATCCCAGTATCATTGTTGGAGACTACACGATGTATCACGATTTCGTCAACGACCCGCGGCAGTTTGAAAAGAACAATGTACTGTACCACTATCCCATCAATCACGAAAAATTGGTGATTGGCAAGTTTTGTTCCATTGCCTGCGGAGCAAAGTTTCTGTTCAACAGTGCCAACCATACACTGTCATCGCTGTCCACCTACCCTTTCCCAATCTTTTTTGAGGAATGGAACTTGAGTATTCAAAACGTGGCGGCTGCATGGGACAATAAAGGAGATATTATCATTGGCAATGATGTATGGATTGGATATGAAGCCGTCATCATGGCCGGCGTCATCATTGGAGATGGAGCAATTATTGGCACCCGTGCTGTTGTGACAAAAGATATACCGCCTTACACCATTGTAGGCGGTGTTCCTGCAAAGGTAATCCGCAAACGTTTCTCCGACGATGTGATTTCAAAATTACTGGCAACGAAATGGTGGGATTGGCCGGAAGAAAAGATGATTGAGTTCTTCCAATTTGCATGATATGATAAAGACATCCATAACAGAAAGAAGTGGTGTCCATGACAAAACTCAACGAAGTGCGGCTCCATGCAAAGCCAGTAGATTGCGGCGTTTGCATGGAGTAATCATCGCCGCAAAATAGATGTGCTGGCTTTGCTTCCTGACGATCATCTCAAGGAGGAAGCCCGCATGAAATATATCAATGCAAAAGACCTTCTTCCCGATGCGCTGGTCAAGGAGCTGCAAAGGTATATTCAGGGTGGATATCTTTATGTTCCCACCGACCAGACACAGCAAAAACGATGGGGAGAAGTATCCGGCTATCGGCAGGAATTACAGCAGAGGAACCGTAAAATCATGGAGGAATACCGGAAAGGTGTCTCCATGGATTGTCTGGCTGAAAAATACTGCTTGTCCGTGTATGCCATTCGGAAAATCATTTATCGGAAATAACAAAAGGAGCAGGGACTGCCTCAATGCAGCCTCTGCTTCTGAGTTCTTAATAACAAAACCGCCTTCCCCACCAGGTCTAATCAGTTATTTTGCAGCACTCCCGTTCCAACAAATTTTGTTTCCGATGTAATTGGATTTAAAAATGCTTTCCACCTTGCTGTTTAAGAAATAAAGGGAAAAACAAACATAACTAATACAGATTTTTCACCTTAAACTCACGTTCCAGCTCGCGGCGCTGATCTTTCTTTGCAATGTCCTCCCGCTTATCATAAAGCTTCTTACCTCTAGCCAGGCCAATCTCTACCTTTACAAGACTGTTTTTAAAATATACCTGGAGTGGAACCAGTGTATAACCTTTTTCTGCAATTTTCCCGGCCAGCTTTGTGATTTCATTTTTGTGCAGCAGAAGCTTTCTGGCACGAAGCGGGTCCTTGTTAAAAATATTTCCTTTTTCATAAGGATTGATGTGCATACCATAAATCCATACTTCATTATGGTGATCAATGCGCACAAAGGCCTCCTTCACGCTGCATTTTCCCATGCGGATTGATTTTACTTCGGTTCCGAAAAGCTCAATCCCGCATTCGTATTTTTCATCAATAAAGTAATCATGATAAGCTTTTTTATTATTTGCAACTAATTTCACTGCCTGTTTCAAATTGATAAACCTCCATTTTGACATTACTCCAATCATACTACAAGGAGATTGGATCGTAAAGAGCAATTACAAAATCCCTAAAGCCGTCTTTACCTCCTGCCCAATCACTCCATCTACTGTCAGCCCGCAGTCTGTCTGGAAATTCATCAGGGCCTGTGTAGACTTCTGACCCATAATTCCATCTGCTTCTCCGCAGTCATACCCCTTCTCATTCAAAGCCTGCTGAACCTTCTTGATCAGCTCTGCTTCATCGCTGGCGGTCTGCTGGGATGCCGAAGCTGCCGGTGCGGCTGGTGAAGTTGCTGCTGGTTCGGCAGATGATACCGCTGCGGATGCCGGCGTACCGGACGGAGTCTGCACGGAGCTGGTATCTGCCGTCTGGCTGGAATATGGGCATACGCCATTACTGTGCAGATGAGCCGGATATCCGCCGCAGTGATAATGATAGGATCCCAAACCGCTCTTATTTTTATTATCGTGGTGACCGCCGCTGGAATCTGTCCTTCCGGAATGGGCCTCTGCCGTTATAACAGATCCAATCCCTGTCGTTCCCATGGGACATACTGCCATGACCACACTTAATATCATTGCTGCAAATTTCTTTCTCATCACTTAATGGCCTCCTGTCTATCATTTTGCTAATCCAAATTATACCACATCTCTGCAGTCAGGCATATGAAAAGTTGAATATTTGCCATCTTTTTCTGTATATGTGGGTCAGGAATTTTCTGAAAAAATCTTGAAATTCTGCAAACGGCACATAGTCAGAAATCATTTCATCCATACTATCTCCGGAGGTGATAATTTTATGAATCGAAATCCAGAAACTGACCGCTACGGAGATGGAGATGTACCGAAAATCGACACAAAACCTTACAGCAACGGATCTGGACCGGAAATTGACACAGAACGCTACCATAATGGGCACGCGCCGGAAATCGACACAGAACGCTACCGCAACAGCGCCCAGGTAGAACCGCTGCCGGAATCCACCCGTGAACGACGTGACGGCCCTGGGGGAAACTGACGCAGCCTGAAATGTGTCATAACAAACGGCTCTCATACGTCCTAAAAAAGAATCCTGCTTAAGCAGGATTCTTTTTTATCCTATGAAAACTCCCGGGCAAACACAAAATCAATGGTCTTCAGCAGCTTATCTGTCCCGGCCACGATCACCTTTACCTTTTGCCCAAGCTTATAAACCTTCTTTGTCATTTCTCCTACCAGCTGATAATGTGCTTCATCAAACACATAGTAATCGTCTGACAGTTCATTCATCCGGATCATGCCCTCCACCGTGTTGGGAAGCTCCACATAAAGTCCCCAGTTGGTAACGCCGGAGATCACGCCTTCAAACTCTTTCCCAATAAACTGTGACATATACTCGCATTTCTTCAGCTTCTCGGTCTCCCGCTCGGCCTCGTCTGCCCGCCGCTCCAGTGCTGAGGTTTGAACCGCCACCTGAGGCAGAAGACGGTCATAATGCCCGATCCGCTTTTCTGACAGCCCAGATCTTAAATTTCCCTTGATGATCCGGTGGATCTGAAGATCCGGATACCGGCGGATCGGCGAAGTGAAATGGCAGTAATACTTGGCTGCCAGACCGAAATGTCCGGTACAGTCGATGGTATATTTTGCCTGCTTCATGGAGCGCAGCGTCAGACGGCTGATCAGCGGCTCCTCCACCGTTCCTTCCACCTGATCCAGCAGTTTCTGGATCTCCTTCGGGTGAACCTCGCCCTGCTGGGTCCTTATGAAATATCCGAAATTATGCAGGAACGTGATCAGTTGCTTTACCTTCTCCGGATCCGGATTTTCATGGGTCCGGTAGAGGAAGGGAAGCTGCTGCCAGTAGAAATCCTCCGCCACGGTCTCATTGGCAGTCAGCATAAAGTCCTCAATGATCTTGGTGGCTGCATTCCGCTCGTAAGGCTTGATAGACAGCGGCTTTCCCTTTTCATCCAGAAGGATCTTGCTCTCCGGAAAATCAAAATCGATGGAGCCTCTCTTTCTTCTCCGCTGACGGATAATGTCAGAAAGCTCCTTCATTAATTCAAACATGGGAACAAAATCCTGGTATTCTGCCATCACCCTTTCATCATGATGAGTAACGATGGCATTCACCGCCGTATAAGTCATTCTTTTGTCTACCTGGATCAGGGTCTCTGCGATCCGGTGCCCCAGCACATTGCCCTTCTGGTCAATTTCCATCAAACAGCTAAGTGCCAGACGGTCTTCTCCTGCATTTAGTGAGCAGATGCCGTTGGATAATTTATGGGGCAGCATGGGGATCACCCGGTCCACCAGATAGACGCTGGTGCCTCGTTTTAGCGCCTCCTGATCCAGAGGACTTCCCTCCCCCACATAATGGGTCACATCTGCGATATGGACACCCAGATGATAAATGTCCCCTTCCTTTGAAATCGTGATGGCGTCATCCAGATCCTTGGCATCCTCTCCATCGATGGTGACGGTGGGCAGCAGACGCAGGTCCAGCCGGCCTTCCTTCTCATCCTCTGCCACCTGCTCTTCCACCAGCTCCGTCTGAGCCATCACATCCTCCGGAAATGCCTCAGGCAGCCCATAGGCCCGGACAATGGATAAAATATCCGTTCCAGGGTCATTTACATGGCCAATGATCTCACAGATCTCTCCCTCCGGGTTCCGGGAGGGGCTGCCAAAATCCAGGATCCTTGCCACTACCTTATGTCCGGTGACGGCTCCCATGTCCTTGCCCTGGGGAATAAACACGTCTTTGCCGATCTTCTGGTTATCCGGCACCACAAAGCCGAAATTCTTGCTTTTCTGATAATAGCCGATGATCTCCTGATTGGCATGCTCCAGCACTTTTAAAATAACACCTTCCGCCCGTCTTCCCCTGGGCTCCTGTTCGATCACAAGCTGTACCTTGTCTCCGTGAAGTGCTCCGCCTGTCTTTTCTGCCGGGATAAATACATCCTGCTCCATCCCTTCCACAGTTACAAAGCCAAATCCCTTGGGATGACCGGAAAATATGCCGGTAACAGAAAAGATCTCCGGCCTCCCGTACTTTCCTTTCTTTGAGATGCCCACTGCACCTTCTGCTACCAGAAGATCCAATACCTCCTGAAGCTGAGCCCGCTGCTCCTTTGGGATATTTAAAAGCATGGCGATCTCCTTGGCCTTCATCGGCACGTAGGCCGGGTCATGAACCAGCTTCTTCAGCATCTCTTTTCTTTGATTCAATAAATTTTCTTCCATTTCCACTCCGATCTAAACAAAGCGTGCAAGCCCGCTTCCGCTTCCTGCGTTATAAAAAAACACTCTTGTTATCACAAGAGTGTCTTTGCTTATCTTCTTTACTTATTCAGAATATTCAAAATGATTGCCAGCACCATAAATGCAACTGCTGCAAACTTTGTGAACTTCTCCAATGCGCCTTCCATGGAACGGCCCTTATTCTTTCCCCAGTAGGTGTCAGCCATGCCGGCTACGGCGCCCAAGCCAGAGGATTTGCCCTCCTGCATCAGGATAATAACAGATAAAGCAATACATATGATAACAAAAACAATTGAAAGAACGATTTTCAATGCAGTCATGATTCCACCTCCTAAACCATACTTGTGTATCATAACATACTTTCCTGATAATTACAACTGTTTTCGCGGAATTCTTATGCGTTTTTTAACCGTCCTAAATCCCTTCGATCTTCTCCTCGATCCGCAGAAGCTGGTTATATTTCGCTGTCCGCTCTCCCCGGCACGGCGCTCCGGTCTTGATCAATTCCGTCCCCATTCCCACAGCCAGATCTGCAATGGTGCTGTCCTCCGTCTCGCCGGACCGGTGGGACATGATAGTGGTGTAGCCGTTCAGCCCTGCAAGCTGGATCGCTTCCATGGTTTCGGTTAAAGTTCCAATCTGGTTTGGCTTGATCAGGATTGCATTGGCGCTATGGTCCGTAATGCCTTTCTGAAGCCTGCTGCAGTTCGTGACAAACAGATCGTCTCCAACCAGCCGGACCCGGCCGCCGATCTTTCCGGTCAGGGTCCGCCAGCCTTCCCAGTCCTCCTCATCCATAGGATCTTCAATGGAATAGATGGGATATGTGTCCACCAGCTTGACCCAGTATTCCATCATCTGCTCCCGGTTATAGGTCTGGCGCTGCTTTGGGAGGGTGTAAAAGCCAGGTCCAAGCTCCGTATTTTTCCACTCACTGGCTGCCGCATCCAATGAGATCATAAAGTCGGTTCGCTCCTTAAAGCCGGACAGCCTGACAGCATCCAGGATCAGCTCAATCGCCTCCTCACCGCTTCTCACATCTGGTGCAAAGCCGCCCTCGTCACCTACTGCAGTAGAAAGGCCCCGCTCCTTTAACAGTTTTTTCAGCACCTGATACACCTCAGCGCACCATCTGGTTCCTTCCCGGAAGGAGGAGGCGCCCATAGGAAGGATCATAAATTCCTGGATATCCACAGAATTATCAGAATGAGCGCCGCCGTTTAAAATGTTCATCATAGGCATGGGCAGCTTATTGCCGTAAATGCCGCCGATATACTGGAATAACGGCAGCTGATAGGCAGCGGCTGCAGCCCGCGCACAGGCCAGGGATACACTTAAGATGGCATTGGCACCCAGCTTTCCCTTATTATCCGTCCCATCCGCTTCCCGCAGCAGATGATCGATATTTCTCTGATCTCTCACATCCTCAAACATCATCACCTCAGCCAGCACAGTATTCACTGCATTGACCGCCTTCTGCACGCCTTTTCCATGATACCGGTTCCCGCCGTCCCGCAGCTCGATGGCTTCATGCTGGCCGGTAGATGCGCCAGAGGGCGCCGCAGCTCTTCCCCAGGCACCGCCTTCCAGATGAACCTCTGCCTCCACTGTCGGGTTTCCTCTGGAGTCCAGGATCTCTCTTCCATAAACCGCTGCAATCTCATATTTCTCATTCATAAAAATAAGCCTCCTTGCCATAATCCAGAATATTGTTCTGATTCAAAATCCCTGCTGATTCCCAGTGATTTTGTTTCCTATGGTAAGGATGGCTTATTTTTCTGTTTTTATTCAGATCAGATTCTTCTATCTGCTTTGATGTTTGCTTACAATCTTACTGGAGCATGGCACCTGCTCCATCGCCCTATGCACGCAGCTCGATTCCCAGATTCTTCAGGCCGTTCAGGATCTTCTTCATAGCTGCATTCACATCCTCGTCCGTCAGCGTTCTGTCCTTTGCACGGAATACGATGGAATATGCCACCGACTTAAAGCCTGCCACGATCTGGCTGCCCTCGTAGATATCAAACAGCTGATAGCTCTCCAGGATCTTGCCGCCTCTCTGTGCGATCACATCCTCGATCTGGCCTACCATGATGCTCTTTGGAACTACCATGCTGATATCTCTGGTCACGGCCGGATGCTTTGCGATTCCGGTATACTTCCGGTCGAAGCTTGCAAATGGAGTTACATTCGGCATATCCAGCACAGCTACATATACCTTCTCACCAATCTTATAATTGTCAGCGCAGTCCGGGTGCAGCTCGCCCATGTAGCCTACCACCACATTATTATAGATGATATCTGCCTTTCTTCCTGGATGGAGGAATGGATGATCACAGTCTGGATTGTAATGTACCTTTTTATTCATTCCGATCTTATCGAAGAATTCCTCTACCACGCCCTTCATGGTAAAGAAATCGCCCTCGCCGTACATGCCTAATGTAAACTGCATCCGCTCATCCGGCAGCTCAGTCAGCGGCAGAGCCTTGGGCATATACACATTGGCCAGTTCATAGAGCTTTACATTCTTGTTCCGGCGGTTATAATTGGTGGAGAGGGAGGTCAGCATGCCGTTTAATGGAGAAGTACGCATAATGCTGAAGTCCTCGCCCAGAGGATTCATAATGGTGATCGCCTGGCGCAGCACCGAATCCTCCGGCAGCAGCAGCTTGTCAAATACCTTCGGGCTCTCGAAGGAGTAAGTCATTCCCTGGGAGAAACCGGAGAATTCTGCGATCTCTCTTGCAATCTCCTCCACCCGCAGCTTAAAGGACAGCTTGCCGGTGGTTGCCTCGCCGGATGGCAGGGTGGTCGGGATCTTATCATAGCCGTAGAATCTTGCAACCTCCTCTGCGATATCAGCCGGACGCTCCAGATCCTGTCTCCAGGTAGGTGCGATCACCTCCTGAGTTTCCTCATCAAAGCCTAAATCCAGCATCTTGAAGTAGCCTTTCATGGTTGCCTCGTCGATATCGGTTCCCAACAGCTTGTTCACCTTTTTGGCGCTGAATGGGATCCGCTTTTCTTCCTTCTTCACCGGATAGATATCGATGATGCCGCCAACTACCTCGCCAGCGCCCAGCTCCTCGATCAGCTGGCAGGCGCGGTTGATGGCTTCCTCTGCATTGTTGGGATCCAGACCCTTTTCAAACTTGCCGGAGGCATCGGTACGAAGTCCTACCCGCTTGGCAGACAGACGGATATTGGTACCGTCAAAGCAGGCTGCCTCAAATACCATGGTCTTAACATCATCGGTGATCTTGCTGTTCTCACCGCCCATGATTCCGGCAATGCCCACTTCCTTTTCCCCGTCATTGATCATTAAAACGTCCTTGTCCAGCTTCCGGATCTGTCCGTCCAGCGTCTGGAACTCATCGCCGTCCTTGGCACGCTTTACCACGATCTCATGGCCTGCCAGCAGGTCATAATCGAAGGCGTGCATAGGCTGGCCATACTCCTCCATCACATAGTTGGTGATATCAACGATGTTATTGATGGGACGGATGCCGCAGGCAGCCAGGCGGCGCTTCATCCATTCTGGTGAAGGAGCCAGCTTAATATTCTTTACCATGCGGGCGCAGTACCGGGGGCAAAGATCGGTGTCTTCTACCCGTACCTTTAAATAGTCGTTAATATCCTCATCATTTCCGGTCTTTGTTACAACCGGCGGATGGAAGGGCAGGCGGAAGGTAGCAGCTGCCTCTCTTGCGATTCCTACCACGCTGTAGCAGTCTACACGGTTGGAGGTAATCTCATACTCGTGTACTACATCGTGCAGGCCCAAAAGCTCCACCGCATCCGCTCCCGGCACGCTGTCTGCCGGCAGAATGTAGATTCCCATTTCCGGCGCATCCGGGTACATCTCCCGGGAGGAGCCAAGCTCTTCGATGGAGCACATCATACCGTTTGACTCAATTCCTCTTAATTTACCTTTCTTGATCTTGATTCCATCCTCAGGAAGAGGACCGCCGTCATGTCCTCCGGCTACTTTTCCTCCGTCTAATACCACCGGCACCTTGTCGCCTTCCTTTACGTTTGGCGCTCCGGTTACGATCTGGATGGTCTCGGTTCCGATGTTTACCTGGCAGATAATCAGTTTATCCGCATCTGGGTGACGCTCGATCTTTAAGATCTCGCCTACTACAATCTTTTCCAGGTTCTTGTCCAGGCATTCATAGCCCTCTACCTTGGTTCCGGACAGGGTCATGGCATCCGTGTATTCCTGTGCAGTCACGTCCAGATCCGGTACATATGCTTTAATCCATGCTAATGATGTGTTCATGATTTTCTCCTTCTATCTGTTCTGGCTTTTATCATTCTTTTTTCCTCAGCGGGACGAAAGCAAGCTTTCTTCCCGCTGCTTCGATGTGCTCCAAGCTCGAAAGGCTTCGCCTTTCTCACTTGACGGCATTCGCCGTATACCTGGAAATCGCCGCACTCTGCGGGACGAAAGCGAGCTTTCTTCTCGCTGAGATCGTCAATTTCCCGCTGCTACGATGTGCTCCAAGTGAAAAAGGCTTCGCCTTTCTCACTTGACGGCATTCGCCGTATACCTGGAAATCGCCGCACTCTGCGGGACGAAAGCGAGCTTTCTTCCCGCTGAGATCGTCAATTCCCAGGTGCACATCTCATTGCGATCAAAATTGTTTTAAAAATCTTTCGTCGTTTTCGTAGAGCAGTCTCATGTCGTCGATCTCGTATTTTAACAGTGCGATTCGCTCCAGGCCTACGCCGAAGGCAAAGCCGGTGTATTCTTCTGGATCGATGCCGCACATTTCGAATACATGGGGATGAACCATACCGCAGCCTAAGATCTCGATCCAGCCGGAGCCCTTGCAGAACCGGCAGCCCTTGCCGCCGCACTTGAAGCAGGTCACATCCACCTCGGCGCTTGGCTCAGTGAATGGGAAATGATGGGGACGGAATTTTACTTTGGTATCCTCACCGAACAGCTCCTTGGCGAACTCAGCCAGAGTTCCTTTTAAGTCGGCAAACGTGATATTCTTGTCCACTACCAGTCCTTCGATCTGATGGAAGGATGGGGAATGGGTGGCGTCCACCTCGTCAGAACGGAATACACGGCCAGGTGCGATCATACGGATCGGCAGCTTGCCTTTTTCCATCACACGGGCCTGAACCGGGGAGGTCTGGGTGCGGAGCACGATATCCTTGTTGATATAGAAGGTATCCTGCTCATCCTTTGCCGGATGATTGGCCGGGATATTCAGCTTCTCAAAGTTGTATAAGTCATACTCTACCTCAGGACCCTCTACTACCTCATAACCCATGCCTACGAAGATCCGCTCAACCTCTTCCAGGGCAATGGTATTTGGATGGCTGTGTCCTACATTACTCTTCTTGGCCGGAAGGGTGACATCGATCACTTCCTTCTTCATCTGCTCTTCTCTTGCTTTTCTGGCCAACTCCTTCTTGGTAGCCTCCAGCTTCTCCTCGATCAGCGCTCTGGCATCATTTACCATCTGACCTACCTTTGGACGGTCCTCCGGAGCTACATCCTTCATGCTCTTTAAGACGCTGGTCAGCTCACCCTTCTTGCCCAGATAAGCAACACGGATATCATTTAACTTTTCCAGTGCATCGGAAGCCTCAATCTTAGCCAGCGCTTCCGCTTTGATTTTCTCTAATTGATCTTTCATGTCTTCTCTCCTTTTCGTTCTATGGTTACATGTGTGCTTAATTTTATAATTGGGTGAAGCACTTTTTGTTACATAGGAGATTCAGAATGAGTTTCCTATGTAAGAACAAAAAACCCCGCCCCTTCCGGTAAAAGAAGGGACGAGGTCATCATCTCGCGGTACCACCCTAGTTCCTGCCGCCTCAAAAACCTGTGCTTCCAAACAGAACATCACTCCATCTAAGCACAGCTTCCTGCGGCCTTTCTGCAGGCACTCATTTGTACGTAACGTGCACAATCCGTCACAGCCTACTTGCTGATCAAAATCTATCTGCTTTCAGCGATGCAGCTCCGATGGGAATTTCGAACATTTACAGGAACCTGGGAAAGCTTACAGCCAGTGACTCTCCCTCTCTGACGGAAAATAAATGTCTACTTGCATCTTCACAGCCTTTTCAAAACTAGAATTTATTCTAACTGGATTTACCGGAATTGTCAATACTCATTTTCTGTGGTTTCATTCGTCCGTTTCATTCATATTCCATATGATCCAGAAATCCAGAGCTGTATAATTCCCTTCCATCAGGCAAGATCCACATGGCCTCCACGCCATCCAGATCCTCGATAAATTCCAGTCCTTCCTCCTGCTCCATATTAAAGACAGCGGTGGACAGTGCATCTGCCAGCCCGGAATCGGGGCAGAGGATCACCACAGACACATACTCATTCCAGGGCATAAGAAGCTTTGGGTGGATGATATGGTGATACTGCACGCCATCCACGGTATAATACCGCTGATAGGTTCCGCTCTGCACCAGGGACAGATCCTGGAGCTCCATGATATGAAGATTTTTCTCTTCACTGTCCAGATCTGGATTTTGGATTCCAACCTGCCATAAGCTGCCGTCCGGCTTACTGCCGATGGCTCTGGTATTTCCGCCCACGCTGACCAAAGCATGAAGCAGGCCATCCTCTTCCAGGCTCCGGCAGACCATTTCTGTGGCATAGCCCTTTGCCACAGCACCTACATCCAGGCTCATTTCCGGATCCTCCAGATACACGGTGGATGCCTTTCGATCGATCTTCAGCTTTGTCATATCTGTATGCTCCGCTAACCTCTCAAGTTCTGCCATAGGCGGAAGGGCGGCATGCTCCGGATCATCGATTCCCTCCATCCGGTATTCATGCCAGAGCGAAAGTACGCTTCCCATGGCAGCATTCACCCGTCCGCCAGTCTCCTCGTACATCTCCACAGCTTCCTCCAGCAGATCGATGATCCGCACATCCACCTCCACCGGCCGGATTCCCGCATTGTCGTTTATGGTTTTGATATTATTGATCCCCGGGTAGTCATTGTAAATATCATAAAGCTGATGATATTCCTCCAGTTCAGTTTTCAGTTCCTGGGCATAGGCAGTGAAGGTATCCTTATCCGGAGAGTATCCTACCATGGTAGTTACCGTATCAAATACTCCCAGAAAGGATGCCTGGTACCGGGTAAGCTGCTGACTGGATCTCTCATCATCTGCCTGCTCTGAGAAATCTCCTGGCGCCTTGTCTGCTGATGACCCGGCCGCCTGCTCTGCTGATTGCCCGGCCATCTGCCCTGGCTGCCCCATATCCTGCCGCCTTTCCTGGCTGCATCCGGTCAAAATCATCCCGGACAAGAGGATCCCAGCCAGGACAGCCAAGATCACCCCTGCCCTTCCTTTGCTGTAATTACTCTGCATCTGCAGCAGCCTTCGCCACAGCCGCCTGGAAATCGCTGATACCAACCGTCACGCCAGCAGTAAGGTCTGCATCAGTGGCCTTTCCATCCTCTCCTACTGCAATTTGAGTCACTTCATCTGCTGTCTTTCCTGCAATATAATCGGAGAATGCATCTGCCTGCTCGTACCACTCCTTGCCGATTCCGGAAGCCTTCTTCATGCCATAGCTCTCTCCAAGCTGCTTCTTCGTCTTCACATCAGCTGCAAGATCTGAAGTAATCACGCCAGATGCATCAAAGGTTACCGTGCCCTGAGACGCATCGATAATGCTTCCGGTAATCACTCCCTCTGCATTCGCGGTGACTGCAACAAAGGTGGAATATGCCTGGCACTGTCCGTCTGCATCGGCTGTCGCATCCTTGGACTTATGCATGTTGGTCACGATTCCAAGACCCAGCTGATCTCCCTCCTGAGTTCCGATCTCAGCTGCATTCTTTACAGCCTCCACTACTGCCTTCTGGTAATCTCCGATGGCAACGGTCACACCGGCGGAAAGGTCTGCATCGGTGGTCTTTCCATTCTCTCCCACTGCAATTCCAGCCACTTCCTTTGCCGTCTTTCCGATCACATAATTCTCAAAGGCCTCTGCCTGCTCATACCATTCCTTGCCGATTCCGGAAGCTGCCTTCATGCCGTAGCTATCGCCCAGCTCCTTCTTCGTCTGGAACTCTTCCTTCATTACCACCTTTCCTTCTGCGGTAAAGTTCATCATGCTCTGGGCAATATCCAGCTTACAGGATACGATCCGGCCCTCATGATCAATAATAACTGCTGCTGCAACTGCATCCACCTCAGCCGTTCCATCCGACTCTCCCGCATCCTTGGACTTTTTCATGGAATGAACCACAGCCATACCAGTCCGCAGTCCGCCTTCGTAGGTGTAAGCGCTGATCTCTCCTGACTGTTCTGCATCTGCAGCAGCCTTCGCCACAGCCGCCTGGAAATCGCTGATACCAACCGTCACGCCAGCAGTAAGGTCTGCATCAGTGGCCTTTCCATCCTCTCCTACTGCAATTTGAGTCACTTCATCTGCTGTCTTTCCTGCAATATAATCGGAGAATGCATCTGCCTGCTCGTACCACTCCTTGCCGATTCCGGAAGCCTTCTTCATGCCATAGCTCTCTCCAAGCTGCTTCTTCGTCTTCACATCAGCTGCAAGATCTGAAGTAATCACGCCAGATGCATCAAAGGTTACCGTGCCCTGAGACGCATCGATAATGCTTCCGGTAATCACTCCCTCTGCATTCGCGGTGACTGCAACAAAGGTGGAATATGCCTGGCACTGTCCGTCTGCATCGGCTGTCGCATCCTTGGACTTATGCATGTTGGTCACGATTCCAAGACCCAGCTGATCTCCCTCCTGAGTTCCGATCTCAGCTGCATTCTTTACAGCCTCCACTACTGCCTTCTGGTAATCTCCGATGGCAACGGTCACACCGGCGGAAAGGTCTGCATCGGTGGTCTTTCCATTCTCTCCCACTGCAATTCCAGCCACTTCCTTTGCCGTCTTTCCGATCACATAATTCTCAAAGGCCTCTGCCTGCTCATACCATTCCTTGCCGATTCCGGAAGCTGCCTTCATGCCGTAGCTATCGCCCAGTTCCTTCTTCGTATGGAACTCTTCCTTCATTACCACCTTGCCTTCTGCGGTAAAGTTCATCATGCTCTGGGCAATATCCAGCTTACAGGATAAGATCCGGCCCTCATGATCGATCACTACTGCTGCCACAACTGCGTCCACCTCAGCCGTTCCATCTGACTCTCCTGCATCCTTGGACTTTTTCATGGAATGAACCACAGCCATACCGGTCCGCAGTCCGCCTTCATAAACTTCATCCACAAGCTCTTCTGCCGCTGCTTCTGACTCGGCAGGTTCCGCTGCTGCTTCTGTTTCCAGTGCTGATGCATCGATCACAGGGATCTTGCCGGATGCCTGATCTAAGGCCTGCCCAACTGCCTTCATCGCCGCCGTACTGGTAATGGTACTTCCTGATACTGCATCTACCATAGCGGTGCCAGACTGCACAAATGCAGGTGCCAGCTGCTCCAGCGCTGCTCCGCCAATCTCCGGTGTCTCTCCCTCTCCCTTCAGCTCCACAGAAAGGATGGCTGAATCTGATACGGTTACCGTTGCTATTACATCACCGCCGAATCCTTCGGCGCTGCCCACATAGGTGCCAGGTGTATAGCTGATATTTTCCACAACTGCTGAATGGATCGCCTGATATAAAGGCTCCGAGCAGACGATTACGCCTGCAGACAGCACTGCCATAACTCCTAATCCTACATACCCCTTTTGCTTCTGTGTCATCTTGAAACCCTCCTGATTCATCCTTTTCCGCCATTTGATATTTTTTTCACATACGATGCGGAAATTATTTTTATTTTAATGTAGTTCCGACAAAATTTCAACCATATTTTTAATTCCGACAAAAATTTAATCGCCAAACAAAAATTTCCAGCAAAGATTGGAAATATGCTGGAAATTTTCAAATTTGATTCAGCTCACTGCAAACTGACTGTTATAAAGCTCTGAATAAAATCCGCCCTGTGCCAGCAGCCCTTCATGGGTTCCCTGCTCGATGATATGGCCATCCTTCATCACCAGGATCACATCTGCTTCCTTAATGGTGGACAGCCGATGTGCCACAATAAAGCTGGTCCGTCCCTCCATCATTTTGGAGAAGGCACGCTGGATCCGGATCTCCGTTCTGGTATCGATGGAGGAGGTGGCCTCATCTAAAATCAGCATCGGAGGCAGGCACAGCATCACTCTGGCAATGCACAGAAGCTGTTTCTGTCCCTGGGACAGATTTCCCCCGTCCTCAGAGATCACGGTGTCGTATCCATTTGGCATCCTCTTGATAAAGCTGTGGGCATGCGCCTCCTTGGCCGCCGCGATCACTTCCTCCATGGAAGCCTCTGGATGGCCGTAGGCGATATTTTCCCGAATGGTTCCGGATTTTAACCAGGTTTCCTGAAGCACCATGCCGTAGCTGGTCCGCAGGCTCTTTCTGGTCACATTCCGGATGTCATGTCCATCTACGGAGATGGATCCGCTGTTTACATCATAAAACCGCATCAGCAGATTGATCACGGTAGTCTTGCCGCATCCGGTAGGACCCACCAGGGCGATCCTCTGCCCCGGCTTTACCTTCAGGCTGAAATCCTCAATCAGCTTTACCTCCGGCACATAGGAGAAGTTAACATGGTCTAAGGTTACCTGGCCGGATACATCATGAAGTACCTCTGCATCCGGTGCATCCTGTGAGATAGCCGGCTGGTCCATCAGATCAAATACACGGGAAGCAGAAGCCAGTGCATTCTGAAGCTCCGTCACCACACCAGAGATCTCGTTAAACGGCTTGGTATATTGATTGGCGTAATTTAAAAAACTGGAAAGCTGGCCAACGGTCAGGAATCCCCGAATCACACCGTAAGCCCCTGCTGTGCCCACCCCTGCGTAAACCAGACCATTGACAAACCGGGTAGCCGGATTGGTGATGGAGGAGAAAAAGGTTGCCCGCAGGCTGTAGCCTGCCAGACGCTTATTGATCTCCTCAAACTGCTGCTGGGACTCTGCCTGGTGACTGAAGGCCTGAACCACCTTCAGGTTCCCCAGATTTTCATCGATCAGGGAGGTCAGCTGGCCTCTTGCCTCTGACTGCTTCTGGAACATGGTAAAGGTACGCTTTGCAATAAAGCCGGCCACCAGGAAGGAAACCGGGGTAATGCACACCACCACCAGCGTGATCAGCGGATTGATGGAAAGCATGAAAAGAAGGGTTCCAACAATAGTCATTACACCGGTAAACAGCTGAGTAAAGCCCAGCAGAAGGCCTTCCGAAAACTGGTCGATATCGGCAATGATCCGGCTGACCAGATCTCCTGTAGGATGGACATCCAGATAGCTTAAGGGCAGCACCTCCAGATGATTAAATGCCCTGGTCCGGATATCCTTCACCACCCGGTAGGTGATCACGTTGTTGATATGGTTCATCAGCCACTGGGCTGCTGCTGTGATCAGCACAGCCCCGCCGATCTTAGTCAATACCTTTGTCAGCGCTGCATAATCCACCTGTCCAGGACCGATGATCACGTCCACCGCCTGTCCGATCAGCACCGGAACATACAGAGTTAATGCCACGGTTACCGTAGCCATCAAAATAGAGGCTGCTACTGCAATCCGATATTTTTTGATATAGGTTAAAATCCGCTTTAAGGTCGCCGTGGAAACGGCCTTATCTAATTTTTTCTTACTGGCCATCCCGCTCTACCTCCTCCTTCGAAAACTGTGACAGACAAATTTCCCGATACAGCTGGCAGCTGTTTAACAGCTCCTTATGGGTACCCTTGCCTGCCAGCTTTCCATCATCCAGAACCAGGATCTGGTCTGCATTTTTAATGGTGGCTGCACGCTGGGATACCAGGAATACGGTCATATCGCCGGTGCTTTCCTGGATGGCCTTCCTAAGCCTTGCGTCAGTGGCAAAATCCAGTGCAGACGCACTGTCGTCTAAAATCAGGATCTCCGGATTTCTTACCAGTGCCCTTGCAATGGTGAGACGCTGCTTCTGGCCGCCGGACAGATTCCGTCCGCCTTGATCGATGGAAAGCTCCAGCCCCTTTCCCTTGCTGTCCACAAACTCTCTGGCCTGAGCGATATCCAGGGCACGATAGATCTCCTCATCGGCGGCATCCTTCTTGCCCCAGCGCATATTGTCACGAAGGCTTCCTTTGAACAGAACCGCCCGCTGAGGAACTACTCCGATCTTTTCCCGCAGGCTGTCTAAGGAATAATCCCTGACATCGATCCCATCCACCAGAACGCTTCCGGAAGCTGCATCATAAAACCGGGGGATCAGATTGACCACTGTAGATTTACCGGAACCGGTACCGCCGATAATGCCGATGGTTTCTCCCTTTTTCACAGAGAAATCAATGTTGGATAAGGATTCCTCTTTTGCCCCGGCATAAAGGAAGGATACATTTTGAAAGACAACCTTATCCGCGCCCTCCTTCGCTTTTTCTCCATGGCCAGATTCCAGAGCCTGACTGGTTCTGCTTCGGACTGCATCAGCCTTTTCTTTAATACTTGGCTCCAGCTGGAAGATGGAGTCTACACGGTTCATACACGCCACCGACTTGGAGATGGTGATGATCAGATTGGCCAGCTTGATCAATTCTACCAGAATCTGAGACATATAGTTGACCA
The DNA here is from genome assembly GCA_030524635.1 of Lachnospiraceae bacterium. Taxonomy (GTDB): domain Bacteria; phylum Bacillota; class Clostridia; order Lachnospirales; family Lachnospiraceae; genus Caccovicinus. The sequence goes on from JAUNGG010000022.1 coordinate 31,931, forward strand.
GCGCCACCACCTTGCCCTGGGTAATGATTCCTGTGTCCACCTGCGCGGCTCCTACCCAGATCACGGCAACTGTTGCAAAATTGATCATAATATAAGTAACGGGATTTAACAGGGCGGAAATCTTCCCCACGAATACCTGAAACTTTACCAGAAGACCGTTCTCCTCCTCAAACCGGGCGGTTTCACTCTTCTGCCGGTTAAAGGCCCGGATGACACGGACGCCCAGAAGGTTTTCCCTGGTGGTAAGCATCACCTGATCCAGCTGCTTCTGAACCTTCTTATAAAGAGGCATGCTGATCAGCAAGATACCAAAAACCACGATGGAAAGCAGCGGAATCACTGCCACAAATACCAGGGCAGCCTTGAAATTTACGGTAAAGGCCATGATCATTGCGCCGAACACCACAAAAGGCGACCGGAGAAACAGGCGAAGCACCATATTGATGCCGGTCTGCACCTGGTTGATATCACTGGTCATCCGGGTGATCAGGGTTGATGTTCCCACTGTATCAATCTCAGAATAGGACAGATGGGAAATGTGAGAAAACAGATCGTTTCTCAGACAGGTTGCCGTGGATACCGCCGCCTTCGCTGCAAAGTACTGAGCAGTCAGGGAACAGGCAAGGCCGATCACGCCCAGAAGGATCAGAAGGCCACCCATCTTTATGATGTATGCAGCATCCTGGTTCTTGATCCCCACATCGATCATGCTTGCCACTACCAGCGGGACAAACAGCTCGAAGCTGGCTTCCAGCATCTTGAACAACGGCCCCATGATGCTTTCCAGCTTGTAGTTTGACAGATAGCTTAATAGTCTTTTCATCTCATTTTCCTCGTATCTTATTTTACCGTGTACAGCGGCTTTGGGAGAATCTGTCTGTGCGTCGGCGGATACATTATATCATGGTTTGTCTGAGCGGGCAAGACGGATTTCATATACTATCTGCAGAGTCCATTGCCGGCATTCTGGTATTCTGACACGCCAGAATCGTTAATGATCCTGATTCAGGAACCAGTAAAGGCCCCCGTACAGTCCGGGCCCCAGGGCACAGGCACCGCCCAGATTACCGATAGCAAGAAGCATGTCAGAAACGCGAAGTCCTATAACAAAGGAGATGAGAACTGCGGCTCCTCCTCCGATGCCAAACCAGGCAGCCACATAAAGGAGCAGCGCCCTTCTGGCCGGATCCCCCGGCAGCCATGCCAGCTGTTTTTTGGAAAGGTTCCAAAGTATTGTCATCATTTTGCTCCTCCTTTTCCTGAAATTACGATTTCGGATATCAATTCAGATGATTTCTTGCCTTAACCTTATCAGGTTTCCGCAGCGTCTGCTATCATGGGCCTGCAAATTCCATGTAAGATTTCTGTAAATGGAGACAGTTGCCTGACAGGAAAAAGAATGGTATACTGAAACAATGAACACAAATGCGTTTTGAAAACTTGTAGGATAAAGGAGTGTTGGTATGAATCAAAATGACATTATAATCATCCATGGCACCAATTATAAGGAAATGGCGATCCAGGTGCTGGAGAAAGCGGATGTGGCTTCTGATATCGGTGACCGGAACAAATCCGTTGCACTAAAGCCAAATCTGGTGGTTGCTGCCCATCCGTCAGGAGGCGCTACCACCCACAGCGAACTGCTGGCCGGCGTGATCGAGTACCTGCAGGATCATGGTTTCCAGAATATTTCCATCATGGAAGGTTCCTGGGTGGGAGACAATACCCAATCTGCATTTTCTGCTTCCGGCTACCGGGAAATTTCCAGAAAATATCATGTTCCTCTGATCGACCTGCAGCGTGACAGCTACACCGAATACGAGGCCAAGGGCATGAAGATCAATTTATGCGATAAAGCGGCTGCTGTGGATTATATGATCAATATGCCGGTGCTGAAGGGCCACTGCCAGACCACCGTCACCTGTGCACTGAAGAACAATAAGGGAATTATTCCTAATGTCGAAAAGCGCAAATTCCATACCATGGGTCTGCATAAACCCATCGCTCATTTAAATGTGATTGCACCAAATGATTTTATCCTAGTGGACAATATCTGCGGCGACCTGGATTTTGAGGAAGGCGGCAATCCGGTTACGATGAACCGGGTGCTTGGCTTTAAGGACCCGGTGCTCTGCGACAGCTACGTGTGCGACTGCATGGGGTATGCGGTGGACGATGTTCCATATATCCGCATGGCTGAAAAATTAGGCGTAGGCAGCACGGATACCGCCCATGCCAATTTCATATACTTAAATGAGGACCGGGGAACCAGCAAGTTTAAAATGACCAGAAGGGTCCAGAATCTGGCAAAATATGCAGATGCCAAGGATGCCTGCAGCGCCTGCTACGGCTCTCTGATCTATGCCCTGGACCGGTTAAATGACTCCGGCTCTCTGCGCAAAGGCCTTCCCCCTATCTGTATCGGCCAGGGATATAAGGGTCAGACCGGAGCCATCGGCGTGGGCCAGTGCACCTGCGGCTTCTCCAAGTTCTTAAAGGGATGTCCGCCGAAAGCAATTGATATGGTAGAATTTTTAGAAGAAAATTGGAAATAACACCAAGCTGATGAAACATTAGAACGATATCGTTTAGAAGGGATGCCGGAGCATTTATGATTGAATTTCTGCTGCAAGTCATACGACTGAAAGAAAAGTTTACAAACGATGAGATCACCGTCTATGCGGCTCAGGCATCCTTTTTCACCCTGCTGTCCGCATTTCCATTTATTATGGTGCTGCTGACTGCGATCCAGCTGATTCCTACGGTTTCCAAAGCGGATTTTCTGGCCATCCTGGCAGCCATCATGCCGGAGCTTCTGACCTCCACAGTCATCTCCATCGTGGATGACCTGTTTACCAAGTCCCCCGGCCGGATGCTTTCTCTGACGGCGCTTCTGGCCATGTGGTCTGCCTCCAAGGGAATGCTGGCCATGTGCCGCGGCTTCAACCGGGTCTATCAGTGCCAGGGCCGCCGGGGATATCTGATGTCCCGCATTATCTGCACCGGATACACCATCCTGTTTGTGGCTGCCTGTGTCATGTCCCTGGTGCTTTTGGTGTTCGGAACGGCTCTGCAGAATCTGATCCTAAGAATCTTCCCTCTCCTTGGGAAGATCACCGTTTATATCATCAGCTTCCGCACACTGCTGGCTCTGGCTATCCTGACCATCATCTTTGCCGGACTGTACACCTTTATTCCGGATAAAAAGCAGATCCTCCGGTATCAGCTTCCGGGAGCCGCCTTTTCCACCTTGTGCTGGATCGGCTTTTCCTTTGTATTTTCCATTTATTTTAATAATTTCAGCAATTATTCCTACATGTACGGCAGTCTGACCGCCATGGTACTTCTGATGCTGTGGCTGTATGCCTGCATCTGCATCCTGTTCCTTGGCGCAGAGATCAATTACTTTTATGAAAAATACCAGCTGACAAAGGAACATCACACAAAATAAAGCCAAATGCCAGCAAGCTCTGGCTGATGCCAGACATAGCAAAAGAACATGCCGGGACGTCCCTTCGCCAAAGTCCCGCATGTTCTTTTTTATTTCAGATTGGCGGCGCAAAAGACGCGCCTTTTATGAGAATTCGCTTCGCGATTTCTCATAAGCTCCATAAACGTCAGCCGTTCCCCACCATCATGCCCGAATCATAACAGTCGGATATCCATACTGCCGGAGCACCTGCTCCATATGGACCGCATTATCCAGGTTGAGAAATGCGCCTACCCGGACCTTGAACCAGCCATCTTCATACACCAGGAACACCGGAAAGCCCTGGCTGCGAAGCTGCTGCTCCATCTGCTCTGCTAATCCCCGATTCCGGTAAGCTCCTGTTTGGATCTGGTAATACACCGGCTTTTCCATCTGCTGGAAGGTAGTGATGACTCCATCTGCAATCGCCTGGGCAATCTGCTGGAAATTCTGGTCAAACCGGCGGTTATCCTCCGGATTATCAATAAACCCGGTTTCTACCAGGACAGCCGGCATTCTGGTTCTGCTTAAAACTGCCAGCCCCGGCCGTTCCTGAATTCCCAGATCGGCAAATCCGGTGCGAACCAGATTTCTCTGGATATTTTCTGCCATCTTCTCCGCTTCGGAGCCCTTCTCGTAGATCAGCGTCAGCACTCCGGAACCGGAACCTGGCACCGGCATAGCATTCCGATGAAGGGAAATAAAAAAATCCGCATCTGAGCGGTTGCCGATCTCCGCTTTCTCATTTAAACTCTGGGTCATGTCAGAAGTTCTGGTGTAGAGAACGCGAATCCCTGCATTCTCCAGGATATCCCCAACTGCCAGAGCCAGCCGCAGATTGTCATCCTTTTCTTTTCTTCCCTCGAATATGGCGCCTGGTTCCTGGCCACCGTGACCTGGATCTATAATAATTGTAGGTATTCCATCCATTGCTGCACTTCCATAATTTACTCTTTATACAAAGATATGCAGCAGAACCTTCTGAATGTGCTAAAAATAACCTTATTCCTCCACATCAACTCCACGGGGCCCTATATGGGTGGAAAATACGATCTGGGTGCTGGTCTCGCCGAATTTCTGAAGCTGGCCGATGAAGATATCCAGCTCCATGGTGCTCTGGAAGGCCACCTTCAGCAGCATGGAATATTCTCCTGTCACACAGTTGCACTCCAGCACATTGGGAACATCTTCTGCATATGCATAAAATTTCGCCTTATCCTCCGGCACCACATCCAGATTGATAAAGGCAATGATATGATAACCCAGCTTCATGGGATCTACCAGTGCATGGTAGCCAGATATGATCCCATCCTTTTCCAGCTTCTCGATCCGGGCTGAAACGGCCGGCGATGAGAGAAACGTCTTTTCTGCGATCGTCTTTAATGACATTCTGGCATTGCTCTGTAATAATTTTAAAATCTTGCGGTCGATATCGTCCATCATCTTGATTCCTCCTGATTTAAAAAGAAAAGCGCACGAACCCTTTAGATTCGAACGCTTTTGCTCATCAATAATATATTCTGCTAACTTGTACTATAACTGTTTTTCTCCGGATTGTCAACCTTATTTTTTTAAGTTTTTAATTCTTTCTACTGCTTTCACCGTATTCTCATAGGTTCCAAAGCCAGTCAGACGGAAGTAATGCTCGCCGCTGGGGCCAAATCCGCTTCCAGGAGTTCCAACCACATGGGCCTTGTCCAGCAGTGTGTCAAAGAACTCCCAGGAGGTCTGCTCTCCAGTGTGCAGCCATACATACGGGGAGTTCACGCCGCCTACCACATCATATCCGGCCTCCTTTAAGCCGTCATAAATGGTTCTGGCATTGCGCATGTAATATGCTACCTGCTCCTTAACTTCTCTGCGTCCTTCCTCGCTGTATACCGCCAGTCCTGCCTTCTGCTGAATATAAGGAGCGCCGTTATACTTGGTTCCGTGACGGCGTGCCCACATATCATGAAGGGATGCCTCTCCACTCTTTAAATCCTTTGGAACCACGGTAAAGCCTAAGCGGACACCGGTAAAGCCTGCATTTTTGGAGTAGGAACGGAATTCAATGGCGCAGGTTCTGGCTCCCTCCACCTCGTAGATGGTGTGAGGAATCTCCTCCTCTGTAATGTAGGCCTCATAAGCTGCATCGTAGAGGATCACAGCTCCGTTTGCATTGGCGTAATCCACCCATACCTTTAACTCATCTTTTGTGAGAGTGGTACCGGTAGGATTGCATGGGTTGCACAGGTAGATCATGTCCGGAACCTGATCAGGAAGAGCCGGGACAAATCCGTTTTCCATGGTGCAGGGCAAATAGATCACATTAGACCAGGTGCCGGAAACGCTGTCGTACTGGCCGGTGCGTCCTGCCATCACATTAGAATCCACATATACGGGATAAACTGGGTCGCACACGGCGATCCGGGCGTCCTCGGCAAACAGCTCCTGGATATTGCCGCAGTCACTTTTGGCTCCATCGGATACAAAGATCTCATCGGCCTCGATCTGACAGCCTCTCTCCTGATAATCCGCTTTTGCGATTGCCTCCCGCAGGAAATCGTAGCCAAGATCCGGCGCGTAGCCGTGGAAGGTGGACGCCTGCCCCATCTCATCCACTGCTTCATGAAGAGCCTTCACGATGGAGGGGGCAATGGGAAGGGTCACATCACCGATGCCCAGACGGATAATATCCGCATCCGGATGCGCCTCCTGGTATGCCTTCACCTTCTTTGCGATAGTAGAAAATAAGTAGCTGCCCGGCAGCTTCAGATAGTTTTCATTGATCTTGATCATAATGTCCTCCTGTGTTGTAAAATTTGCCTTATGGCCTTTCTGGTATCTCAATCTCCCCCTGAAATACCTCGGCCGCCGGACCGGTCATAAACACATGTCCGCTTTCCCGGTCCCAATGAATGGTCAGATCTCCGCCCAACAGCGTCACCGTTACCGTATCATCTGCATATCCCATCAGCATGGCTGCAACTGCACTGGCAGCGGCTCCGGTGCCGCAGGCCCAGGTCTCTCCGCTTCCCCGCTCCCAGACCCGCATTTTTAAATGCTGCCGGTCCAGAACCTGGATAAATTCACTGTTGGTCCGATTCGGAAACCGCTCATGGTTCTCAAAGGCCGGTCCTATCTTTTCCAGATCCAGAGAATCGATCTCATCCATAAAATAAACGGCATGAGGATTTCCCACAGAGATCCCCACAAACTCATAGTCCTTCCCATCCACGCAGATAGGCTCCGGAACGGCAGAGGTCTGCTCCGGGATCCCCATATCCACCGTGGCCTCTGCCACCTTTCCGTTCTCCAGCCGGAAGGTCAGAGTCTTGATGCCGGACCCGGTTTCAATGGTCATGGGATTTTTCGGGGCAATGCCGTGGTCATAGGCATACTTTCCCACGCAGCGGATCCCATTGCCGCACATGGCTCCCTCGGAACCGTCTGCATTGTACATGATCATGCGGCAGTCCGCAGTCTGGGAAGGCGCGATCAGGATCAGTCCGTCTGAGCCAACGCCCACCCGCCTGGGGCTGACGTACCGGGCCGCCCAGGAAGGATCCTCCACCTTCTCCTCAAAACAATTCACATAGACATAGTCGTTGCTGATGCCATGCATTTTGGTAAACTTCATCCTCTTATCTCCTAAATATTAATCAGGCTCATCACCATCTGGGCAGTTTCTACCATATTGGTGCCGCTGTCCATGCTGCATTTCTGTATGTAACGGTGTGCTTCCGACTCCGTCATGCTGTTCCGCTCCATCAAAAGTGCCTTCGCCCTTTCGATCAGGATCCGTTCTTCCTCACTCCGCGCTCTCGGCTGTGCCTTCAGCCGCTTCCTCCTGCGCACCTGCGCCTGCACCATCATCTCCAGGGTATTGACCAGGTCATGCACCTTAAGAGGCATCGGCAGACACACCACGCCCTTGGGCGCAGGGCTGATCCAGTGATTGGGCGATGAAACCAGCAGCATTTCCATGGTGGCCGGCAGGCATTCCCGCAGTTCTTCATACATCATATCTGCAAACCGGTAACCGCTGACCAGAATTCCATTGTCCCAGTCCCCGCAGGTGCTCAATACCTGGGAGCCGGTGGTGCAGACTGAAATAACCTGAAATCCGCTTCGCATCAAAATATTTTTAATACTTTTTGCATCATCTAATTTCGAAAATGCTACTATAATATTGGTCACTCAATCACCCCCAAGTAATCTTATTCAGGATATCTCTGAATCAATACTTGTAAAGGTACTGACTAACTTCCCAATCGGTGATCTGAGCGCGGAATTCCCGCCATTCTTCCTTCTTTGCTTCCAGATACTTTGTGTAAATATGCTCTCCCAGCACCCGGCGGATAAAAGGATCCGCTTCAAAGGCATCAATCGCCTCCCCCAGGGTTTCCGGGATCTGATGGATTCCCTTTACTTTTCTCTCTGCCTCCGACGTCCGGTATAAATTGGTGGTCACCGGAGCAGGAAGCTCATGTGCATGCCCGAGGCCGTCCAGACCAGCTTCCAGGATCACAGCCAGGGTCAGATATGGATTCATGGCAGAATCCGGGCTCCGAAGCTCCACTCTGGTATTGTTTCCGCGGGCAGTTGGAATCCGCATCACACAGCTTTTGCTGGCAGAAGGAGTCCATGCCATATAGATCGGAGCATCATAGCCGGGAACCAGACGCTTATAGGAATTAACCAGAGGGTTGGTCAGAAGAGCCATCCCTTCGATATGACCCAGCACCCCTGCCATAAAGCGGTATGCCGTCTTGCTCAGTCCTAATCCCCTGGAATCTCTTGGATCTTCAAATACATTTTTCCCATTCTCATCAAACAGAGAGAAGTTGATATGCATTCCGGAACCATTCACGCCCTCCTTCGGCTTCGGCATAAAGGTTGCGTGCAGGCCGTGGCGCTTTGCAATGGTCTTTACCGCCATCTTAAAGGTCATAATATTATCTGCCGTGATCAGGCCTTCATTATAATGGAAATCGATCTCATGCTGGGCTGGTGCGATCTCGTGATGGGATGCCTCGATCTCAAATCCCATATCCTCTAAGTTCAGCACAATATCTCGTCTTACATTCTCAGCAAAATCCAGCGGTCCCACATCAAAGTATCCTGCCTTCTCATGGGTCATTGTGGTAGGCAGCCCCTCATCATTCAGATGGAACAGAAAAAATTCGCACTCCGGCCCCACATAGAAATCATAACCCAGCTTTTTTGCATGGTTTAACGCCTTTTTCAGTACATACCGCGGATCTCCCTCAAATGGGCTGCCGTTGGGACGATGCACATCACAGATCAGGCGGGCCACCTTTCCCTGCTGGGGTCTCCATGGGAAAATCTCAAAGGTATCCAGGTCCGGGTACAGATACATATCGGATTCATCATCTCTTACAAAGCCCTCAATGGAAGAGCCGTCAAACATACAACGATTGTCCAATGCTTTTTCCAGCTGGCTGGAGGTGATCGCCACATTCTTCAGCATACCGAAAATATCTGTAAACTGCAGACGAATAAACTCTACGTCTTCCTCTTCTGCCAGACGCAAAATGTCTTCTTTGCTGTATTTACTCATATTCGTTTCCTCTCTCTCTTAAAAGCCTGACGCCTTCGGCAGAAGGCCAGGATATAAAAAAATATAGCAGTTCCACCTTTGTTTGTCAATAATCAGCCCGCAGAAGCATCTTAAAAAAGCGTCAGACCAGATTTTGAAAAAAATCTGTGTACTGACGCTTTTGCAGGTTGTTCTTTTTTCTGAAGAAAATCAGGTATAGCAGCTTTACATCCTAACAGCTGCCCTCCGATTTCACAAAAAACTTACTATGCATAAAGGTTTACTGTCTAAAAAAGCCTGGCCCGCCTTCGATTCCGGTGGTTTCCTGCTCTGTGGGAATTGGCTTCTGGGTGTGGACCGATGTCCCGGAGCCTGTACTGTGCTCTTCACCATTGCTGCCGCCTGGTGTTACTGTGCTGCTGTTTCCTGTGCTGCCGCTGTTCGTGCCGCCTGGCGTTCCCGTGCTGCTGTTTCCCGTGCTGCCGGCAGGCTTCCCGGAGGTAGGCGCTGCCGGTACCATGATCGCAGAACTGCTGGACTCTCCAGTGGTTGGCTTTCGGGTTCCCTCCGAAGTTTCGGCTGTCTCAGTGGGCCGTCTTACCGGATCCGAGCCCTGCTCGTCTTCCTCCCTGGACTCCCGGGTTTCAGAGTTCGTATCCTCCCTCTCAGACTCATCCGGTTCTTCTCGCTCATTCCGCTCTTCGTTCTCTGCTGCTTTTGTGGTCTGAGTGGTGTCACGCCGGCTCTCTTCCGTCTCTGTTTCACTGGAAGACCTGGTGCTCTCAGAACGCGCCTCTTCCTTTGTCTCCCGCTCAGATTCCCCTCTGCTGCTGGTTTCCCGGGCGGCTGAGGTCATCCGCTCGATATCCTCCTGGTGGATCTCCTCACCAGAGTCTGCCTGCTTTGCACTATTATATGCAATGTCCTCGCTGATCTTGGTTACATGGCTGGAAGGCTGGTAATTCTCGGTTCCAAACAGGAACTGATGAAGCTTCACCACATTGGAGCTTAAGGTCACAGGAACTACACAATCCAGCTTTCCAATATTCTGGGTTTTCAGATCAAAGGGGAATCCGGTGGTATCTCCAAGATAATACCGGTTGATATTCTTTCCCATATCCAGCAGGTCGTCCAGCTTAAAGCTGTGTGCAACCTGAGGCAGGCAGACACCGATTACCGTATTGATCACGCGGATATCGGATTTCTTTGCCTTTTCCAGGCACTGGGAGATCACAGCCCGCTGTCTCTGTGTTCTCTGGAAGTCAGTATCCATCTTCCGCAGACGGCAGTAGGCCACTGCCTGAACGCCATCTAAATGCTGGTAGCCAGCCTTCTTTAAGTGCTGGGAATACACTCCGGTATTCTCCACAACAGAGGTAATGTAGCCGTTGATCTGCTTAAACTCCGCTTCCGTAACCTCAATATCCACACCGCCCAGGTTATTGATGGCATCTGCTACTGCCTTCCAGTTTACTGCCACGAAATCATCCACAGCGATATCCAGGTTTTCATTCAGTGCCTTCATCGCCTGCTCCGGGCCGCCTCTGGCATAAGCCTCATTGATCTTCCGGTATGGATTTTTATCTCCCACCTTCAGATAGGTATCCCGGTAGACGCTGGCCATCTTAATCTCACCGGTTTCCCGGTTAATGCTGCAGATGATGATCACATCTGAGTTAGCGCCCTTTCCAAGGTTGCCGTCTGTAGAATCCACACCAAATACGGCTACCTTCCAGAAGCCCTTCTGTACCTGTTCCGTCTGGATATCCAGATTCGGATTGCTGGTAATGTCATCCATATTGACATCCAGATCTGCAGTCAGATTCCACAGATGATTCACATAATATACCGCACCGGCTGCCGCTGCCGCGACGATCAGCAATACTGCGATGATAATCCCCTTCCAGGGCGAAGATCTCCGCCTTCTGCGCACCGGACGCTTCCCCTTGCTTCTCATCTGTCTGGCCGCTCTGCTGTTCTTATCGATGCTCATAGGAGAACCTCCTGCTTTTCAATTTCTTCTCTTGTCACATTTTACCTTTTGACCCTGATATCATCATATGATGTTGGGGTCAAAAGATATTTTGACCCCTATGATACACGGATTTCTCCGCACTTCGTGCTCCCGAATCTCCGTTCCACTTCGGTCGGCGCTAGACGGGCGTCACTGGCGCCCAGCGCCCTAAAAACATTCGAAATCCGCCCTAATCGGGCTACTTGTCTACGCTCCGCTTCGGTCGGTTCAGAACAGACATCCACTGGATGTCTTTCACCTCATGTTTTTGCGGGTCCCAAAGTCATGTATCGACATGCAAGCATGTCATACATGACCTTTTGACCCTGATATCATCATATTATATCAGAGGACCTTTCTCTATTTGTGACAATTTTCTTACAAATCTATATCTAAATTATAAAATGAGGATGATTTTGGTCTATACGCCTCCTGGCCCTGCTGTACTGCCAGGCGCTACTGCGGCTCCCGGACCAGCACTGTAGTCTGCCGCCGGTGCCTGAGCACCGCCGCCTGGAGCTGCTGCCGGCGTTTCTGCCGGGAGCGGTGACGGCGCTGCTGGCGCCTGGGATGGCGTATCAGCAGCCGGTGCCTGAGTTCCCTGACTCTGTCCACCTGGACCATACTCCGTTCCCTGGCCGGCAGAAGGCTGGGCTCCCGGTCCTGCCGGGTTGGCCGCCTGTGTGCTGCCTCCTGGTCCTGCTGCTGTCTGGCCGTTCTGGGACGGCCCTGCTGCCGGGGCATTTTCTCCTGGCTGTACTGCAGGAGCCGTTCCGGCAGGTGTTTCCGCCGGTACCGTTTCTGTCGGCTGAGCTGCAGAAGGTGTTTCCGTCGGCTGGGCCGCAGGCTGAGTCTGAGCAGGCTTTGCTGCCGTACCGCCGGAACCGGAGGCCGCCGTACTCTTGGTGCTGCCGGTTCCATCCAAATTATAGCAGATCACCGGCATCCCCGCATAGACATTCTCAAATAATGTTTTCGCCGCACTGTATGGCATGTTGACACAGCCGTGAGAACCATTGGTCTTATAAATACTTCCTCCAAATGTATTTCTCCAGCTTGCGTCATGAAAGCCAATTCCCCGGTTAAAAGGCATCCAGAACTTTACCGGGCTGGCATATCCCTGTCCCTTCAGAACCGCATCCTTCTGTTTATAGGTGATACTGAAGATCCCCGGCGGAGTGGTATATCCTCTTGATACATTTCCCGACACAAAATCGGACTCCAGAATCTTTTCTCCATTTTTATACAAGAACATATGCTGCGCAGTCAGATTGACCTCTGCATATGTATTGCCGTAATCATTTCCTCCATGGCTTGCGCCCTTCTGAGTATACTCCGGCTCTCTGGTCTGGCTCTCCCCAGAGGCAATGATCGCCGCCAGGGCTTCTGTTTCCGCCTTCTGGTTGATCTGCCAGCCATAGAAGCCGGTCACCTCTACCTCAGGGCCATAACTGGTCTTAAACTTCCGCTTGGAATACGCCGTATTGTACTTCTTTGCCAGACCTGACACATAATCGCTGACCATGGATTCATCCACAGATACCAGATAATTTTCATCAAACGAAATCCACTGATGGATCTCATCACCGTCTAAGATCTCCTGCTTATCTCCAAAGGTGTATGTCACCGTCATCTTTGCATACTGGTTCATCTGATCCCGCAGCTGTACCAACGTCTCATCCGGTTCCGCCGCCAGCGCTCTCTCATAGCATCCGGCCTCTTCCAGAGAAAGCTCCGGCTTCAATGCCAGCACCGCTTCTGTCAATGCATTTGAAAATGCCTCCCGATTGACCGCCGTACCCGGCTCCTCCGGCACGATCTCATATCCCTGCCCGGAAATATATTCTGACAGATAAGCTGCCTGATACGGCTTTACATAAGAAGGATCAAAGATTGCAAGCTGATCCAGGCAGGTCTTAAATTTCTCTTCATCGTAGGCAACGGTTGCAGTTACACTAGAATCCTGCCGTTTAAAATAAGAACGTCCCCACAGATATGGGTTCTGCTTCTCCATCAGAGCTTCCAGAGAGCCATCAAATACCGTATGAAGTCCAATCTCCTCCCCGGTGATCACCTGCTCTGCATCATATCGCTGGATCAGCCGGATCTCATAGCCGTTTAGGGCAGAAGCGATTTGTTCCTTCACCTGGTCCACCGTCATGCCCTCTGCTTCCAGGCCGTTAATCACCGTATTGGGATAATATGTATGACGATAGCGCTGTGCCTTAACGACATAAAATACAGCCCCGGCCAAAATTACAGCTACAGCTGCGATTCCGGCAATTTTAATTCCTCTGCCGCCTGGCTTTCCCTTCCGGCTGTAAGCTGCTTGAGGTTCCTGATTGAACGCCGCCTGATACGTGCTTTTTTGACCAACAGCCTGGGCTGCCGCATTTTGTTCTGCCGCTTGCCGGGCTTCTTTTGCCTGCTGCTCTGCTGCTGCGCGTTCCGCTGCTGCTCGCCGGGCTTCTTTTGCCTGCTGCTCTGCTGCTGCGCGTTCCGCTGCTGCCCGCCGGGCTTTCTCTGCCTGCTGCTTTGCTGCCGCCGCTTCTGCTGCTTGCCGGGCTTTCTCTGCCTGTTCTGCTGCTGCCGCTTCTGTCTCCGCTCTCCGAGTCTCTTTTGCCTGCTGCTCTGCTGCCGCCGCTTCTGCTTCCTCCTGCCCAGCGGCTCTACTTCTGAATGTTTCCGTATGTCGGCTGTTTCCGGCTGCCGGTTCTGGATATGACAGATCTTCATCCAGATCAAAATCATCATCCAGCATATCCATATCATGCTCTAACATACTGTCATCAAAATCATCATCCAGATAGTAGCCATCGTCCAGATCCTCCTCTGGCTCCGGCTCCTCCTGGATCGTCAGAGATGCCCTTGCAAACTCCTCCTCCAATGGAAGCTTTTTCTGCCTGCCGCTGCCTTTATCAATCTCATTCTTTTCCATTCACGAAAAAACCTTTCTATTTTTACGCCCCTTGGGCACGTTATATTTCTTTTTTCAATTTTCTATGCATCCTTCCGGCATTATAACACAGTTTCTGATGCAGGTACAATGGATTTTACAGGAATCCTTCTCTTTCCGCAAAATTCGATTCCCCTGCCGTCTGAATTCCATTTTTCTCCAGAAGCTCTGCGGTAACTCCATATCCATCGATCTGTTTCCGGCTGAAGGTGCCGTCATAAATCCGTCCGCTCCCGCAAGATGGACTTCTTTCCTTTAGGATTGCTCTGGTGCAGCCATACAGCTTAGCCAGCTTCAAGGTTTCTGCCGCTCCCCTGGCATAAGCCTCTGTTACATCCTGGTTCTCCTTCGTGATCACCTGATTTCCCAGCCGTTCTGCCGGCACACGAGGAGTCGGCAGGCCTCCCAGGATTTCCGGGCAAACCGGAATCAGCTGATGCTCCTTCATCAGCTCTGCAACCTGGGGATCCAATTCCCCTTCTCCATTATAGCGGCAGCAAATGCCCAGCAAACAGGCGCTGACCAATATTTTCATACGTGCCTCCCCCTTTACAATTCATAAATACCAACTCTATCATACCGTATTTTCCCGTACCGTTTCTTTCCTTTTCCCTACCGTTTTCTTAAGGTTTTCCGTAGAAATCTTAATCCTTTTTCCCGCCCATTGCGGAAATCCTTTCCCCTATGATAAGATAAAAACAAAGAATATGACTGTTCCGATTCAACCCATTTGTTTCACAGTTATAAGGAGGAGAGTTTATGAAGAAACACATTCGTCACGCATCACGTCATCTGGCGCTGCTGCTGTCTGCAGCTGCCATGTCTGCTGCCCTTTCCGGCTGCGGAGGCGGCGCATCCAAGTCCATGTTAGCCGTAGAAACCACTGCGGCAGCCGCTTTCGACAGAGGATATGAAGAAGACTTTGCCGCCGAATACGATGCCATGCCGGCAGAAACCTGGGCAGAAACAGCAGCACCTCAGGCCATGGCCGCCGCCGGCAGCGATTCTGCGGCTTCCACAGCAAACACTTCCTCAGGTGTAACGGAGCACACCGCTTCCGATGTTCCTCTCCCCATGGAACGGAAGCTGATCCGCAATATGAACCTGGATGTTGAAACTATGGAATTCGATTCCCTGGTCACCGCCATTCAAAAAAAGGTAGCAGAACTTCAGGGATACATCGAGCAGTCCGACATTTCAGGAAACAGCATCACACAGATGGGGCGCCCATCCAGAAAGCACGCCTCCATGACCCTTCGGATCCCTTCCGACAAGCTGAATTCTTTCATCGCCCAGGTGGAGGCAGACGGAAACGTCACCTATAAATCCGAGACGGTAAGTGATGTTACCCTGCAGTACTCAGATGTAGAGAGCCGCTTAAAAACTCTGCGTCTGGAGCAGGAACGTCTCTGGGAGCTGATGGCCAGGGCAGAAACCACGGAAGCTATCATTGCCCTGGAAACACGGCTTACAGAAGTTTCCAGTGAGATTGAATCCAGCGAATCCAGGCTTCGCTATCTGGACAATTCCGTTACCTACAGTACCGTATATCTGAATCTTTCTGAGGTAGACCTTGAAACTCCTACCGCACCGGAAACTGCCTGGCAGCAGATCAAACGGGGCTTTGCCCGGAATTTAAATGCTTTAGGCTCTGCCCTCACCGCATGCTTTATCGGCCTGATGTCCGGCAGCCCGATCCTGCTGTTCTTTATCCTGCTGATCCTGCTGGCTTATTTCCTCATCCGTACAATACACCGGATGCGAAACCAGCCCCGCAAGTCCGGCAGATTCCAGACCGACAGGAACAAGGCCGGCGAAGCTGACACTGCCCAAAAGGCCAGCCAGAGCGACAGTACACCTGACACTGCCAGAAAGGCTAGCCAGGGCGACAGCGCGCCTGACACCCTATCAGAATCTAAGGAAGATCCGCACAGCCTGCACTAAGAGCAGCATATGATTCCGGCTGCTGTTAATCTGATGGATCAGCTGTCCGCCCCCTTCTCGATCACCTTATTGATGATCAGCGCATACACCGTTCCGGAGACGATGGGGCTGATAAAATCCGATATGGGCTCTGCCAGGAAGATCTGCCCGATGTCGCCCACCGCCGGTATCAGAAAAATACATAAAAAGTAGACCGCCTTCCGGAATAAGGAAAGACTGATGGCGATTTTAGAAAGCCCCATGCCAGTGGCACCGTCCACTACTGTATACTGAAGTCCCAGGGGAATGATCATCATCGCATAGACGCGGATAGCCTTTACCGTCAGTTCAATATACTCCGGATTCCGGGTAAAAATCATTACGAAATACCGGGAAAACACCCTGGAAACTACAAACATAACCGCAGTAAATGCAAGGCAGAGAGCCAGAATGTGCTTCTCTGCCTTTCGTATCCGATCCGGCCGCCTGGCACCGAAATTGTAGCCTAAAATCGTCTGCGTGCTGCTGGTGATTCCTCCAAGGGGCATGGTAACCACCAGCATAAAGCTCTGGAGGATCGTATTGCAGGTCAGCAGCATGTCTCCCCGTTCCGGTCCTCCGAACCGCTGAATCTGAGCATTCAGGGATATGATCATCACATTGTCCAGAGCAATAATGATAAAAGGTGTCAGACCGATTAGAAGCACCTGCTGCATGATCCTCCGCTCATAGCCGCCGAAGGTGATGGAAACCATAGGCCGGCTGCTGAACAAAAATGACAGCACATATGCGCAGGAAACCATCTGGGACAGCACCGTGGCAGCGGCCACTCCCTTCACCCCCATATCCAGCAGAAAGATACAGACCGGATCCAGCACAATATTCAGCACCGCCCCGATCAAAACGGATTTCATGCCGATCTTGGCAAAGCCCTGACAGATAATAAACTGGTTCATGCCTGTGGTTAAAAGTGCAAAAACCGTGCCAAGCAGGATCCAGGTAATATACGCATCTGCATAGGGAAACAGCGCTTCACTGGCTCCAAACCACATCAGCAGCCGGTTCTTTAACAGCAGCGCTGCCACTGTGATCGCGACCGCCATGACTGTCAGAAGCATAAAACAATTGGCCAGGATCCTTCTGGCACCTTCCATATTTTTCTGTCCCATCCGGATACTTAAAAGAGGTGCACCTCCCACACCAACCCAGAATGCAACCGATGAGATCATGGTAACGATGGGCCCGCACACACCGACTCCGGCTAATGCCGCCTCCCCGATATCCGGGATATTTCCAATATACATACGGTCCACAATGCTGTAAAAGACACTGACAAACTGGGCCAGCATAGAGGGAAATGCCAGTCTCCACACCAGCTGCCGGATCTGATCCGTGTCTAAATTATTTTCTGCTTTCACAATCTTCCTCCTAAGTCATACAAAAAACCGAAGCTGCTGCAGAATGCTTCGGTTTTTTACCATTTTTACATACCAGTGCCGCCTGCCCGAAAATCATGGATTTCCTGTAACAACAGCCTTCCGTTCTCTACAATGGCGTCAAAGGCCCCATGCCGGTACAAGCTCACAAACAAAAGCCCCACGGGAACTGCCAGGATCATGCCCGCGACCCCCTTTACCTTAAATCCCAGGTACAGAAGGAGCAGCGTCAGCAGCGGCGGCAGCCCCATGGCATCGCCCACGATCTTCGGTTGTATTACCTGGCGGACTGCCTGTGTCAGCACGTACAGAAGAAGCAGACCTGCCGCAAAGTAATACTCCCCGGACAACAGCTTTACTAACGCCCACGGCCCCAGCGCTGTTCCGGTCCCAAACATGGGAAGAAAATCCAGGAATGCGATCAGCACGGCAAATACCGGGCCATAATCCACTCCCAGAATCAGGAAGCCAGCTGCCAGCACTACCGCGACTACAAACATGATGCGGAACTGAGCCAGAAAATATCCGCCCACCAGATGCCTGACATCGCCTTTTAGCAGAGTCAGATATTGATTCAGCCACTCCGGCATATATTTTGCTGCCTTCCGGATGATGGTCTCCCGCTCTACGATAAAGAAGTAGGAGGAAAGCACCGTGATGATCACACCGACAAAAACTGCCGGGATGCCCTTTGCCACATTTCCGGCTACTGCCACAGTAGGGGTAGCGATGGTCTGAAGCAGGCTGCTTACATATCCGCCCAGATTATTCCAGAATTCCTGGAAGAAATTCTGCATCCCCAGCGGAAAACGGACAAACAGATGCCCCAGATTTCCCCAAGCCTCCTGCACCTCCGCCTTGGCAAGCTCATAGAGCTGCGGAAGATCCCGGATCAGGTTCATACCCATCAGAATCAGCCGGGAGCCGATCAGATACAGAAGCCCGATCACCCCTGCCAGGACCAGAACCACAATCAGGACAGAGCCATGCTTCCGCACGATCTTTAAATGGCTCTCCAGAAAATGGACCAGCGGATTGGCGATCATTGCCAGGATCCAGCCAATTACAAAGGGCATAAAAAACCGAAGAAGTTTTGGCCCCAGAACAATAAAAAGAATCCATCCCGTCACCGGTATCAGGATATTCAGCAGATATCGCGCCATCCTGGAAATCCGTTCCATGCCTGCCGCCTCCTTTCTGCTCCGCTTACCGCAGCACAGCCAAATCACATTGCCGGACAGGCCTCCTGCCTATCCCTGATATTACCAGAACCGCTTCGCGAACCTGGTAATCAGATTGACGGCGCAGAAAACGCGCCTTTTATGAGAATCTGCTTATGCAGCTTCTCATAAGCTATATTACCAGAACCGCTTCGCGAACCTGGTAATCAGATTGACGGCGCGGAAAGCGCGCCTTTTATGAGAATTCGCTTTGCGACTTCTCATAAGCTATATTCCCGTACCATTTTTTGCAGGAAACACCGCAGCGCGGCCATCTCCTCATCCGTTCCGATGGTGATCCGCAGCGAATTGTCCAATCTCGGTTTCTTAAAGTACCGGACATAAATCTGCTCCTTCTTCAGCGCCTCAAAGATCGCTTCCGCAGGAATCCGCTCATGAGAGGCAAAAAGGAAGTTGGTCTTAGAATCCGGGAAATGGAATCCCAGCTCTCTCATCCATACTTTCGTCTCCTCCCTGGTCTTTATGATCTTGTTCAGGGTTTCCTTAAAATAAGCCTCATCCTTCACCGCTTCTGTGCCCAGGATCAGGGACGGGATATTCATGGTATATGAATTATAAGAATACTTCACATCATGTAAGGCACGGATCAGGTCCGGATGGCCAATGGCGTACCCGATCCGCATACCTGCCATGGAGCGGGATTTGCTGAAGGTCTGGATGATCAGAAGATTCTCATACTTTTCCAGCAGAGGAAGGGCAGACCTTCCTCCAAAATCAATATACGCCTCATCGATCATCACGATCACATCCTGATTATGGCGGATGATCTCCTCGATCTCTTCCAGCTCCATCTCCAGTCCGGTAGGTGCATTCGGATTCGGGAAGATAATTCCTCCATTTTCCTGGAAATAATCCTCCTTCCGAATCCGGAAGGCTTCATCCAATGCCGGTGTCCGGTAAGGAATATGGAATAAATCCGCCCACACCGGATAAAAGGAATAGGTCACATCTGGAAACAGGATCGGCTTTTCCGAATTAAAAAAGGTTAAAAAAGCCATGCCGATCACATCATCAGAGCCAACTCCTACAAACACCTGCTCCTGCCCCACACCGTAATAATCTGCCAGCGCGCCGGTCAAGGCAGATGCAGCCGGGTCAGGGTACTTCCGGAACCCATCCGTCTCCATCTCCCGCAGCGCCCGCTCCACGCCTGGAGCCGGCGGATATGGGTTTTCATTAGTATTTAACTTAATCAGGCGGTCTCCCTTCGGCTGGTCGCCAGGCACGTAAGGAACCACCCTTCTGATATTCTTCTCCCAGGGTTTCATGCTGCTCTCCTCTTAGTTGTCTTTTGATAGTGTCAAAAACCGTTAAATCAGCCCGCATTCCTCTGCGATCTTCTTAAATGCCGGCAGGGACCGCTGGATCTGCTCATAGGATACACAATAAGAGATCCGTACATACCCGGAGCATGCAAAGGAGCTTCCCGGAACTACCAAAACATTGTGCTTTTTACAGATCTCACAGAATTCCTTCTCATCCTCCTGGGGCGACTTTAAGAACAGATAAAAGGCTCCTTCCGGCTTAATGCAGGAAAATCCATACTCCCTCAGAGAATGATAAAGCAAGTTCCGGTTCCGGTCATAGGCATCCAGATTTACCTTCTCATGGATACACCGCTTGATCACACGCTGCATCAGAGACGGCGCATTCACACAGCCGATTACACGGTTTGCGATCACCGCGGCTGCCGTTACAGCCTTCGCATCCTCCAGTTCATCCGGGATCACCAGATATCCGATCCGCTCGCCTGGCAGGGATAAGGACTTACTGTAGGAGTAGCAGATTACCGTATTCTTATAATACTTGGTCACATAGGGCACAAACACACCGTCATACGCCAGCTCACGGTACGGCTCATCGGAGAGCAAAACGATGGGATGGCCGATCTCTTCACTCTTTGCAGTTAAAATCCGGCTGATCTGAACCAGGGTTTCCTCTGAATATACCACACCGGTAGGATTGTTGGGGGAATTGATGATGACAGCCTTCGTCTTCGGTCCGATTTTCTCCTCAAATTCCTTTAAATTGGGCTGGAAGGTTTCCCGGTTCGGTGATACCACCACCAGCTCACCGTCGTAATTGCGGACATAGTTGCCATATTCCAGGAAATAAGGAGCAAAGGTCATAACCTGATCACCTGGATCCAACAAGGTCTTTAAGATAATATTCAGACCGCTGGCAGCGCCTACTGTCATAATAATATTTTCCATATGAAAGCTGGTTCCAAAACGCTCATTTAAAGAAGCAGCAATCGTCTCCCGCACATCCTCATATCCGGCATTGCTCATATATCCGTGGACAAAGGTGGACGCTTCCTCATTCAGTATATCAATGATCGCCTGATTCACTGCTTCCGGTGCCGGGACATTGGGATTGCCAAGGCTGAAATCATAAACATTCTCTGCGCCGTAGATCGAAGCCAGCCGCTTCCCCTCTTCAAACATAATACGGATTGCAGAATTATTTTGGACTAATGGTTTCATTTTCTCTGATATCATATGCGGAACCTCCGATTTTTTCATTTTGTGGAATAGTATACCACTTTCCCCAGGAATTGCATAGTCCTAACCAAATGAAAAAATCCTCTCCAGATGAATGTCGGGTTCATCTGGAGAGGATCGATCTCCCTGATATCGCAGTCAAAAATCTACAGCATCTTCTTCATCTCGTCAGCAACAAACTGAACTTTTGTTCCTATGATTACCTGAACTGCTGTCTTGCTTGGACGGATCACACCTGCAACGCCGGCAGACTTGATCTTCTTCTCATCTACCTTGGTATAATCCTTCACCTCCAGACGAAGTCTGGTGATACAGTTGTCTAAAGATTTCACATTCTCTTTGCCGCCTAAGCCAGCCAGAACAGTAGCTGCAACTGCGGTAAAGTCATTGTTGGACAAGGTGACCTTCATCTCAGCCTCTGTGTCCTCATCATCTTCACGGCCCGGGGTCGGCAGATTAAACTTGGTGATTACAAAACGGAACACCACATAGTAGATCACTGCAAACACTAAGCCAACCGGAATCATCAGCAAAGGCTTATTGGCCATAGGGGCCTTAAAGCTTAAGATGTAGTCTACTAAGCCTGCAGAGAAGTTAAAGCCTACACGAATGCCCAGGATCGACACTACAAATGCAGAGATTCCAGCTAAGATCGCGTGAACCACATACAGGCCAGGAGCCAGGAACATAAAGGAGAACTCCAGAGGCTCGGTGATACCGGTAAAGAAGGAGGATACTGCTGCGGAAAACAGCAAGCCGGCTGCGATTTTCTTCTTACCAGGCTTTGCACAGTGATACATGGCCAGTGCACCTGCCGGAAGGCCGTACATCATAACCGGGAAGAAGCCTGCCATATACTGACCGGTCACGCCTTTTACTGCGCCTTCTGCACCGCTCCAGAACAGACCTAAGTCGTTGATATTTGCTACGTCAAACCAGAATACAGAGTTTACAGTATGGTGCAGACCAACCGGAATCAGCAGACGGTTGAAGAATGCGTGAAGCGCTGCACCCAGCGGTCCTAAGTTGACCAGAGCCGTACCAAATGCAACTAATGCGGCGTATACAAGCGGCCAGATAAAGAACAGGATCAGTGCTGCAACGATGGAAACCAGTGAGGACACGATAGCAACACAGCGCTTGCCGCTGAAGAATGCCAG
Source organism: Lachnospiraceae bacterium (assembly GCA_030524635.1). Lineage (GTDB taxonomy): Bacteria > Bacillota > Clostridia > Lachnospirales > Lachnospiraceae > Caccovicinus. The sequence goes on from JAUNGG010000022.1 coordinate 54,179, forward strand.
TGCATCCGGAAGCTGGGTTCCCTTAAACTTGTTATAGCAGCTGGAACCAATGATACCGCAGAGGATACCGATGAACTGGTTCTGGATCTTTCCAAATGCTGCCGGAACTTCTTCTACCGGAATCCCTTTAAACTGGGCAACTGCTCCGGAAGAAAGCAGGGTAGTGATCATCAGCCAGGAAACCAGACCAGAAAGTGCTGCCGTTCCATCATGGTCGTCGGACATTCCAACCGCCACACCGATGGCAAACAGGATCGCCATCTGATCGATCAGCGCCGATGCCGCCTTGATGCAGAAGGCTGCAATTGCACTTTCGGAGCCCCAGCCAACAGGGTCGATCCAATAGCCGATGCCGTACAAAATACCGGCAGCCGGCAGCACTGCTACAGGCAGCATCAAGGATTTCCCCAGCTTTTGCAAATACTTCATCATAAAAACATAACCCCTTTCTTTGTCCTTTTGGACCTTTATGATTTAAACCTGCTGACAGCAGGCCTAAATTTCCACTCTATGTCTGCGCCTTACAGATCAATTTCCCCAAGCAGCTTCTGCATGGCTTCTGAAGCTTCCTTCTCATCCTGGCCCTCAAATGAAAACTCTAAAATGTCGCCCTGTTTCGAATTCAGTGACATCAGCTTCATCAAATCTCGCCCATCTGCCTGTCCCCAGGTGCCTGCAACCGTCACCTGGCAGGAAAATCTCAGCAGTCCCATCACAATCCTGGCAATGGGCCTTGCGTGTAATCCTTCTGCATTCCTTATCTGATAGTTCCAGCTTATCATAGCCCTACCCCAGATCGATGATCCGATCCTGTTCCTTCACCTCCATGCCGCTGTAGCATTTCATATTTGGGAACTCCGGCGTATTGCAGACAATCACTGGCGTGGTAATATCGTATCCTGCTGCCTTGATCTGATCCATATCAAATTCCAGAAGCAGATCACCAGCCTTCACCCGATCTCCCGCCTTCACATAAGCCTTATAATATTTCCCGTTCAGCTGCACTGTATCCAGGCCCACATGGATGATCAGCTCTGCCTTGCTGTCCGTCGTCATGCTGAGGGCGTGAAGGGTATCAAACACCATGGTAATCTCTCCGTTCGCCGGAGCTGTGATCCTCCCTTCACTGGGCACGATGGCAACTCCCGTTCCCAATATCTCCTGGCTGAAGGTAGGATCATTTACCTGACTCATAGGAATCACATTTCCCGATACTGGTGCTGACAATATGTTTCCTCCTGCACCTGCACTTCCGCCGCCAAATAATTTCTTCAATCCTCCAAACATATATGACACTCCTTTCCTGACCCTTTTAGGTCATTCGCATCCTTCTGATATGAACAGCCAGGTAGGCGACCTCCTCGTTGGTCACCTCATGACCGTAGGTTTCCTTTATAAAATATTGTATCTTCTGCCCGCAGATATATTCAGCCGGGTACATTTCTGATACCATCTGTGAAAATCCAGGCGCCGTGGAATCCAAAAGCTCCTTCGAATAGATCCGCTGCGCCAAAAATTTCAGGTGGGTAATAAACCGCTCATAATTCAGCGAACGCTCATCCAGGCTGATATGAAAATATTCTGTCACGATCCCTGCCACCTGCTGAATCAGCTGTGTGATATTGATGGTATCACGCATAGCCGTATTGTACTCTGCATTGACCACATGAAGCGCCATGGAAGCCGCCTCGTCTACCGGCAGCCGGATTCCCAGCCGCTGTTCAATGAGGGCAATTCCGTATTCCCCAATCAGATACTCCTCCCGGTAAAAGCTTCTCACCTCCCGGATCAGAGGCGTTGGAAACAGCATATTCTCATGAAACCGCTCAATGGCAAAATTAATATGGTCGGTTAATGTGATATAAATATTCTGGTTCAGCGGTTTTTTTAAAACCTTTTTCGCATAATTGATGATCTCTGTTGAAATCTGCAGATGCTCCGGAGGCAGCTTAGAAAGAAGGGTCTTAAATCGGTTCAGCATATCTTCATTATCCAGACGGAAGATCTTTTCCACCTTATTTTCCGGAATTTCCATGCCTTCCTTCATCTTGAAGCCAAGTCCCCGACCCATCACAACAACTTCCCTGCCGTTTTCATCCGTTGAACTGACAATGTTATTATTAATAATTTTTTCAATTCTCATCGGGCACAACTTCCTCTATTCATCTATATGAAGCGGAACGCTACTAAACTATAAAACAAAAAAACCAACCTTGACGCAAAAAGAATGCTCTTCTATAATACATCAAAATTGGTTTTGCCTGCTTACCAGTAACAATCCAGAATGTTTACTTGTTGTTATCATTATACCATAATTTTGCCGATAGTCAACAAATTTTCTTTATA
>JAUNGG010000023.1:0-48250 GCA_030524635.1 Lachnospiraceae bacterium
CTAACGACCTACTCCCTTTCCAGGGGAGCCCCTTCAACCACTTGGGTACTTCTGCATGGTTGACATGTTTATTCATATTCAGCTTGTCCAAACGGAGAGAGTGGGATTCGAACCCACGCGCCCTTGCGGACAAACGGTTTTCAAGACCGCCTCGTTATGACCACTTCGATATCTCTCCAAACGTGCTTAGCTATTTTATCAGATAAGCTTTCGTTTGTCAAGAAGTTTTTTCAACTTTTTTATTTCGTCTTCAGAAGTGATTTTTCATTTCCTCGGCGCGACTTGATTATTGTAGCATGAGAGTCTAATTCTGTCAACAACTTTTTTATATTTTTTTCATTATTTTTCTTCTGTTATTTTGTGCGCAGAAATATCTCTGCCACCAGCAGATCTTCTGGGGTGGTGACCTTGATATTCCGGTAATCCCCTTCCACCAGCTTCACCGGGCAGGAGGTCATTGTCTCCACCACCATTGCATCATCGGTGATGTGCTCCTGGTACTCTGGACATCTCATGATCTTCTCATATGCATCCAGGATCAGATCGAACCGAAAGGCCTGAGGAGTCTGGATCTGCCACAGACTGCTCCTGTCTGGTGTTCCTGCAGCAAAACCTTCCTGATTGCTGACTTTGATCGTATCCTTTACCGGCATCCCTACCACACAGGCATCATACTGAATGGCCCCTTCTATCGCCCTCTCGATCACGGCTTCCGTAACCAATGGCCGTGCGCCATCCTGGATCAGCACATATTGAATATCCGAGCAACTGCGAAATGCTTTCAGTCCTTCATAGACAGAGTGATACCGTTCCTTGCCACCTGCAACAACTGCTTTTACTTTAGAAAAACCATATTTCTTTACAATTTCATCGGTGCAATAGGAGATCTCGTCCTGACTGGTAACCAGAATTACTTCATCAATTCCGCTTTTTTCAAACGCCTCCAGTGCATATGTGATCAATGGCCGTCCATTCAGCTCTAAAAATTGCTTTGCTACCTTAGACTGCATCCGTTTGCCCTGACCTGCCGCCAAGACAACTGCTCCGATTTTCTGCTTCTTCATATACTTCCTCTCTTGTTTTTTCTCAGTTTCCCTTGCTTTTCCTGATTTGTTCCGTTTGCGGCATTTAGGTCTTATCCCTTCGGCAATGCTCTCTGCCTCGCATCATTCCTCTACCGCTCTCCCAGCTTCAGGTTCGGCACTGCATTCAGGTCCCAGCCGCTTCTGGTACCTTTCATATATTCATAATATCCAGCCACGCCGATCATCGCTGCATTATCCGTACAGAAAATAGGGGATGGATAATAGAATGAGAGCCCTGCCTTTTTACAAGCAGCTTTCATTCCGGCACGCAGTGCAGAATTAGAAGCCACCCCTCCGGCAATGGCAAGCTTATCATAACCGTATTCCTTTGCCGCCATAACAGCCCGGCTGACCAGAGAATCCACTACAGAATTCTGGAAGGATGCCACAAGGTCCGGCACATAAATCTCTTCCCCCATCATCTTGGCATGATTGATGTAATTTAATACGCAGGATTTCAGTCCACTGAAGCTGAAATCATAGGGAGAGCCTTCCACCTTGCCCCGTGGGAACTCAATTGCATGAGGGTTTCCCTCTTTCGCCGTCTTATCAACCTTTGGCCCTCCGGGATATCCCAGACCAACTGCCCGCGCTACTTTATCAAATGCTTCCCCGGCTGCATCGTCCCTGGTACGGCCGATAATTTCAAATTCGCCATAGTCCTTTACAATTACCAGATGTGTGTGCCCGCCGGACACGATCAGACACACAAACGGCGGCTCCAAATCGGGATGCTCGATAAAATTAGCCGATACATGGCCCTCGATATGATGTACCCCTACCAGCGGCTTTTTCGCAGCATAGGCAATGGCCTTGGCTTCTGCTACTCCCACTAAAAGAGCACCCACCAGTCCTGGTCCATAGGTAACGGCAATAGCAGTCATCTGCTCCAGCTCCATATGGGCCTCCTCCAGCGCACTCTCGATCACCTGATTAATCTTTTCAATATGCTTTCGGGACGCAATCTCCGGCACTACACCTCCATACAGGGTGTGGAGAGCGATCTGAGATGAAATTACATTCGAAAGGACTGTGCGGCCGTTTTTTACTACGGACGCTGCTGTTTCATCACAGGAGCTTTCAATTGCCAGGATATATACATCCTGTTCCTTTCCTTCTAATTCCGCCTTTTTAATCTCTTCCATCATGCTTATCTCCATCTATATCCTACTCTAACGCAGGCAAGCGCACTCCGTTATCAGAACTGCACTGCGTTTTTATCTTGAACCTTGTCAAAACGGCATCTCAATCCATGCCGTTATTCATCCTCAAACCCTAATTCCATGCTCCAGCCATCCCGAGCTGCCTTCGCCGCCGGGAAAATGGCACGCACTTCCTCCATATACTCCTCCGGCTTAATCAGCGATGGACTGTAATGGGTCAGCCACATCACCTTCGGACCTGCTTCCCTGGCAAGGTTTGCCGCCTCATAAAAGGTCATATGCTTATACTCTCTGGCTTTCGCCGCCTTGTCCTTCTCCCCGTACATGCCTTCACAGATCATCAGATCTGCATCCTTCGCATACTCGGCAATAACGGGCACCGGTCGGGTATCGGTACAATATGCTACCTTGATTCCTTTCCGGTCCGGTCCCAGCACCATATCCGGGGTTAGGATCCTGCCGCTGTCCTCAATGGTCTCCCCCTTCTGAAGGCGGCTCCAGAACTTCTGCGGAATCTCCTGGGCACGGGCACGCTCCACGTCAAACCGGCCGGTGCGCGGAATGGTCAGAGCGTATCCATAACAGGTTACATTATGGTTCACACGATAGGCATCCACCAGATAAGGCCCCAGCTTTATCTGATGCCGGTTTTCTGTCAGTTCTATAAATTTCAGCGCAAAAGGCAGCTCCGGCGCAATGGTGCGGAGCGCCCCCACCACCTTTTCCAGTCCTCTCGGACCTACCAGGGTCAAAGGCTCTGTCCGTTCTGCATTGCCCATAGTCAATAAAAGCCCCGGCAGGCCGCTGATATGGTCTGCATGATAGTGGGTAAAGCAGATAAAATCAATTGGTTTCGGGCTCCAGCCCTTTTCTTTTAATGCGATCTGGGTTCCTTCCCCGCAGTCAATCAGCAGGTTGCTTCCTTCACAGCGGGTCATCAGAGCCGTGAGCCACCGATACGGCAGCGGCATCATCCCTCCGGTTCCCAGCAGGCAGACGTCTAACATATTAGTTCCTCTCTTTATCATCTCTTTGCAGCCTGTAAAAAGAATCCTGCTCTGCAGGATTCTCCGCCTGCGGCGGGTTGCATTAGCAACATAATTCCTCTCCGCCGCAGTTTGATCAGCAGACTTATACCAGCTCGGTCTGCTCCTCCACCTCTACTGCAATCTTAAACTGGTTTACCCAGTCGTCATAACAATCTTCACACAAATCAAAATGATGGATCTCCCCATCCTTCTCTGAAAAGAAATCCCAGCTGTGGTCCAGCATCAGGGCGCCTTCCCGCAGGATCCCCCTTTCCACCACCAGCTTTTTTCCGCATTTATTGCAGATCACGGTTTCTAATTGTCCATTTTTACTGAATCGTCTCATAACATCCTCACCTTTCTTAAAATCGCTGTAACTGCTCCATGCTTCGGCAGCTACAAATCATGCAAAAATCCGGCAGTCCCAGCCTGGACCTGTGCATCTGAGGAAATCTCACAATTTCCTATGGACCAAGTATAGCGCAGATTTTGTCGATTTTAAGTGGTAAATGTTGCATGGATCACTGTATTTTCCGGTTCCACATAATAATGGCATCCTCTTTTGGGTTCCGGTAATAATCCTTCCGCCTGGCCTCCTCTGTGAAACCTGCGGAAATATATAATCTTCTGGCTGGCTGATTGGATTCCCGCACCTCCAGCGTCATAGCCCCGGCCCCTCTTTCCTTGGCAGCTGCTGCCAGCGCCGCCAGCAATTCCCGGCCGCGGCCTCCTTGACGATACGCTTCCAAAATGGCGATTCTCTGGATTTCTCCTTCACCAGCAATCACGCAGACTGCACCATAGCCGATCAGCCTTCCATCCTCCTCTGCTGCCAGCAGCAGATTCCATGGACTTCCCAGGCTTTCTGCCAAAAGCGCTTTCGACCAGGGCTCTCGAAAACAGGCAGCCTCAATCTCAGCCGCCTGCTCCAGATCCTCATACGTCATATATCGGATATTCACAATGTAATCCCTTCTCTTTCCCGCTCTGCCTGCGGCTTGCGCAGGTACTCCGGCTTATGGTCTGCGGCTGTCTCTGCTTTGCCCTCTGCCAGATAGATCATGCCAAGGGAAGCCACAGAAGCTGCCCTCTGCCTGCTGCTCTGAGCCGGGGCAAAGGCATAACGGCCGCTCATCTGTGCCTCGATCAGCTTCTGATATACCGGCACACCATCGCCTAAAAATATTACCCGCTCTCCACGGTCATTCAGCTCTTCAATCAGCTGATGCATGTCCATGGCACACTGCCCCTTCACCACCTGAAGCTGCTCCTCCACATAGTAAAGACCAGTGTACACCTGATTTCTCCTGGCATCCATGATCGGGCATACCAGTACGCTGGTTCCCCACAGGTTATAAGCCAGCGCATCCACAGTAGGAATATGGATCAGCGGCTTTTTTAAAGCCAGCCCCAGCCCCTTGGCAGTGGCTGAGCCGATCCTGAGCCCGGTAAAGGACCCTGGCCCGGCAGATACTGCAATTCCGTCCACCGTATCCAAATCTAATTCCAAAAGCTTCCCCATTTCATCCAGCATGGGCAGCAGCGTCTGGGAGTGGGTCTTTTTATAATTTACTGTATATTCTGCAGTCAGCACTCCATCTGTCACAACCGCCACACTGGCTACCAGGGAAGAACTCTCGATTCCTAATATCCTCATCTTTCCTTAATCCTCATTCTGCTTCGTTTCGCCTATGGTGATCCTGCGGTAATCAAAGCCCTGTTCCAGATCCTTCTCAATGGTGATCCAGACAGCATTCTCCGGCAAGATCTCCTCCACCAGCCCAGGCCATTCTATCAGACTGACTCCCTCTCCATAGAAGCAATCTTCATATCCGATTTCTTCCATTTCTTCCACATCACCAATCCGGTAAACATCAAAATGATACAAAGGCAGGCGGCCTTCCTCATAAGATTGCAGAATCGTAAAGGTGGGGCTGTTTACCGGGCCTTCTATCCCAAGCCCGCTGGCAAATCCTTGGGTAAGCACAGTTTTTCCAACTCCCAGGTCTCCGCTCAGGCAGTAAACCTGCCCCGGCTTCGCCTCCCGGCCCATCTGCCTGCCCAGCTCAAAGGTCTCCTCCGGTTTTTGTGTAATTACAGTCTTCATTTCCTGCTCCTTAGTTAAACATGCTTCCGGCGCTGTTTGGGGAGCTTCTCCCGAACCAGCTCTCGGAATGCCTCCTCATCATCTCCCATGGATGCACGGGGAATCAGAGATGCATGCACCCGATCCCCATACACGATCACCATATCACCAACTACTTCGATCTTGCTGATGTCATCCCACTGGATGTGTCCGCCGGCATCTCCCTGGGAAACCTCCACGCCTGTTTCTGAAAAACTCAGAATCAGCGGCGGCTGCTTCTCCAGCTCTTTCGCCTGACGTAATGCTTTGGGATACAGCATGGCAGGCTGCCAGATAACAAAGAGAAACACGATAAAGATCAGCAAAAGCCGTTGGAACAGCTCCAGTATATTCCATCGGGTCAAAAGAAGGAAGAGCGAACCGCCTACCAGGATCAGGTTCACCGCCCCCCGAAACCCTTTGTTTGCATAATGCATGGAAAATTTCCACAGTTCCTTTGCTGTGGGCTGGGTTTTAAATGAAAAGCTTTTCTTTGTTGCTTCCATAGTAATGATTTGTTCCATCCTTTCTGCAATCTGTCTGAAAATTTGTAACCGTTCAGACCGACATCTTCTTGTCCAACAGAGCCGGTCTGAAGGGTTACGAAAATTTCATGCCGGCAAAAATACCGCTGTTTGGAATTCTGACTTCCCCATCCTGCTTTCTGCCGCCCTTTCCGGCAGCACCGGATTTTTTATTTCGGTCCGTTCCCTTACTGTTTTCTGCACGCCGGTGATCCTTGCCGCCGTTCTCTGCTTGTCTGTGATCCTTGACATTGTTTGCTGCACGCTTATGATTCTCCCTGCTGGTTTCTGCATTCCTGCGGTTCTTTGTGCTGCTTGCCGCCTGCTTTTTACTGCCGGCCTCTGCCTTTGGAGAGGCTTCCTCCAGCTTCATAGACAGACTGATTCTCTGCTTCGGCACATCCACCGCCAGGACCCGCACATCAACAATATCTCCTACACTCACAGCCTCCAGCGGATGTTTAATAAACTTATCCGTCATTTCAGAAATGTGAACCAACCCATCCTGATGCACCCCGATATCCACAAATGCTCCAAAGTCGATCACATTCCGCACCGTTCCCTTTAAGATCATACCGGGCTTTAAGTCCTCCAGATTCATAACATCGGTTCGCAGGATCGGCTTGGGCATTTCATCTCTGGGGTCACGCCCTGGGCTGGAAAGCTCTTTAACAATATCCCGCAGGGTGGGCTCCCCGACTCCTAGCTCCTGTGCCATAGCCGGATAATCGGAGATATGGAAGCTGCTGGGTCCTTTTAAGATCTCCTCTGCCGTCATTCCCACCTTCTCCAGAAGCTTCTGGGCCGCCCCATAGCTTTCCGGATGCACTCCCGTGTAATCCAGCGGATTGTCCCCGTTTTGGATCCGCAGGAAGCCTGCACACTGCTCAAAGGCCTTCGGTCCCAGCTTCGCTACCTTTAAAAGCTGTTTCCGGTTGGTAAAGGCTCCGTTGGCCTCCCGGTATGCCACGATATTTTTTGCCAGCGCCTTACTGATGCCGGAAATGTATTCCAGCAGAGACGGAGAAGCTGTGTTCAGATCCACGCCTACCTTATTGACGCAATCCTCTACCACGCCGCCCAGAGTTTCGCTTAAATGCTTCTGGTTCATATCATGCTGATACTGGCCGACGCCGATGGATTTCGGCTCGATCTTCACCAGCTCTGCCAGCGGATCCTGAAGACGGCGTGCAATGGAAGCAGCGCTTCTCTGTCCTACATCAAATTCCGGGAACTCCTCCGTAGCCAGCTTACTGGCAGAATAAACCGATGCTCCCGCCTCATTCACGATCACATACTGGACCTTCTGCGGAATCTCCTTCAGCAGCTCCACAATCACCTGCTCCGATTCTCTGGAAGCGGTTCCATTGCCCACAGAGATCAGGGTAATGTGATATTTCTCAATTAATTTCTTTACGGTTGCTTTCGCTTCTTCCACTTTATTCTGAGGTGCCGTTGGATAAATCACCACTGTATCCAGCACTTTTCCAGTGGGATCCACCACTGCCAGCTTACATCCGGTACGGAATGCCGGATCCCAGCCTAACACCACCTGTCCGGCGATGGGCGGCTGCAGCAAAAGCTGCTCCAGATTTTTTCCAAACACCTTAATGGCGCCGTCCTCTGCCTTCTCCGTCAGCTCGCTGCGGATCTCCCTCTCAATGGCCGGGCCGATCAAACGGTCGTAGCTGTCCGCTGCTGCCGCCTGAAGAATCGGTGTGGTATAAGGGTTGTCCTCTGTGATTATCTGCTTTTCCAGATACCGCAGGATCCGCTCTTTGGGCGCAGCAAGCTTCACAGTCAGCATCTTCTCTGCCTCGCCCCGGTTCAGCGCCAGGATCCGATGACCGGCTGCCTTCATTACCGGCTCCTCATAATGATAATACATCTCATACACAGACTGAGCCTTCTCATCCTTTGCTTCTGACTGGAGAATGCCTTCCTTCATCGTCAGCTCACGAATATAAGTCCTGTACTGGGCCTGATCGGAGATCCGCTCTGCAATAATATCCTTGGACCCTTCCACTGCATCAGCTGCGCTGGCGACGCCTTTTTCCTCATCCATAAACTCCGCCGCCTTCTCCTCTGCCGGAATTTTAGCATGCTGCTGCAGGATCCACTCAGCCAGAGGCTCCAGACCCTTTTCCTTTGCAATAGTGGCTCTGGTGCGGCGTTTCGGGCGGTAAGGGCGGTATAGATCTTCCACTGCCACCAATGTCTTTGCCTCCAGGATCTGCATCTCCAGCTCTGGTGTCAGCTTTTCCTGTTCCCGGATTGTAGCGATCACCTGATTTTTCTTATCCTCCAGGTTCCGCAGATAGCGCAGTCTTTCATCTAAGTTTCGCAGCACCTCGTCATTTAACGATCCGGTTGCTTCCTTCCGGTATCTGGCAATAAACGGGATGGTATTTCCTTCATCGATCAGCTTTACTGCAGCCTCCACCTGGCCGCGGCCGATCTGCAGTTCTTCCTGTAATGCTTTAATAATATCCATATAATACCTCTCATTTTGGTCGATTGTCTTATTATAATTCATTCATAACGCTTTGGCAAGTCTAGGAAGATCGCATTTTAGGTTTTTCCGGCTGGCTGTTGCTGTGAACGCACATGAACAGCAACACCGCTTTCCGGCGAACACAGCCCGCCCTCTGCAACAATCTGGACATCCGCTTTATTTCATGCTACAATATAGTTCATATTTTCTTATGATTATCACAAAGAACAATGGAGGAAGCTTATGGATGATAGGAATCAGAATCAAAATCCTGAACATAGATCAGCCGGAACACCAGCACCGGAACAGGAGACCACAACGAACCAGGATCCAGCAGAAAATACCGTCTCCGGCCCAGAAATGCCAAACCAGCCCGGCCAGGATCTGAATCAGCAGATTCAAAACGAGAACGGCACTGCCCAGCCCCCAAATTACGGCGCTTTTGCTCCGCCTCAGAACAACTATGGCTCTGTTCCGCCGCAGAACAATTATGGTTCAGCACCGCCTCAGGGAAATCCTTACGATCCCTATAACCAGTCAAATCAGCCAAACCAGCCGGTCCAGAAGCCGCCAGTGAATCATATGGCTGTGACCTCTATGGTCCTGGGAATCGTTTCTCTTCTGGTTAGCTGCTGTTGTCTTCCCGTGGGCTTTATCGGAGGCTTTGCCATTGGCATGGCCGGCCTGGCAACAGCAATCATTTCAAAGAAAGGGGAACCCTTTTCTCCTTTTGCTGTAGCTGGATTGATCGTTTCCATTCTGGGCATCTGCGGAAGCTTGCTTATTTTTGGATGCTATATCCTGACAGCTAACCTGATGAAGGACCCGGAATATGCTGCCTTATTCAATGAGATCCTGCAGCAGTATTATAACGGAAATTAATGAAAGCGCTGCCGGAAAGCATGCTTTGTGCTTTCCGGCAGCGTTATGTGTACAGACTGATAAGAATGCTACAGCAAGGGCGGAAGAAGATCGATCCCCATTACAAGAAAGACATTTTTAACGATCCAGTTCATCAGAACAATTCCTGCACCGATCGATACCCACCAGGGATAACGGCGCTGCATTCCATCCAGATACCGGCTCCACCAGCCCATTCCATCAGTCTTTCCTCTGGTATTTCCGCCATCCTTTCTGTCTGCTTCTTCTGCTCCCACATGCCGTTTTCCCGCCAGGCTCCACAAAAGCAGCACTCCTTCTGCCGCAACTGCGAGAGCTGCATACAGCACAAAGGGATGATACTGAAGGCTTTGAAGCCAATGCCCCTGAAGCATCAGCCGGATCGCTCTGGTACCCCCGCAGCCTGGGCAGTAAAATCCAGTCAGCAAATGAAACAGGCAGGGAAATCCCTGCCCGCCGCTTATCCAATCCATCATTTTCTTAATCAGCCAGGTCAAACGCATCATGCACCGTCCTCACTGCCCGGTTCGCATCTGCCTCATCGATCAGTACGGTAATTCGGATCTCTGAGGTGGCAATCATCTTGATATTTACATTAGCGCTGTATAATGCCTCAAACATCTTTGCTGCTACGCCAGGATTGCTGAGCATACCGGCTCCGATAATAGAAACCTTGGCTACCCCTTCCTCACAGGTAATATCCTGTGCGGTGATGGCTGCCTTGTTTTCATTTAACAGTGTCATCGCCTCCAGAAGATCCGTTCTGGCCACAGTAAAGGAGATGTCCTTCCGGTCCTCCCGTCCTACAGACTGGATGATGATATCTACATTCACATGATTTCTGGCCAGGATATTAAAGATCTTAAATGCGATTCCCGGCTCATTTTTCACGCCGATCACGGAAATCCGTGCTGTGTTCTTATCCACGGCCACACCGCTTACCAACATGCGTTCCATCTTTGCGCCCTCCTTCACTACCGTTCCCTCCGCCCTGGTCAGGCTGGAGAGTACTACCAGCTGTACTCCATATTTTTTCGCCATCTCTACTGAACGGTTATGCAGAACCTTGGCACCCAGTGATGCAAATTCCAGCATCTCATCATAGGACACTTCAGAAAGCTTTCTTGCATTCGGCACAAGATGTGGGTCTGCTGTGTATACACCATCCACATCGGTGTAGATTTCGCAGGCATCTGCGTGAAGGGCAGCTGCCAGCGCAACTGCTGTCGTATCAGAACCGCCCCGGCCCAGGGTGGTCATATCTTCATACTTATTAATGCCCTGAAAGCCGGTAATGATGACGATCCTGCGATTCTCCAGCTCATGGCGGATCCGCTCCGTGTCGATCCGCTTCAACTTTGCAGTTCCATAAGCTGAGGTGGTACGCATCGCCACCTGGGCCGCATTCAGCGATATTGCCGGTACGCCCAGCACATGAAAGGCCATGGCCATCAGAGATACGGAGATCTGCTCTCCGGTAACCAGAAGCATATCCAGCTCCCGTTTCGGCGGATTAGGATCGACCTCATGAGCCTTGGCAATCAGCCCGTCTGTAGTCTTTCCCATGGCAGACAGCACGACCACCACCTGATGGCCCTTCTCGTAATCCTCCATACAGCGTCTGGCTACATTGAAAATCCTGTCTTTATCTGCTACGGAGCTTCCTCCGAATTTTTTAACGATTAACATCGATCTTAAATTTCCTTCCCGTGCTGCCCTTACAGAGTGATTGTCCGCAGGATCCCTGTGAACGCAGCCCTACAGCTCCGTCCGGATCACCTTCAGGATGCCATCGATCTTGGCAGCTTCTTCTTTAAATTCAGCCTCCAGCATAGGCCTGGAAATGATAGCAAACTCATCCAGCTTAGCCAGCGTGATCACCTCTCTCGGCCCGAATGCCATCAGTTCAGCGATCCGCTCCTCCGGCGCTCCGGCCACCCGGATGAAATAGCGGAACTGGTTGGCTCCCATAGGAGCGATCTCCTGCTTCTGGGCGGTCCAGCCCATCTTCACATTCCGGCTGACGTGCTTTGCCGCATCGATAATATCTGCCACCACCGCACTGGCAGTAGGCAGCTTTCCGGCACCGCTTCCGTAGTACATGGAGGTGCCCAGCATATTGCCCTTTACCAGAATTCCATTGAACACATCGCTTACCATATAAAGCGGATGCTCCTTGGTAATCATCAGGGGAACCACATAGGCGCTTACCATGCCGTCTGCCGCGATCCGGCTGGCACCTACCAGCTTAATGGACATGCCGATCTTATCTGCATACAGGAAATCAACATCTGTGATCTGGGTGATTCCCTCGGTATAAATATCCTCGTAATTTACTTCCTTGCCGGTAGCCATAGCGGTCAGAATGGCGATTTTCCTGCAGGTATCATGCCCTTCCACATCCGCCTCCGGATTCCGCTCTGCATAGCCCAGATGCTGAGCCTCCTTCAATGCAGCGTCAAAGGACCAGCCATCCTTATCCATCTTGGTCAGGATGAAGTTGGTGGTGCCGTTTAAAACACCTGTGATCTCTTCAATCTGCTCTCCCATCAGGCAGCGGTAGAGCGGGCGGATGATGGGGATACCGCCGCCTACACTGGCCTCAAAAAAGAAGTTTACTTCCTTTTCCCTGGCAATTTCCAAAAGCTCGGTACCGTGGGCAGCAACCAGCGCCTTATTGGAGGTGGCCACATGCTTTCCTGCCAGCAGGCAGGCCTTTACAAATGGATAAGCCGGATTCAGGCCTCCCATGGTCTCTACAACGATCTGCACGTCCTGATCCTGCTCAACCACAGAAAAATCGTGAATCAGCTTATCCTCAATGGGGCTTCCCGGGAATTCCCGAAGGTCCAGCACATACTTTAATGCTACCTCCTGGCCCACCGTCTTCGCTATGGTATCTTTGTTCTTTTCCAGGATTTCAGCCACACCTGAACCGATGGTGCCGTATCCCATAATCGCTACGTTCATCATAATCTCTCTACTCCCTGGCTAATATTTTCACATAATGGATTCCATCCATCTCTTCCATGTCCTCGACCATCTTAGAGACATTGCCTGTGTTGGCCCTGACCTCCACGCTCAGCGTAAGCGTGGCAACTCCATTTACCGGAATACTCTGGTGGATCGTCAGAATGTTCGCCTTACACACAGCCACCACATGAAGCAAATCGGACAGCAATCCCTGCTCATCGTCCATCTGGACTACCAGGGTTATGGTCTTTCCCTTTGTATTATCATAAAAGGGGAAGATGTCATCCTTATACTTATAAAAGGAGCTTCGGCTGATCCCCACCTTATCGGTAGCCTCCTGAACGGTAATGGCCCGCTCCGACTCTAAGAGCCGCTTCGCCTCCACCACCTTAAGAAGGACCTCAGGCACAGCCTTCTGCTTCACTACAAAATATTTGCTCTTATCTTCCATGGTCTCCTCCATCATCCGCCGGAAAGGCATGTCCGTTTCCGAAGAACATTTGTGTTCGCAAGGAAGATATTAACACAATTGCAGGAGTATTGCAACTGTTTTTTGTTCCGTCTTTTCACTCCTGTGCATGCTTGTCCGGACACCCCAGACTCAGCCACTTTAAATATGCACTGATAAATGGATCAATGCCGCCGTTTAATACCGCATCCGCATTGCCGCTCTCCTCGCCAGTCCGGTGATCCTTCACCATGGTATAAGGCTGCAGCACATAGGAACGGATCTGATTGCCCCAGCCGATCTCCTTTACATCACCGCGGATATCGGAGATCTTTTCCGCATTCTCCTGCTGCTTTAACATCAGAAGCTTTGTCTTTAACATCTGCATCGCCTTATCCTTGTTCTGGAACTGGGAGCGCTCATTCTGGCAGGTCACCACGATTCCGGTTGGAATATGGGTAATTCGGATCGCCGAAGAAGTCTTATTGATATGCTGGCCGCCGGCGCCGCTGGAACGGTAGGTATCGATCCGCAGGTCATCCATATTGATCTCCACATCCAGATCCTCTTCAATATCCGGCATCACATCACAGGACACAAAGGAGGTCTGACGCTTTCCAGCTGCATTAAACGGCGAAATCCGCACCAGGCGGTGTACGCCTCTCTCGGACTTCAGATAGCCGAATACATTTTCTCCGTTGATCTGGATCGTAACCGACTTGATGCCCGCCTCGTCACCGTCCAGAAAATCCAGTACTTGAGTGGTAAAGCCCCGGCTGTCCGCCCAGCGGCAGTACATCCGGTACAGCATACTGCACCAGTCACAGGACTCGGTTCCGCCCGCACCAGCATTAAGGCGAAGAATGGCGTTGCAGTTATCGTACTCCCCGGTCAGCAGCGTGCCAATCCGCATCTTCTCCAGCTTTGTTGTAAAATCATCCAGCATCTCCTGGATCTCCGGGATAATGGCCGGATCATTCTCCTCATAGCCCATCTCGATCATCAGGCCGATCTCCTCGTGAGCCGTCTCCAGTGCGCGGTAGCCTTCCACGATATCCTTCAGATTCTTTGCTTCCTTTAAAAGCCTGGTGGACTTTTCCGCATCGTCCCAAAAGCCAGGCTCCTCCATACTTTTATCTAACTCGTCGATCCGCCTTAACTTGTTATCCAAGTCAAAGTGAATCCCTCACTTCCACTAATGGTTTTTCATACGTTGACAACGTATATTTGAACTGATCTAATTCAACCACAAGCTTCACCCGCTTTCTTATATAAAATTTGGCCGGCATTTTTCAGACTGCCGACGCTATCATCATACATGAAAATCCCGGTGGAATCAAGGGATTTCCGGGATTTATGGAAGTTGGCGGTTCCTGTATTGGGAAAACATAGGCAAATAAAAAACTGCCCGCCCTGGATTACTCCAATCAGGCAGGCAGCTGTACCATCTCTATGCCTTTGCCAACGGCTTTCTTCCGCAGCACTGCTTATATTTCTTGCCGCTTCCGCATGGGCATGGATCATTTGGATAGATTTTCTGTGCGTCCCGCTTCTTCGGTGCTCTGGCTACGCTGTCATCCTTGTTGGTTCCCGTAACCTTTGCGGCAGGCTCACGCTCTACCTTCTGTTCTACGCGGACATGGAACAGAATGCGGACAGTCTCCTCACGGATAGCGGCAGTCATGCCGTCGAACATCTCAAAGGCGTTCATCTTATATTCTACAACCGGGTCACGCTGGCCGTATGCCTGCAGGCCGATGCCTTCACGGAGCTGATCCATATCATCGATATGGGCCATCCACTTGTTGTCGATCACCTTCAGAAGGATCACCCGCTCGATCTCACGCATCTGCTCTGCCTCAGGGAACTCGGCCTCCTTGGCTTCGTAAAGCTTGATTGCCTGCTCCTTCAGCATATGCTTCAGCTCATTCTTCTTCATGGCCTTCAGCTCATCGGTCATTACAATCGGCTTTAACGGAATTACCGGAAGCAGAAGGGAATTTAATTCCTTCAGATCCCAGCCATCCTGGCCTGCCTCATCGGAGATGGACATATCCACCGCATTCTCCACAATGTCGGTTACCATCTTTAAGATCACATCGCGCATGTTGTCGCCGTCCAGCACCTTCCGGCGCTCTGCGTAGATCACCTCACGCTGCTCATTATTGACCTCATCATACTTTAACAGGTTTTCACGGATGCCGTAGTTGTTGGTCTCGATCTTCATCTGAGCCTTCTCAATGGCATTGGAAAGCATCTTGTGCTCGATCTGCTCGCCTTCCGGAACACCAAGGGCCTCAAACATCTTCATCAGACGCTCGGAGCCGAACAGACGCATCAGATCGTCCTCCAGGGACAGGTAGAAGCGGGACTCGCCCGGGTCACCCTGACGGCCGGAACGGCCGCGGAGCTGGTTATCGATTCGGCGGGACTCATGACGCTCTGTGCCGATAACCTTAAGGCCGCCCAGCGCCTTTGCCTCATCATCCAGCTTGATATCGGTACCACGGCCTGCCATGTTGGTAGCGATGGTAACGGCTCCGTGGATACCGGCATCCGCTACGATCTCAGCCTCCAGCTCGTGGAACTTTGCATTTAACACTTTATGAGGAATGCCCTTCTTGCGGAGCATCTTGCTTAACATCTCAGAGGTCTCAATGGTGATGGTACCTACCAGCACCGGCTGTCCCTTCTCATGCGCCTTGGCGATCTCCTCCACAACGGCATTAAACTTCTCTCTCTTGGACTTATAAACGGCATCGTCTAAATCCACACGGGCAATAGGCTTATTCGTAGGAATGGCGATAACGTCCATGGCGTAGATATTCCGGAATTCCTTCTCCTCTGTCAGAGCAGTACCGGTCATGCCTGCCTTCTTGGCAAACTTATTAAAGAAGTTCTGGAAGGTGATGGTCGCCAGCGTGCGGCTCTCACGACGCACATTTACATGCTCCTTCGCCTCGATCGCCTGATGAAGTCCGTCAGAATAACGGCGGCCCGGCATGATACGGCCGGTAAACTCATCTACGATCAGGACCTCGTCATCCTTCACCACGTAGTCCTTATCCCGGTGCATCAGGTTATTGGCACGAAGGGCCAGGATAATATTGTGCTGGATCTCCAGATTCTCCGGGTCCGCCAGGTTCTCGATGTGGAAGAACTCCTCCACCTTCTTTACGCCCTGCTCTGTTAAGTTTACAACCTTATCCTTTTCATTAACGATGAAATCTCCGGTCTCCTCGATCTCCTCGCCTAAGATGGCATTCATCTTGGAAAATTCTGCAGACTCCTCGCCCCGCTCTAACTGACGTGCCAGAATGTCGCACACCTCATAAAGCTTGGTGGACTTTCCGCTCTGTCCGGAAATGATCAGAGGCGTACGTGCCTCATCGATGAGCACAGAGTCCACCTCATCGATAATGGCAAACTCAAGGCCCCGCAGCACCATCTGCTCCTTGTAGATTGCCATGTTATCTCTCAGATAATCAAAGCCTAATTCATTATTGGTAACATAGGTAATGTCACATGCGTAGGCAGCCTTTCTCTGTTCAGAGGTCATATCATTTAATACAACGCCTACGGTCAGGCCCAGGAAACGGTGCACCTGCCCCATCCACTCCGCATCACGCTTTGCCAGATAGTCATTGACGGTTACAATATGAACACCCTTGCCTGCCAGCGCATTTAAATAAGCCGGCGCAGTGGATACCAGGGTCTTTCCTTCACCAGTACGCATCTCTGCAATACGTCCCTGATGCAGGACGATGCCGCCGATCAGCTGTACGCGGAAATGCTCCATATTTAAGGTTCTCTTTGCTGCCTCCCGGACTGCGGCAAATGCCTCCGGAAGAATATCATCCAGGGTCTCCCCCTTCGCCAGTCGTTCCTTGAAAATCCGTGTCTTATCCCGTAACTCCTCGTCCGATAATGCTTGCATCTGGGGACGCAGGCTTTCAATCTTATCCACAATTGGATAGATCAGCTTCAGCTCCCGATCACTATGGGTTCCAAACACTTTTTCAATAATGTTCATCGGTAATCTCCTAACTTCTTTCCTGCATATCATCGCACTTCTTCGATATTCGATCCTTGTGCGGTTAAACCTTTTATAACTGCCCACTGTTTGTTGATACAGCTATAACCATTCTACAATCTTTTCTATTGTATCACTAAGTTTTATTTTATTCAACGTGTTCATAAAAAATTAACATTCCAATCAATGGCCAGAGAGTGAACCACAACCGGTCCGGTTACCATAACTTGTGGAATTATGGTTAACTGGTCAAGTTGCACAAAAACTATGTTCGATTTTTGACTTATCCACATTATCCACATTTTTTGTGCACAGTTTTCCCTTGAATTTCCCCATTGAAAAACTTTGATTTTTCGGCAAATGTGAGTTATACACCGAGTTATCCACATTATCCACATTTTTTTGCCCTTTTATATCCCAAAACCAGATCTTTATAAAAAAAAGAAAAATTTTGTACAGAAGTCATAAAGTTACAAATTCCGACTTTATTTTCCCTGTTTCCCCTTGACTTTTTTTCTCAAAATCTGTAGTTTTTCAATTCTGCCGCCTTCCCGTCAAATAAAAAATTTATAAAAAATTAAGCAAAGTTGTCTTCGCAATTAATGACTATTCCTTGTACTTTTCTAAAAAATATGCTATACTTAAGTCATCTCAAAAAAAGGAGCTGATTATATGCGTTATACGATCGTTGGAAGAAATATTGAAGTGACCCCTGGATTAAGAGATGCCGTTGAGGAGAAAATTGGTAAGCTGGACCGCTACTTTACTCCCGATACCGAAGTAAATGTTACCTTAAGCGTGCAGAAAGAGCGTCAGAACATTGAGGTAACCATCCCGATCAAAGGAACGATTATCCGTGCAGAAGAGTCCAGCAATGACATGTACGTGTCCATTGATTTAGTAGAGGAGATCATCGAACGTCAGATTTTAAAATACAAGAGAAAGCTGGTTGACCGCAAGCAGTCCACTCCTTCCTTCTCGGAGGCCTTCATTCAGGAGGAAACACCGATCACAGAGGAAGAGATCAAGATCGTTAAGACAAAGAAGTTTGCAGTAAAGCCGATGGATCCGGAGGAGGCCTGCTTACAGATGGAGCTTCTTGGCCACAGCTTCTATGTATTCCTGAATGCAGAGAACGATCAGGTATGCGTTGTTTATAAGAGAAAAGGCGGAACTTACGGCTTGATCGAGCCGGAATTCTAAATGCAAAGAAGCCTGCAAAGCAGGCTTCTTTTCGTTTCTATCTCTATTTTTCTGTTTCTGGCTTCCTCAGTGACAGCAAGATCACAGTAACAAAAATCATAAAAAATCCCAGTACATCCATCCATTCCATTTTTGTCTTCAGCCAAACCACTGAAATCACCAATGCCGCCACCGGCTCCACACTGGCGATCAAGCCGCCCTTTAAAGGGCCGATCAGGCTGACTCCCATCAGATATAGTCCATAAGCACCAGCAGAGCCAAGGATGATGGCACCGGCCAGTGAGAGGATCAGCGAAGCTGTCCAGCAAATGGTATACGTCCATGGCTGCACCACAGGCAGCATCAGGATACCGCCCAACACCATTCCATAGCCCAATACCTGGCAGACCCCGTATCCGGTGATCAGCTGTCCCGGAAGCATGGTGTAGAGAACGCCTGCTACTGCAGACAGAAGGCCATACACAAGCGCTTCCTTTGCAAGATGAAGCTGAGTAAAATCTCCATGAGTTCCCAGAATAAAGGTTCCTGCCAGGGATAAAAGGATGGCACCTGCCTCAGACGGCTTGGGGATTCGCATCTCCCTGGCACAGACGATCATCAGGATCATGCTGGGGTACAGATACTGCAGGATTGTGGCAGTCCCTGCATTGGACGCCTGGACGGTCATAAAATATGTATACTGGCTCATGGTAACGCCGCACACAGCAAACAACGCCATTCGAAGCACATCCCTGGGTTTTTTCCAGATCTGAAGCTGGTCTCTGCCATCCTTGATAAAGCCGATGATGATCAGGATCAGGCCAGCCAGAAGAAGTCTCATGTTCACCAGCCATTTAGCATCCACCCAATGATGCTGGAACATAAACTGGCCGCAGCAGCCAGAAAATCCCCAGAAAATCCCTCCAAGGAGCGTCATCAGCATCCCCGCTCTTTGGTTTTTTCTTTCTTTCGTCTCCATTTCCTTTACCCGGTTCATCTGTTGATATCAGCTGAAAATGAAATGCAATTCCTACATCACATCTGCTGCAATCCACATCCAGCGTCCTGGCGGAGTGGTCCACACTTCACGGTAGGTGGCAATATTTGCCGGCGGCCAGTAAGGAAGATCCTCGTTTCTTCTGGTCTGGACGCCTACCGGCATCTCGCCTACTGTCTCGCCTAACAGCGCCGTGTATTCCTGTCCGTAATTATCTCCCTCTCCATACATCAGAGACTGGTTGAATGGGTTCTTGCCAAGGGTCCAGTAGATCTGCTCTCTTCCAATCTCGATCAGCTCCCGGTCATTGAAATACTGCCCTAAAATAGCCGCTGCCTTGCCCATGGAAAGCTGAATTGCAGAATTGCCTCTGTAGGAGAACCATACCGGGAACATGCGGATATAATAGCCATCGCCTAATGCGATTCCGTTTTCCAGCTGTTCGATATAATTCAGACGATCCACCGGGAAATCTGCATGGGGATGGATCACTTCAAAGGTCTCCTTATCATCTGCCTCGGAAATATGATAAATGCCGGCAGGGAGCATTCCGTATGGTGCAGAATAGGTTTTCAGTTTTTTCAAATAGGAAGCATGAAGCTTCATCGCCTGCTCCCAGGATGCCTTCTTCGGATGATCCTTAAGATTTTTGCAGACCTCTGCCAGAGCCATTACAAATATCTGATCCCTCGCCTGATGGGAGAAGTGTACAATATGCTTCTTCTCCTCATCCCGGTAGAAGAAACCGTTCATTGGTGCCTGATCTCCTGTCTCCTGGCATGCTGTAACCTTATCTGCATACTCCTCTGCAAAGGCGGCAAACCGATCTTCCCCGGTCATTCGATACAGCCTTGCTGCCGCCCAGGCTGCTGCCGCATAATACTGGGAACGGCTTGCACCGGAAGTATGCTCTACCATATGAGGCGCTTCCACTCCTACCTTGCGGAAACGCTCATCGGCAAATACAAAGTCCTCCTTTGCCGCATCCAGGCACTTCCATGCCAGTTCCGGATCCATCTCTCCAAAGCTCTCTGCCGCTCCAGCTTCCACTGCAGCAAACACAAAATTTTCGAAGGAACGGTTGTTCACATCTGCTGCCTCATCATCCATGTTGCCGATCAGCTGATCCGTCCAGCGTCTTAAAGCAGCATGATTTGCACGGTAGCCGTCGCCGAAGCGCATCCTTAAAATGAAGTCCAGTCCCCAGTTGGCCTCCTCCATCATTCTTAAGTAAAGCATCTCATCGTACTTCTTTGCTTCCTTAGCTGCCTGCAGGATTCCATCCAGCACCTCTGCGCTCTGCATGGTCTGCTGGGATACATCTGCTGCATCATGCCAGCCTCCGGCATATACCAGCTTAAGGCCGTTATGCTCCGCCAGGATATCATGATGACAGGTGCCGTGGCAGTCCGGGACTGGATAACCGCAGCGCTCACAATACAGGAAGTTGATCAGCTTCCACAGTCCCGGTACCAGAATATCCATGCCAATCCGGAAGCTTCCGGTCAAGGTATTTCCAAATTTGATCTGATACTCACCATCTGTTTTTAAATCAGTAAAGTCCATGACGCCAAATTCGCCGAAGGAATTCTTAACGCTCTTGATCTCACCGGAATATACAGCCTTGCCGTCAGACGCATCTACAATTTCAAAGGAATCCGCATCTGTATTAGCAATGGCGATCTTATCACCATCTGTAAAATATCCGGTAGTGGAATACGCTGCACCTTCCTTCCTGCACTGCCAGCCATGTACCACGTTCGGCTCCACCTCCTGCAGGCAGATATCCTTCAGCTCAAAATACATGTTGTCACCAGTGGTAACATCCTGACCGTAGCGGTGGATATTAAAGGAGATCTCTTCCAGCTTATCATGTGCAATGGAGTCGATTTCCCAACTGCATTCATTCCACTCATGATTCTTTAAGTTCATGGCATTGAAGCCTTCTCTGGAGTAGGCATCCGGAATCTTGATGGTACCATTGTTGATGAATCCCACTCTCACGATGGGGCAGCGGTTTCCTTCACACTCCGGCTTGATTTTAAAGTAAATCCGGTTTCCGGAAGATAAATTCAACTTGCTGATATCCAGCTTTGCAATATAGCTGCCAAAAGTGGCGTATGCGCCGGCCGATGCATTCAGTGCCCGCACCTCTGTATCCGGCCAATGGTCTGCTCTGGACCAGGTGTGCAGATTCAAAGTTCCCTTTTCCTCCACTGCCACCTCACCATCGCCCTCAAAGCTCCAGCAGTCCAGGCTTTCCCCATCCCACAGCGGGATCGATGACTTTACTTCCTTCTGCAGATTCTTCGTCTCAATGCTTCGGTCCTCTTCCGGCTTCAACGGAAAATGTACAAACAATGACTCTCTTAAGCTTTTTTGAAATTTTTCGTTCATCTCTCTGGCCTCCAAAATTACGCTTCCTAGTTAAACATTACGCTTCAATTTCAAAAATTCCTTCGATCTCCACCGGGATATTTCCTGGAAGTACATTCATGCCTACTGCCGAACGGGTAGGAAGGTTCTCTGCTCCAAACAGCTCGCCCAGCAGCGCGCTGGCCCCATTTGCCACCATCGGCTGCTCAGTAAAATCATCGGTGCTTGCCACGAAAGCCAGGATCTTTACCGCCTTCTTTACTTTATTCAGATCTCCTACCTCTTTCTCAAGAACTGCCAGCACATTCAGCATGGAGTTTCTGGCCCATGCCATCCCTTCCTCTGTGGTATACTCCTTTCCCAGCTTGCCGCATGCCTTCTGATCACCGATGATCGGGCCGCAGCCGGACACGTACACCAGATTTCCTGCAAACCGCATACACGGAGAATATAATCCGCCCTTAGCCGGCGCCTGAGGCAATGTTAAATTCAGTTCCTTTAATTTCTCATAAATATTCATAATCTTCATTTCCTTTCTATATACAATCGTTTATGATGTTCTGCTGAAAATCCCTCAGCCTGTTGTATAGCTGTCCGCCACACTTCTGACTGTAATCTGTTCCTGCAGAGTTTCACAGCTTACCAGCTCCGGATGAATTCCTTCCTCCCCAAAGCTGCCGGTGATACTTCGCAGTTCATCCTTTGGCAGCACCACAGTCACACCCTCGGAGGATGTGATATCAAAATAATTGTCAGAAAAGGTTCCATCCAGCTTCATCAGATCCAGCTCTACATATTGCGCAAAGGTCTGACATCTTGTATCAATCTCAAAATTTGTTTCGGTTTCCCTTACCTGTACCTGGTACTGGGGCTTTCGGTAATGGAAATGCTTTGGCTTCACAAAGAGCGTGGTCTGCTCCGAAATGCACTTGCCTCCCGTAATCAGCCTTACTCTCGCAAACACTTCAGCCCGCTTCTCTTCCGATGGAATCCAGTTTCCATAGTCCACCTCCATGCACAGGCTGACAGACATCGGCTCTGCGGCCACCTGTCTGGAATCTGTCCACAGCACCTGGAAGTCCCGGTCAATCAGAGCCGCCTCCACCCTTCCATTTACTGCTTCCAGCGTGTCATTGTTGACAAAATAGCGGATCCTTGCAGACAGTTCTTCCTCCTCACAGGCGGAGACCATGACTGGAGCATAGAATCTTCTGGCTCCGTAATGAAGCGCCTTCCATCTGCCATAATAATCAATGCTTGCCCAGGAAGCCACCGGCCAGGAGTCATTAAGCTGCCAGTAAAGAGAGCCCATGCAGCGTCCCCGGTTTCTCCGCCAATGCTCCACGCCGTACTGAATGGCCTTTAGCTGAAGCACCTGGGAAATATAAGCCAGATCCGACAGCGATTTGGGATAGAGAAAATAATCTGCAATATATCCCAAGATCTTTCCGTTTGCCGTACCATTCTTCTGATGGGATTCCATCACCCGGCTGAAAATATTCCGATCCTCCGGCAAGGTAAAGCTTTCAATGGTTTTCATGCCTGGGAAGGATTGAAACCCGTACTCCGAGCAGAAGGAGAAATAATTCTTCCGATATTCGGTAAACGGCTTTCCAGAATGCCAAACCTCCCAGTAATGCTGATCGCCCCGGTTCACCCCGTTGGGGTCATCAAAGCTGCCGCCGGAAGAGGGAGATGATGGCCAGAAGAAGGTCTCATCATCACAGCTCTTTAACGCTTTCGGCAGGACATACTCAAAGATCTTGATATAATCTGCCTTGTACCGGGGATGATGTCCTTTGATTCTCGCCCATTCATCGCCCCAGCCCCATTCCATCTCATTATTTCCGCACCATAAGGCCAGGCAGGCATGGTGCCGCAGGCGGCGGACATTGTCTTTCGTCTCCTCCGCGATATTCTCCTCGAAATGATCGTTCAGCGCATATACATTGCAGGCAAACATCAGATCCTGCCAGATCATGATTCCCCGCTCATCACAGGCATCGTAAAAATAATCATCTGGGTAATAGCCGCCGCCCCAGACACGGATGCAGTTATAATTTGCCTTCTCGCAGTCCTGGATCAAGCGATGGGTTCGTTCCCGGTTTACCCGGGACAGAAGATTATCCTCCGGGACATAATTAGCACCCATAGCAAAGATCTTGACTCCATTTACCACAAAGGCAAACTCCTCGCCATCCTTATGGGGCTCCCGGCATACCGTGATCGTCCGCAGGCCGATCCGCTTTTTGCAGCAGTCAAAAACCGTTCCATCCTTATCTTTCAGCTCCACCGTTACTTGATAGAGGGGATGCTCTCCCACCCCATTGGGCCACCAAAGCTTTGGTTTCTCAATGGCAAATGAGATTTCTTCCTGATAAGGATAGGTCTCCGTCCTCAGGCTGCCATCTGGAGCCTCTATGGAAACAGTCATCCAAAGAGCGCCCTCTCCATTCCGATAGGAAGCAGTCCGCTCCACCTGGGTGGACAGTTTCAGGCTCACGGTCCCATCTTCGCCATGGATCTGACGGATCCGAAGGTCACGGATCTGGGGCTCCTTGATCAATTCCAGATAGATCTCCCGGAAGATCCCGGCGTCAGGAAGCTGGGGACCCCAATCCCATCCAAACATATAGTGCGCTTTTCGAATCGCTGCATTTCCGTGAATGCTTCCAGTGGAAGCATAAAAAATATCATTGGAAGCATCTTCCTCCCTGGCTGCATTCAGCGCTGAATAAAATCGGATGGAAATCTGATTTTCTCCCGCCTTCAGCCACGGCTTTACATCAAACCGCCAGGTTCGATGCATATCATCGGTATCTGCTATTTTCTGTCCGTTAAGCCGCACCGATGCAATGGTATCCAGCCCCTGGCAGACCAGCCAGATCTGCTCTGCCTCAAGACTTTCTACCTCAAACGTTCTTTCATAAATAAAATCATCGGTCATCCGTTCCCGGATCTCATATTCATTGCACCGCCAGTAAGGATCCTGAATCTGCCCATTCTCCAGCATCGCCTGAAGAACCGAGCCAGGTACCGGCGCTTTTCCTAAGAACAACGCTTTCTCCTCCGGCTGACCCTCTGGCCCTGCAGCCTTCCACAGATCCCAGGTCCCGCCCAGGGATTGTAATTTCTTCATTGAACTATGACCTCTTTTCTGTCTGTTATGCCTTTAAACCGCTGGTTGCAATTCCTTCCACGAAATTCCGCTGGAACACGGCGAAGCATACAACTACCGGCAGAACAAATACCAGAGCCGCTGCCATCAATCTCGCCCAATCCACGGTATATTCACTCATATACTGCTGAAGTCCTAAGGACAGGGTATATTTCTCCGGTTTCGTAATAAAGATCAATGGGTAAAGGTAATCGCTCCATGCATCCAGGAACGCATAGATGCCGATGGTAGTCAGGATCGGCTTGCACAGCGGCAGGGAAACCTTCCAGTAGCAGGTAAAATGATTCGCTCCATCAATTTTAGCCGCTTCAATCAAGCTGTCCGGAATTCCGTTGAAGAACTGTCTTACCAGCACGATGTAGAAGGCTTTTCCAAAGAATGTGGGCAGGATCAGCGGAATATAGGTGTTCGTCAGTCCCAGCTTGGAGTAGATCTTGTAAAGAGGAACCATGGTAACCGTGATCGGGATCATCATGGTAGCCATGATCAGGCCTGAGATGATATCCGCGCCCTTCCATTTGATCTTTGCCAGAGAATAGGCCACCAGAGGAGTAACCATCACCTGGCCGAACACAGACAGCGCTGTAATGAAAATGGTATTGCCCATATACTTAAAATACGGGATCGCAGCAAAGGCTGCCGGAAAGTTTTCTGTTACCCACTTTCTTGGAAGCAGCTTTACCGGAATGGTAAATGCATCACTGTTCGTCTTAAATGCAGTTAAGACCATGACCATAAATGGAGAAATGAATACAATTACCAGCAGGATCACCATACAGAAGAACAGGATCTCCTTCATATCTTTTTTTAATTTCAGCACGCTCATGAATTATTCACCTCCTGCATCTTCTGTAACCTTCTTTGTTACCTTGGTCATAATAACTGTTAAGATCGCAACAACGATAAACAGCAGCCACGCCATAGCCGATGCCTTGCCCATCTTCAGATAGGTAAATGCATTGTGGAATATGTACAGCGGGTACATCAGAATGGAATTTTCCGGTCCGCCTGCCGCGCTTCCGCCCTTTACACCGGAATTTGCTGTTACGATAATGTAGACCTGCTGGAAATACTGGAAGGAGTTGATGATGCTTAAGATTGCCTGATATACGATCACATGTGCCACACAGGGAAGTGTGATGTAGATAAACCGCTTTACCGCGTTAGCTCCGTCGATCTCAGCGGATTCATAGTAGCTGGTTGGCACAGACTGCAGTGCCGCCATACATACCAGCATGGTAGTACCAGTATTCCAGGTTCCCATCAGTACCAGCGCCCATTTCGTATATTTGGCATCCAGAAGCCATGCCGGTCCTTTGATTCCAAAAAGGGCCAATACATTATTGATGTAGCCATAGGTTGGATCAAACATCCAGATCCACACCATGGTAGCTGCCACCATGGGAATAACCGACGGAAGAAAGAATGCAGTACGCACAAGTCCTCTGCCCTTAAAATCCTTTACCACGATGCATGCCAGAAGCAGTGCAACCATCAGGTTGATCGGTGTCGAAACGAATGCGATAAACAACGTATTCAGCAAGCTCTTCCAAACCAGCGGATCATTGAACACGTCTTTAAAGTTCTGCAGCCCCACCCACTTGGGAGCTGTAACGGCATTAAACTTGGTAAAGCTGTAATAAAGAGAGCTCAACAGCGGATACACGCTGAATGCCAGGAATCCGAAGATCCACGGTGCGGCGAATAAAAGGCCGTACAGGAATTCTTTTCTTTCCCGATTTGATTTTTTTGTCTTCACATTAATCTCCTTTCTGCTGCTAAAGGTTATGTGCCAATCCCCCTTAAAGATAGAAAATGCCGATGCCGAAACGTCTGCTCCGGCATCGGCATAAAGCCTTTACAGGTCCTTATTCAAGGCCGGCACTCTGATCAGCAAGATCATTTAATGCTTCTTCAGGTGTCTGCTTTCCTGCGTAAACAGTATCCAAAGCTGCATTTACAAGATTCATGTACTCATCATAATCTGCCATCTGAGGATACTGAACGCCCTTCTCCTCCTTCAAGGCATCGATAAACTCAGCAAAGCCAGGAACTGCCAGGATCTCCGGATCATCATACAGAGCCTTAATCGCCGGAAGGTTTCCTGTTCCCAGGTCAATGATCCGTGCACCTTCAACGCCGGTCAGGAACTTGGTGAAATCCCATGCGCCTTCCTTATGCTTGGACATTGCGGTAACTGCGATGGAGTCAGTCTCAAAACGGCTTACGCCGCGGTTTTCCGGATGTGCTTCGGTACCAGGTACCAGGGTGATGCCCCATTCTACATCCGAATTGAAGTTTTTCATCATAGTAGGCAGCCAGGAACCATCCAGACGGAATAACTGCTTGCCCTGGAAGAACATATCCTGCTCTGTGTAGCGATTGGTGTTTGCAGTGCCGATAAAGCTGTCAAGTTCTTTACCGCCAAATTCGTTTCTGAATTTGATATTCATGTTAAGGCTGTCTAAAATGCCCTGATTATTTGGAGTTGGCTTGGAATTCTCATCCCACCATCTGCCGCCGAAGCCGTAGATCAGCTCCTGTCTTGCAGATGCATAGGGGAACAGCGGATAGCCCAAAACCTCAATGTTGCCATTAGCATCTACCTTGGTCGCCTTAACTGCCATCTCGTACATCTCTTCCATGGTTTTCGGCGGCTCGCTGTATCCAGCCTCTTCCAGCAAGGTCTTATTGTAGTACATCTGAATCGTGTAGGCATCCAGCGGAAGTGCATACAGCTCACCTTCCATCTCATTGGCTGCCACTGCCTGATCAGAGTAAATGCCGGTATCAAAGCCTTCCTTGGCGATATACTCATCCAAAGGCTCGATCAGGCCATTCTTAGCATACTGGATCACCGTCTGGTTGCCGTGCTTGATCACGTCTGGTGCCTCATCACTGCTCATAGCAACGATGATTTTCTGTCCGTCTGTAACGCTTAAGCCTTCTACCTTGTATTTGCTCTGGGAAGCATTGTAGGCTGCAACAGCCTCCTCGTAGATCTTGGCTTCATCACCAGTATTGTTGTACCAGAAGGTGATCACCTCAGCTTCTCCTGTGCTTTCTGCTGCCTGGGATTCTCCCTGTGCTGCCGCTGCAGTTTCTGCCGGCTTCTCGCTGCCGGATCCTCCGCATCCGCTTAATACAGCCGCTGCCATGGTAAGTGTCAACATTGAACTCATCAGTTTTCTTTTCATATTATCCTCCTTGACTTAACTGCATGACTGCATCTTGATGCAGTCACATATCCTTGTTTTTCAAACTTTTGTTGATACGCGTTTCAACTTTTTGTTTATTTTCTCTTTCTTCACTATACTATACTTGTACTAAAATGTCAACAAAAACCTTCATTATGTTTATAAATTATTCATAATACACAATTCATCGTATTGCTTTGTCAACTTTTTGTTTTCCAAATTCAACTTTTTGTTTCTCTTCATTTCTTTTTTGCAGAAGTTGGACAGCCATATCCACAGCCCCATCCACAGCTTCCTTTACCGGCAGGCAGATCTGCGCCTTCGGATACCGTTTTCGGATCAGTTCAGAAAAACGTCCCAGAACGATCTCGGACTTTACAAGATTGCTGCCCCACACGCCGATACAAAAATCCGGCTCTGCCTCTTCCAGCTTTAAGGCACTCACAATATCCTCGATGATATGAAACAGCTCCATCGCAGCCCCTGTTAAGATACGTTCTGCATATGGGTCTCCCTCTTTCGCCGCCTGATTCACCAAGCCTCCCAAAGGCGGAAAGCCGGCAGGATTTTTTCCTCCTGCAAGAGCGGTTCGGATCAGGTCATTCCTGGTATGGATTGCAAATTCAGATGAAATTTTCTCCACCATAGCAGTACGTTCTACAGCACCGTCCAGCCACCGGCCAAAATGGCGCAGCGCCATCTTGGTGACCCATGTGCCGGAGCCCTCGTCCCCCAGGATCGAGAGCGGCCAGCCGCCGGCTCTTCCAGTTCTTCCATCCGGCGTGGTTCCATAGGCAATGGAGCCGGTTCCTGATATGATCAGCACTCCGCGCCCGCCCGTCACCGTATAATGAGCAAGCTCTGCATCATTAATGATCTTCATCGGGCAGCAGATCCCATCCAGCTTCCGGTAGCAGCCTTCGATCTCTGCTGCATTTTCTTCACTGTCGATCCCGGTGGTTCCGCAAACCAGATATTCTATGTCCTCCCGTTTTCCAGAAAACAGTTCCAGACACTGACTGATATTTTCTTCGATCCGCCGCAGCAGCTCCTCCGGCCCCAGATAATGGAGGTTCGCCGGCTGTCCCACATAACTTCCCAACCGGTTTCCTTCCAGGTCACTGGCCACAACCCGGTAATTCGTTCCGCCGCTGTCAATTCCTAAAACAAATTTCATGGGCACTTCCCCTTCATCCTTCTGGCTGAGTCTGCGCTGCAGCTTCTTTTGGATCCTTGTACTTTACATTCAATACCTTGTCCAAAGCCTTAAAATGCTGCATTCCCACGCCGTCGATTCCCAGTTTTCCAGGAATCACTGCACACATAACCTGGATCGGAATCATTTCTTCAAACGGTCTGGTATACCACTGTCCCCCGGACAACAGAACACAATCTCTTTCATCCCCGGAGGAAGGCAGGCCTGTCGTATATACAGCAGGACAGATCTGACGGTGATACTGCACCAGCTTCTGCATCCGCTCATAATCCTCATCATCTTCCATTGGAAGCAGATACATGCCGCCGGTGCTCTCCCGTAAGGAGCAGGACGGTCCATGGAGATACTCCTCGAAATCAAAGGGAACACCGGGGATCAGATAGGTCTCCATCATCTTCAATGCACCTTCCTGAGCCACCATCATGCTCTGGCCTTTTCCTACCAGATAGATCTCCTTTAAGGATTTCAAGCTTTCTTCATTTTCCTCCACCCAACGGCAGCTCCGCTTTACATTCTCCTCCAACTGGCCGGCTGTTTTTTCCAGGACTTCCATATATTTGATATATTCGTCTTCTGCCAATATGCCTGCCTTCTTAGAGCTCTCCAATGCCATCAGATACAAGGTAAGGATCGTGATCATATATCCTTTCGTTTTGGGGCCTACTGTCTCCTCCCCGCACGGAATCATCATATAGTGCTCACACATACCATTTAATTTTCCATCTGCATTTCCTGTCATGGCAATCCGATGATATCCCTTCATCCGCTCTGCTGCCGCAAGCATGTTGGTAGACTTTCCGCCCTGGGAAATAAAAATCAAAAGCGGATTGGTTCCAAACACCTGTGTCATACGGGATGGGGGCACTACCGTAACCGGCAGCTTCCAAACCATTTCCATAAACATTGCCGCTGCCTTTGCAGCATTACAAGATGTACCGCTTGCAACCAGATACACCTGGTCTGGCATCTGCTCACAAAAGATCTGACTGAAGTCAGATGTAATTTCAGCCTTTTTCTTCAGGACATCATTAAAAACCTGCGGCTGTTCTTTCACGTAATCCAACATTGTCATCGTTTTTTCCTCCTGGTAAGTTCTCCATATTTTCTATCTGCATACAGCATAACACAAAATGTTTAAAAAATCTACCCCATATTTCAACATTTTGTTTATACTTTTCTTTTGTATTCTATGCCTGCCATGTCTTTCCGCCGTTAAAATCACTTATTTTCTAAGTATTTTTATTAACATTTACAGGCACATCCCTTTTTATCAACTTTTTGTTTAATTTTCACTTCTGGCTAGCAAAAACTTTTTTATTTTTTTTGTGATTTTCCATTCCATTATTTCAACTTTTGTTGTAAAATAAGGGAAGAATTGAAAATGCATAAAAAGGTAGGGAAAATTTATGGGCTATGTAACCGATAATCTAAATCTGCTTTCCGATATTGCCAAATGTATTGCAATGCAATTTGGAGAAAACTGTGAAGTTGTTCTTCACGATCTGACGCTTCCTTATAACAAAACCATCGTTGCGATCTGGAACGGACATGTCACCGGAAGAAAGGTAGGAGACGGCGGAACCAATGCCGGTCTGGAGATCCTGAAAGGCTCTGCATCTCCAGATGATCAGTACAGCTACATCAACACCACACCAGACGGAAAGATCCTGCGTTCCTCCAGCAAATACTTCCGCGATGAATACGGTAAGGTTAACGGCAGCATGTGTATCAATCTGGACATCACTGACCTGATTCACTGCGAAAGCAGCCTGCATGTGCTTACCACTCCATCTGCCCAGCCAGCCGAGCGGTATCCGGAGTATTTCATCGGCAATATTGATGATCTTCTGGAAAAGATGATGAGTGAAGCCGTCTTAATAACCGGAAAACCAATCAAGGACCTGACTAAGGATGAAAAAGTCAGCATCGTTCATTCCTTAGATGAGAAGGGCTTCTTCCTGATCAAAAAATCTGCGGAAAAGCTGGCTGATTTTCTTGGCCTGTCCCGATATAGCATCTATAATTACTTAAACGAAAAAAAGCCGTGATCTTAATCACAGCTTTTTTCATTTTCAGGATCTATTCTTCTGCATCCAGCACACATCCTGCATCTGTTGAAAGCACCTGGTCGTCCTTCACTACCATCCTGCCGTTGAGGAAACAATAGTTCAAGCCTTCTGCGTATCTTGCAGGATCCACATAGGTTGCACGATCGCAGAACTTTGCAGGATCAAAGACATTCAGGTCCGCATAGAAGCCGCTCCGAATGTACCCTCTGTTTTTCAGCCTCATCCGTTCTGCCGGCATGCTGGTCATCTTTTTCACTGCTTCTTCCAAGGAGAGCACCTTTCTTTGTTCTACATAATCATGAATCATCCGTGGAAATGCGCCGTACATCCGCGGATGAGGGCGATCTGTCTCTGCATAGATCGCATCTGATATCAGGCAGGAATAAGGCAGAGCGGCGATCACGTCTATATCCTTCTGATCCATACTGCGGATGATAATTGCAACTGTACCGTTCTCGCTGGTCAGCAGATCAGAAACCGCCTCCACCTCATCCCGGTAATGAAACTCCTCTGTGATCTGCGGGATGCTCTTGCCGATCTTGTTTTGATTCTGTTCCTTCTCGGCTGCCGAAATAATCACCTTATCCCAGCCAAGGGAGATCACATAATTGTCCCAATCATCATAAGTCTTCTTTAACATTTCTCTCAGCCGTTCTCTTCCCGCTTCTCCCTCCAGAGCCTTTAACGCCTCCGGAATACTGCCGTTTATAAATTCCGGCGGTATCATGGACATCAGCGTAGTTGAGCCACAGTCATAAGGATAAAAATCACAGTCAACCACCTGACCCTTCTGCCGCGCCTCCTCAATCAGCCGAATCGCCCGAAAGACCTCCCGGTTCCAATTGACCATGCCGCAGGATTTAAAGTGGCTGATCTCCATTCTGCAGCCGGCAAGCCGGCCGATTCGAATGACCTCCTCCACGCTTTTTACCAGGCTGTCTCCCTCACCCCGGATGTGGGCAGTCACCACCCGCCCATATTCTCCTACCGGCTTTAAGATTTCCCCCAGCTCCTCAGCCGTCTCATAACATTCCGGAAGATACATCAGGCCGATGGACACACCAGGAGCGCCGCGTTTCAGCGCATCCTCAATGATGGCTCTGCACCGTTTAATCTCCTCTGAGGTAAATGGTTCCTCCGAAAATCCTTTCACTGCGATCCGCACCGCTCCCATTCCGATCATGGCTGCAGTATTGACCGGAAGCGGGCACTGCTCCAGCCTATTTCGGTATTCTCCATAAGAATCAATTGCTCCGTACTCCCAGGTCTTTCCCAGAACCGGCGCATAGTAATCCTGCATCTGTTCTATGGTTTTCTCCTCCCTGCTTAAGGGATACATGGAGATCCCGCAGTTTCCTGTCACCACCGTGGTAATTCCCTGCCGCAGCAGCACCTGTCCGTAATTCCCTTTCCCTGCCGCCGCCTCAAAGGGGCTTTTATCACAATGGCGGTGCATATCCACAAAGCCTGGAGTCACAGCCAGACCAGACACATCTATGATCTGCTCCGCTCCATTCTGCTTTAAATCTTTTCCGATTTCGATAATCCGATCATTCTCCATCATAATATCCTGAATGACCGGTTTGTTTCCCGTTCCATCATAAACCAGTCCATTCGCCAGCAGTATCCTCATCCCGCATACCTCCTTATATCATCCTGTTGATTCATACAATCCCTTCACTCTACCAGCTATCCTACCATTATTTCAACATTTTGTCAATATTTCTTGTATTTTTCAACTTTTTGTTGTATAATAAAGCTACTTTTCATTATCAGGAGGTTTCAGCACCATGCAAACATATCATTTTAAAGAAGAGGCATCCGTCCCTTCTCCTGCACTGATTTTTTACAAAGATATTTTGGAAGAAAATACCAGAACAGCTATCGCTGCTGCAGGCTCTTCTGACCGTCTCTGGCCCCACGTAAAATCTCACAAGTCCCAGGACTTTACCGAACTTCAAACCAAAATGGGGATCAAACGCTTTAAATGTGCCACCATTGCAGAAGCAGAGATGGCTGCCCGCACTCCTGCGCAGCAGATCCTGCTGTCCTACCCGCTGACAGGGCCGAATATGGAACGCTTTATCCGACTGTCTCTGGCCTACCCGGAAAAGACCTTCTACTGTCTGGGCGATGACATCGAACAGCTTACTGCGCTGAGTCAGCTTGCCCTGTCCTTTCAGACCCGTATCCCATGTCTGGTGGATGTAAACACAGGAATGAACCGAACCGGAGTTTCCTTCGATTCCCTCCTTTCCTTTTACCAAAAGCTAGGACAGCTTCCTGGCCTTCTGCCTTCCGGCCTTCACTGCTACGACGGCAACCGCCATGAGAAGGATTACGCAGAACGAGAGCAGAAAGTAAAGGAGACGATCTGCCAGGTTTCTGCTGTCCGCGATGAGCTGAATGCATCCGGAAACCCCTGCCCGATCCTGATCATGGGCGGAAGTCCCACCTTCCCCTGCTACGCGCAGAATATGGATGGCGTATATTTTTCACCTGGCACCGTCTTCCTCTATGATGCCGGCTACACGGAGCAGTTTCCAGATCTGCCCTACAAGCCAGGTGCCGCCATTCTGACAAGAGTCGTCAGCCATCCTGCTAAAGGATATTTTACCCTGGACACCGGATATAAGGCTATTTCGGCAGAACAAGGCATCCGCGGTATCATCCCGGAGCTGCCTTACGCTCAGGAGGCCTTCCAGAGCGAGGAGCACTGGACCTTCCGCATGAAGGATGACTCCCCGCAGGAGTGCCCGCCCATCGGAACCATCCTGTATGTGATCCCCTGGCATGTATGCCCTACCGTGGCACTTTACGACAAGGCTCTCCTGATCTCCTCCGGCTCCGTTGCCGGTGAATGGCCCATCACGGCCCGCAGTAGGAAGCTTACCTATTAATTGAAGTCAGGAAAGAGACTTCCTTGATAAGTGAAAATGGCCTGCCAATGGGGATCTGATGATCGCTCCCATTGGCAGGCCATTTCATTCTTTCATTATATCTGCATCCTTCAATCTACTTTGCCGGCGGATATTCTGTACAGAGAAGGCGGTATGGAGCCTCATCCTCCTCAATCGTCGGAAACCGTCCGATCGGCTCATAGAACCGATTGTCATTCTCATCATCATTGCACATGGACACCTCGCCCAGAAGGACAGGGCCTGTCCCAGGTTCCAATTCGAAATCGTGATACATGTACTTATAAACCGTTATGCTCTCTCCAGGACAAAGCTTAACCTGCGTTCCGGCCGGCACGGTAAAGCTTCGGCCATCACAGTGCACGGTCACATCCGTATCTGCAAATCCGCCCTCTGCTGTGGAATTATATACCCGGATCAGCACATTTCCGCCTCCTCGGTTGATAATGTCCTCCATCTTATTCCAGTGAAAATGCATGGGAGCCATCTGACCTTCTTTTATGTACAAAAGCTTTTCTGCATACGTCTTGGTATATTTTTCCGGCATCTTAACATTTCCGTTCCGCAGCGTGATCAGAGAAAACCCTACCTCATCAAACCGGCCCAGCCCGTAGTCTGTAATATCCCACCCAAGCATATTTTCCCGGATCTCATCATACCCATGATCCTTCTCCTTCCACTCCTCCGGCGTAAAATAACAAAACGGCGGAAGCTTAAACTGACATTTCTCAATCATGGCCTCCATTTCCTTTAATGCTTGATTGATTTCTGAACGTTTCATTTTCCTTGCTCCTTTCTGCTGATGCTTCTCTCCCCTGCCGCATTTCCAATGCGAACCAGCTGCATCCATATGATCTCCTAATGAGAACGATGCTTTTCATAATTGCATGATATCACAGTTTCCCGAAAAACTCCATATTTTTTCAACATTTTGTTTAATTTTTTACTTTTTGTTTAATTTGTCAGATTTGATTTTCGCAGCATCACGAATGTAACGTTTTTTTCAGCAAACATATGGTAATTTCTTGCAAAGAAATCGTCAGAATGCTATAATCTTTTATAAATAATTATGGTGGGCAGGTAGTATTATGAAAAATAAAACCGTTACAAACAGTCAGATCATCAATGGAATTGCCTTCGGATTTTCCGCGGCCTTTCTGGTTTCTGCTTTTATCGCAGCCATCTATACCGGCGAATGGGGAAGCGTCTTTTATGACTGGTATCTGATCATGATCTCCCCCTGCCCGCTGGTCACAGACTACCTGGCAGTAGGCGGCTTGGCCAGCGCCATGCTGAATGCCGGAGCCTGCGGCATGGCCTGCTTTCTCTTTATGGTCTGTCTTAAAGGTGAATCCAGGGCAAATACCATGGCTGGTTACTTCCTGGTGGTAGCCCACTGCTTCTACGGCCTGAATTTTCTTAACATGTGGCCCTGCTTTCTGGCCACCTTTATCTACCTGCGCCATAAAAAGCTGAATTACAAGCGCAACCTGCAGGTCTGCATGTTTGCCACCTCCTTCAGCCCCTTTATCAGTGAGCTGCTGTTTCGGTATACCCAGCAGGGAAACTATGTCTTTGGAGAATTAAATCTAACCGTCTCCGGCGTCCTGTTAACCATCCTGTTCAGCGTTATGTTAGGCTATGTAGTGCCTGCCATCCTTCCTGGCGCACAGGCATGGCATAAAGGCTATAATCTTTACAACGGCGGCCTGGCATTCGGCCTCTTTGGATTTTTCCTCTATAACTTTATGTATAAGACCATGGGAATCCTGTCAATGGGCCCCATCTACCATAACAATGTGATCTACAACCAGTTTCATCACTCTTACCGGCTGTATGCCACCTGCTTTTTCCTGATCATTTTTGTAAGCTGCCTTATCATCGGCTATTTTCTGAACGGAAGAAGCTTCGACGGCTTCCGCCATCTGGTCAAGGATACCGGCTTCTGCAGTGATTTTGCTGAGAAATACGGAATGCCGCTGTGCCTGATCAATATCGGCTGCTACGGACTTCTTTTCCTGCTTTACTTAAATATTGTGATCACCTTCACAAAGGGCGCCGGCTTTACCGGCCCCACCATCGGTGTGGTCCTAGCTTCCCTGACCTTCACCGCCATGGGGCAGCATCCGAAAAATGTATGGCCTATTATTGTCGGCTACCAGATCCTGTATTTTGTCACCTCATTCTTCTGCCAGATCAACGGCAGAAATATCACCTGGTCCGTCACCACCCAGGGCTATATCAACGGCATCGCCTTTGCTACCGGCCTCTGTCCGATCGTAGGCCGCTACGGGGTTCGCGCCGGTATGCTGGCAGGCTTTATGTGTGCCTCCATGTGCACTGCTACCAGCGCACTGCACGGCGGATTCGTCCTGTACAACGGCGGATTCACCACGGGAATCACTGCTCTGATTCTCCTGCCCATCCTGGAACATTATGTACCGATCGCCAGAGAGCAGATGAAGCAGCAGACCATTATCAATATGCAGGATATGATCACCATTGTAGATGATATCTCTACCATGCGCACGGAATACGATATTACCCATCTCCATGATTAAAATTACCAATCAAAAAACTCCCGGCAGATCAGAGAAGGCTTCCCTGACTGCGGGAGTTTTTGTATTCTGAATTAATCCAGGAAGGTAGCTGCCTTATATGGCGTACGATAATTGGCCGGGCTGGTGATGATGCCGGTTTTGGAGCTGGCTGCATGGATGATCTGACCGCCTCCGATGTATATCGCCACATGATTGATGTAATCGCCGCTTGCATAGAACAGCAGGTCCCCCGGCTGTACCGCATCGATGGCGATGGTTCGTCCATTTGCTGCCTGGTCTCTGGAACTTCGTCCGGTGCTGATGCCGAAATGCTCATAGATCCGCATAACAAAGCCGGAGCAGTCGGTACCGCTTGTCAGGCTGGTGCCGCCGAATACGTAGGGATTTCCCAAAAACTGCTTGGCATATGCCACGATTGCCGTTCTGGTAGCGGAAACCAC
The DNA here is from genome assembly GCA_030524635.1 of Lachnospiraceae bacterium. GTDB lineage: Bacteria > Bacillota > Clostridia > Lachnospirales > Lachnospiraceae > Caccovicinus. The sequence goes on from JAUNGG010000023.1 coordinate 36,908, forward strand.
TGCGGTAGATGCATTGCCGCCTGGCCCGTAGGTAGTTCCGGCACTGACAGAGCTGCTCTGGCCGCTTCCCCCTGAATTTCCAGCCGGGGAAGCTCCTCCTGGCCCTACTGCATTGGCTGCCGCCTGGGTGCTCTGGGCGATCGTAGCAGATGCCGCGGTAGTGGCCGCCTGAGTGGGGGCCGATACCCGGGGATCGTCGCCGTTGCCTAACGGATTGGCTGCGATCGTTCCATTGGCTACTGCGGCCGGGACAGTGGAAGCAGCTGCTGTGGTCTGGGCTGCCGGGATCGTGACTCCGCCATTCTGCACATTGTCACCGCCTGGAGTCCCGGTCTGTTCAGAGGAGCCGGATGATGTATCCTTCTTGGCCTCCACCATCTTTACTTCCTCCAGCTTCTGGATTGCATCCGCTGCCTCCTGCCGGATCCTGGCCTCCTCTGCCTGCTTTGCAGCTTCCTCCTCCAGGGAAACTGCCTGCTTAAACTCCACCCGGGTTTTTATGTAATCCATGGACACATATCCGGTCATATCCTCATCCACGGAAAGCAATGCAAAATTATCCTTCTCTTCCAGCACTACATACTCAGCCCCCTGGGTCAGCATAGTCAAGGTATCGCTGGACAGGTTCGGCTCCGCGCGAAGCCGAAGCGCTGCGGTATTGATGGTAGCATATTCGATGCCGATCTCCTTGGCAATGGCCTCTGCCTGAGCTCCTGTGATAAAGTATTGTGCCTTAATGTAGCCGCTGACCGTACCAGACTGGATCCGGTACCAGCTGCCGCCCTCACCCTCCACAGTTTCCAGGATATTGGCAGCACAATTATTATAGATCTTGCCCACAATGGTACTGGATGTGTTTGGCTCCTGGCGGATATTGACATAATCTGACACCTGGGAAACAGCAATATTTTCGTAATCCTCCGGAGAAAGTGTCCTTCCCCGGTCAATCCGACTGGTTCGCAGCGAAGACGCTGCCCTTGCCTCCTGTGCCATCACTTCTGTCATGTGATCCTGCCCCTGTCCGCCAAGAAAGGCTGCTCCCAATCCGCAGCTTAACAGACAGATCCCGGATACTGTCAGCAAAAATTTCCGTTTCCTCATGCCTGCGCCTCCCTATGCTCTGCTAAGTACCGTTCTGCACTGGTAACTGCATTGGCACCGTCCGCCGCAGCAGTCAGGATCTGGCGAAGCTGCTTTGTCCGCACATCTCCGGCAGCAAAAATGCCGGGCGCTGAGGTCACGCAGTTCTCTCCTGCCTTAAAATATCCCTGCTCCATCTGCGCCAAACCGGCGAAGGCATCACTTACCGGCATGATCCCCACTGCCACAAAAACGCCCTGGACCGGCAGCACGAAAGGCTGTCCCGTCTTTTTATTTTTCAGGTTCAGACGTTCCACCCGGCTGTCTCCTTCAATGGATTCCACCACAGTATCCCAGATCACCTCAACATTGTCCAGGGATAACACGGTTTCCTGCAGGATCCTCGCCCCTCTCAGCTGGTCCCGCCGGTGAATCAGATAAACCTTCTCACAGATCCTGGAAAGGAAGATAGCATCCTCCAGCGCCACATCTCCGCCGCCTACTACAGCCGTAACCTTTTTGCGGAAAAATGCACCGTCACAGGTGGCACAGTAGGATACGCCTTTTCCAGCCAGCGCCTCCTCTCCTGGAACCCCAAGCTTTCTGTGTACTGCTCCGGTGGCAATGATCACCGTTCTGGTCTCATAGGTCCCCGACCGGCCGATCACCAGCTTCCTGCTGCCCTCATCCCGGATTTCTGTGATCTCATCCTCAATAAAAACTGCTCCAAGCTGGTCTGCATGCTCCCGAAATTTGGTTCCCAGCTCAAAGCCGCCCATTCCTGGAAGCCCCGGATAATTATCCACATCTACGGTAGTCAGCACCTGACCGCCGCTTACCATCTCTTTTTCTATCACTGCTGTATGCAAACGTGCACGCTGGGCATAGATCGCCGCAGCCAGCCCTGCCGGGCCGGAACCTACGATAATCAGGTCGTAAAGTATGCTCATATTACCTCTCCTGTTTACAATTTTCTTCCTGTCGTTTTCTGCTTTCATTTTTTACTTTTTGCTTTTTTACTTTTTTTGCTTTTTTAGTATAACATATTTTTGGGGATTAATCCGGATTTATTTCTTACAATTCTGTTACATAAAAGATTGCAGCTTTCTTTCACTTATTGGCTGATTGTCCCTGCAGCCTTTGAATTACAGCCTGACTGCTTTCTTTGGACATTGGTCGATGCATTTCATGCAGAGAATACATTCGGTTCCATGCTCTCTTTTACGGGAATTGTCGGTAACATCAACGTTCATCGGACAAACCCGTTTGCATGCTCCGCAGGAAACACAAAGCTTGGGATCCACGGTGATCCGCATACGGGCAAAATAGCTGGCAGGCTTTAAAAATACGGTGATGGGACAGATGTACTTGCAGAAAGCACGGTTATCCCTGCACAAAAAGGCAAGCAGGATTCCTGCGGTATAGTACGCCAAATTCCCGATGAGAAAGCTGCTGAACATGATCTGCTCCTTGTGGGCAATGTGAAACACAAACAGCGCTCCTACAAACAGAAGCGACAGAGAAAAGGTAATATACCGGATCCAGCCAAATTTCTTTCTGGGAGCCTTGGGCTGCTTATAGGGCAGCAGGTCAAGGATCATGGCCGTCCAGCAGGCATATCCGCACCAGCCTCTGCCGAATAAAAGAGGACCTGCAATCTTTGCCACTGCATAGTGAATGGTGGCGGCCTCAAATACACCAGAAAACAGGTAATACCAGAAGCCCTCGATCTGCATATTCTCCCGGCTTATGATTCCCAGATACACCAGCATATAGAATCCCACACCGAATTGTACCACCAATCTTGCGTGCCGGTATTTTCGGATATATAAAAACAAACCAAGGGCGATGAATCCGCCGATGTATGTAAAATTGAAAAGATAAAAAAGATTATCCAGAGAAAGCCACAGGATAACTGCTATCATTTCAAAAACCATCAGCATGATAATCGGAGATGAGTATTTTTTTAACTTTGTCAGCATATTTTTTCCTCCAGGGCTGTGCAGAGTCTGATCTGATGATTACCTGTCTGCTGTCACCTATCTGCATTGTATCAGATTGCCTGCTGTTTTTCAATTTAAAGCAGGAAAAACTGGGCCATTGATTCCATTTCCCGGTTATGCTATACTAAAAAGCACACCGCATTTGGCGGTATTAACAGCGTGTTTATGCAAAAGGAGCTTTTATTATGACATTGCAGCAAAAAAAGACGGTTCTGGTGACAGGCGCCTCCCGGGGGATCGGGAAGGAAATTGCCTTAAAATTTGCCGCAGAAGGCTGGCAGGTGGTGATCACCTGTCTGAACAATAAAGAAAAGCTGGAAGCAGTTCAAAGCCAGATCCAGGCCCTTGGCGTTTCCTGTCTGGCATTTACCGGAAATATGGGCGATATGGCAGACTGCAAGCGGCTGTTTCAGGAGATCCAGAATACCTTCGGCTCCTTGGATGCCCTGATCAATAATGCCGGCGTTTCCCACATCGGGCTCTTTCAGGATATGTCTATGGAGGACTGGAACCGATTGATCACCTGTGATCTGACCTCTGTTTTCTGCTGCTGCAAGCTGGCTGTGCCGGAAATGCTGAAACGCAAACAGGGAAAGATCATCAATATTTCCTCCGTCTGGGGTGTCTGCGGTGCCTCCTGCGAGGTGGCTTATTCCGCTGCCAAAGGCGGAGTCAACGCACTGACAAAGGCGCTGGCCAAGGAACTGGCTCCCAGCAACATCCAGGTAAATGCCATTGCCTGCGGAGCGATTGATACGGAGATGAACCAGTGGCTGGAGCCGGAAGAAAAAGAAGCCCTGCTGGAAGAGATTCCGGCAGGGCGTATGGGACAGCCATCTGAGGTGGCTGAGCTTGCTTTTCAATTGGCGAACGGTCATTCCTACCTGACTGGTCAGGTGATCCAGTTAGACGGCGGGTGGATCTGAGCCGTGACTAACGATAACTCGATGACTGGAAGCAGATCCACGGCTGCCGAAAAATCAATTTCGGCAGCAAATGACAATGCCATCTGACCGATTAATGGCAGCTATGGCCTTCTGGGCCATGCCCGTGGCAGCTGCGGCCTTCTTCATGACCGTGACAGCTATGGCCTTCCTCATGGCTGTGATGGCTGCATACCGTATCCGGATTGTAAGCCAGGCTTCCGGCTAAAAATGCCTTTACCTGCTGGTCAGCATCTCCGGATGCGCCTGGATAAAGCTGGATTCCAGCCTCTGCCAGAGCATTTCTCGCACCTCCGCCGATGCCGCCGCAGATCAGCACCGATACGCCTAACTGCTGCAGGAAGCCGGCTAATGCACCGTGACCGAAGCCATCGGTATCCACTACCTGCTCCGCCTTGATCGCTCCATCCTCTACCTCATACACCTTAAACTGCTCTGTGTGTCCAAAATGCTGGAACACCTGACCATTCTCATAAGTGACTGCTAATTTCATCGAAATCCCTTCTCCTCTCTCATATTTCATGGAAGCCAATAAATTTTCCTTCTCAGCTCTCTCAGGCTTCGGACCAAAACCAGTCTGACAGCCCGCCCTTCGGCAGCTGCCGCAGCCTGCTTCACCATAAAGCTGATAGCTGCCTCCTCCGATGTCCAGATCGGCGCCTTCCACCAGAAAACGGGCCAGCTTTCTCCTGGCATCTGCATACATGCTTTGAACGGTAGCCCGCGCAACGCCCATCTGAGCTGCACATTCCTCCTGGGACATTCCCAGATAATCCATCAGACGGATGGTTTCATACTCCTCCACAAGCAGTGTGATCTGGTGTCCGGCCTTCTGTCCGTCTGTTCGGTCCGGGCAAAAACGGAAGCAGCCCGGCAGCCGGCATACCTGCTTTGCTTTCTGTGGTCTTGGCATATGATTCCTCCTTATCCGCTTTATTTATTGGCATATGTCAATTATAATCCATAATAGAAGATCCTGCAAGTGTTTTTTGATTCCTTCTCCATAAACTAACTGGCCTGCAAATTACAGCCAGGCAAAAGCTGCCGCCTGGCTGCCTCCACCAGTTCCGAATCCTCCATGCCTTGAAAGTCAAGAACCAGAATCTCCTTCTCCGTCTTCAGCACATAGACGGTATATCCCCGCTCCCCTGGTTCCAAATCCTCCATGGGATGAGCCGCCTCATAAAGGTAACGCCGGATTTCATACTCCTTCTCCTCAAAAAGCAGTTCCTCCTTCACAGAAAACATGTTTCCCCTGTCCGGCCTGATCCGCTTCTGCAGATATTTTATCACCCAGGGATACTCTGACCGATAACAGCAGATGGAAACCAGGACTCCTGTTTCCGGCTTTCCATAAGCCGCCTCCTGCCTGGAGGCAAGAAAGCTTCCCTCTTGAAACGCGGCGTACTGCTCCTCATACTGGTATCCAAACTCCTCCAAGGAAATGGGGAGCTCTAAATTCACTTCTGCAGCGCCCGTCTCCTGCCTTGGTTCCATTCCTAGCCCTAAGGATCTGGCTACCGTATAGATCCCATTTTCTAATATAACAACGCAGATCACCAGAAAGATCACAAGGGCACGTCTGTCTTCCGCCTTCGTACCGCCGCTTACAGAGCGGATCCAATTCCTCAGTCGGGGATCCAGCCAGCATACCAGGGCTATGCTGGCCATCGTACATGCCAGAAACAGCAGCTGGAGACCTTCCGGCTGTCTCAAAACCAGCAGAAGAAGAAGTCCTCCCACCAGAACCGCCGAAAACCAGCTTTCCCGCCATACCTGCTTCAGGGAAACTGGCTGCAGGACGCCCCCTTTGGCAAGCTGACGGACAGACCGACGGTACTAGCCAAACACATACAGAAGATACGCAGCCAGGGCTGTCCAAACCAGGCTGATCGCCCCGATTTCCGCCATTACCGTCAAATCAAACAGCCAGGCATCCCACCGCCTTGCCAGCATCACAATCCCGGCAAGCAGGATCAAAAGCAGAACTCCATATCCGGGAACCTGCTTTTTCCATACCGTTTCCCGGTAAATATCCAGCCGAAGGGTATCATCCGTTTCCAAAGGGGGAGCATCCTTCTGCTCCGTCCAGAACAATTGAAGTAATCCGTAGGTTCCGTAATAATTCCAGCCAAATTCCTGACAAAGCTGGCACAGTTCCTGAAGCCTTCTGTCCGATCCGGCGTCCCACTCTGATGCTCCGTCTAAAAGAACAGCCGCAAAACGCCGGTCCGCCTTCTCCCCTTTCTTCCAGATCTGAAAGCCTCCCGTTCCCGAAAAGGAACGGCATTGCAGATACCAGCCTTTTCGGGCCTGGAGCTCCAGATACTGAGCCAGCGCCTCTCCCTCGTGGAGCTGAAACGTCAGCATGGTACACTTATATTTCATCCAATCCACCTTCCTTTCCATCTTCCGCCATCCGCGTCAGCCGCTGATACTCCTCCTGCAGCCGTTTCCTGCCGGAAGCTGTGATTTTATAATATCTGCGCCGGCCTTCTACCCTGGTTTCCCGAATCATCCCGCACTGCTGAAACCGTTCCAAAAGGGCATATAAGGTTCCCGGTCCAATCACCAGCCGTCCATCTGTCTGATTGGACACCTTTTGGACGATCTCCACACCGCAGCGTTCCATCAGCAGCGCCAGTAAAATATAATACATCTGTTCCGTCAGCGACTGAAATTCATCTCTTGGCATCTGTGACTTCCTCTCCACAAATATCGAATATCGATATTATTCTTGCTATTATTATATTATCGATATTTGATATCATCAACCTGTTTTTACTTACGGATCCTTTACAGTTTTCTTACTTCCGTCCCTGTTCCTGCCGGATCTTTTCTTCAGAGATCCGGTTGGCCTCTGCCTTCAGCGCCTTCATATAATCGGAGAAGGCTACCTCCTTGGCTCCATAATTCATCTGCAGGTCATATTCCAGAGGCAGCCAGGTGGAAATATCCGCTTCATTGTGCTGAATCACCGCCTCCATCTTATCCAGCGCCTTGTAAATCTTGGCCTCTATGGTTTCCAGCGCCTCCATCTCCTGAAACAGTTCTGCAAGCTCGTTTGCAAATGGCTCCGGCAGGCCGGACACCCAGCGGGAAATTTGATTGCTCTCCACATCCGAATCCTGCTCTGTTTTCAGAAAAGCCGGAATATCCCCGGTAAAGGCTTCCCCAAAATCGTGGAGGATACACATGCGGATCACCTTATCCATATCTGCCTGCGGAAACTCATCCTTTACAAAATAGGCCATCAGCGTCAGCCGCCAGCTGTGCTCCGCCACACTCTCATGCCTTCCTGAAGAAGTCCAGGAATGGCGTGTATTATTTTTCAGCCGCTCCGATAAATCCATTAATTCCATGAACTTTTGTATTTCCATCTCATTTCCTCCTAAGCATCATTGTATCCTCACCCCTGGTCTACCTACCCGATCGGCAGCCAGTCATAACGATAATCCAGGTTTCCTATGCAATAATCCGTTTCCGGCTCCATTTTCCGGTCAGATACCAACAGAAGGAAATCAGGAAGTTCGCGGTCCAGCCCATGGGAACTGCATACCACACCGCCTGAACGCCCCAAACCGGCGCGCACAGATTGGCTACCAGCACCCGGATTCCCAGATTCACCAGATTTGCCGCCATATATACATTCACATCTCCTGCGCCTCGAAGCACCCCGTCTGTTGCTGCCTTAAAACCAATCATCACAAAGAACCAGCTGATAAAGGATACATACGCATTCCCTGCCGCAAAAGCCTCTGCCCCGCTTTCCATATCAATAAAAGCAGAAATAATCTGATTATGAAACAGATTCAGCGTCAGGCAGATGACGATGCCAAAGCTGACAATGATCAGGAAGCTGCTTTTCAGCCCCTGGCGCACCCGCTCCGGCTGCTTTGCACCCAGATTCTGCGCGGTAAAGGTTGAAACTGCATTGCCTGTGGCAATCATGGGAACGATACAGATGGATTCCACCCTGGTTCCGGCTGAATATCCTGCCAGCACAGAGGAACCGAACCCATTCACCACTGACTGAACTAACAGCATGCCGATGCTGACGATGGACAGCTGAATAATGGATGGGACAGCGATCTGTGTGCCGCGAACCAGCATTTCCCGGTCATAAAGCTTTACTGCCTGTCCATCCTCCACCGGATACCGCTTCAGTTCCCGCATCAGTACCAGGAAGGAAATCACGGCAGAAAGCCCCTGAGCCACAACCGTTGCAATGGCCACTCCGGCCACTCCCATATGCCAGCCCAGAACCATCCACAAATCCAGGAATACATTGAGAATTGACGAGAAAATCAAAAAGTACAGCGGAATCTTTGATCTTCCCAGAGCATTAAAGGTGGAGGACAGAATATTATACATAAATAAAAAAGGAAGCCCGGTAAAATAAATCTGCAGATACAGCACGGCATCATCAAACACATTCTCCGGCGTTTTCAGCGCCCGCATAATCGCCGGATTCAAGCAGAAGCCAAAGACAGCCAGCAAAATGCTGAGTACCAGAAAATTAATCAGCGCTGTGTAGGCAGAGGTCCGCATCCTTCTATAATCTTTCGCCCCCAGATACTGGCTGGTAAGCACCGAAGCGCCGATCCCGCCGCCGATGGCCACCATAATAAACACATTGGTAAAGGAGTAGGAGGCCCCCACAGCCGCCAGTGCGTCCTCCCCCACAAACCGCCCTACGATGATGGTATCCACCATATTATAAAACTGCTGAAACAGATTCCCGATAATCATCGGAAGTGCAAAGAAAAATAAGGATTTTCCCGGTTTTCCGGTGAGCATATCATTTGATTTCATACTTCCATTCCTCTCTTCTTTCTCATTAACATGACCGCCCCGCAGAGCGTGACCGCCTCCGCCGCCCCAAAGGACAGCCAGATTCCCTCCATTCCAAAAAACCTGGATAGTAAAACTGCAAATAACAGGATACAGAAAAACCCTCTCAGCAATGCCACGAAAAGAGAGGCTCCCGGTTGTTCGGTAGCGCTGAAATATGAGGCAGCCACAATGTTCAGGCCGGCGCATAAAAATCCTGGGAAATACAGCCGCAGCCCCTGCTCTGCCATGACGGCCAGCCGAAGATCACCTTGCTGGTTAAACAGCCCCACCAAAGGCGCTGTAAACAGCCATGCACCTGCTGTCAAAAGTCCTCCGATTCCCAATGCACACAAGATTGAATCGTGAAGCAGCTGTTTCTGCTCGGTGCGGTTCCCTTTTCCATAGGCCTCGCTGAAAAGAGGCTGGCTTCCCTGTGCAATCCCGGTAAACAGCGCAACCGCCACCAACGCCAGGTTTGCCACCACGCCATAAGCAGCAACTCCAATGTCTCCTTCCATCTGAAGAATCAGAAGATTGAACACGATCAGCACCACCGCAGAAGAAATCTCATTGATCAGAGAAGCCATGCCCAGTCCGAAAATACTGCCCAGATCCCGCAGCCGGATTGCCCTAAGTCCCTTCCGGCCTGTCAAATGAAAGGTATTCTGCTTGTTCCAAAAATGAGGGCTCATCACAATCAAACTGACTGCCGGCGACATACAGGTAGCGAAGGCAGCGCCAAACATTCCCAGATCCAGCGGAAACAGCATCACATAATCCATTATAATATTAAAAAAACTTCCGCTTAACATTCCTGCCATGGCCCGGGACGGCCTTCCATCATTTCGGATAAATGCAATCAGCAGATTATTCATAAGAAACAGCGGTGCAAACCAGTACATGGTCCGCATATACGCCGCCGTCATCGGCCGGATCCCAGCAGAAGCCCCCAGCATTCCGGCCAGCCAATCTGATCCCAGCATGCCTGCAGCGAAAAAAGCAAGACTAAAAAGAACGGCCAGCATAAAGGCTGTGGTAAAAATCTGGTTTGCCTCCTTCTCTGCATGTCTGGATCGCAAGATTGCAAACCGTGTGGCAGCACCTACCCCGATCATCAGCCCTACGCCGTTCATCACACTGTAGGCAGGAATTGCCAGATTTAAAGCAGTCAAGCCTTCTGCTCCTAACTTCGCTGCGATAAAGTAAGTATCAGCTAAAATGTAACAGGATAACCCCAGCATTCCCCAGATATTAGCCGATACATATCGGATAAATCGTTTCCGCATTTGATTTTCCATGATCTTCTCCTTACCATTTCCGGTTTTGCCCCATTTCATCCTGATTCGAATACAAAAATGCCTGTCCTCATCCCTTTTGAGACCGAACGGAATGAGTTCAGGCATTCTCCTCTTTTACCTGGCGGCAAAAAAGATGCTTTGCGGTGTACTTCCGAATCATCTGGCCGCTGCATCTGCAGCAGTGTTCCATTACTCGTATCCTGGGACTAATTGGATGGTCATGGTCAGATATTTTACAATCTCACCCTCGGCCAGTTCCAGATCCTCCACATGGCTTACCTCCGGCAGATCATTTCCCTCATCCATCTCTACCAGAATCCAGTCCGTTGCCGCTTCTCTGGCATGATCCGCTGCATCCTCCAGTTCCGGACCTTCTGCTACGCAGCCGTCCAGATCTGGGAAATATGCCTGGTATCCCTTTCCATCTTCTTTTTTCGAAAAAATTGCTGGATATACAATCTTCATAGCGTCCTCCAATCATCTCAATGGTTCTATTATACTGAAAATGAAAGAAAATTCAACCCGGTTTCCCTGATTCCTTTTGGATATCATTGGATATTATCAGAAATCACGGGGAACTGGCTACAGTTCATGGTAATAAGGGCAGATATCCTCATAATGCCCATCCTTCATCCGAAAACCGCCTGGGATCACCCCAAGCTGCTGGAAGCCCAGCTTTTCATACAAATGTCTGGCTGATGTGTTGGTACGTACGACCGCATTAAACTGCAGGACCCGGAATCCATGGGCTTTGCCCTGCTCTAAGCAGTCCGTCACAAGCCGTTCACCGATATGCCGGCCCCGCAGCGTCTTGCTTACTGCGTAACTGGCATTGCAGATATGACCGCAGCGCCCTATATTGTTGGGATGCAAAATATAAAGGCCGCAGATTTCCTCCGTTTCCTCATCCTGGGCCACTCCCGTATAGGTCTGACTTCCAAAAAACTCCCGTCCGGTCTCCAAAGTTAACAGTTCTTCCTGAGGAAATGCAATTCCATCCTCCACAACCTCATTCCAGATCCTGATCATCTCTGGTAAATCCTTTTCCTCAAATTTTCTCACACACAGCTTCATCTTGTCCGATTTCCTCCTGTCTTTTCTCTGCCTTTTGTCTATCTTGTATCTGCATTTTATCGGCCTTATGCCGGCATCTTGTCTGACTTGCGCCGGCATCTTGTCTGA
>JAUNGG010000023.1:48260-56147 GCA_030524635.1 Lachnospiraceae bacterium
GCACCTGCCCCTATCTGACTTGCACCTGCGCCCTATCGGCATTACACCCGCATTCCATGAGTCTCACTCCTCATCCCTGCGGCGGATCTCATCCAGCTTTGCTGCAGTCTCTTCGTCCAGGTCCTGGAATAAAAGATTCTGCTTCCTTCTGGGCTTGTCCAGATATTCCTCCCGGATCGTCTGGTTGGTCCGCTCTACCTCATCCTTTAATTCGGCTGCCGACATCCGCAGTCCGCCCTGCCCAAGGATAATAACCTGCTCCAGGCCGTCTGATGTGGCCACCGTCACATGATATTTTTTGCCCAGCTCGTGAACGGTCTTTTCAATATACTGGTCCGCCGTTTCCGCTTCCTTGGTGTAGACTACATGAATATTGTGATATTTCTGCACCTCACAGGCATGTCCCTCAACTTTATAGGCATCAAATACCAGAATCAGATGGCACTTCTTAAATCCCTGGTAATTGCACAAAATATCCATCAGCCGATGCCTTGCTCCGTCCATATTGACCTTGCCAAGCTCCTTTAATTCGTCCCAGGAAAAAATAATATTATATCCGTCTACCAGAAGATATTCCTCTACCGGCTCAGGCCGCTGCCAGACTCTTTCCTTTAACGTCTGCCGGCCGGATATCCTGTCTCCCGGTGCTCTCTGCTCCGATAAAAGCCGCTGCCGCTTGCTGTCCCCGTAAGTACGCCGGAAAATCTCCTCCAGCTCCTTATCATCTGCCAAAGAACCAGAATAACCACGGTAACCGGTTTTGCTCCCGCTGCCGGAAGCACCGCCGGAACTGCCAGAGCCTCCCAAGCCAGAAGAACCGCCAGGGCTTCCCAGGCCAGAAAAATTGCCGTTTAAGGAACCATAGCTATTTTCTCCAGGCATGTTATCCACAGCTCCCTGCTCAGCATCCTCCCTTATCCCCAGCTCCAGTCCGCTGTCCACATGCATATAATCCTCCACCTGATACCAGGGAACGATAAAACCAGCCCCATGAGAGCAGAACACAGAATCCGCCGTATTGGCAAGATCCAACTCAGGTTCATATCGGAATGCTGCCAGCACCTCATCCTCATTGTGGCAGGGTTCGTATCCCTTCATGGTGCAAAACAGCCTGCCCAATCCCCTGGAATAGGCTGCTACCTGCACCGGATAGCCCCGCATCTCCACCACCGGAGCGCTTCCGGTCAGGACTGCAGTTTCTCCCTGAATCTGGGGTCCGTCGAAGGTTCCGCTCATCCTCTGAATATCCGCCATGGCGCGGCCTACCATATCCGCCGGCAGCTCCAGCTTAAACTCATAATAAGGCTCCAGAAGAATGCTTCTTGCCTTCATCAGTCCCTGGCGCACTGCCCGGTAAGTGGCCTGGCGGAAATCACCGCCCTCTGTATGCTTCTGATGGGCCCTTCCGGCAATCACAGAGATCTTCATATCGGTAATGGGAGATCCTGTCAGCACACCCTTATGCTCCCGCTCCTCTAAATGAGTCAGCACCAGCCTCTGCCAGTTTTTATCCAGCACATCCTCACTGCAGCAGGCCGCAAACTGCAGGCCGCTTCCCCTCTCACCTGGCTCCAGCAGAAGATGCACTTCTGCATAATGGCGCAGCGGCTCAAAATGCCCCACGCCCTCTACCGGCTCCGCGATGGTCTCCTTATATACAATATGCCCGGTTCCAAAGCCGATCTCCACTCCAAACCGTTCTTTTACTAAATTTTTCAGAACATCGATCTGAACCTCGCCCATCAGCTGGGCATGGATCTCATTTAACTGCTCATTCCACAAAATATGCAGCAGCGGCTCCTCTTCCTCCAACAGACGCAGCTTCGCCAGCATGGTATGGACATCATATTCCTCCGGCAGCTCGATCCGGTACGAAAGCACCGGCTCCAGTACCGGCATATCGGAAGCCTCCTCCGCCCCAAGGCCCTGCCCGGCGTAGGTTCTGGTCAGCCCGGTCACTGCACAGATCGTTCCAGCCTCCGCCTCATTCACTGCATCGTATTTTGTACCGGAATAAAGCCGAATTTGATTCACCTTCTCCTCCCAGAAGGACGAGAGCTCTTCTGCCGGTTCCTGATCATCCAGTCTCACCTTTCCGCCAGAATCATTGCCGGACAAGATATCCTTCACCTTCAGGCTTCCCCCGGTAATCTTCATGTGAGTCAGGCGGTTTCCCTGATCATCTCTCGATATCTTAAATACCTTGGCTGCAAATTGCTTCGGATAGTTTCTGCCTTCTGTAAAAAAAGAAAAACCATTTAAAAATGCTTCCACGCCGGTCAGCTTCAGGGCAGAGCCGAAATAGCAGGGAAATACCTTTCGTTCTGCGATTAATTTCTGGATTTCTTCCATCTCCACCTGACCATGCTCCAGATACTGTTCCAGGATCCGCTCATCGCACATAGCAATATTTTCCATAAAAGAAAGCAGCTCTTCCCCAGAAGCTCTGCCCCCTTCCGTTCCAGCTTCCTGCCCTTCCTCCCCAGAACAATGAGGATTTGCAGCAGAATCTTCTCCCAGACAAAGAGCAGCGCTGGCGGAAAAATCAATACAGCGCTCATCCAGCCTGCTCTGCAGCTCCACCAGCAGCCTGGCCGGATCCGTGCCTTCCTGATCCATCTTATTTACAAACAAAAATACCGGGATCTGATACCTGGAAAGCAGCTTCCACAAGGTCAGGGTATGACCCTGCACCCCATCTGCACCGCTGATCACCAGGACCGCGTAATCCAGCACCTGCAGCGTCCGCTCCATTTCAGCAGAAAAATCCACATGTCCCGGCGTGTCCAAAAGAGTTACCTCTGTCTCTCCCAGAGAAAATCTGGCCTGCTTGGAGAATATGGTAATTCCTCTGGCCCGCTCCATCTCGTACGTATCCAAGAAAGCATCTCCATAATCCACCCGCCCCATTTTACGGATACTGCCGCTTAAGTACAGAAGTCCCTCTGAAAGGGTAGTCTTCCCGGCATCAACGTGAGCTAAAATTCCCGCACATATATGTTTTTTTAATCGATTTTTAGATGTATTGTCCATGGAAAATGCCTCTTTCTATCTTAATTACCACGTTATAACTGTTCTACGCCTTCACAGTTACGACACATTATACCACAGCAACGAACAGAAGTCGATAAAGGTTATCACAACAAAAAAAGAATGACCTGCCCGCCTTCTCCTCAAGTCATTCTTTTCATTTCTTCTCAGTTATCAGAAAATCCGGCAATGCCGAAAGCCCCAGGACCTCCATGGCAGGTGATCACGCCTCCGATCCGCACCCAGGTCACTTTCTTCACTCCAGACTCATATGCTGCTTCCTCCGCTGCTTTCCGCATCTTCTCCTCCAGCCCCGGCGACCAGATCAGATAAATTTCATCCTTAGCCAGCTGCTGTTCTTCTATATAATCCTTTACCAGCTTCGGCACGATCTTCATCATCGTTCCCCGATGCTTCTTCGCTGCCTGCAGGTAGCCATCCCGAATTTCGATCCGGGGATGAATCTTCAGCAGACTCCCTGCCAGCGCCGCCCCATTGCTGACTCTGCCTCCGGCCCGAAGGAATTCCAGCGTTTCCGGCACAAAGCACATTTTAACACTTCGGGATACGTTCTCTGCCTCCTGGGCAGCCCTTTCCACATCCCATTCCGGGTGTTTACGCAGACGCTTTGCCACCTCTATCACCACTGCGGCCTATCCTGCCGATACCTGCTTTGTGTCAACACATGCCACGCCATCTATCTGTCCCTCATCAATTGCGATCCTTGCACTCTGGTAAGAGCAGGTGGTAACTGCCGAATATGCCAGATATAAAATCTTACTGTCCGGATCCTCCTCACGGATTTCCTTAAATGCCTTCATGAAATCTTCCGGCACACAGCCGCTGGTTTTCGGCAGACTTCCTGTGCGCTGAAAATATCCGTAAATTTCCTCTGTGGGAAATGTTCCATCATCTTTGGTTTCCGCTCCAAAGAAAACATGCATCGGTACCAGCTTGATTCCGTATTCCTTCGCTGCCTCCTTCGATAAGTCCGAACCGGTCTCTGCCAGTATGATCATTTTCTCCATTGATTCCTCCTGTATCAGCTCTTTTTTGTAACAGGTAATGCACTTTTTGCATCCGCTTGCCTATCTGAACTACTTCTTTTTTGTTACTGCTCTTAGGAAACCGGTAAGCAATACCGTTTTTTCAATATGTAGTTTTCATTACTACTTATTAATTGTATCTTACCAAATTATGTGATACAATTTACAAAAGAACCAGAAAGGTCAACTTTTTATTTCTGCACTGCTGCCAAATCCCTCATTTACAAGCCCAGGAGGCCATAATGAAACTGCTTACCAAAAAAATGTTTACCAATAGAAATCGTTTCACCAGACAGTGTATCGGGGAGGCCATCCTGATGCTCACCCAACAAAAAGGCTTCGAGTCTGTTACCATTTCTGACATTGTAAAAAAGGCCGGCGTATCACGGATGACCTTCTATCACTATTTCTGCAGCAAGACCGATGCGGTAAACAACTATCTCCAGGAAATTATCAATGGATACCTGGAGGAATGCCCGGAGAACCTTACATCAGCTGCGCTGTGTGAGGAAGAGCGGATCCGTCATGCACTCTGCTATTTTGACCGCTATGCCTTCTTTTTTAAAACATTGGAGGAAGAAAATTTATATTATCTGATGATCAATGCCATCAATGAATACATGATTCTTTATGCTGCGCCGAATTACTCAGGCTCTGTCTATGACCTTTATTACTACGCTGGTGCTCTGTTAAATGTATTCCTTCAATGGGAAAAAGGCGAGAAGCAGGAGCCTGTAGATGAGATCGTACAGATTCTTGCTTCTCTTGCCAAAAACAACTGATTATATTGCTTCTTTTAATACTTCCAGACTGTTGTTTTGTACCGTTATCTGCTTCCCCTGCAATGCAATGTCTGCAAATGCATTGCTTAAATGATTCTCATGTCAATTGATCTCTTCATAAGTAATTCTCCCGCCAGCCTGTCTGACCCAGCAAATATTCGTCAGCGATAAGCAATGATAAGACAAGGTGATCTGCGCCCTGTCTTTTACATCTTTCGGCCCTATTCACCTGTCATATGCATTGGTATATTCCATTACCATCTCCAATTCTGTAATCCTGCCCACACTTGTTTCACCATAATATTCCTTACCTGTCAGAGAAAAGCCCATTCTTTTATAAAACCCGATGGCATTTTCATTTCCTTTTAAAACAAACAAAACCACACTGCGGTGAGGTAATTTTTGCAGACATTGTTCCACCAGGCTTCTTCCAATTCCATATCTCTGGTATTTTTTCAGCACATACAATGCATGGATCTCCGAATAGCCAGGACGCTCTGTGTACTCTCTGGCTTCCGGAGAATATCGGATAAATCCGGCCACCTCACCCTCTGCAACAGCAACAAAGGTGTGGTCCATGCCCGCCATGCCATTTTGCAGGCATTGCTCATATGTCCGTTTCTCCAAATATTCATCCGGCATCAGGCCACGATAAGTTTCCTGCCATGCTTTATAATGAACATAGGCTTTTCCCTCACAATGTTTTGGCTTCATTGGTATGATTTTGTAATCCAAGGTTCTTGTCTCCTCCCACCCATTATTGATAATATATTTTGTCACTCCAAAATATGTCCGCTGTCACCGTCACGATAACCCAGCATGTCTACCCGAAAAGAGTTAACAGCATTTTCCCAACCACGCACTTTCTGCACCTTGTCAAAAAAGAGGTAGGTCTGTTTATCAGGGCATATGCGCGCTTTGACATATTCATAAAATCCTCAAGGCACTTGTCGATCTGTGTCGGTGGTGCAAAACGGCCCGGATTGTTCTGCGCCGTCAGTATCATTATCTTTATCTAACTGATGTTGTTTTCTACAAAATTAAATTCTTCAGGGACTTTTGCTATCCACAGCTGTTCGCTCTCCAACTTGTGGCATAACGATGATCCGCAGCCTGCCGCAATACCGTTTCAGCAATTCCACATTTTTTCTGAGGATCTCGGTCTGCGGCACATCTGTATCAAAAACAAGCGCAACCGTTGTTCCGGACTGGATTGTAAGCATCTGTGGCTTCGAATCCATCACACCGATCTCTGCCGTTTGGTATTGAATTTCAACGCCATTTGTAACGGCATCGATCTTTGCGTGCAGTCTCTGCAAACGATAGTCCCCATTTACGAGGTCAATGGTGAGTTCGCCTTTCCCTCTGGCTGCCATCTCACAAATCAGCATCAGGTTTCCACTTTCCATATACCAAAAGATGCGAAACAGATCTTTGCCCAACCGTCCAAGAAGGCGATGCCACGCTTTATATGTTACAAAGGACTTCAAGCAAGATTACCGGCTTCCATCACCTGATAGCCCTCTCGTCTCAGCGTATTCACAGCACGATTCAAATCCTGCCCCTTGACAAGAATATAATCCGTGTCAAAGGTTGAAAGTGCAAAGATACTGACATTCCGCTCCGCTAATGCGCCAGAGATTTCCGCCAGAATACCAACCAGAGAAAAATCCAGAGAACCGGCTACCCGAAATGCCCGCCAACCGTCAGCCCGCTCTGTCGTACTGGATGGAACCTTGTCTGTTAGGCATACCAGCGATTTCTCTCCGTCAGTTTTACCCGTAAAGCAAAATTCGTCTTCCAGATTCACCTCCGAATAGTCTTCTACTTTACAGATGCTGAACGTGTAGGGAAGAACTTCAATGATCAGAATGCCATCCTCGCAATCGTCTATATCATCCTCGAACTCATTCATATCCGGCATGGTGTACTCCCCACTGAGATAAAGCCGCACCTTTTCCTGAAACGGCAGCTCCGGATCAATGCCGACTTCCTCCCACTGCATGCCAAAAGGCGCACCGCCGCTGGTATACCCGGCTATAAATGCAAAACGGTCATCACAAAAACGCTCCTGATAATGCTTGTTCATGTGCTTCGGAGTACCATTGTATGTGAGCAGCCATTGTTTCCCTTTCTGCAGGCGGATGCGTTTTCTCTCTTCCTTAGACAGCTTCTTTTTCTTTGGCATTTTTCTTCTGTTTTCCTTTCTTCGGCGCGGTAAGCTCAAAGCTCAAGGCAATCAGCTCCTTTATTGCCTCGTCCAACTTCGGTTCTCCCAGTAAAATGCTGAGCCATTTTTCTTTATTCATGTGATAGGCAGGGAAAAAACCATCCTGCATACGGTAGGAACCAATCAAAATCGGATCACACTTCACATTCAATATGTCAACCTCGCCGAGGTCGGCCAGCCCCAGCTTATCTCTTCCAACCTTCAGAACTACACCATACCATTTTTCATTGTCTGCGCGGCGCAAAACGGCATTCCAATCGCTCCATGGATATTCCGGCACCGTGCCATACCTCTGTTTTGCAAACTCAAACAATTCCTGACGTGTCATAGAATTTCCTTCCAAATGCAAATGCGCACAATGCCGTAGCACAAGCGCACGTTCTTATGTACTCAATAATAGCATAAAACCTGAGCAAAATGAAGATGCTCCTGTCAAGCGCAAAAAGTGTCCGCTAATTCCATCATGAAAAGGGCAACCAAGCATTACACGATTAAACTAAGCACGAGATAATTTACAACAATCAGTTAAATATGGGCAATCGGAAAATCTGATTGACGGCTTTTCTCCAATCAATAATCTCTCGTACTTTCATGCTAATATCACAAATGAAGTTAGTAAGAAAGTAAAGTATGCTTCTGGAATCGAAAAAGCCCGGAAAACCACAGTTTTCCGAGCTTTTTGAATGCTTTTAGGTTGTCGATTATCTCTTGCTGAACTGAGGAGCACGACGAGCTGCCTTTAAGCCGTACTTCTTTCTCTCTTTCATTCTTGGATCTCTGGTTAAGAAGCCAGCCTTCT
>JAUNGG010000078.1 GCA_030524635.1 Lachnospiraceae bacterium
AATTTGGTGTGGTTACTATGATGGAAACAATAAATCCAGGAGAGTTCAGGAAAAGATAGGATTTACTTATCATCATACCTGTGATCAGGTGCCAGTACCATTAATGAATGAAACGAGAATTGGCCATACCAACTACATGACGAAGGAACAGTGGATCGGGAGTGACTTATCTGGCTGCCTTAAAACAACAAATTGATTTAAATGTAATAAAAAAGGAAATGGAAGGCAATTAGGAGAACAATGATATGGATAGAGGCATCAGTCATTAGGTTGGCTGGTGCCTTTTGTGTGGAAAGGGATGTTTTCATGAGGAATATCTTTTTGGATATGAGGATACTGCGTGGCAAAATCCGATAGCTCACAAATTTTTTAAAATAAATGTTGACAAAGTCCACAAAGTTCAATATACTAAAAAATGGACTGAGTCCACAAAATTTTGGGGAGGTTATTATGAAAGCAGTATATTATATCAGTAATAGTCGCACATGGGGACATGTCGCAACACAGGTATGGGATATTTTGAAACAAGAAGGTTTTTTGCGGGAGCATACAGGTATCATATTGTATCCATGCAATTGCAGGCGGTGTTGAAGCTATTTGCTTTCATGATAAACTAAAAGGCTGTTACAAAGATTTAGTTCGGAAGGTGGGAAAAGAATTTCAAATTCCGATCTATAAGCATCAAAAATTACGAAATCCTCAGGAATTGGAGTGGAAAACCATATGAAAAATAATTCAGGCGCAAAGATGATGCTCAGTGCTTCCATGGCTATTTTTGGAACGCTTGGTCTTTTTACCAGGAATATTTTACTGAGCTCCGGAGAATTGGCATTATACAGAGCAGTTTTAGCTTCGGGAGTGATTTTGATTTATCTGACTGCCTCAAAACAACGAATGGATTTAAAAGCAATCAAAAAGGAAATCCCCCTATTGCTGGTGTCCGGCATTGCCATGGGGATTAACTGGATTTTGCTTTTTCAGTCTTACAAATATACGACGATTTCGGTAGCAACTCTGAGCTATTATTTTGCTCCGGTGATCGTGACCATTACATGCCCTTTTTTATTTCATGAGAAACTGACAGGGAAGCAGATTCTTTGCTTTTGTATGTCAACAGTTGGTCTGTTTTTGATCATTGGGATTGGTAATACGGGGCAGGGCGGGAATGATCTGCTGGGAATTCTATTTGGTCTGGGAGCTGCTGTCTTTTATGCAGCAGTTATCCTGCTGAATAAATTTATAAAAAATGTAGCAGGCGTACACCGCACACTTTTGCAGTTTTTTGCAGCAATTTTAATTTTGATTCCTTATGTGGCAGGTACAGGAGGCATGCACCTTACAGAATTGAACACTTCCGGATGGATCTGTTTGCTTACAGTTGGGCTTGTTCATACAGGAATTACCTATTGTATGTATTTTTCCGCACTAAAAGATTTAGCCGGGCAGGAGACAGCTATTTTAAGTTATATTGACCCATTGGTGGCGGTTCTTGTTTCCGTGTTGATTCTTGGAGAAAGAATGACCTTTGTGCAGATGCTGGGCGGGATGTTCATTCTCGGTTTTACATTATGGAATGAAAAAAGTTCGTGACAGTGATATAATATCTACATATCCAAAGGAAAAGAGGTGGCAGGATTGTTTTCACCGGATCAGATAGCAGATGTTCAGGGATTTAACAAGGTTTATTTGTATCTGTGCAAGCAGATTGATGATGCGATACTAAATGCAGGATATTCGCTTACGGAAAAAGATGTTCTGTTGGAAATCAGCAAAACGGAACGGTGTACGGCAAATATTTTGACGCAGCGGCTTCATATTGACCGCAGCTATATGAGCAGGATGATCGCCAAGTTTGAAAGAGAGGGATTGATTGAGAAAACGCTGTCCAGGACGGACAGCAGAGTCCGCTATATCCGACTGACAGAGAAGGGCAGAAAAGAGTTTAACCGATTAAGTGATATTCAAAGCTCACAGATTCAGAAGATTTTTCAACAGTTGAGTGAACATGACCAGCAGGCAGTCCTGAGTGCAATGGTTATGATCAGAAATAAACTTTCTGATGCAAATGATGTGATTACTATCAGACCGTTTAAACAAAGTGATATTGAATATGTAATTTCAAGACATAAGACACTTTATTATGCAGAACGCCATCTATCAGAAGTTTTCTCAGGTTATGTAGACTGTATTGTGTATGAATTTGTTGATAAATTCAACCCCAATACAGACTGTCTGAATATTCTGGAATGTAACGGAGTTCCTGCCGGGAGCATCGCTATTGCCAAAGTGGATGATATGACAGCACAATTACGGTTTTTTATGCTGGAGCCGGAAATGCGTCAGAGAGGATATGGGAACAGGTTGATTGAGCTGGCGTTGGATTTTTGCAGAAAAAAGGGATATAAAAAGGTGTTTTTGCTTACGATCACGGCTCAGGTTATCGCGCGCCATGTTTATGAACAGCATGGTTTTTATAAGGTTTGGAGCAGGGACAAGTCTGAGTGGGGAGAAGGGGTAATTGAAGAACGCTGGGATTTGGAATTATGAGGAGTGGAAGGTATGGATGATCATGTGAAATTTTACAGAAACAGCGTACCCTTACTTTTGTGAAAAACGACAATTGATTTTTATTTGAAATTTGCTATAATATGATTAACAGCGTGTGGCAGGGACTGCGTAAATCCAGTTGACTGTCACATGCTGTTTTTTGTTTTCAAAAAACCGGTTAAAACGAAACATTTCTCAGGTGATCCATACCTGGACAAAGCGCGTGGCCAAAAAGAGGCATAAATCCAGCTCTCTTGGTCCGCGCTTTTTTACTTGTTTCATTTTATGCCAAGTGTTTTTCGTTATGAGGAGGTAAAATCATGAGTCAAAAATCAAACACATTTCTGGAGACAGAATCTGTCGGGGCGCTGATGCGCCGGTATGCAGTGCCCTGTATTATTTCCCTTTTGGTGGCGGCGCTTTACAATATTGTAGATCAGATCTTTATTGCCAATGCAAGTTATCTGGGATCTTATGGAAATGCAGCAAACACGGTTGTGTTTCCGCTGACGGTGGTAGCTTTGGCTATCGCGGTTATGATTGGTGACGGATGCTGTGCATTTGTCAGTATCTGTCTTGGTGCAAATAAGAAGGAAGATGCTCACAAGGGCATTGGCAGCGCAGTTGTTTTGTGTGTGCTGAGCAGTCTGATCCTGACTGCCATTTATCTGATCTTTCAGGAACAGATCCTGACCATGTTCGGCGGTCATGTAAATGAAGAAACCTATTATCATGCGAAGGAGTATTTCTTCTGGATCACAGTAGGTGTTCCCTTCTATATGTTCGGCCAGGCAATGAATCCTATTATCCGTTCGGACGGCAGTCCTCAGTATGCTATGTTTGCAACGTTGGCAGGTGCTGTGACCAACATTATCCTGGATCCCATCTTCATTTTCTTATTTAAATGGGGCATGATGGGTGCAGCTGTGGCAACGGTTTTGGGTCAGGTTCTGACTGCTGTATTATCCATCTGGTATCTGTGTCATATGAAGGCAGTTCAGCTTGGAAAAAGCAGCTTCGGCGTCCATGGACGGCTGGCAGCGAAATATCTGCCTCTTGGCATCTGCAGCTTTCTGTCCCAGATCTCTCTGGTGGCGGCTATGGCGGCGATCCAGAACATGACCCTGCAGTACGGTGCGCTGGACCCGATCTTCGGACAGAGCCAGTACGCACAGATCCCGATGGCGGTGCTGGGGATTGTGATGAAGTTCTTCCAGATCGTAATCTCCATTGCAGTTGGCATGGCTGCCGGCTGTATCCCGATCGTAGGCTATAACATCGGTGCAGGACGGAAGGATCGGGCAAAGAGCTTATTCTCCCTTCTTCTGGCATGTGAGGCTGCGGTAGGAGCTGTAGCCCTTCTGATCGTAGAACTGCTTCCGAGACAGCTGATCGGTATCTTCGGTGCAGCCAATGAAAGCGTATATTATACTGATTTTGCAGTGAAATGCTTCCGGGTCTACCTGTGCATGATGATCCTGGCTACCGTAAATAAGGCGACCTTTATCTATCTGCAGTCCCTGGGCAAGGCATTTTTGTCTACCATGCTTTCCATGGTGAGAGAGGTGGTCTTTGGTGTAGGATTTGCTCTTCTTCTGCCAAGATTTTTCGGCCTGGACGGCGTTCTGTATTCCATGCCGGTGTCCGATGTGCTGACCTTTATCGTATCTGTGATCGTAATCCGGTACACCTATCATTCCTTGTCTGAAGAATCGCATCCGGTTGTACGAAGGGAATTGCAGGATGCTTAGTAACAGTGAACGTATGGAGCCCACAGAATGCTTGCGGGATGCCAAAAAGCAGCAGAGGGTTTGAAAGTAAGAAAGGAGAGGTAGAAATGAAGAACTGAATTATCACCATCAGCCGTGAATTCGGAAGCGGCGGACGAACCATCGGAAAAGAGGTGGCTGCAAAGCTTGGAATTCCATGCTATGATCAGGAATTGATTGAGAAAATTGCCCAGGAAAGCGGCTTTGCAAAGGAATATGTTGCAGAGCGGGGCGAGTATTCTTCCCATGGAAGCTGGTTTGCCAGTGCTTTTTCTGATCGGGATTTTAACGGACATTCCCATCAGGATGATCTGTGGGCAGCTCAGAGAAATGTGATCCTGGAGCTGGCAGAAAAAGGTCCCTGTGTGATCGTGGGGCGGTGCGGGGATTATATCCTGCGGGAAAAAGCAGATTGCCTGACGGTGTTTATTCATGCAGATATGGAGCACCGGGCGAAGCGGATCGTGGAGCAGTACGGTGAAGGGAAGGATGCTCCGGAGAAGCGGCTGAAGGATAAGGATAAACGGCGTGCAGCCTATTATCAGTTCTATACAGATATGAAATGGGGAAGGGTGCAGAATTATCATATTGCACTGGACAGCGGTGTGCTGGGGATTAAGACATGTGTGGAGCTGCTGGCCGGATTGTATTGAAAAATGGCGGAAATAGAGAGTTAATAAACGAAGAGGGCCGGAAATTTGGGGCCCTTTTTCTTTTGCTGGTTTGCAGTCTGCTTTTCCATTGACTTTTTATATTGGATATGCTACCTTTAAACAAGGGAAAATTCAACGAGTTAAAGCTTTAAATTCGAAAAATTGGGGGAGAAGTACCAGTAAAAGGAACTGCGAAGGTACTGAACAGTTACCGATGAAATTTCAGAAAGCGAGGAACAAATGATATGCCAGTAATGGAATTTCTGGAGAGGAATGCAAGGCTGTATCCAGATGAGGTGGCTTTGGTGGAGCTGAATCCGGAGGAGAAGGATACAAGGAGGACCACCTGGAAGGAGTATGAGCTGATCCGGCCTACCGGATTTACAGCTTACCGCAGGGAGATCACATGGAGTGTATTTGATGAGAAGGCAAACCGTTTTGCCAATCTGTTGATCAGCCGTGGGATTCAGAAGGGAGATAAGGTAGCGATTCTGATGTATAACTGTCTGGAATGGCTGCCCATTTATTTTGGAGTGCTGAAAAGCGGCGCCATCGCAGTGCCCTTTAACTTCCGCTACGATGCGGAGGAGATTTTGTACTGTGCGGAGCTGGCGGAAGTGGATATGATTGTCTTTGGCCCGGAGTTTATCGGTCGTATTGAGATCAATGCGGAGCGTTTAAGCCGGGGACGCCTGCTGATCTATGTAGGCGACAGCTGCCCAAGCTTTGCAGAGAGCTACCGGGAGCTGGTGGCAGACTGCTCCAGCCATGCGCCGGGGGTGGAGATCACCGATGAGGATTACGGCGCGATTTATTTTTCCTCAGGAACCACTGGATTTCCCAAGGCGATCCTGCACAAGCATCAGAGCCTGACCCAGGCGGCTGAGATGGAGCAGAAGCATCATGAAACGGGAAGAGAGGATACCTTTTTATGCATTCCTCCCTTATATCACACCGGTGCAAAGTTCCACTGGATGGGAAGCCTGGTGGCGGGAAGCCGGTCGGTGCTGTTAAAGGGCGCAAAGCCGGAGGTCATTCTCTCCGCCGTGTCCCAGGAGCATTGTACCATCGTTTGGCTGCTGGTGCCCTGGGCCCAGGATATTCTGGATGCTCTTGACCGGGGGGATCTGAAGCTGGAGGATTATGAACTGTCCCAGTGGCGTTTGATGCACATCGGCGCACAGCCGGTTCCGCCGTCTTTGATCCGGCGCTGGAAGGAGTATTTCCCCCATCATGATTACGATACTAACTATGGACTGTCAGAGTCCACCGGTCCTGGCTGCGTCCATCTGGGAATGGAAAATATCCATAAGGTAGGTGCGATCGGCATTCCAGGCTACCGCTGGTCCTGCAAGATCGTGGATGAGGACGGCGTGGAAGTGAAGCAGGGCGAGGTGGGCGAGCTTTGTGTGCAGGGCCCGGGCATGATGACCTGCTATTATCGGGACGAGAAGGCTACCAATGAGGTTCTGCGGGATGGCTGGCTGTTTACGGGAGATATGGCCATGCAGGATGAGGATGGATTTTATTTCCTGGTAGACCGGAAGAAGGATGTGATCGTCAGCGGCGGTGAAAATATTTATCCGGTTCAGATCGAAGATTTCCTGCGCCGCTGTCAGAAGGTCAAGGATGCAGCGGTAATCGGCCTTCCGGACCGCCGTTTGGGTGAGAAGACCGCTGCGATCATTGAGATCAAGGACGGCATGGAGTGCACCAAGGAAGAGATCGAGGAATTCTGCAGGGAACTGCCCCGGTATAAGCGTCCGAAAGAGATCATTTTCTCCGAGATCCCGCGGAATTCTACCGGAAAGATCGAGAAGCCGAAGCTTCGCAAGATGTACGGCGCCGACAACCTGGTTGCAAAGGAAAATATGGCGTAGAAGGTATGCACAGAATGAATGTGTGATGATGAAGGCCAAAAGGAGGAAGTTAATTGAAGGAACTGATGCTTGGAAACAAAGCTGTTGCCCGGGGCCTGTATGAGGCAGGCTGCTGTGTGATTTCCAGCTATCCGGGTACGCCCAGCACGGAGATCACGGAAGAAGCAGCTTTGTATGAAGATATTTACTGTGAATGGGCGCCTAACGAGAAGGTGGCTCTGGAGGTGGCCCACGGTGCAAGCCTGGGCAGGAGAAGAAGTGCCTGTGCCATGAAGCATGTGGGCCTGAATGTGGCGGCAGATCCGCTGTTTACCATTTCTTATCAGGGAGTAAATGCCGGACTGGTGATCTGCGTGGCAGATGACCCTGGGATGCATTCTTCCCAGAATGAGCAGGATTCCCGCCATTATGCCCAGGCAGCCAAGGTTCCCATGCTGGAGCCGTCAGATTCAGCAGAGGCGCGGCTGTTTGCCATGAAGGCCTTTGAATTGTCAGAAGCGTTTAACACGCCAGTGCTTTTGAAGATGTGTACCCGTGTGTCTCATTCTCAGAGTGTGGTGGAGCCGGGAGAGCGCACCGTGCCGGCTCAGGTGCCGTATGTAAAGGATCCGACCAAGGTTATGATGACAGCCAA
This sequence comes from Lachnospiraceae bacterium, assembly GCA_030524635.1. GTDB lineage: Bacteria > Bacillota > Clostridia > Lachnospirales > Lachnospiraceae > Caccovicinus. The sequence goes on from JAUNGG010000078.1 coordinate 7,484, forward strand.
TTCCCGGAATGCCCATGTGCGGGTGGAGCAGCGCACGAAGGATCTGATCGCCTATGCGGAGGATTGTGAGCTGAACCGGGTGGAGATGGGAGATCCCTCTCTGGGTATCATCACCGGTTCTACCTCCTACCAATATGCAAGAGAGGTATTTGGTGAGCGTGCCAGCATCCTGAAGCTGGGAATGAGTTATCCTCTTCCGGAAAAGCTGATCCGTGATTTCGCGGCGAAGGTGGACCGGGTTATTGTTCTGGAGGAGCTGGATCCCATTATTGAAAATCATTGCAAGCAGCTGGGAATTCCGGTAGAGGGAAAGAGCCTTTTCCCCATCTGCGGAGAATTTTCTCAGAATCTGGTTCGCTCCTGCATGGGTGAGGAATTGCCCCAGGTGATGACCATACCAGATGCCATCCCGGGACGGCCGCCAGTTATGTGTGCCGGATGTCCTCACAGAGGGATCTTCTATATTCTCAAGAAGTTAAACTGCATGGTCTACGGAGATATCGGCTGCTACACGCTGGGTGCCGTGGCTCCGCTGAATGCAATGGATTTAAATGTCTGTATGGGCGCCTCCTGCTCCGGACTTCATGGCTTTAATAAGGCCATGGGAGCAGAGGGGGAGAAGCGCAGTGTAGGGGTGATCGGTGATTCTACCTTTATCCATTCCGGCATTACCGGCATCACCGATATTGCGTACAATATGAGCAATTCCACCATCATTATCCTGGATAATTCCATTACCGGCATGACAGGACATCAGCAGAATCCAACCACCGGCAAGAATCTGCGGGGAGAGCCGGCAGGCAAGGTGGATCTGGAAGCGCTGTGCCGTGCACTGGGCTTTCGCCGGGTTCCGGTGGTGGATCCCTATGATCTGGCCCAGGTGGAGGCAGTAATCAAGGAAGAGCTGGCGGCAGAAGAGCCGTCGATCATTATCAGCCGCCGTCCATGCGTCATGATCAAGGGCACCATACATAAGGCTCCGCTGAAGGTGGATCAGGAAAAATGCGTAGGCTGCAAGTCCTGTATGCGGATCGGCTGTCCTGCGATTTCCGTGAGAAATGGCAAGGCCGTTATCGATACAACACTGTGCATCGGCTGTCAGGTATGTACGCAGATGTGTAAGCTGGATGCGCTGGTAAGCGGAGAGGAGTGAGACTATGGATACAAAGAATATTATGATTGTAGGCGTAGGCGGCCAGGGTACGCTGTTAGCCAGCAAGACGCTGGGATATGTGCTGCTGCACCAGGGATATGATGTGAAGGTATCCGAGGTTCACGGCATGAGTCAGCGAGGCGGAAGCGTAGTCACCTACGTGCGCTGGGGAAGCAGAGTATATTCTCCGGTGATCGATAAAGGCGAGGCAGATCTGATCCTTTCCTTTGAGGAGCTGGAGGCGGCACGGTGGCTGGAATATTTAAAGCCAGGCGGCCAGATCATTACCAATACACAGCAGGTAGAGCCTATGCCGGTGATCATCGGCGCAGCTTGGTATCCGGAGAATTTAATTGAGAAAATGCGCACAGCAGGAGCCCAGGTAGATGCTGTCGACTTCCTGGCACTGGCAGAACAGGCCGGATCGGCAAAGGCGGTTAATATCGTACTGCTGGGGCGGCTGTCCACCTATTTCCCGGAGATCTCTTATGAGAGCTGGCAGGAAGCTATCGATGCCTGTGTGCCCAAGAAGTTTTTGGAGCTGAATAAGCGGGCATTTGAGCTTGGACGGAATTGTGAGAAAAATGGGCAGGAAACGTGCGGAGAATAAAAGGTTATACACAGGGCATAACAGGCAGTAAATGTGAAGGAAAGCGGCCCTGCTGAGTGAATGCAAAAAACGACGATATCTCAAAAGATCTTTCTGGGATATCGTCGTTTTAACATTGTTTGCAGATGGCTTCTACTTTCCAAGAGCGGTTCTCTGGGACACGGTGGTCTCCTTATCATAGCATGCAAAAGCATTGTCCACCAGCGTCTTGTCTGGCTTTGGAGTAAACAGGCTGACGACAGGGACGATTACCAGGCCGGCCAGCATGGCAACAGCTCCGCAGTTGATGGGAGACTGGATGATAGCCGGGAAGGAGCTGCGGACGAAGATATTGGCCGTCATCAGAATGCAGCTGAACAGGAAGCATACCCAGCAGGATGCCTTTGTGACCCGCTTGGAATATAAGGAGTACATAAACGGCGCCAGGAAAGCACCGGCCAGTGCACCCCAGGAAATGCCCATCAGCTGTGCAATAAAGGTAACTGCGCTCTTATACTGGATCAGCGCCAGGATGGCGGAAATGGCAATAAATACCACGATTAAAGCCCGGATATACAGTACCTGCTTCTTATCATCCATGTCCTTGATGAAGTTGTCCTTTAAAAAGTCGATGGTCAGCGTGGAGCTGGAGGCAATGACCAGAGAGGACAATGTGGACATGGAGGCAGACAATACCAGGATCACCACCAGCGCGATCAGCATTGGCGACAGGCCGGACAGCATAGCCGGAATAATGGAATCATAGCCATCGGCAGCCACATTCACGATGTCGGAGAACAGCCTGCCGAAGCCGCCCAGGAAATAACATCCGCCTGCTACCACCAGAGCAAAAATGGTAGAGATAATGGTTCCCTTTTTAATAGATTCCTCGTTTTTAATGGCATAGAATTTCTGAACCATCTGAGGCAGTCCCCAGGTACCCAGGGAGGTCAGGATCACAACAAAAAGCAGATTCAGAGGATCCGGACCGAAGAAGGAGGCGAAGATGCCAGGCGTGGTGCTTACGCTCTCATCCGTTATCTGTGCCAGACCGTCCAAAGCAGTCATGAAGCCCCCTTTGCTGGATATAACGGCTGCGATGATGGTCACGATACCGAACAGCATGATGATTCCCTGAATAAAATCATTGATAGCAGTAGCCATATATCCGCCGGCGATCACATAGACAGCCGTCAGCGCAGCCATCAGCACGATACAGACAGAATAGTCGATATTAAATGCCATTCCAAACAGACGGGAAAGTCCATTGTAAAGGGATGCGGTGTACGGAATCAGGAAAATAAAGATGATAACCGATGCACCGATCTTTAAGGCCGGACTGCCAAAGCGTTGGCCGAAAAACTGAGGCATGGTGGCAGAATCCAGATGCTGGCTCATGATGCGGGTGCGCCGTCCCAGCACCACCCATGCCAGCAGGGATCCGATGATGGCATTGCCGATACCGGCCCAGGTGGCAGCGATACCGTATTTCCAGCCAAACTGACCGGCATATCCCACAAATACTACCGCAGAAAAGTAGGACGTACCATAGGCAAAGGCGGTAAGCCAGGGCCCCACAGAGCGGCCGCCCAGGACGAAGCCGTTAACATCCGTCGCATGCTTGCGGCAGTACAGGCCAATGCCGATGAGAACTGCGAAGTAAACCAGTAGAACCAATAGTTTCATTTGTAAATCCCCCTTGATAATTAATCCTGAATTATTCATCCAGTAGTTGTTGACGGTGCTAAGCACCGCTTAGT
>JAUNGG010000079.1 GCA_030524635.1 Lachnospiraceae bacterium
CTCATAATAGAGGTGGCAGATATACTAAATATCAATGATACAACACACTAGTTTTTTTCGATTATTCAAATTAGACGATGAAGTAGTAGCTGTCTATTATTGGAAGTCAGATGAATATGAACCAGGTACTTCCCGAAAAGGGATATATGTGGTAATAGGGTTTATTGTAGAGAAACCGGATGAATTAGATATTAATGAATTGATAGAATATAGTTGCATGTTCTTTTCTACAGCAGAAAAAATATCCAACGTGTCATTTTCTGATGCAGTAGCAGATGAATTTTTTAGATGGATACAAAAAGGTGAAACTGATTTAATTCAAAAGTTTATATCAGAAATAGGAAGTATAAATACTTATTATTCAGGTAAAAGGAAACATATTCAATGGAAAAAATATTATTTAAAATTTAAAAAATATTTTCGAGCCAAACTGGTTCAAAATGTGTATTTTCTATCAAATGATATATCCTTTATGGAATATTGGAGCGTGTTTTTGCAGGAAGCCTACAATTTATATGTAAGTGGCATTGCAGATATAACAAATAAAAAGTTTACGGAAGCTACGATATCGTGTATAGGAGAAGAGGAATTGCCGGATTATGTAGAACATGTGAAAATTAAAAATTGTAATGGTAAAAAATATTTAATTTTCTCATTAAAATCGATGCAATAAGATAGATATGATCCCTCTTTTTTGTGTGATATTGATTATTTCTTAAGAGATCTTTTAGCGGGGAAGTCTTTGACAAGGTCCAGGCGTCAAGATGTTGACACATCATGATTGCAAACAGGCGGCAGTACCACATTAAAAGAACAGGATATAAAGAAGGTCATAAGGCGCAGAAACAGTACCGGCCACTGATTCATCCATTCCATACAGAAGCCTGTATCTCCTGCAATCTCAAACCTGTCAAAAAGCTTTTCACTAACGCCGCCTGCCTTTGCCCGATCTTCCCTGATCAGCCACAATGCTTATCTAAACCAAGTGAGAGTGACGTATGTGAAGCAGCAGCTCCGTTTTACGGAGAAGATAGTGGAGCATTTGGCAGCAGAATTACATGTGGAACCTGGGTATTTGAGCAGGTTGTTTAAAAAAGTGGAAGGAATGAGCCCCAGTGAGTTTCGTAAGAAATGGAAGGGGAAATGAAACTAAAGGCTGTACAATATTGGACTGATTACTTAAATCAAAAACCCAATATTGTACAGCCTTTTCTCATTATATGAAATTCATTCTCCTAAACACGTCAGCTATAATTACGTTCGACAGCCCAAAATCAGAAAAAGTGTGACAATAAAAGGAGTTTTGAATTATGAGTGAAACGATAAAAGCAGCAAAGGTTGCATTAATTACAGGCATCACCGGCCAGGATGGTTCCTACCTGGCGGAGTTCCTTCTGGAGAAGGGATATGAGGTTCACGGGATCACCCGCCGTGCATCCATTTCCAATACGGCACGGATCGATCATTTAATTGCCGCAAATTCTATCACCCTCCATGACGGTGATCTGTCTGACTCTTCTTCTTTAATCCGGATTATCAGTATGGTTCAGCCAGATGAGATTTACAATCTGGCGGCTCAGAGTCATGTGCAGGTTTCCTTTGATGTGCCGGAATATTCTGGTGATGTGGATGCGATCGGTGTCCTGCGTATTCTGGAAGCGGTTCGCATCCTTGGCCTGACGAAGAAGACTAAAGTATACCAGGCATCTACTTCTGAATTATACGGCAAGGTAGAGGAGATCCCGCAGAAGGAGACCACCCCATTCCACCCATACAGTCCATATGCAGTTGCAAAGCAGTATGGCTTCTGGATCACCAAGGAGTACCGGGAGGCGTATAACATGTTTGCAGTTAACGGTATCCTGTTTAATCATGAGTCCGAGCGCCGCGGTGAGAATTTCGTTACCCGTAAGATCACGCTGGCAGCAAGCCGGATTGCGGAAGGTCTGCAGGACCATCTGGAGCTTGGCAATATGGATTCTCTGCGTGACTGGGGCTATGCCAAGGATTATGTAGAATGCATGTGGCTGATCATGCAGCAGGATAAGCCGGAGGATTTTGTCATTGCTACCGGCGTACAGCATACGGTTCGTGATTTTACCGAGAAGGCCTTTGCAGCCAACGGCATCACCATTCGCTGGGAGGGCACCGGGCTGGATGAGAAGGGCTACGATGCAGCGACTGGAAGGATGCTGGTTTGTGTAAATCCTGCATGGTTCCGTCCGACGGATGTGGATAACCTGTGGGGAGATCCTACTAAGGCCAAGACGGTACTTGGCTGGAATCCGCAGAAGACCAGCTATGAGGAATTGGTTGAGATCATGGCAAAGCATGACCGCATGCTGGCAAAGCGTGAGAAGGCTATGAAGAATGCGTAAATTAAAGTTCTGCAATCGCCTGGCGATGGAGCTTTGATAATTATGGATATGTCTGCTGACGCAGAAAGCACCATGTATGAAAAGAGGCAAATGATTATGATGGAGAAAAATGCAAAAATCTATGTTGCAGGTCATCGGGGAATGGTTGGTTCTGCCATCGTTCGTGAACTGCAGCGTCAGGGCTATACGAATATTATTACCCGTACCCACAAGGAGCTGGATCTCTGCCGTCAGGCGGATGTAGAGAAATTCTTTGCGGAGGAGAAGCCGGAGTATGTTTTCCTGGCTGCTGCAAAGGTGGGCGGTATCATTGCCAATCAGGAAGCATTGGCTGACTTTATGTGGTTTAATATGACCCTTGAAATGAATGTGATCCATTCTGCATGGCAGAATGGCTGCAAGAAGCTGGAGTTCCTCGGTTCTTCCTGCATCTATCCTCGTATGGCTCCTCAGCCGATGCCGGAGAGCTGCCTGCTGACCAGTGAGCTGGAGAAGACCAACGAGGCCTATGCTCTGGCGAAGATTTCTGGTCTGAAGTACTGCGAGTTCTTGAACAAGCAGTACGGCACGGATTACATTTCGGTTATGCCGACGAACCTGTACGGGCCCAATGACAACTATCATCCTACCCACAGCCATGTTCTGCCTGCTCTGATCCGCCGTTTCCATGAGGCGAAGGAGCAGAATCTGCCTTATGTTACCTGCTGGGGAGATGGTTCTCCTCTGCGCGAGTTCCTGTATGTGGATGATCTGGCCAATCTGTGCGTGTTCCTGATGAACAATTACAGTGGGGATGAGACAGTGAATGCTGGTACCGGCAAGGAATTGACCATCAAGGAGCTGACAGAGCTGGTGGCAAAGGTGGTTGGCTATGAGGGGGAGATTCGCTGGGATACCTCAAAGCCTAATGGCACGCCGCGGAAGCTTCTGGATGTAAGCAAGGCGACCCGGCTTGGCTGGACGTACAAGACGGAGCTGGAGGAAGGCATTCGTCTGTCCTATGAGGATTTCCTGAACAATCCAATGAGAGCTGAAAGGTAAATAGAAGATGAACATTGTATTATTATCCGGCGGTTCAGGAAAGCGTCTCTGGCCGCTGTCTAACGACATTCGTTCCAAGCAGTTCATTAAAATATTCAAGACGGAGGACGGCAGCTATGAGTCCATGGTTCAGCGTGTTTACCGTCAGATTAAAAAGGTAGATGCAGATGCAACGGTAACCATTGCCACCAGCAAGACCCAGGTTTCGGCTATTCACAATCAGCTGGGTGAGGAGGTTGGCATTTCCGTAGAGCCCTGCCGCCGTGACACCTTTCCGGCAATTGCCCTGGCAACTGCTTATCTGACCGATGTAAAAGGCGTTGACCCGGAGGAATCGGTAGTGGTCTGCCCGGTTGACCCGTATGTGGAGGATGACTATTTTGAGGCGCTGAAAGCCCTCGGTGAGCAGGCGGACAAGGGGGAAGCCAATCTTGTGCTGATGGGAATCGAGCCCACCTATCCTTCTGAGAAGTATGGCTACATTATCCCTGAAAATGCGGATCAGACGGCATTTGTATCCACCTTTAAGGAGAAGCCTACACAGGAAGTTGCAGTGGAATATATCAGGCAGGGTGCTCTGTGGAACGGCGGTATGTTTGCTTATAAACTGAGGTATCTTTTAGATAAGGCACATGAGCTGATTGATTTTACCGACTATCAGGATCTGTTCTCCAAGTATGACACGTTGACGAAGATTTCCTTTGACTATGCTGTGGTGGAGAAGGAAGATAAGATTCAGGTTATGCGTTTTGTGGGACAATGGAAGGACCTGGGAACCTGGAATACCTTGACAGAAGCCATGGAAGAGAATTCTGTGGGAAATGCGATCCAGAATGAGACCTGCGAAAATGTTCACATTGTCAATGAATTAGGAGTGCCTGTTCTGGCAATGGGCCTGCATGATGTGGTGATTTCAGCCTCCCCGGAAGGCATTTTGGTTTCGGATAAGGAGCAGAGCTCATACATCAAGCCGTTTGTGGATCAGATCGACCAGCAGATCATGTTTGCCGAGAAGAGCTGGGGCAGCTTCCGGGTTCTGGATGTAGAGGAAGAAAGCCTGACCATCAAGGTAACGCTGAACGGGGGCCACAGCATGAATTATCACAGCCACAAGAACCGTGATGAGGTTTGGGTGGTGATTTCCGGTACAGGCAAAACCATCGTTGACGGTATGGAGCAGAAGGTTAAAGCTGGTGATGTGGTTACCATGGAGGCGGGCTGCCGTCATACGATTTTGGCTGAGACTGAATTGAAGCTGATCGAGGTGCAGCTTGGCAAGGAGATTAGTGTACATGACAAACAGAAATTCCCTCTTGAGTGATGGAACTCTTTTGAATGCCCCCTTCCTGCTGAAGCCAACTGGAAAGGATTATCTCTGGGGCGGGAGCCGGCTGAATGATGACTTTGCAAAGGGCATTGACTTAAGCCCCCTGGCGGAAACCTGGGAATGCTCCACACACCCGGATGGTCCCAGCACGGTGGCAAGCGGTGAATTTGCAGGGATGACTTTGGCGGAGGTATTGAAGGTTCACCCGGATTTTCTTGGAAACCACCCCAGAACGAAAGGAGAACTTCCGATCCTGATCAAGTTTATTGATGCGAAAAAGGATCTGTCTGTGCAGGTACATCCCACTGACGAATATGCTGCCCGGTATGAGAAGGGTCAGCTTGGCAAGACGGAAATGTGGTACGTGTTAGATGCGGCCAAAGACGCAAAGCTGATCTATGGCTTCCATCATGATGCAGATAAGGAAGCGGTTCGTCAGAGCATTCAAGACGGAACTGTGGAGAAATATCTCCAAAAGGTTCCCATCAAGAAGGATGATCTGTTTTATATTGAAGCAGGTACGGTTCATGCCATTGGAGCGGGCGCTCTGATTGCGGAAATTCAAGAAAACTCCAATCTGACCTACCGCATGTATGATTACAACCGCGTGGACAAGAATGGCAGAAAACGTGAGCTTCATGTGGATAAGGCGCTGGAGGTGGCGAATCTGAAAGCCAGTACCGAACCGAAGCAGCCTCTTCGCGTGCTGAAATACCGTCAGGGCTGTGCTTTGGAGCTGCTGTGCCGCTGCAAATACTTTGAAGTCTACCGGATGATTGTTAATACCGAGCGGTGCCGCAGGCTGGTGGGCTATCAGGCAGACAGCACCTCATTCCGCGTCCTGCTCTGCACCGATGGCTGCGGTTCCATAAGTTTCGGAGAGAAGGAAACCCTTACCTTTTTCAAAGGTGACTGCATTTTTGTTCCGGCCAATTCTGTTAAGATGCGGATTCATGGCACTGCCCAGTTTCTTGATGTAAGAGGATGAGAGGGGAAAGGGACAGGAAACAAGAAGACAGGCAGCAGGAGATAGATTGCAAGAGGACAGGTTACAGGAAGACGGGCTGCAAAGGGATAAGAGGAGACTACATTATGGATGATAAGATTATGGAGCAGTATCGGCTGTGGGCAGCCAACGCTACAGCCGATGCGGATGTTGTAAATGAATTGAAAGCAATGGAAGGCGACGGGGGAAAGATGGAGGATTCCTTTTACCGGAATCTTGCCTTTGGTACCGGCGGCCTGCGGGGCGTGATCGGCGCCGGTACGAACCGCATGAATATTTATACCGTTGCAAAAGCATCTCAGGGCCTGGCTGATTATCTGGTTAAAAACTATGAAAAGCCGTCCGTGGCCATCGGCTATGACAGCCGAATCAAATCAGATGTGTTTGCAGAGGTTGCTGCCGGCGTGTTTGCCGCTAACGGCGTGAAGGTCAATATCTGGCCCCAGCTGACACCGGTGCCGATGGTGTCCTTTGCTACCCGTTATCTTGGCACTTCTGCTGGCATTATGGTGACTGCCAGCCATAACCCGTCTAAGTATAACGGTTACAAAGTATACGGTGCCGATGGCTGCCAGATCACAACAGAGGCAGCGGCGAAAGTTTTGGCTGAGATTGAGAAGCTTGATATTTTCACTGATGTTAAGATGGTAGATTTCCAGACAGGTATGAAGGACGGTGACATCCGGTATATCCCGGAAGAGGTCTATACTGCTTTTGTGGAAGAAGTCAAGAAACAGTCCGTTCTGGGTGATACGAAAGCGGATAAAAATGTTGCCATCGTGTACAGTCCGTTAAATGGTGCCGGTTTGAAACCAGTTCTGCGAACTTTGAAGGAAAGCGGCTACACCAACATCACCGTGGTCAAGGAGCAGGAACAGCCAGATGGCAATTTCCCCACCTGCCCATATCCAAATCCGGAAATCAAGGAAGCAATGTCTCTGGGAATGGAGTATGCCAAGAAATGCAACGCAGATCTTCTTCTGGCAACAGATCCAGACTGCGACCGTGTGGGGATTGCGGTAAAGAACCAGGCAGGGGAGTATGTCCTGCTTTCCGGCAACGAGACGGGTCTGCTTTTGTTAGACTATATATGCTCCCGACGTATTGCAATGGGAACGATGCCTGCTGATCCCATTATGGTGAAGACCATTGTGACCATGGATCTGGGCGAACGGATTGCAGCACATTATGGGGTGGAGACCATTAATGTACTTACCGGCTTTAAATTTATCGGTGAGCAGATCGGCTTATTAGAGAAGGCTGGCTGCGTTGACCGTTATGTTTTTGGCTTTGAGGAGAGTTATGGCTATCTGACTGGCTCCTATGTCCGTGATAAGGATGGCGTGGATGCCGCATTTATGATCTGTGAGATGTTTGCTTATTACGCGGCACAGGGATGCAGTCTGCTGGATAAGCTGGATGAACTGTATCAGGAATATGGATATTGCTTCAATACACTGCATTCTTATGAATTTGAGGGGGCTGCCGGCTTTGCAAAGATGCAGGATATTATGACAAAGTTCCGTGAAGGGCTGGATGCAATCGGACCAAAAAAGGTGAAGAAAGTTTTAGATTACTCCAAGGGACTGAATGGCCTGCCAAAATCGGATGTGCTGAAATACCTGCTGGAGGACAACGGTTCGGTAGTTGTGCGTCCTTCTGGTACGGAGCCGAAGCTGAAGGCTTATGTTTCTGTCAGCGCAGAGAGCAGAGAAGCGGCAGAGAGCATTGAGGCACGGATTCTTGACAGTTTGGAAGAGTATTTTGCGTGAATTTGCTGAGTGGCAATTTGGGTGATTAAAAAATGATAGAGACATCCACTGTGGGGTGATACCGAGAAGAAACCGCATGAATGTAAGGTTGAAGTGCTGCGTGAGAGATTGAAGCAGGACAGACAGCAGCACTTCCCTTTTCACCCAATCAATCCTTCAAAAATCTCCCCTCCCAGGCATATTCCTGCAGCGTCCCAATCTCCTCATCAGTAAACCCAAACAAATTTTTCAACACCTTAATCTCCTTTAAAACATCTGTCCTGGAGCAGGTCATATTGTCGGAATTTACCGTTACGCGCACCCCGGCGTCGAACAGCTGCCGAATGGGATGCTTGTTGATAGAAGGCACCACCTTCGTCTGATAATTGCTGGTGACGCAGACTTCTAATAAAATCTTTTCTTCAGCCAACTGCTTCATCAGTTCCGGATCCTTTATGCAGGCCACCCCATGTCCGATTCTCTTGGCCCCAAAGGAAAGGGCAGCACGGATGCTTTCTGGCCCGGCGGCTTCTCCGGCGTGAATGGTCATGGGAATGCCGTATTCCCGAACCAGGTCAAAAAGGTTCTTAAAATTCTTGGTAGGAAACAGGGATTCTGCCCCTGCAATGTCTACAGCGCATACCACATTTCCCAGATATTTTCTTGCGGCTTCTACAGTCTGCAGATTTTCTGCTTCGTTGGAATCTCCGCGCATGCAGCACAGGATCAGCCCCACACGGATCTGCGGGTAGGCTTTCATGCCCCGCTTGGCGCCTTGAATGGCGGCTTCCACCGCTTCATTCTGAGTCAGACCGCTGTTTGTAGAAAGCTGAGGGGCGAAGCGGATCTCGGCATAGGTTACGCCTTCTCTCGCCAGGTCCTCAATTAGCTCAAAGGTCACCCGTTCCAGGGCAGGAGCCTGCTGCAGGACCATAAGGGGCAGGTCAAACCGTTCCAGGTATTCCTCCAGTGTTTTGCAGTTTTCCGGCACTTCCATTTGAAACTGCACATCCTCCAGTGTTTTGGCGGGAAGCTGGATCCCCTGCTCTTTTGCCAGCTCCCATACGGTTTCCGGCCGGAGGGATCCATCCAGATGTAAGTGAAGTTCAATTAATTTTTCCATAAAAAGCCCCCTCAATACTCTTGATTTCCAATCTATCATACTGTGCTGGCAACGTTTCTGTTTTTGATGAAGAAGATCGGAACCGTTATGATGTTACTGTTATCATACCTATTTCCAACAGGGGATGTCAAGCCGGTATGTCCATTTACTGTACAATTCCATTATTCCAGGTTATAATAATTGACAGAGTTTTATGCTTTTATTTGGCAATGAAAGGTATAATCAAGAAAGAAATTGGAGGAGTGAAATATTGATGTGGGACCAGGCAGAATTAAAGGTAGAGAACGGTGGAGTGTATTCCAATGATTCGATTCAATCTTATCTTTGCGATGTAAGTGGAAGTGATCACGGCAATGTATTTTTGGTGCGTGGTTCAAAGAATTTTTTGTTTGACGCAGGCATGGCCTGGTGCGGAGCCAAAATGGTGGAGCGGGTGAAGGAGCAGCTGAAGGGCGGAAAGCTGGATTATGTATTTCTTACCCATTCTCATTATGACCATATTTCTGGGATTCCTTATATCCGGGAGGAATGGCCGGATGTGATGGTAGTGACGGCGCCTCATGGGAAAATCGTGATGGAAAAGGAATCGGCGCGCCGGGTGATGCGGGAGATGAATGAGGCGGCTGCCAGAGTGTATGGGCTGGATGCGCCGGTTTATGATGAGCAGGGACTTCGGGCAGATCTGGCGCTGGAGGATGGGCAGACTGTGGATCTGAATGAATGGCATGTGACGGCGGTTGCAGCTCCGGGACATACCAGGGACTGTCTGGCCTATTGGATTAAGCGGGATGGATGCAGAGAAACGATGATGGTGTGCTGCGAGACAGCGGGGGTTTACGTGGATGGAATTGGATTTACGCCCTGCTTTCTCGTTGGATTTCAGATGAGCCTGGATTCCATAGGGAAAATGCAGCAGGTCGGAGCAGATATTTTAATTGGCCCTCATTATGGCATCCTGGATCAGGAGAGGATACCGGATATTTGGGAGCAATGTATCAGGGACACGAAACGGGCTGGGGAGCAGATGATGGAGGCCATTGCCAGGACGAATGATGTGGATGAGCAGATTCGTTATCTGGCCCAGGATTACTGGCCGGAGCAGCTCCATCCTTATCAGCCTTATGAGGCATATGCGGTAAATATGAAAAATATGCTGGCTACCATAAGGCGGGAAATGGGGGAGAAGGGTTAATGGAACCGATCACAGGGCATTGTTTGGCAGCGGGTACTTTGATTACTGTCTGGTGGGGCAGTGTTTTGAAATAAGGCGACCGAAGCCTTCGCAGTCAGGATTCTTTCTCGCGAACCCTCTGCCTGCTTGACTTTCTGCGTTCTTTGTGCCAAAATAAAAAACGGTGCAAGGAACGTATTTATTTTATAGAATCCGGCACAACCTGGGAAAAACGGTTGATGTCGGGATTGAGAAAGAAGGAATATTGTTATGACAAAGATTGATGTGATTTCCGGATTCCTGGGAGCTGGAAAAACTACATTTATTAAAAAGCTTCTGGAGGAAGCAATCGCAGGGGAACAGGTGGTACTGATTGAAAATGAGTTTGGTGAGATCGGTATTGACGGCGGCTTCTTAAAGGATGCCGGAATCGAGATTCGGGAGATGAATTCAGGCTGTATCTGCTGTTCTCTGGTAGGTGACTTTGGAAAGTCTCTGGCAGAGGTGATCACCAGGTATCAGCCGGAGCGCGTGATCATTGAGCCGTCTGGCGTGGGCAAGCTTTCTGATGTTATGAAAGCAGTGCGTGATGTGTCCGCAGATCTGGATGTGACGCTGAACAGCTCCGTGACGGTAGTTGATGTGAAGAAGTGCAAGATGTATATGAAGAATTTTGGCGAGTTCTTCAACAACCAGATCGAATATGCAGGCAATATTGTATTAAGCCGTACGGATATTGCCGATCATGATAAGGTGGAGGCTGCTGTAGCCATGATCCGCGAGCACAATGCAGAGGCAACCATTATCACCACTCCGATTGATCAGCTTACCGGTGCTCAGCTTCTGGAGATTATCGAGAAGCCGGATACCATGATGGCCGATCTGCTGGCTCAGGTAAAGGAAGAATATCATGAGCATCATCATCACCATGATCACGACGATGAAGAGTGTGGCTGCCATGATCACGAGCATGAGCACCATCATCACCATGATGGTAAAGATCATGACCATCATCACGAC
>JAUNGG010000080.1 GCA_030524635.1 Lachnospiraceae bacterium
CATCTCATAATAGAGGTGGCAGATATACTAAATATCAATGATACAACACACTAGCCTATAACCCTAACTATGCAGCTACTGATATGCTGGAATCCATCAAATGCGGCCTGCGGGCCATGCCCGTCTGCAGCTCTTTTTTCCTGCTGCCTGGAGATATGCCTGCAGTCAGGAAAAACACCTTTCAGGCACTGGTAAATGCCAGACCGGATAACCGTCCGGCAGTTCTGTTTCCCACCATCAACAGCTACCGGAAGCATCCTCCGCTGATCGACTCCAGCTTCATCCCGGCAATCCTGAATTACCAGGGCAGCGGCGGTCTGCGTCAGATCTGGACCAGCCTGGAGGACCACATTCTCACCGTCCCGGTGGATGATAAGGGCGTGTCCCTGGATCTGGACACCATGTCCGATTACCAAAACTGCTTAACCATTTTATAACCAGCCAGAGAATAATCCCATAATAAAGGAGGAACCTGATGTATACCTTACATATTAATGGAAAAGATTATGAAGCGACAGAGGATAAAAAGCTGCTCCGCTTCCTGCGTGATGACCTGCATCTAACTGCAACGAAGGATGGCTGCAGTGAAGGCGCCTGCGGAACCTGTACCGTTCTGATTGATGGAAAGAAGGTAAAGGCATGTGTGCCCAAGCTCAGCACCCTGGAAGGAAAGAACATTCTCACCGTGGAGGGAATCCCGGAAGAAGAAATGAAGATCTATGAGCACTGCTTCGCGGAAGCCGGAGCGGTTCAGTGCGGTTTCTGTATCCCAGGCATGATCATCTCCGCGAAAAGCCTTCTGGATGTGAATTTAAATCCAACCAGAGCCGATGTGAAGAAAGCGATCCGCGGCAACTTATGCCGCTGTACCGGCTACAAGAAGATCGAGGACGCCATCCTGATGGCAGCCGACTTCTTCCGGGAGAAGCTGGAGATCCCGGCACCGCCAACCACGCTTCACATGAATGAGCATTTCAAGCGGATCGATGCTGCAGAGAAGGTAAACGGAACCGGAATCTTTGCCGATGACATCTACATGCCGGGCATGCTGTACGCTAAATGCCTGTATTCCAAATACCCCAGAGCGCAGATCAACAAGATCACCATTAAAAAGGCGCTTGCCCATCCGGACTGTGTAAAGATCCTGCTGAAGAAAGATGTTCCCTGCAACAAGATCGGTCATATCAAGCAGGATTGGGATGTCCTGTTAGGAGAAGGCGATATCACCAAATATGTAGGCAATGCCCTGGCTGTGGTAGCTTCCACCAAGCAGAAATCTCTTCAGGAAATCCTGGACCTGATCGAAGTGGATTACACGGAGCTGACTCCTCTTACCAGCCCTTATGAGGCATTAAAGGGCGATGCCCCGCTGATCCACGAGGACGGCAACATTATGAGCCGCGCCAATCTGGTTCGAGGCAATGCAGATGAAGCCATTAAAAACTCCAAATACGTGGTAACCAGAAAGTATAAGACCTCCTGGCAGGAGCACGGCTTTATGGAGCCGGAATGCTGCGTAGCCCTTCCAGAAGGAGAGGACGGCCTTCTGATCTACACCACCAGCCAGTCAATATACGACGTGCAGCGGGAATGTGCCCAGATGCTCCAGCTCCCGGCAGAGAAGGTGCACTGCCACGCTCCGTTAGTAGGCGGCGGCTTCGGCGGCAAGGAGGATATGTCTGTTCAGCAGTATGCTGCCCTGATGGCATGGTACACCAAGAAGCCGGTTAAGGTAAAATACAGCCGCCAGGAATCCTTAAATTACCATGTAAAGCGTCACCCGATGGAAATGGAATTTACCACCGCCTGTGATGAGAACGGCAAGCTGACTGCCATGAAGGGCGTTATTATTGCCGACACCGGAGCATACGCCTCCTTAGGCGGCCCGGTTCTCCACCGCGCCTGCACCCATGCAGCAGGACCTTACAATTATCAGAACATCGACATTTTCGGCATGTCGGTTTATACCAACAATGTGGTTTCCGGCGCCTACCGAGGCTTCGGCGTTACCCAGAGCTGCTTTGCCACTGAAATGAACATCAACCTGCTGGCAGAGATGGCCGGATTAGATCCATGGGAGATCCGCCGCCGCAATGCCATTAAGCCAGGAGATATCCTGCCAAACGGTCAGACCGCAGATCCAAACACCAATATGGAGGCCTGTCTGGATGCCGTAAAGGATATCTACTATGCCAACCCTTACGCTGGAATCGCCTGCGGCTTTAAAAATGCCGGAACCGGAATGGGCAAGAAGGATATCGGCCGCGTACTCCTCTCCATCGAAGAAGGCAAGATCCATATCCGTACCTCTGCTTCCTGCATGGGACAGGGCATCGGACAGATGACCTTAACCGAGATCTGCCACGTAACCGGCCTGAACCCAGAGCTGTTTGTGTTCGAGCACGCAGACACCATCCGCACCCCGGACTCCGGAACCTCAACTGCCTCCCGCCAGACCGTTATGACCGGCGAGGCCGCCAGAAGAGCTGGAGAAAAGCTAAAATGTGCCTTAGACAGCGGCAAGACCATCGCTGATCTGGAGGGCCAGGAATTCTTCGGAGAATACTCCGCACAGACCGACCCGTTAGGCGCTATCAAAGAAAACCCGGTCAGCCATATCTCCTATTCCTACGGCACCCAGGTTATCATCCTGAACGAGGAAGGAAAGATTACCAAGGCAGTATCCGCATTTGACGTGGGAACCCCGGTAAATATCCAGTCCGTAGAAGGCCAGATCGAGGGCGGCATGGTAATGGGTATCGGCTACGGTGTAACAGAGGAATTTAAGTGCGAGAACGGTTATCCGACCAGCAAGTTCGGCACCATTGGATTCATGCGGGCAGACGCGGCTCCAGAGCTGGATGTGATCCTCTGCGTGCCGAAGGAGGAAGATAAGCTTCCATACTCCTTAGGTGCAAAAGGCTGCGGCGAGCTGTGCATGATCCCCACCGCACCAGCCTGTGCTCATGCTTACTACCGTCTGGATGGGAAATTCCGCCAGAGCTTACCGCTGAAGGATACCTACTACAGAAAGAAAAAATAATTTTTTATAACTGACCCCATAATACAGGAGCCCGGCAGAACGAAAACTGCCGGGCTCCTGTTCTTTTCCTGTCATCTTCCTGTAATTGCTTACACCATCGTAATTCCATGAGGTGCACTCTTCCCATCCTCGTCGGTATTCACAAACGTGATCTGACAGGTGGCATACACCTTATCTGCGTCAAACTTATCCCGCGCCTCCACCGCAATGGTCAGGCTGCTCCTTCCCGCCTTTGCCAGCTCATACCGGATCTCCAGGATCGCACCCAGAAGCACCGGCTGGATAAAGTGAAAATCATTCATTCCTACCATAACCACATGGTCCTGACGTCCAAGCACCTCCACCACTCCGAAAAAGGCAGACCGCATCATCCAGTCTGTCAGGGTATTGGCATACAGGGAACCATGATGATTCATGTCTTCTGGCTTTACATACTGATGAGTAATTGTCTTCATACTGCTTTCCTCCACTTTATATTTTCCGTTTTCTTTTCTGAAATCATGCAGAACTTCTATTATTGTACTACAAGTACATTGAAATCGCACAAAACTTTTTACAGCAATTCCCCTTCATTGGCCTCCTCCACCATCACCTGCTGGGCTGTGCCCTGATTCATAAAGGACACCTGCAGCACAGCCTGAGGCCAGTTCAGGCTGACACAGGCGTGTTTTCCCTTTTCCACAGCAGCCCGTTCCAGAAGCTCCAAAAGCTCCATCAAAACCTCCCTGGTCAGATAGCCGCCCCGCCAGTGAAACAAAAAGGTTTTCCCCTTCTTGGCCGCCTGCAGCGCCCGTTTTTCCACATCCTCAAGCTTGGTAAAAGACAGCTTCTTTTCCTTGTAATAAAAGGAATCTCCATCACTGCATGCCGGAACCCGGTCAATCACCGGTTCGTGATCCCGGAAAATCCTTCCGTCATCCAGATTAAAATAGTCGTAACGGGCCGTTTCCTTCCGCCCCAGAGTATTATCAAAGGTAGCATCCAGATGATAATATTTGTCGCCGATCCGCACCACATTCCACGCATGGCGGTACTTGATCTTCTTCTCTGGATTCGCCTCCGAGATCACTACAATGCACCAGATTCCCAGCGCATCACAGAGGACCTTCACCGTCTTTGCAATTCCCTCACAAACGCCCACTCCTTGTCCCAAAGGCCCGATGATCTCGTGGGAATAAGGCTTTTTCAGCTTGTCATAGCGGATAGTCTCACAGATAAAATCATGGATATACAGCTCCTTTTCCTTCTCCCCAAGCTTAAGAGCCGGACGGGCCAGCTTCTCCACCCTGGCCTTCATAGCCTGCTGGTGGGCCTTGATCTTTCCTTTGTCAAACAGATATTCCGGGATAATCTCCACATTGTCAGATTCCCTATAATATCGATACTTGAACCCTACCGTATAAAAGATCTCCGGACAATCCAGCCGAAGCTTAAAATAAATATCCGACAGCTCCCTCCCTTCCATCCTGGGCACCTGAAAGGACGGAGCCAAAGCCATCAGCCCCGTCTTCATGCCATGATACACCGCTTGCTCTCGTTTTCCCATCTGATTGTAATAATACGGTTCCATGATTTCTTCAATCCACCTCCGCTCCAAAGGGCATCAGCGCCAGCTTTGCCAGCTTAAACTGCTGAAGGCCGAAGGGAATTCCAATGATGGTCACACAAAGCAGCACTCCCATCGTCAGATGCTCCAGCGCTAGCGGCAGTCCCGACACCACAAGCCAAATGATATTCAGCAAAAATGACCCTGCACCGCCGCCATAGCGTACTTCCTTCCCGAAGGGAAAGAAGCTTAAGGAAGCCATCTTAAAGCACTGGACTCCCACCGGAATCCCCACAATCGTGATGCACCACAGACACCCTGTCAGGCACCAGCTCAGCCCGCTGATTGCTCCGCCAAACACAAACCATAACACATTTCCAAGACATCCCATATTCCAGTCCTCCTTCATGATTGATTTTTCCTTCCTGTTTTACCGGCAGGCTCTTAAATCTGCCATAACATACTCCTTTCTCTCCCGATTCCTATGCGTCCTTATCTCATATAACGAATCAAAACAGCATTTTTGAATAAAAAAAGACTTCTACCATGACATCTGCCACAATAAAAGTCTTGCTGTCTCATTTGCTTGTTAACAATATATCATGCTTTCTCCAACTGTCAATGAAGTTTTTCCTTTACGCCTGTATTTCCTGTTACTGTTTGCGTGCGTTCACAGCATTATACACTACCTGTTCCATGATCTTCCCGGTATCATACTCCTTCTTGGTATATATAATTTCCTGCTGTTCTGCATCATAATCACAAACATACACATACCGGACACCATCCTCCAGCCGTTCAATATTCCCGATCCATCCCGGCGCATAGGCAGCCGGCGAATCTGGATCATCTCGCCCGCAATCTGACAATTTATTCGATACCTCTACAGAAACACCTGCTTCTGTCAGAAGGGGATGGGAAAAATCTCCATACTCCCCAATTTCCGCTTCACGCCCAATGGTTTTTAAGTAAGCGGCCGCATAGCTTTTCTCCTGCTGCTTCAACGTTTTCAGCTGCTGGGAATCCGGCTTCCTGCACGCTTCTCACACCGATTCCGGGAATAATGTTTTGATCGAATCCTGGTAACGGCTTCCATCCTCCGGTGTCTGGTACCATTTCCACCATAAGCTTCCATCTGGATTTTCTTCCAGGGTAATCACTGCCGGAATCGCTCCGCTGCCGCTGTTTTTCACAAAATTCCCGTCCTGAAACTGGTAACTTCCGTACATCGTCAGTGCATAAACGATTACTTCATCATCCTTCTCCTGGGTTTCCAGAATCAAATGCCCTTCTCCTGCTGCTTCATCCTCACAATAAGCAGGCTGGCTGTACTCCAAAATTGCCGCTGAAACGGCCTCGTCAAGAGACGCAGCTCTTGCCTTAGGATGCAGGGGCTCTGAAATTCCTTCCGTCAGAGAAAGCAATCTGGCCACGCTGTCAGCCGACTCTGCATATTCCTTAATGTACCGCTCCTCATTCAGCATCTGACCGGTCAATGTTTGAGATACCCAGCAAGCTTCCCGGTTTCCATCCCGATCCACCGGATAGTCCCATGACACCGAAGAACAATTATTGATCAATCCAATCAAAACCACAGAAGCTTTCTGCATCGCCAGCAGATCCGGCTTCTTCTTAAAATGCAGCATCAGACCATAGGGCGGTGCGGTGGTCTGCAATTCCATGGTACTTGCTTCCCCAATATTAAAATAGGATTTCACCATCTGGATCAATGTTCCCGTTCCTGACGCATTTCCAATGTAGAGAGTCCGAGCCTGAAACAAATCATCAGCAGTAACCGACTCATGCTGCCCCATTATCATACCTGCGTTGGAAGATGCATCCGATTTCATGCTCTGGTCTTCTCCCGGTTTCCAATCCTCTGCCTGTATCAGATCCATCATTGTACCAATTGAATTTTCCGCTTCCGGACGCTTCCCTCCAGAATCTTCTGCTGCATGTTTGCAAGCTGCCAGAACCACTGACACAGCGGCTGCAACAGCAAAAATCTGTAATTTCCTTAACATATCGCTCCCTTCCCCGGCACAACTTAACAATAACCTAAGAAAATCGGCCAGGCCCATTCTGATCTGTACTGTAACCGTTCCTTCTCCTCACAGTCACTCTGCACCTATCTTACCATATCTATTTCGCTGATATATTAAGTTTTGATTACAGTTTCTCTTAGATTTTCTTGCCAAAGCATAAATCAAACCAATTCTGGAACGAATCTGCCTTTCTTCGGTTCATCGTTACCACTCCCTTTTTATGTCTTCCTCTTTGACGTCATACAGCCGGAGAAATTCCTTTAGATCTCCATCATTTCGAATCAACATCAGATCTTCAAATTTTCCGCTTTCCAGTTCTTTAAAGCCTGCTACCTTTTCTCCGGTACAAATGCTTGCGCGGATCACTGGTACTTTTCCCGTTTTGTCATAGGTGAATAACTGTTTATTTTTCTTTCTTCCGAACATATGTCTCCTCCTGCGGACCCCCGCAATTACAATCTATGTTGATAAACCAGATCTGTTATTCCGTTATACGTCTGCGTCTTTACTAACTGCAGCTTGATTTCCTTCTCCATCGTTCCAAACATGCGGATACCATCCCCCAAAATCGTTGGAATCACAGAAATGTAATAACGATCAATTAAATCTTCTTCCATAAGCTGCTGAATTACCTTGGAACCACCGCAAATCCAAATATGTTTCCCTGGCTCCTGCTTCAGCTTTTTCACCAAAGCACAGGGATCCTCATGTGTAAATATAATCTGCTCTGTTGACGGAAGCTCCCTATGTGTAACCACATAGCTTGTCAAGTCTGAATATACCCATTCCCCAGGAGACAGCTCTGTAACAACCTGGTGATACGTATTCCACCCCATAATAACCGTATCTACATCCTTTACAAATTCAGCGTATGTGTCTATACCTTCTTCCTGTTCTCTTTGTCCAGACAGCCAATCCACTCCGCCGCTGCGGTCCGCAATGTAGCCGTCAAGGCTCATTGCAAGGAATAATACCACCATTCTCATGATCCTTCTTTCTCCTTTCTTATGAAAATCCGCCGCTGAATCGGCAGTCTAAGTTCAGGGATGCCAAATGCTCCCGCCAAAACTTTCATGAGCGGTGTGCAAATCCACCGCCGGGCGCATGAAGGCTCACTACCCGATATACGTCTGAATCAGCCGAAATGTATTTTCTACTCCGTCCCGATGACTTCTCTCATATCCATGAGAAGCATACACGCCAGGGCCGATAAGACCGTGACGTACATCATTTCCAGCTCTTAATGTGGTCTCCACATCAGAACCATAATGGGGATACACATCCACTGCATATCCAATATTGTTTTCCTTCGCCAGTTCCACCAGGCGGCATACAATCTCGTAATTGTAAGGACCACCGCTGTCCTTTGCACAAATGGATACCTGATGCTCTGTGCACTGCAGACCCTCTCCTACACAGCCCATATCCACAGACCAGGCTTCCGTAACCCCTTCCGGCACGGAGGAGGAGCCGCCATGACCCACTTCCTCATAGATAGTAAAATGCACATAAACACGACGCTCCGGTACTACATTTTCATCCCGCAGATACTTTCCATATCCCAATAAAATAGCCGCTGACAGCTTATCATCCAGAAAACGGCTCTTGATGTAACCGGAGGAAGTGACTCTGGTTCTTGGTTCAAAGCAAACATAATCGCCAGGCATGATCCCCAGCTTTTCTGTGTCTTCCTTGGAAAAGACCGGCTCATCGATCAGCACCTCCACCGTATCCCAGCTTCTCTCCGTCTTGCTGTAATCACCATTCACATGAATGGAGGCATCCGCCAGCTGACAGGTTCCCTCATAGCTGCCATTGGCTTTCGTGATAATTCTTACATTCTCTGTCTCCCCGTTAGCCGGATTCATCCCACCGATATTCGTCAGCTTCAGCCGTCCATTTGCCTTAATCTGAGCTACCATTCCTCCCAGGGTATCACAGTGTGCCTCCAAAAGAATGGCATCCTTGTCATTTTTTCCTCCAAAATCCGCCAGGACACCGCCTTTTATGGTTCGGTGCGCCGGTATCCCCAAAGCTTCCATCTGTCCCAAAAGATATTCCGTCACTTCCTTCCCATAACCGGAGGGGCTGTCGATTGCTAGGAGCGCCTTGGCCTGCTCCACGATATAATCTACATATTTTTTATTGTCTTTCATTATTTATTTCCTCACTTTCCGCCAAAATCCGCAATGCATTTCGCCACAGTCCGCTTTACCGCAATAACGGCATACTGCCTGTCAGCTTATCATTGGCCCTGTAAAAAGTCTTGTAAAATATCTTCAGGATAACTGTTTCCAAAGCAGCATATTCTGATCAAATTCAACGGTTAATCGGCCTGTATCCTTCAGCCATGCAAGATAAGAGCGAACGGTGCTGCCGACAAGGACATACTGTTCAAAATTCATTGTCAACGCATACTCCGTAAACAGCCGCTGCAAAATAGCTTCAAAGCAAAGCGGTTCCCTGCAAAGATCAAGAATCTTTTCAGCGATTTCATGCACCTTATCCATGTTGTACTGTGCAAGAGCGGAGATATCCTCTGCTGCTGCCGCATGGGCCGGAACAAACATTCTGGCAGAGAGAGACTTTACCTTTTCCAGCGTTTTGATATAAGCTGCCACATCATAGATAAATCCAATCTGGTACTTATCCAGCGTTTCACGGCTGGAGAGACAATCTGCAAGATAAATAACATTGTCGGGTGTCCGAAATCCCACCATATCAAAGAAATGCCCTGGCAAATCAATGATTTCAAAGCCGTCCGGCAACACATCTTTCGTCAAGTACTCTGCTTGGCTTTCCTGAGCTAAAAGGAATTTATGTCTAAGATCTTTGCAAGGATACCCGCCGTATAAAAATGACGGCTCTAAAATCGGATGTCTGGTAAAACCACATTCCATACCCGGTGCATAGATTTTGCAGCCTGTCTGACCCTGTAAATATTTATTGCCTCCGATATGGTCTGCATTAGAATGGGTATTATAGATCGCGGTTAATTTCCATCCATTTGCATCCAAAATCTGCCGGACCTTTCGCCCTGCGTCCTTGTCGTTTCCGCTGTCAATCAAACAGACATCTGTATTGCTTAGCGTTACAAGTCCGATTTTAGCAGGACTTTGAATATAATAACTGCTGCCTGTAATCTGAATCAATTCATACATGATTTTTCCTCCATCAATGATTAGGATAAAAGATAATATTGTAAGCCATACATTGCTGGTCAAATGGATTATTGTAGGAGTGGGGAATGTCTGCACGAAAACGAATCGCCTGCTTTTCTCCTACAATTATCTCCTTGCCATTTAAAACAAGCTGTAATCTTCCTGCAAAGACCAAAATATACTCCTCCACGCCATCATTATGCTTCTCTGATGTATGGAAGCACCCTTTATCAAATTCAAGATAGAAAACCTCAACACTTCGAATCGGATCATAAGTAAAGATTGGATATGCCCTCATTCTGCCGTTATCTTCTGAGATGATTTTTTCCTTTTCAATATCAACAATCGAGTATTCGGTTTGCTGTTCTTCCAAAAAAGAGGATAATGGCGTTTTCAATCCTGTTGCAATTTTCCATAATGTTGTAATGGTTGGAATCGACTGCCCTCTCTCGATCTGTCCTAACATAGGCTTGCTGACTTCAGTAAGTTTTGCTGTTTCATCTAAACTGAGGTTTCTGTTTGTACGTATTTCTCGCAGCCGCTCACCAATTGCAGATATTGGTGCTGACATATATTAGATCTCCTTTTTGACTGTTTTAACATATAATATATATATTATAACATACAAGCTTTAAAAATCTACTATTTATTTCGCATATTTACTTGCCTTCCGATCACTGACGATATAACATAAAGTCTCCCCTGCATTATCTCAAATGGGATAAAAAAAGACACAAAAAATACCGGACTCCCTTGCAAATCAAGGCTCCGGCATAAAATAAAAAAGAGCGCGAGACGGGAGGGTCTGCCCCAGCGAAGCGAGGGCACTCGA
Organism: Lachnospiraceae bacterium; assembly: GCA_030524635.1. Classification (GTDB taxonomy): domain Bacteria; phylum Bacillota; class Clostridia; order Lachnospirales; family Lachnospiraceae; genus Caccovicinus. The sequence goes on from JAUNGG010000080.1 coordinate 10,628, forward strand.
ACGTTCGAGGCACGTCTCCCATTTTCTT
>JAUNGG010000024.1 GCA_030524635.1 Lachnospiraceae bacterium
TCTCATAATAGAGGTGGCAGATATACTAAATATCAATGATACAACACACTAGTGTGCTGACACGTTCATTTTCGAACTAAGGACGCAGATAGAAATTCAGGCAAATCATTAGTCGAAATGTGAACGTGTCAGTACACTAGTATGGGCAGTTTCCTTTCTTTTATTCAGACGTACTTTTACAGAAATCTTCCTGCGCCGCCATCGACGCACCACAATATAAGGAAAATAAAAACAGGCAAGACAGCGTCCCGCTTTTTTGTCGGCTGTCCTACCTGTTATGAACGCTTATTCTATTTTCTATGTATTGCTCTGTTTTCACGATTCCTTCTGCATCGTTTCCTTTTGTCCTTCCTTCATGATCAGGCCAAATGTGCGATGATGGCATCCCGGTACTGGGTGGTGGTTGCAGTTCCGCCGATGTCCGGGGTGATGCAGGTGCCTTCTGCCAGCACTTCATCTACTGCGCGGCGGATGTTTCCGGCAATTTCCAGTTCGCCCAGATGCTCCAGCAGCATGCAGGCGGACCACAGAAACGCAGTCGGGTTGGCAATGTTCTTTCCTGCAATATCCGGCGCACTGCCGTGTACGGCCTCAAACATGGCGTAATCCTTGCCCAGATTGCTGGAAGGAAGCAGGCCCAGGCCGCCGATCAGACCGCTGGTCAGATCGGATACGATATCACCGTAAAGATTAGGCATTACCATAATATCGAACTGCTGCGGGCGCATCACAAGCTGCATGCACACATTGTCTACGATCTTGTCATCTGCTTCAATATCCGGGTAATTGGCTGCGATCTCCTTGAAGACGCTAAGGAACAGGCCGTCAGACAGCTTTAAGATATTGGCCTTATGAACACAGGTAACCTTCTTTCTGCCGTGGGCTCTGGCGTATTCAAAGGCATCCTTGATGATTCTGGTGCTGGCCTTGCGGGTGATGATCTTCGTTGCGTGTACCGTGTCTGCATCAACCTGCTGCTCCACGCCTACATACAGATCCTCGGTATTTTCCCGGAAGGTAACGATATCCACATCTTTAAATGGAGTTACCACTGCTGTGTTGGATTTGGCCGGACGGATATTGGCATACAGATCGTATTTTTCACGGAGAGTAACATTCAGGGAGCGGAAGCCCTTGCCCACCGGAGTTGTGATCGGGGATTTTAACAGGATCTTGTTTTTCTCAAAAGAGGCAAATGCGGCATCCGGAATCAGTGCCCCATTCTCCTCATACTCAGCAGCGCCTACCCGGAATACCTCATATTCCAGAGGAGCCTTTGCTGCATCTAAAATCTTAAACACTGCATCGCTGATCTCCGGTCCGATTCCATCGCCCATAAAAACGGTAATTGTCTTCATAATTTATCTCTCCTTCATTGGGATATAATCTACATTCTCGCCTACATACTTGGTTGCAGGACGCATGATCTTGCCGTCATACAGCTTATTCTCCAGATTATGCGCTACCCAGCCTACGATACGGCTGATCACAAACAGAGGGGTATACATATCTCTTGGAATCTGCAGCATCTCATAAGCAAATCCGCTGTAGTAGTCTACATTGGTGGGAATCACCTTATTCTTATCTTCCAGAATAACTTCCTTGACGCACTTTTCAAAGAGACAGTAGAAGTTGAACTCCTCCATCTTAAACTGCTCTCTTGCCACGGTCTCGCAACAGGATCTCAGGATCTCAGCACGGGGATCGGAAATGGTATAAACCGCATGGCCGAAGCCGTATACCAGACCGGAATGGTCATAAAAATCGCCTGCCAGGATCTTGCGGATCAGCGCCTTCACTACGGTCTCATCGGTAGAATAGCCGATCTCCTTGATCACATCCTCCATCATCTCAGAAACCTTGATATTAGCGCCGCCGTGACGAGGTCCCTTTAAGGAGCCGATGGAACCGGAGATGGCAGAATACAGGTCCGTTCCAGTGGAGGAGATCACTACGTTGGTAAAGGTGGAGTTGTTGCCGCCGCCGTGGTCTGCATGAAGCACCAGGATCGCATCCAGCAGATCCGCTTCCTTCTGGGTAAACTTTTTATCCTCCCGCAGCATATAAAGGATGTTCTCTGCAATGGAATAATCCTCTCGTGGATAGTGGATGATCAGGCTCTCCCGGTTAAAGTGATGAATCTTGCTCTGGTACGCATAGCAGGCCACAGATGGGAATTTTGCCAGCAGGTTTACACCCTTCAGCATGGTCTTATAGACATCGATATCATCTGGGTTGTCCTCATCGTAATTGTACAGGGTCAGGGCTGCATGCTGGAGCTTATTCATCAGGTTCTTGCCTGGAAGCCGCAGAAGATTCATTTCCAGGAAATCATCCGGCAGCGCATACAGGCTTCTCACCACATCAATAAAGCGCTGGAGATCCGTCTTATTGGGCAGATAGCCGTACAGAAGCAGGAAGCAGACTTCCTCAAAACCGTTGCAGCCAGGCTTCCCTTTGATCAGGTCATATACACTGTAGCCTCTGTAGTACAGATCACCTTCTGCATTGGTCTTTACCCCGTCAATGATCTCATAGCCCACTACATCGGATACCCGGGTAAGTCCCATACGGACACCGGTACCATCCTCATTGCGGAGACCTTTTTTTACATTGTATTCTTTATACAGTCGATTTGGAATATCCGTATAATTTGAGGATTTTCCATAAAATTGAGCCAGATAATTATAATTCATACGAAAGCTCCTTTCCTTTAAAATTTTAAGTATTATATCACGGCATTCCTGAAAATCCAATCAATTCTTCGTGAAGGCAGGGAATCTTACTTAAGAAAATTCGTATATTTTCGTCTCCTGAATGAAGGATTGCCGCTATATATCGCCCCGAATATAGCAAAAGGACGCCAGTTATCTGGCGCCCTTGCCGTGTCTGCCTTCTATCATACCACAATTCTTCTGGCTGTCAATTCAATTTTCTGTAATTTTTTGCATTGAATGCTAAATTTTAGTAATTTTGTTCAAGAAACCGGAATAAAATGAGTTAATCTCCCAGCATATTTCGAATTGCTTTCGGTGTCCGGTAGTTCCATGTGGAGATCTTGATGCCGCTTCTGCTGCTGGCAGCATGAACGATCTGCCCATTTCCGATATACATGGCCACATGGTTGATTACGCCGCGGCTGTTGGCATAAAAGATCAGATCGCCTGGACGCATCTCACTGGAAGAAACTGCCTTGCCCATCTTCGCCTGGGAACCGGAGTAGTGAGGCAGGCTCACGCCGAATTTCTTCATCACCTGCATGGTAAAGCCGGAACAGTCCACGCCGTTTGTCAGGCTGGTGCCGCCCCATACGTAGCGGTTGCCCACAAACTGAAGGGCATAATTTACGATCTGAGAACGTCTGGATACTGCTGCGTTAGCGGCCTCCTCCAGAGGTGAGAACTTGATCGCCTCCTCCAGGGCATAACGGACCTCCACATTGTTATCCCGGGTGGAAACGTATGCTTTATCATTATCCTCTGTATCCAGCTCGATCTGCACCCAGCCGTCCAGCTGCTCCAGCACCGGATACCGCTCTTCCTTGGAGATCTGGGTCCAGATGGACGACTCCGTGGAGGGCTCTGTGCGCACATTCAGCATATCGGTGTTTACGATTGCCATCAGGGTTGCCGTCTGCATGGCAATATCCTTGGCCTCCTGGCCGGTAGCGGTATATTGAGGATCGGCCGTTATGTATCCGGTGATCTTGCCTGATTTGATCTTGTACCAGCCATCCAAAGTTTCCAGGATCTCTCCTGCCGCCTTGCTGGTCATCTTACCGATGACCTTTCCGTCTGATTTTGGCTCACTCCGCACATTTAAATAATTGTTTACCTTGGAAATCACCAGATTATCATACATGTTTACCGCCATGCTGATCGGATCCAGCTTGACCGCTTCATTCAGCGCATACTGCACCAGGGCCAACTGCTTTCCTTCCGACTCCTCCACGATATATCCCGATGAAATCTGGATCCAGCCATCCGCCTGGGCGATCACCTCGTACCGCTCATTTTCCAGCGCCTGTCCCGTTACATTGGCATATCCAAGAGAAGGATCCGAATGAATATTCAGCTTATCCACCTGGATGATAGCCCGCTTCTTCACAAAGGCCCTAGCCGCCTCCTTCGCCTCCTCTCCTGTGAGCACATACTGATTGCTGATATAGCCCTCAAAACCGCCGGAGCGGATATGATCCCACTCTCCTTCTTCGCTGAGGATCTCACAGGCGCTGTTTCCAGAAAGCCGGCCGATGATCTTCCCATTGCTGCCAGGTGTTTCCCGCACATTTAAGTATCCGTTTACCTGGATCAGTCCCAGATTGGAGTAGGAATCCAGAACTGCCTGAACCTCTGCTGCCTCCTGCCGAGCCGCCAGCTCTGCTGCCAGCTCCTCCGGTGATTGTGTCGGTTCCTGTGCCGCAGTTTCTTTCGTCTCCCCGTCAGACCTGCCCCTTGCCGCATCTGACCCGCTGGCGGCCCTGGATGCTGCGGCTGGAAGACTGGTCCGAATCAAATGAATCCCTGCACCCAGGACTCCGATCAGAATCAAAGCCCCCAACAGGATCAGCAGGTATCTGGGGTCAAATCTCTGATTTCGTCTCCTTCTGGCCCGGTTTAACCTGGTCATGTAATCTTTATTGTCCAGCATAGTATCTCTCCTTACGTACAAATTTCCCCAAAAGAAGCCTAACACGCAAAAAGCTGCCGGATACCCGACAGCTGATTTTGCCTTGCAGGCGAATCCCTGCTTATTTTACCACAGCCCTATGCATATGAAAATCACAAAATTATTAAAATTCTATTACAAACTGAATAACCGAATAATAGGACAACCATTCAGACTCTTTCCTGCTACTTTGCAAGCATCATGCGGTCATTGGCAAACTTCTCGCCGCTGGCCTCCTCGAATTTCCTTAACAGGTCCTCCACATGCAGCGCCTTCTTCTCTTCTCCTGCCACATCATAAATGATCTTCCCCTCATGCATCATGATCAGACGGTTTCCGATCTGGATGGCATCCTTCATGTTGTGAGTTACCATCAGGGCAGTAAGATGACGCTCATTGACGATCTCCTGGGTCAGATCCAGAACCTTTCTCGCGGTCTTCGGATCCAGCGCTGCCGTGTGCTCATCCAGAAGCAGCAGCTTTGGCTGCTTTAAGGTGGCCATCAGAAGGGTCAGCGCCTGGCGCTGGCCGCCGGAAAGCAGGCCTACCTTGCTGGTCATACGGCTCTGAAGGCCTAATCCCAGCTTGGAAAGCTTATCTTCATACAAAGCGCGCTCGGTATTGGTGATCCCGGCTTTCAGGGTACGTTTTGCGCCGCGGCGGAACGCCAGGGCCAGATTCTCTTCGATTCCCATGGTTGCAGCCGTTCCAGTCATAGGATCCTGGAATACACGGCCTAAAAAGGCGGCTCTCTTGTGCTCCGGAAGCCGGGTGATATCCTTTCCCTCGATGATGATCTGGCCTTCATCTACCGGCCACACGCCGGCAATGGCATTGAGGAAGGTGGATTTTCCGGCGCCGTTTCCGCCGATGACGGTGACAAAATCTCCGTCATTCAACGTCAGGTTCACGCCCCGCAGCGCCTGCTTTTCATTTACCGTTCCTTTATTAAAGGTTTTCATAATATTTCTTGCTTCTAACATCAGACCGTTCCTCCTTTACCCAACCTTGCTGAAATAGCGGCTCTTCCAGGTAGGGATCGCAAGGAAGACGGCTACTACTGCTGCAGACAGCAGTTTTAACAGATCGGTGTCGATGCCCATCCAGATCACAAGCTGAAGCACCAGATAGTACACAATAGAACCGAAGGCCACGCCAAGGAGACGCAGGCCGAAATTCCGGAAAATTTTTCCAAAGATCGCCTCTCCGATAATCACGGCAGCCAGACCGATTACAATGGCGCCTCGTCCCATATTGATATCGGCAAAGCCCTGATACTGGCAGAGCAGTGCGCCGGATAAGGCAACCAGGCCATTGGAAATCATCAGTCCCAGCACCCGGCAGAAATCGGTGTTGATTCCCTGTGCGCGGGCCATCTTATCATTGCATCCGGTGGCGCGGAGAGAACATCCCAGTTCTGTTCCGAAAAACCAGTATAAGACCGCGATCAGCACGACAATGATCACAGCAACCAAAAGAATTGTATTTTTAAAGATCGGCACGTTCTTGATAAAACGCAGGGACACCAATAAATCGTACTTGTCTACATTGATGGCCTGATTTGCCTTTCCCATCGTTTTCAAATTAATGGAGTACAGCCCAAGCTGTGTCAGAATGCCGGCCAGAATCGCCGGAATTCCCATAAAGGTGTGCAGGATACCGGTAGCCAGACCGGAAACCATACCTGCAAGCAATGCGCCAAACATAGCGACCCACACATTCTGGCCGCTTAACATCAACATGATACAAACCGCGCCCCCGGTGCAGAGTGAACCGTCTACGGTTAAATCTGCAATATCCAGTATCCGATAGGTAATATAAACGCCTATCGCCATAATTCCCCAAATCAAGCCCTGCGCTACTGCGCCTGGCAACGCATTTATTAAACTTATCATAACTATCCTTCCTTCATCTGCCTCCCGCCCTGTAAAAAAGAATCCTGATGTGCGATACAGATTTTCTGCAAAACAACAGCGAGGGAAACGGAAAGCGGCCTCGCTGTTGTCTTTGTTGTTAAAAGAAATTCCGATGTAATTATTCTTCGATTGCTACATAATCATCTGGAATGGTAACGCCAAGAGCCTCTGCGATGGATGCATTGTACTTCTTGGTGAACTGGGGTGCGTACTCGATTGGCATCTCAGAGATATCAGCCTCACCGGTCAGGATCTTGGCAGCCATCTTGCCGGTGCCTACACCTAAGTCATAGTAGCTGATGGACAGGGTTGCAACGCCGCATCCAGCACAGATGCCTTCCTCGCCTGCAATCACCGGAACGCCTTCTGGCTGGCAGATGTTGTTCACGATCTCTGTGTTTGCAGCTACGGTGTTATCGGTTGGAACATAGATCACATCGCTCTCAGATGCTGCCTTGGTTGCGATAGTGGATAAATCGTTGGAATCAGAGAATGCATAGTACTGGCAGGTGTAGCCTAACTCCTCCAGAGCAGCCTTCACGGTATCTACCTGATACTGGGAGTTTGCTTCTGCAGAACAGTACAGAAGACCTACATTCTTTGCATCTGGGAACAGCTCATTTAACATGGCAGCCTGCTCATCCAGCGGTGCCAGGTCAGAGGTACCGGAGATGTTGCCGCCTACGGTTCCGTCAAAGCCATCGATGCCCAGAGCAACGCCATACTCTGTTACAGAGGTACCTAAGATCGGGATCTCGTTGGTTCCGGCCTGTGCTGCCTGCAGAGCAGGAGTTGCATTTGCCAGGATCAGGTCAACGCCGCTGGATACGAAGCTGTTGATAATGGTGGAACAGGTGTTGGAATCACCCTGTGCGTTCTGCTCATCAAAGGTTACTGCATCGCCTAACTCCTCAACTAATGCATCCTTAAAGCCCTTGGTCGCTGCATCTAATGCATCGTGCTGTACTAACTGACAGATACCTACATTGTAGGTCTGGCCATCTGCTGCTGCCTCGGTAGTATCTGCCTCTGCGCTGGTTTCCTCTGCTGCGGCTGCGGTGGTAGCTGCCTCGGTAGCGGCTGCGGTGGTCTCTGCCTCCTTAGATCCGCCGCAGGCGGACATGGACAGAACCATGGCTCCTGCCAGAATTAAGGATAATGCTTTCTTTTTCATAATAATTCTCTCCCTTTCTTGTAATAAAGATTTGTATCATAATTCGGAAGTCAGTCATAATCAGGCACTTCCAAACTATAAGGTATCATACTACAAAAATCGCGCCGCGTCAATTTTATTGCTTTAAATTTATGGGAATTTAAAGCTGTGAAGTAAGAGAATTACATTTCTTTCATCTGAGGAAGCTTCACAATAAACTCACTGCCTTCCTCCACCTTAGATTTCACCTGGATGGTTCCGTGATAAAAGCTTACAATATGCTTTACAATGGACAGCCCCAGCCCGGTGCCGCCCTGCTTTTTGCTGCGCCCCTTATCCACCCGGTAGAACCGCTCAAAGATCCGGTCCAGGGAATCCTCCGGGATCCCCACTCCATTATCCCGCACCCGAAGGATCAGCTGGTCATCCAGCTCCTGCACCGTCACCCACACCTGTCCGCCGGGTCGGTTGTACTTAACGGCATTGGAGATCAGATTCATCAAAAGCTCCTGGATCTGCTGGGGATTGGCATAAATGCTGATGGGCGGGCAGTTGGTATGAAGAAAGATGCCCAACTCAGCTGCCATAGGTTCCACGGAATCCATAACATCCTCCAGAAGAAGGGCCAGCCGGATCTGGGAGAAGGAAACCTCCGCCTCCTTGGACTCCAGCCGCGAGATCATCAGGATATCATTGATCAGGTGGGTCATATGGACGGCTTCCTTCTTAATGCGGTGAATAAAATCCTTCTTCATCTCAGAATCGGTGACGATGTCGTGCTCCAAAAGCTCTGCATATCCCTGGATCGAGGTGATGGGTGTCTTCAGCTCATGAGAAGCATTGCTGAAAAATTCCTGCCGGATCTTCCGCTCCTTCTCGATCCGGTTTAAATACTCCTTGATATGCTCCGACATAGTCACCGTAGTGGTGCCGATCACATTGATCTCCGGATAGGGACAGGGCTCAAAATGCAGATCAATACAGTCTCCCCGCACCTTCATCATCTCATTGGACAGGTCCTGGATCGGCTTTGTCACAGAGGACACCAGCCGGTCGGTGACTCCTAAGGATACCAGCACGGCAACTGCAAAGCTGAGCCAGGCCGCCGGGAGAAGCATAGGCAGATACTCCCGCATTCCGGAAAAGGGAACTGCAAGACGGAGAATCAGTCCCGTCCGGTCTGACCGGTAGGCTACATACAGCATAGTTTCATTCAGCGTATTGGAAAAACGGGTGGAATAGCCGCTCCCCTCCCGGATCGCAGCCGCAACCTCCTCCCGTTCCAGGTGATTATCCATAACGGATGCATCGATTCCGGTATCGGCTACCACCGTCCCATCCTGGTAGATCAGGGTGAGACGGCTTTGATTCCGCCCGGTGATCTCCGACATCTGCTGGATCTGCCGGGGCAGGTCCCCATGATAATCTAAAATACTGTCTATGGTTTCCAGGGTATACAGCATGTCCTTCCTGGCATTCTTCAGCATCATGCTGCTGCTGGCCACATAAAAGATCACACTGTTTAAAAACAGGGCGGCCAGAAGCACCTGGACAAATTTGATCAGGATTGCTTTCCTCAAACCCTCATCTCCTCCCTATTTTTCTGACTGGCGGCTTTCCTTCCTCACCGGACGAACCGGTATCCTACGCCGCGGATGGTTTTGATGCAGGAACCGCCCTCCTCGCCAAGCTTCTGCCGCAGGGTCCGGATGTGCATGTCCAGGGTTCGGGTCTCTCCGTCATATCCATAGCCCCAGATCTGGTTCAGCAGCTCATCTCTGGTCACAACTCTGGATTTCCGCTCCATCAGGTACACTAACAGTTCGTATTCCTTTAAGGTCAGCTCCACCTTCTGGCCCGCCACCATCACCTCTCTGGTCTTCTTATCTACCTGGATCTCATAGCAGGACAGCACATCCTTCTCCTCCGCCTGACGGCTTGCACGCCGCAGCAGACTGCGGATCCGGGCAGACAGCTCCAGCACGCCGAAGGGCTTTACCATATAGTCATCCGCTCCGCAGTCCAGCCCCACCACCTTGTCCAGCTCCTTCTCCTTTGCTGTCAGCACAATGATGGGGAGATGGCGCATCTGCTCGGTCTGCCGGATCTTTTTAATGGCGGTGATCCCGTCCATTCCCGGCAGCATCCAGTCAAAGATGGCAAGATCCGGCACCGCCTCCTGCATTCTGGCCAATGCCTCCTCTGCCGTTTCAAAGGCCTCCGCCTCATAGCCAAAGCCCTCCAGGGCGATCTTCAGCAGATTCCGGATGTTATCATCATCCTCAATTACATAGATTCGTTCCATAAGTTCCTCCACATAACGGTTCCATGCTTTCCCTGTTATTTCTTCTTTATAATTCATCCCGCACATACCCGGCAATATTCAGGGCATGGTCTGATACCCGCTCCAGATTGCTGAGTACATCCAGGAAAATAACACCGGTTTCCGTCCTGCACTGATTGTTCGACAATCGCTCGATATGCCGTTCCCGCAGATCCTCCTCCAGGTTATCGACCACTTCTTCACTCTGGACCACCTGGCGCACTTCAAACATATCATGAAGCTCCCTGGATTTTACTGCGTGCTCCACCGATGCCACGGCAGCCTGAAGCATTTCCTCCAGCTCCTTCTGTGCCTCTTCGGAAAAGAAGATCTGATTCTTGATCTTATCGGCAGCCAGCTCTGCCAGATTCTGGCAATGGTCGCCGATCCGCTCAATATCACCGATGGTATAAAATAAGTTCTTTACCAGAAGATGCTGCTGATCATTTAAGGACAGGTTATTGATCTTAACCAGATAATCCGTCAGCATGTTCTGCATATGATTGATGGTCTCCTCATTTTTCATGACCTCATCTGTTTCAAACTGATTATTCTGGAGAAGCGCCTCTCCGGCAATCTTTAAATTCATCAGTGCAGTCTGCCCCATGCGGACAACCTCATTTTCCGCATGCTCGATGGCAAAGGAAGGAGTTTCCAGGATACGGCTGTCCAGATGACGCTGCATTTCCCCCTCTACATCAGAGGCACCGGCGCTTTCCTGCTTTTCCTTTACCAAAACGTAAGAAAGCTTTACCAGCAGGGCAGAAAACGGGAACAGGATAATCGTATTGGTAATATTAAATATGGTGTGGAACACGGAGATCTCCACGCTGTTGATGTGGGATGCTGCCAGCTCCGGGCGGGCAATAAACAGGATAAACATCAGAATGCCGAAGATCACAGCTCCGACGCAGTTAAACAGCAGATGGATCACAGCGGCACGCTTTGCCGTTTTATGTGCCCCAACACTGGACAGCAGCGCAGTCACACAGGTTCCGATATTCTGTCCCAGGGTGATAAAGACAGCAGACTGCCAGTTTACAACACCGTTTAATGCCAGGGTCTGCAGGATCCCCACCGAAGCGGATGAACTCTGAATGATTGCCGTCACCGCAGCGCCGGTTAAGATACCCAGGATCGGATTCCGCCCCAGTACGGCAAATGCCTGAGCAAAGATCGGCGCATCCCGGTAGGGCTTGATGGAGGACGACATAAAATCCAGACCAATAAATAAAAGTCCGAATCCAATCAGGATCTCTCCTGCCTGCTTCTTTTTGGAAGATTTGGCAAACATGGTGACGCCGGCTCCGATCCCCACCAGAAGGGGGGCAAAAAATTCCGGCTTCATCATCTCGCCCCACTCACTCATGGACACGATCCAGCTGGTAACCGTGGTACCGATATTGGCACCCATAATAATTCCCACTGCCTGAGTCAGGTTGATGATCCCTGCATTTACAAAGCCCACTACCATAACGGTGGTAGCGGATGAACTTTGAATGATCGCAGTAATGGCGGCGCCTACTAAAACGCCCAGAAGCTTGTTTGATGTAAGCACCCCCAAAAGCTGCTGCAGACGGCTTCCGGCCGATTTCTGCAGGCCATCTGCCATGGCGTTCATACCATACAGGAACATTCCCAAGCCACCGATAAACTGAAACAAAACTCCTACTGCCTCAATTGACATACTCTCCTCCTACGCATACCATAGATTCAAACTATTCTTTTCTATGTAAACAGCATAGCAAAAGCATGTAAATTCCACAGCAAGGCAATGTAAAGTTTATGTAAAATTTAATTTCTGGCAGCTTTTATTCCATCAGTATTCCCGGATTTCCAGGATTTATCGCAGAATCTCTTTATAGACCCGCAGAACATTTCCATGGAATACCTGGTCGATCTCACCGGCGGTAAAGCCTTCCTTCTCCATGGCCTGTGCCAGAAGCTGCATCTGGGAGGCGTCTTTCACCTCAACCTGGCTTTTAATTCCGTCAAAATCCGTTCCCAGGCCGATCACGCCGATTCCGCCTACCTGCTTCATATGCTTCATGTGGCGGATCATATCGCTGATATAAGAAACCGTTGCCTCTGGCTTTTCATCTCGTAAAAACGCAGCACAGAAGTTGATTCCTGCCACACCGCCCCGCTCTCCCAGAGCCCGTATCATCTCATCGGTCAGATTTCTGGGGTGGGATGCCAGGGCGCGGCAGTTGGAATGGCTGGCTACAAACGGCTTTGTTGTGTGCCGGAACACATCCCAGATCCCGCCGTCATTTAAATGAGAAATGTCAATGATCATTCCCAGCCGCTCCATCTCTGCCAGAAATGCGATTCCCGTTTCCGTAAGCCCATGCTCCGTATCCGGCACACTGATCATTTTCCCAGGCTCAGCTTCCAGCCGCCCATTGGGCCAGCCCAGCTCATTCTTAAAATTCCAGGTTAATGTCATCATGCGGACGCCCAGCTGGTAAAGGATCCGAAGATAGGCCAGCTCTCCCTGGCAGACACCGCCTTCCTCCACCGTGAGAAGGGCCGACATTTTTCCTGCGTTCCAGTTTTTTTCAATCTCTTCATAGCTTGTTACGATCCCGATCTTGTCCTCGTGAGCCTTCATCTCGGTAAAAAAAGTGTCTGCAAGCTTGATACAGTGTTCAAACGGTCGGTCTTTCGCCTGTTCCAGATAGGTAAACAGCGCAAAATTCTGCAGACCATACCCGCCCTGCTCCATCTTGTTTAGATTGATGCTGAGATCGCAGTCCAGAATGGATGCCCTGCCTCCGTTTTTATGATTGTCGTAAAGCTCTGCGATGGTGTCGCAGTGCATGTCGATAACGTTTACCATGGTATTTACTCCTTGCCTTTCGTCTTGTTATTGTATGCAGGTTGAATTTTCCTGATTGCTATTATAGCATAAAAAAACCATGTACAAAGAATGAATTTCATAATCGTACATGGTTTTATCAACAATAGGATTTTATGGGAAACCTGTATTAATCACTTCTAAGGGCATCAATGGGATTCAGCTTTGCCGCCCGGCTGGCAGGCATGTAGCCGAAGATCAGGCCGATACCTACCGATACGCTGAAGGAAATCAAAACCGCAGCCGGGGTTGGGGATGCATTGATCCCGATCAGGCCGCCGGCCAATTGGGTGACCGCAGCTCCCAGGATGATTCCGATGACTCCTCCGATGGAGCTGGTGACCGCAGCCTCAATCACAAACTGCTGCATGATGGTTCCCCGTTTTGCTCCCAGGGATTTCCGGATTCCAATCTCCCTGGTTCGCTCCGTTACCGATACCAGCATTATATTCATAACACCTACACCTGCCACCAGCAGGGAGATCCCGGCAATGCCGCCCAGCATGGCAGACATCATGGCAATCTGCTCATTTAAGGAATCCAGCATCTCGCTGTTGGCTGTAACACGGTAGAGATCATCGTCCTTGTAGATCTCATAGAGGAATTCCTCCAGCAAAGTCTTGCAGGTGTCGGTGTTGTCTACATCGGCTGTGGCAAAAATGTAGCTGTTGATATCTGCACTTCTGGCCATCTTAACTGCTACGCTGTAGGGGATCCAGAGGAAATCGTCTGTTCCTCCTTCTTCTAAGTCATCATCATCCTGGCGCTCTACCACGCCAACGATCTTAAAGGCGTAGCCATTGACCTTGATGGTTTCCTCCAAAGCCTTCTCCGCACTTCCGAATAATTCCTGGGCCACATAATATCCCACAACACAGATCTTATTCCTGGAGATGATGTCGGCGTACTGGATATTCCGGCCGCTTTCCAGCTCATACCCCTTCAGATCCAGATATTCCTCGCTGTAGCCGCCTACCGAGGTGGAGGTGAGGGAATCGCTTCCGTTCTTTAAGGTGGCGCCCAGACTTACATTCGGCGTCATCTGTGCAAACAGATCGCTGTGCTCCTCATAAAATCCATACATATCGTCTACGCTTACTGCCCTGGAGGAAAGATTGGTCAGACGGACACTCATCTGATTGACGCCCATACTGGCAAAGTTTTCCACCACAGAGGACATATAGCCGTTCACCAGGCTGACCAGGATGATGACTGACGCAACGCCGATGATAATTCCCAGCATGGTCAGGAAGGAGCGCATCTTATTGCTCCATATACTTTTTATGGCTAATTTAAAGGATTGCAGCATAGTCGTTCACATCTCCGTCAAAATTGATCTTTCCGTCATGAACCCGCACCACCCGCTTCGCCTCCAATGCAATGGAGCTGTCATGGGTGATCATCACGATGGTATTTCCCTCTTCATTTAACTGCTTTAAAAAGTTCAGCACCTCCCGGCTGGTCTTGGAATCCAGGGCTCCGGTGGGCTCGTCTGCCAGGATCAGGGAGGGGCTTCCAGCCAGCGCCCTGGCAATGGAAACTCGCTGCTGCTGGCCGCCGGAAAGCTGTGAGGGCATATTTTTCCATTTTTCCTTTAATCCGACCCGCTCCAGGGACGCCAGCGCCCGCTCCTTTCTCTCTGCGGCAGGCACTCCGGCGTACAGGAGGGGAAGCTCCACATTTTCCAGAAGATTCAGTTTCGGAAGCAGATTGTACTGCTGGAAAATAAATCCGATCATCTTATTTCGGATCTCTGCCAGCTCATCATCTGCCATGTCGCTTACATCCTCCCCTCCCAGGTAATACTCTCCGGAGGTGGGGACATCCAGCGCTCCGATAATATTCATCAAAGTGGACTTTCCGCTTCCTGACTTTCCCACGATCGCCACGAATTCTCCTCGGTAGATGGTCAGGCTCACGCCGTCGTTGGCGTGCACCGCCTCATCTCCCATCTGGTAGATCTTGTAGATATCTCTTAATTCGATTAAGGGCTCTCTGCCGTCTGTATTGGGTGCTGTTATGGAATTTGATTCTGCCATAGGGCGTAAAACCTCTCTCTTTTCCGCCGGAACGATCCGGCTTATTTCTGCGAAAGCTCTGCCGCCGGGCAGGCGGCCAAAAGGCGGTTTGAATCTGGAAATCTTATGGCCGTCCGCCTCCTCCTGGATTGCCGCCGCCCCGGTTGCCTCCGCCAGGATTACCGCCGCCTGGCCCGCCGCCCATGCCGCCCATACCGCCGGCGCCAGGCATCATCATGTTATAATTGGAGCTTTGGGAGGATTCGCTGACATATACCTCCTGTCCTTCCTCCAGGCCACTTACGATCTCCACGTAATCATCGCTGATCAGTCCCGTTTCAACCTCCACAGCCCGGAAGCCGGCCGGAACCGGCCCCTCAGCCTCTGTCACCGTTTCATCCTTCACATAGACCCTGTTTCCTCTCATCAGAGAATCTACCGGAATGGATAAGGTATCCTTGGATTCATCCAGAATGATCACACCGTCCACATTCATACCTGGAAGAAGGCTTCCCACCTCATCCATGGTAACCGTGACCGGATAATTGGTAACGCCGTTGGATGCCGTACTCTGCAAACTTACATTGGTCACCGTGCCACTGAAGGTCTGGCCCTCGAAGGCATCGGCTGTCACCTCTACCTTCTGTCCCACCTTAACATTCTGGATATCCAGCTCATCGATGGACATCTCAAAGGTCAGGGTTGACAGGTCATAGATCACAGCCATGGTAGTGCTTCCGTTGCTGCTCTTGCTGATATTATCCCCCAGCTTGCTGGATTTGGTGATCACCTGGCCGGAGATGGGGGCTGTGATGGTGTAATTCTCATAGGAATCCTGGGTGGACTCCACCTTATTCTGTGCATTTTCTACCGTCTCTTCTGCCTTATCCACAGCATCTTTATAGGATTTCATAATCTTTTCCGCTGATTTTGCAGTCATCCGGAAAATAGGCGTTCCTTTCGTAATGTAGGCGCCCTCGCTTACCAGCAGTGCCTCCACCTCTACGCTGGAATCAATACTGGCACTCATCACCGTATCGATCTTTGCCTCAAAATATCCTTCCTCTGCACAGAGGCAGTCTCCAACTGCTGCTGTCGCCGCAGTCGCTGTGGTCAGTCCCCCTGGATTGGCTGCCTCAATGGTCACGTACCGCACCAGGGTTCCGCCGTCCAACACCTCATCCCTTGCACTGACGGAAGTGACGATGCCGGTAAGCTGCTCGCCGGTGTCAGACAGGGTCAGGAGAGCGGCGGCGCCGGGAGCGATGATCGCCGCTTCCCCGGACAGGAAGGGCAGACGGATTTCCATGGTAAGATCATCATAAACATCACAGATCTGGGCATTGGATCCTACCTTGTCGCCTACATCAATGTAAAGCTTCTTGATATAACCGGATTTGGTTGCCTTGTAGGTATTGCCGCTTAATTCTGCCTGGATCTCATTATAATCTTCCACTGCATCTGCATAGCTGCTCTGGGCTCTGGTGAGGGAATTGTTCACAGACTGGATCTCCGACTCCATGGAAGAGGCATCGATCTGATACAGCACCTGTCCCTTTTCTACCTGGTCACCCTCCTCGAAATCGGCAGCTACCACTTCCCCCTCTACCAGGGATGTGATCTCATAGGTATCCTTCGGGGATAAGGTTCCGGAGGAAGACAGCTCCGAGATGATATCCCGTTTTTCTGCCACTGCAGTCTTATTCTCCTGGGCCTTAGCAGATGCCTGCTTTGCCTCCTGGGTCTTCCTGTATGCAAAAACTCCGCCGCCGCAGACCAGCACAAGGGCCAGTACGGAGGCTATGATCTTCTTACGTCTGCGTTTCTTCCTTTTATCACTTTTTGACGGCGCCTTCTTCTGGGCCGGATTCTGATTTACCTGCTCTTCCATGATAATCCTCGCTGTTATTCATTGTTGATTTGTAATGCTTCTGCACGCCGCAGCTGCGTTGATCCGTTCGGTCTGACTGCGGCTAATCTTCCATAAAATCGGTCACCCGGTATGTCACATCACCGTCTTCATTTTCCGACGAACCGCTGCACACCAGGATCACATCATCCCCCACCTCTACGGTTCCGTAGATGGAAAATGCAAACTGCAGGTCTGAGGTGGTCAGGCTGCACTCATAGGAATCTCCGTCATCGGTGGTGATGGTAACTGCTGTGGGCGTCATCACATCTGATGATTTATAGTAAATATTGGTGATCTCCCCTCGCAGGACTGTCTGGCCGGTGTTCTGGCTGCCTTCTTCCGTATAGACCCAGACTGTTTTTGAGGAGGAATTGTAGTACATGACCACATAACCATATTCCTCCTGGGCAGCCTTGATATTGGCCTTGGTGCAGGGCTCGCCGTCCAGATAAAAGCTTGCCTTATCCATGCTGAAGGGAAGCTGGGAGGACATGGTACGGCTCTTGGTCACCACATAGGGTCCTTTGACCGTAGTGTCCAGCATTTCCAGCGGATTGATCTCGCCGTCTGTACTCAAGGTCAGATCCATAAAGGAACCGTAGATATTCTGAGATCCCTTTGGCTCTGTTTTCAGAAGATTATAAAGCAGGTTCAGGCAGTTATCCTCTGTCAGGATCTCATTGGCCTGCAGGCCGCCCAGCTCTTCATTCAGCTCCAGAAAGTTATATTTTGCCATCCGGCTGCCATTCTGGTCCCCGGTAAAATCTTCATTGGTATAGCCCAGCAGGGCAAGCACTCCCCGCACTGCATCCTGAAGGGTGATATACTCATCCGGCCGGAACTGGCCGCCCAGATATCCCTTCATCCAGCCCTGTCTGGCAGCGATCCGGATATGAGGCGCGTACTCACTGTCCACCGGAACATCGGCAAACACCGAAACGCTGGAAAGCTCGCTGACGGTGCTCCGGTACTCCGATGCCCTTACCAGCATGGCTGCAAATTCTGCCCGGCTGACATAACGGCTTCCGTCTGTAGGATTCAGAATCCCGGTCAGCTCCATCACCCGTTTTCTTAAATCATATGTACTGGAAGCCATGGCTTCCATAGGGAAGGCCGCGGCTGTCATGATCAACATCGAAGAAACGATTCCTTTGGCATTCATCGTTTATTCTCCTCTCTGAATGTGTTTTTGCTTTTTTAACTTTACCATTGGTTTGTGTTCATTTTGTGTTCATTTGCGGTTCACAGAAAAAAATTCATGGCTGTAATTGTGAAAAAAGCGTGAACTCTATTTTTCAGAGAAACCAAAAAGGAAACAAAGCCGCCTGACCTTGACAGCCAGACCGCTTTGTTTCCTTATAATCATTTTATATTT
This sequence comes from Lachnospiraceae bacterium, assembly GCA_030524635.1. Lineage (GTDB taxonomy): Bacteria > Bacillota > Clostridia > Lachnospirales > Lachnospiraceae > Caccovicinus. The sequence goes on from JAUNGG010000024.1 coordinate 18,226, forward strand.
TCCCAATGAGCCGGTTTTCCTGCTCCACCACCTCCGGGTTCACCTCCGGAACTGGAATTTCCAAATAATCACACAGAGCCTGAAGCTGGTTCTCCGCCACACGGCGCCCATCTCCATACAGCTCCTGAAGCTTCATCTTATCCCGCTCAAACCTGGATACCGCAACCGGCTTATCCGGACGAATGATAAAAATCTTTCCGGCAGCCTCCAGTTCATCCATCTCCTCCTGCATCCGGTTATACCGCTCCGGAATCGCCTCGATGGCCTCCAAAAGCTCAGGAAGCGGGGCAAAATACCGGTGATACGCCTTATCAGACCAACGGTCTGCCGGTTTCTTTCGAAATCCTTTATGACGGGTCAGGACCACGACTACCTTATCATAGCCCTTGTCAAAGGCTCTCTGATAGGCAATGGGCATGGACACGCCTCCGTCCAGATATTTTTTCCCTTCTACTGTGATCATATGAGATAAGATAGGAATGCTGCTGGATGCCTGGACGGCTGTAAAGATATCCCTGCAGGTCCGGTTGGAATAATATTCCGGTTTTCCCGTTCTGCAGCGGGTCACCACCGCCTCAAATTCCTGAGGTGATGCATGAAATGCCTCATAATCAAAGGGAACCAGCTTCTCACTGACCTCACCGAACAGGAACTCAAAGCTGAAGATCTCCCTCTTCTTGATCAGATTCCGAAAGCTCATAAAACGCTTGTCATGAACGTAATCCAGATCTACCTTCATCGTCCGGCCAGGCTGATTGCTGATATAGCTCAGGGCATTCATGGACCCTGCCGAAACTCCATTCACATAGGAAAGCCGGATTCCTCTTTCCATAAATACATCTAACACACCGGCGGTAAACAGCCCTCTTAAAGAACCGCCCTCCAGAACTAATGCTCCTTCTGTCATATTCTCCTCCATTTTTTGCAAACTGTTTCTCCCGCGCAGCCGGATCCTCTTACATCAGCGGTGCAACAAACCGCATCAGCTGGCCGGCAAAGGATTTTAAGAACGGATAGCGCCGGCAGTCCTCCAGCGTGATCCGGCAGCATTTCTCAAGAGTTTCCTCAAAGTCCTGTTCCACAGCCTGTACCGCAACATTCTGATACATCAGAACACCGCATTCAAAGTGGAGATACAGGCTTCGGAAATCCAGGTTAATGGTGCCTACCACCGCCTTCTCATCATCACTGACAAAGGACTTTGCATGGACAAAGCCCGGCGTATACTCATAGATCTGCACCCCTGCCTCGATCAGCTCCCTGTAATAGGAGCGGGCCAGCATGTATGCATACTTCTTATCTGGAATATGGGGCATGATGATAATGGTCTCCACTCCCCGCTTCGCCGCAAAAGTGAGCGCCGTCACCATCTCATGATCCAGGATCAGATACGGCGTCATAATGTGAACATACTTCTTTGCCTGATTCAAAATGTCGATGTATACCAGCTCGCCGATATTTTCCTTATCCAGCGGACTGTCCCCATAAGGCATCACAAATCCCCCCGCCGCCTTCTGCAGGCAGACCTGCTGAGGGTTTCCCAGATACTGCTTATAATCCTCGCCTCTCCGCTCTGTGATATTCCACATCTGAAGGAACATCATGGTAAAGCTGCGGACCGCTTCGCCCTGCAGCATAACTGCCGTATCCTTCCAGTGTCCGAACCGCAGCTTCTGATTGATGTATTCATCTGCCAGATTCACGCCTCCGGTAAAGGCCGTATGGCCGTCGATCACACAGATCTTCCGGTGATCCCGGTTATTCTGGTGAGTGGACAAGGTGGGTTTAATAGGAGAAAACATCTTACACTGGATCCCCTTCTTTTCCAGAAGCTTCGGATACCGGTACGGAAGCAGCACCATACTGCACATGCCGTCATACATGACGCGGACTTCCACGCCTTCCGCCGCCTTCTGTTCCAGTATTTCCAGAATCTCATCCCACATAACACCCCGCTCGATAATAAAATATTCCATAAAGATAAAGTGCTTGGCCAAAGACAGCTGCCGCTTCAGCTCCGGAAACATATCATCTCCCAGAGGGAAATACTCCACAGAGGTTCCCTGGTAAATGGGAAACCCTCCGTACTCCTTCACATAATGGGCCAGATTCGTCATCCCCTGACTTTCATTTCTCAGCGCATCTGCTGCTGTTTCCTCCTGCTTCAGATAAGGAGCGGTCTCCTCTGCAGTAACCTTTAACCGGGCAGCTATGATCTTGGTGCCGATCTGCATCTGCACGAAGAGATAGAGAAGGGTTCCGAATACTGGGATCACCAGCACCGGAACCATCCATGCAATCTTAAAGCTGGGGTTCACATTCTCATTCAGAATGTGAACCACCACCAGAACGGTTAATGCAATCATGCCTCCATAAACATACACCAGATATCCGCTGAGCCAGCGGACACAGGAGAACAGGAAGCCGATCTGAATCAGCAGGAACAGTACCACAAAGGCAGTCCTTCCGAAGATGATCCGGAAAAGTCCCTTCATTTTTTTCATGTAATCACTGATTCCTTTTGTATATTGTATTTTTAATCTTCCAGAGCTTGACGGATATCCTCAATGATATCATCTGCATTTTCAATACCCACGCTGAAGCGGATCATCGATGGATCAACACCTGCCTCCACCAGCTGCTCATCGCTTAACTGTCTGTGGGTATGGCTGGCCGGATGCAGAACGCAGGTTCTTGCATCTGCCACATGAGTGGCAATGGAAGCCAGCTTCAGCTTGTCCATAAATGCACCGGCAGCTGCTCTTCCGCCCTTTAAGCCAAAGGAGATCACGCCGCAGGTTCCATTCGGCATATATTTCTGCGCCAGCTCATAATATTGATCACCAGGAAGTCCCGGATACTTCACCCAGGCCACATCCTCGCGGCTTTGTAAATACTCCGCCACCTTCCGTGCATTCTCACAATGCCTCGGCATCCGAAGATGAAGGCTTTCCAGACCATTATTTAACAGGAAGGCATTCTGCGGAGACTGGATGGCCCCCAGATCACGCATCAGCTGAGCCGTCGCCTTGGTGATAAACGCGCCCTTTCCAAAACGCTGGGTATAAATAATTCCATGATAAGAATCATCTGGTGTGGTCAGTCCCGGGAACTTATCTGCATGAGCCTCCCAGTCAAAGTTTCCGCTGTCCACGATACAGCCGCCTACGGTCATGCCATGTCCATCCATATATTTTGTGGTGCTGTGGGTCACAATATCCGCTCCCCACTCAAAAGGACGGCAGTTGATGGGAGTCGCAAAGGTATTGTCAATAATCAGCGGTACCCCATGGGTGTGGGCCAGGCGGGCAAACTTCTCAATATCCAGCACAACCAGCGCCGGATTGGCAATAGTTTCTGCAAAGACACACTTGGTATTCGGCTGGAATGCCTTGGCCAGCTCCTCCTCCGGCAGATCCGGATCTACCAGCGTGGTTTCAATGCCGAACCGCTTTAAGGTAACGGTCAGCAGGTTGGAAGAACCGCCGTAGATGGTGGCAGAGCTTACCACATGATCCCCTGCGGAACAGATATTAATAATGGAAAAGAAGGTTGCAGCCTGGCCGGAAGAGGTCAGCATGGCAGCTACGCCGCCTTCCATCTCGCAGATCTTTGCTGCTACTGCATCGTTGGTGGGGTTCTGAAGACGGGTGTAGAAATATCCCTCTGCCTCCAGATCAAACAGCTTGCCCATGGAATCACTGGTGGCATATTTAAAGGTGGTACTCTGATAAATCGGAAGCTGTCTGGGCCCGCCATTTTCTGGCTGCCATCCTCCCTGGATACAGGTAGTTTCAATTGAACGTTTGGTACTCATGTATTTATCCTCCTGATTGATAACCAATTTATTCCCTAGTTTAGCACAGTTTTTTCCGGGACACAACTGTTTCATGTGAGAATCGCTGCTTTCATTTTGCAGAGCGCCGCTGTATTAGAATCATTTGGGGATTGTTAATTTCATGAAAATTTAAGTATTTGCAATCAGATAGGAATTGAATTTTATGGTTCCTTCTATTATAATGGAGAAGATTTGTGCTGCATTTTGTCTGTGCAGCCCATTCAAAAATGATAAAGAATTGAGGACGTATTCATGACAGATTCTCTCGTACAATGGCTGACTGCTGCCTTAGGCGGAAAGGTATCCGGTGAATTGATCATTTTTCTGATCTCCATGGTTCCGATCCTGGAGCTGAGAGGAGGGCTTTTGGCTGCTTCCCCGGCACTTTTGAATGTTCCGATCCTGCGGGCAATTCCCATCTGCATCATCGGAAATATCCTTCCCATCCCGTTTATCCTGCTTCTGATTGAGAAGGTGCTGGACTGGATGGAAGGCGTGCCTGGACTTCAAAAAATCGCCCTCTGGCTTCGCCAGAAAGCGGATAAGAATAAGGGACAGGTTGAAAAATATGGATTCTGGGGACTGGTTCTCTTTGTCGGAATCCCGCTGCCAGGCACCGGCGCCTGGACCGGATCTCTGGTAGCATCTCTCCTCCATATGAAGATCCGCAAATCCTTCCCGGCAATTCTAATCGGAATCGTGATTGCAACGGTTATTATGTCTCTGCTGTCCTATGGACTTTTAGGGGCATTGTTTGGATAACTCAAGTCAGGACCACCGGCTAAGCCGGTGGTCCTGACTTCTGTTACCTATTTTTTCTCTTCCAATATAAATGCTGGAACATGACCCTTAAAAAAGCTTCCTCGAAGATCTGTATCTCCATCAATCGTTTCATTTTTCAGGATCACATCAATCTCATATCCAGGCTCTCTTTGAAGCAGGGAATTTTTATTTCCATAGTTATATAAGTAGATCGCCTGCAGCATTTCCTGAATCTGCTCTGGGTCTGTGCAGGTGATGGTGGTGACCTTGCTGGACTGGGATTCTTCTGCTGTGGTTTCCTCATCGTAATCCCCGGAAGCCTCGGCAAGCTCCTGGTGGTAAATTTGAACCTGAATACTGGAAATCTGATCCGGCGTCAGGGAGCTGCCGGCCTCAATACCGCACTCCTTCAAGGCAGCAATGGTTTTGGTAAAGGAGGGATAGATGGGATAATAATATCCGTTAAAATAACCGCTTGCATAGGTACGGTACTGATGCGTCCAGTCATCCTGCCAGGACTGGATGCTCTCATAATCCTCATTGGAAATCAAAAGCAGCTCTCCCACCGGGCATTCGCTTTTTCGCCGTGCAAAACTCATGGCCATCATTTCCTCCTGATAAGCCTCAACCACCTGCCTGCGCTGTTCCAAACTGATATTGGAAAGATGATTTAATTCTCCGTTCTCGTTATAGACCAGATGCTCTGCGGCCTCCTCTGCTTTTATGGCAAGTCCGGGATAGATCGCCTTCTTCAGCTCCGGTTCCCCATAAAGAATTTCTGCAGATTCCATCACCGGCTCAAGAGACATGCGGTACAGCCGGTAGACCTTCCTTCCATTTTTTAACGTATAACAGATTGGAATCGAAGAAATATCATCATACGCAGCCCGGCTCTCATCATCCAGTTTTATCTGCCGAACCCCTTCCCGGGCAATCTCCAGCAGAGCCGGGATATTCTGCACCGTTCCATGCTCTATCAAATACTCCGCGCTGTTTCGATTCACACCACCAGACGCTTCATCGAAGCCGTAAGCAACCCACCAGTCCTGATCGAAATCAATGGTAGCCGCCCTGACCTGATCTGCCTCCGGCACATAAGTATCGAACCGGAACAGGTCAAAATAAAAGGACAGACAAATCAGAAGGGTTGTTGTCATACAAAGCGCCATAACCTTTTCATGGCAGAACAGCTTTTTAAAGTCTGCATGGTAGATCACCTCGATCACACAATGGGAGATCACCACTCCGGTAACTGCGCCGAACACCATCCATCCAAGGCTGTCTTTTACTGAGGAGAAGAATAATGCTCCGGTCATACCGAATAAGATCACTAAAAGCACTTTGATGATAGGCATGGAGATTCGAAATGCCATAGTCTTTCCCGCCGCTTCTGAGGGCCTCCTCTGATACAGAAGGAAGCTGGCTGCAATCAGCAGGACGGTAGCTGCCAGACTGCCGGCTGCCATTTTGGGCGTGATGCCGTCCGACATCGCTGACAGCACTGCCCACACCGGCGAAAGCTTGAACAGCACCCGATTCCAGATACTAGGAGAATTATAGTAATAGGCATCCAGCCAGTTACTGCAGAACGCCGTAATCGCTGCACTTAATCCCAGGAAATACCAGAAAAATACAGCAGTTCCCAGCAGGGAGGCGATCACCGTTCCTGTCATCATCACAGCCAGCACCACCACCGCATACACCAGCAAATAGTACATCAGGTTTGCCAGATATCCGGTCACTGCTGTTATCAGAATCTCTCCAGAACAAATTCCATTTACCGCAGCTACCACCAGGGCCATTCCAACTGCAATCAGGTAGATCAATGCCGGCAGCAGAATTCCAGTGGTGATATGTACGACAAACTGCAGATCACGCTTTACCGGCAGGCTGTGATAGAAATCAACCTGTTTTTTATGATGCAGATAAGAAAAGGTGGCAATTCCCATAACCACAGCGCCGCAGAATAATACCAGTGTAACCAGAGGAAAGCTGTCGCCAAAGGACAGGGTCTCCATTACATTCTGATAACGCCTTGCTGCCGCCATTTCTGCTCCCCAGTCCTCCTCCCGGATCGTGGAGATCACCATTGCCATTGCCACAGGAAGCGAAAAGAATAAGGTCAGTCCCAGCAATGCAGCCGCCCAGGCCTTCCGCTTCACATCCTCCCGAAACAATTTAAAGTATAAGTGCCTTGATGTCATATCCGGCCACCTCCGTTTCACTGATAAAGATTTCTTCCAGGGACAATGGAATTAATTCATAAAAGACTGGCTGGTAGGAAGCCATCCATGCCATAATATCCTCCTGATTTCCCCGGACTGTCAAGGTGTAAATGCTTCCTGTCTGCTCCGTCTTTACAATATCCAGAGCCACCAGATGCTCCGGCGTCATCCCTGGCTGTAATACGCACTGTAATTTATGCAGATTCAGTTTCATGTCATCCAGATCCTTAGAAAGCAGGATTCCGCCCCGGTGCAGCAGCCCCACATGGTCACAGATATCCTCCAGCTCCCGAAGATTGTGGGAGGCAATGATAGGGGTCAGATTCCGCTCCGCCATATCATTGGCAAACAGGCTTTTCACCGTCTGCCGCATCACCGGATCCAGTCCGTCAAAGGTCTCATCACAGAAGATGTAATCGGTCCCTGCACAGATACCGCAGATAACCGATACCTGCTTTTTCATTCCCTTGGAGAAGGTGTTGATCTTCCGGTCCTTTTTCAGGCCGAAGCTGTCCAGCAGATGATAAAACCGCTTCTCATCAAAGGCTGGATACAGACAGCGGTAAAACTGCATCAGCTCCTGTGGCGTCCCATTGGAAAAAAAGTATTGGTCATCCGATATGTAAAAGAATCTGCCCTTTATCTTCGGATTCTCCCATATCTGCTCCCCGTCAATGGTAATGCTCCCTTCATCCGGCTTTAAGATTCCGCTTGCCATGCGGAGAAAGGTGCTTTTTCCGGAACCATTGGTCCCAATCAACCCGAACACACAGCCATCCTTAATCTCTGCTGTGATATGGTCTACTGCAATGATATCATCAAAGCGTTTCGTAAGATTTTCCGCTTTAATCACAATTGATCCCTCCTTCGTCATTTCTGTCTGTGCCGGCTGTTTCTGATGGTGGCTCTGCTTTTTGAATGATCAGCTCCATCTCCTGCCTGGTGATCCCTATGGAGTAGCCTTCCTCTGCCAGCGCCTTCATCTGTGTGGCCCATTCCCTTCTTCTCACATCCAGAAGTCCGTTAATATCCGCCACAAAGCTTCCCTTTCCTTTAATGGAATAAATATATCCCTGCCGCTCCAGCTCGCTGTAAGCCCGCTGGATGGTATTGGGATTAATGGAAAGCTGCATGGCCTGAGTCCGAACGGAGGGCATCTGCATATCCTTGGGCAGAATCCCCTTCACGATCAGCTCCTGGAACCGCTCTGCCACCTGTTCATATAAGGGCCGCCGGTCCTTGTAGTCTAATACGATCACAAATTTTCTCCTTTCCGCTCTGCCAGGTACATTCTTGCAGTGTTATTTGCAGCCTTGCAGATAACTGTATGAATCAAATTAACTGTATTAATATTCTTAATACAGATATGATATCAAAAAGAAACAGTCCCGTCAAGAGACTGTTTCTTACGATTTTATTGCGCACTTCCTAATTTATTGCACATCTTCATACTTCTTGCAGATAGTTCCCACCACTTTGGCCAGCGCCCACAGCGCCAAAGCATTTGGAATTACCATCAGACCGTTGAAAAAGTCGGACAAGGACCATACCAGGTCTACCTTTAAGGTGGAGCCTACCACAATGAAGGCCACCACAATGATGGAGTAGATCCTGACTGCCTGCTCTCCAAACAGATACTTTACATTGATGGCGCCGAAAAAATGCCAGCCTATAATGGTGGAGGATGCGAAAAACAGCAGGCAGACGGCAATAAAGATGTCCCCGAAGCTTCCGAAGCTGGCAGCAAATGCTGACTGGGTCAGCGCAATGCCGTTCTTTCCGCTGTCCAGCACACCGGTGGTCAAAACAGAAAATACAGTCAGATTCAAGATCACAAAGGTATCAATAAAAACACTGATCATCGCTGCCAGTCCCTGCTCATGAGGATTTTTCGCAGTAGCACGGGCATGGGCGTGGGGAGTGGAACCCATACCGGCTTCATTGGAGAACAATCCTCTGGCAATCCCGTAGCGAACTGCCTCACGAACCGTAATTCCGGCTGCGCCGCCTAAGACAGCCTTTGGTGAAAAAGCGCCCACAAAGATCATCTGAATCGCTGCCGGCACTGCTGTGATATGAAGAAGGATCAGGATCAGACTTCCTGCAATATACACACCAGCCATAATCGGCACTACCTTCTCCACCACACTTGCCAGACGCTTGGTACCTCCCAAGAATACAAATGCGGCAAAGGCTGCTACCAGAACACCTACTGCCAGCGGAGGAATATTGATCCCTCTGGCCTGGAATACCTCTGAGAAAGCAGCGCCGATGGAATTGGACTGTACCATATTTCCCATAAATCCCAGAGCCAGGATAATAAATACAGCAAAGCAGGCTGCCAGAAGCTTTCCGAAGGATCCCTTAAACGCGTGACGGATATAATAAATAGGGCCTCCGGTCACTTCTCCATTTTCAACCGTCTTGTACTCCTGTGCCAGAGTTGCCTCTGCGTAGATCGTCGCCATGCCGAAAAAGGCAGACAGCCACATCCAGAAGATTGCTCCCGGACCGCCGCCGATCAGCGCAGTTGCCGCTCCCGTCAGATTTCCCGTCCCTACCTGTGCGGCAATAGCAGTTGCCATGGACTGGAAGGGAGTCATCTCACCATTCTCTCCCTTTTCGCCCTTCAGGCTGAAATGGCCGAACACCAGCCTGCAGCCTTCCTTAAACTTTCTGATCTGAATGAACTTCAGCCGAACGGTATAAAAAATGCCGGTTCCGCAAAGCATGACGATCAGCACTGTGTTCCACAGCACGTCATTAACAGAATCGACCCAGTTTAATAATGCATCCATGATTTTCTTCTCTCCCTCTGTGGTTATTTCCTCCAGAGAGACGAATCCTGCCCTGTCCTTTTGCCTGAGAGATCGGCTGCGATCCTGCAGACCAATCATCCGCTTTCTATCAGCGGCCTGACTGGGAATCATCTGCATGATCCGCTTAACACCTTCGGCGCTCTGACCATCTGGCTGCCATGCAGCCGGTATAAGAGACTCTCCAGAGTGTCCGGTTGTACCGGACAAATGATGCTGCCTAGGCGACAGCAACGTGATAACTATAGCACAGAAATCATAAATCTGCAAGCGCGAATTACTAATAGATCAAGGGAGGATTTTCTTATAAATCACGAAATTCTGCTGCGGTTTTCAATCCTTTCCATTACAAATTTGGGCAAAACAAAAGGCGCCGGAAAACCAGCGCCCTTCATTATTATCATATGATCACAAACCTGGATCAACGAATACCGTTTCGAAATTAAGCCTTGTACAGATCTACTAATCTCTTTAAGTACTCGTATCTAGCCTTGGATTCAGCCTCGTTCTTAGCGAACAGCTTAGCTGCTCTCTCAGGATTCTTCATAGCTAAGGACAGGTAACGAACCTCACCCTTTAAGTAATCCTGATAGCCTTCCATCTTCGGCTCCTTGCTGTCTAAGGAGAACTTATTCTCTGCAGCAGGATTGAAGCGGAACAGATGCCAGTAACCGCACTCTACAGCCAGCTTCTCCTCGGTCTGAGCCTTAGCCATACCCTTCTTAATACCATGGTTGATACATGGAGCGTAAGCGATGATTAAGGATGGTCCTGGATAAGCCTCTGCCTCAGAAATAGCCTTAACGGTCTGAGCGTAGTCAGCACCCATGGAGATCTGAGCAACGTATACATAGCCGTAGCTCATAGCGATGGAAGCTAAGTCTTTCTTCTTAACTTCCTTACCGCCTGCTGCGAACTGTGCAACAGCACCGGTAGGAGTAGCCTTGGAGGACTGACCGCCAGTATTGGAGTAAACCTCGGTATCATATACCATTACGTTGATATCCTTACCGGAAGCCAATACATGGTCAACACCACCGAAGCCGATATCGTAAGCCCATCCGTCACCACCGAATACCCACTGGGACTTCTTAGCTAAGAAATCTTTGTTCTTAACGATTTCCTTGCAGGTTGGGCAGTCAATGCCTTCTAATGCTGCAACTAACTTATCAGTAGCCTCGCCGTTGGTAGCGCCTACATTGTAGGTATCTAACCATTCCTTGCAAGCAGCCTTAACTTCCTCGGAAGCTTCCTCAGAAGCTGCTACAGCCTCAACCTTAGCCTGTAAGCCTTCACGGATTGCATTCTGAGCCAGTAACATACCGTAACCAAACTCAGCGTTATCCTCGAATAAGGAGTTGCTCCATGCAGGACCCTGGCCCTTAGCGTTAGCGGTGTAAGGAGTGGATGGTGAGGAGTTGCCCCAGATAGAGGAACAGCCAGTTGCGTTAGCAATGTACATTCTCTCACCGAATAACTGGGTAATTAACTTAGCGTAAGGAGTCTCGCCACAGCCAGCACATGCGCCGGAGAACTCAAGCAGAGGCTGCTTGAACTGGGAGCCCTTAACGGTATTTGGCTTAAACTTTGCGATAACGTCTTCCTTGATCGGTAAGGTCTGGCCGTAATCGTAAACTGGCTGCTCATCTAAGTGATTAGCAAGCTTCTCCATGGTCAGAGCCTTGTTGCCCTTCATGCCTGGGCAAACGTTAGCACAGGAGCCGCATCCGGTACAGTCAAGTGCAGATACAGTCATGGTGAACTTGTAAGCTGGCATACCGGTCATTGGCTTCATTGGAGTTCCTTCTGGAGCCTTAGCTGCCTCTTCCTCAGTCATAGCTACCGGACGGATTACAGCGTGCGGACAAACATAGGAACAGAAGTTACACTGGATACAGTTGTCTGGATTCCAAACCGGAACGTTAACAGCGATACCACGTTTCTCGTATGCGGAGGAACCAGATGGGGTTGTACCATCTACATAATCCTTGAATGCAGATACAGGCAGAGTGTTGCCTTCCTGAGCGGAAACCTTGGTCTGGATATTGTTAACGAAGTCAACAACGTCCTTTCTTCCCTCGGTAACTACCTTGTAATCCAGGCCTTCGTCTTCACAGTTCTTCCAGGACTCTGGAACTACTACTGCGTGAACGTTCTTAGCACCTGCATCGATTGCTGCCCAGTTCTTCTCTACAACGTCCTGACCCTTACGGCCATAGGTCTTCTTAGCTGCGTCCTTCATTAACTGGTTTGCCTTCTCAGCTGGGATAATGCCGGTTAACTCGAAGAATGCGGACTGTAAAATGGTATTGATACGGGTCGGGCCCATGCCGGTCTCGATACCGATCTTAACACCGTCGATGGTGTAGAACTTAATGTTGTGGTCAGCGATGAACTTCTTAACCTGTCCTGGTAAGTGCTGCTCTAACTCTTCGTCAGACCATGGGCAGTTTAACAGGAAGGTACCGCCATCTACTAATTCCTGAACCATGTTGTACTTACGGATGTAAGCCGGGTTGTGGCAAGCAACGAAGTTAGCCTGCTTGATTAAGTAGGTGGACTTGATCGGGGTATGTCCGAAACGTAAGTGGGACATGGTAACACCGCCGGACTTCTTGGAGTCATAATCAAAATATGCCTGAGCATACATGTCAGTGTTATCACCGATGATCTTGATGGAGTTCTTGTTAGCGCCTACGGTACCGTCAGCACCTAAGCCCCAGAACTTACAGTTGGTGGTTCCCTCTGGAGTGGTTACCAGCGGAGCGCCTAACTTTAAGGATAAGTTGGTTACATCATCCTCGATACCTAAGGTGAACATCTTCTTCTCGGTGTTCTCATAAACAGCTACGATCTGAGCTGGGGTGGTATCCTTGGAACCTAAACCGAAACGGCCGCTGAATACAGGAACAGCGTCAAACTTGCTTCCCTTTAATGCAGCAACTACGTCTAAGTATAACGGCTCGCCTAAAGCACCTGGCTCCTTGGTTCTGTCTAATACGGTAATCTTCTTAACGGTCTCTGGGATCGCATCGATTAAAGCCTCAGCACAGAATGGTCTGTACAGACGAACCTTAACAACACCAACCTTAGCGCCGGTGGTCTTTACCATGTAGTCGATGGTCTCTTCGATGGTATCATTTACAGAACCCATAGCTACGATAACCTGCTCTGCATCAGCAGCGCCGTAGTAGTTGAATAACTTGTAATCGGTACCGATCTTCTCGTTAACCTTGTCCATGTACTCCTGTACGATTGCAGGTAATGCATTGTAATATGGATTACATGCCTCGCGTGCCTGGAAGAAGATATCTGGGTTCTGAGCGGAACCTCTCTGGCATGGATGATTTGGATTCAGAGCGTTAGCGCGGAATGCGTCAACAGCGTCCATATCTACCATATCCTTTAAGTCCTCATAATCCCAGGTCTCGATCTTCTGGATCTCGTGGGAGGTACGGAAACCATCAAAGAAGTTGATGAAAGGAACTTTGCCCTTGATAGCTGCACAGTGAGCAACCGGAGTTAAGTCCATAACTTCCTGTACGCTGGACTCACATAACATAGCGCAGCCGGTCTGACGACATGCGTAAACGTCAGAGTGATCACCGAAAATAGATAATGCATGGGAAGCGATCGCACGAGCGGAAACATTGATAACGCCCGGTAACTGCTCACCAGCAATCTTGTAAAGGTTTGGAATCATCAGTAACAGACCCTGAGAAGCGGTATAGGTGGTGGTCAACGCACCTGCAGATAAGGAGCCGTGTACGGCACCTGCTGCACCAGCCTCAGACTGCATTTCGGTTACCTGTACGGTACGACCGAAGATGTTGGTTCTCCCATCAGTAGCCCACTCATCTGTATGCTCAGCCATAACAGAAGAAGGAGTGATTGGGAAGATGGCAGCTACATCAGTATATGCATATGATGCATGAGAAGCAGCCTGATTACCATCCATGGTTTTCATTTTTCTTGCCATTTTACTTTCCTCCTACATAAAAGGTATAGATAGTAGTATAATATTTCCGCAAAGCAGAAATACTGACCTGTATATATTATAACAATAATTCTACAAATTGCAAATAATTATGGTAAAAAATACAATGTTTTTTCACTACGAGCCGGGCGACCACGAAAACACGGTGACTGCTCGGAGAGCTTGCTCGCCGCTCAGTCACCATGTTTTCGCGGTCATGCGGCGACAGCCGCAAAGCCAGGTGCCGCCGTGCGGCACCTGGCTTACAGTCCCGGCTCGCTCCTCCCATGCGATTTGGCCGTCAGGCCAAGAGCCCGTCCCTTCTCCCTCGCGATTTGGCCGTCAGGCCAAGAGCCCAAGAGCCCGTCCCTCAAGCGATTCCCTCCTCACCCAAAAAGGAAGCCAGATTCTCACCCAGCTTCCCTCTCTTCTCATTTATTTCATTTTCCTCTCATCACGGCGCCCCAACCCCCGTCAAAGGATTTGGCGCAATCACCTGAGGACCTCCGGCATTCCCTGCATTTCCAGGCCCCTGCCCGGAAACCGTCTCCGAACTGCCAGGCCCGGAGAATCCCGGTCCGTTCTCATTGGGAGCAACCGTTGCCGGCGCAGCTGTTGTACTTGGTACAGCCGCAGTGGTGGATTCCGCTGGCTTTGTTTCAGCCGGCTTTGTTTCCACCGCCTTGGTCTCTTCCTGGCTGCTGCTCTCCCCTGCGGCACCAGAACCTGTGCCAAAGCCATCTGCCGCCCCATCGGAATGGATCACGGTTTCCGCTACTGTTGTCTCAGCCGGTGACACCACCGTTCCGGACGTATTCCGCAAAATAACCGGTGCATGACCTCGATAGGTGGTATTATGATCAACCTCCTGGCTGATGATTTCTCCATTCTTCTTGATCACCAGTCTTGTCTCCCAATAACTTCCCAGGCTTCCTTTGCTCTTCGTCTTCTCCTCGCCAGGCTGCAGAGTTGGATCCTCCTCATAAGTAGGAGCCGGTGAATCCATATCCTTCAGCTTTGTTGACTTCAGAGAATAGGTTACGCCTTCTTCCAGGATCGGCACGCCATAGATGGAAACGGTGCACACCTGATCCCCATAGCTTGCCCGGATACCGATGGGCATGTCCGAATTATTCATAAACTTATAATCCGGTCCGCCAAAGCTGATAGCTGCATCCTGTCCAGGAGTAATGTAGGACGGCTCATAGGTGTGGGACCGGCGCACGGTTGTCTTAAGTCCAGCCTTCACCACTGCGTTAAACAAAGTGGTAGATACCTGGCACACGCCGCCGCCGATCTCCTGCACCACCTCACCGTTATTGTAGGCGGCAGCCGCCTGATAGCCCTTTGCCTCAGTACGCTGGCCAACCACATCATTAAAGGAAAATTCATGCCCTGGTTGAATGATCGTGCCATTGATGGCCTCACATGCCAGACGCACATTGGTATTCCGCTTGCTGTTGGCCGTGGTGTTGGTGCTGACAGTAGAAATGGTTTTATACTTTTCCTTCGCTGCCGCTTCCCCAAATTCCGGCGCTACCTGGCTGACCACAGCCTCGATCACTGCGTCAAACTGCTTCTGGGAAATCGCGGCATTCATATCTGCGATCAGCTTCTCCTGATCCACTGCCAGTCCATTCTCAGACCCGCTGAACACAAATTTATTCGACGATTTATCAAAGGAAGAGATCGCTCCATTCTTCGCCTTCTTATCCCACTTCTGGGCAACTGCTGCCGCCTGTGCGGTCACTGCATCCTCAAGGCCGCTGGTATCCAGTGTATAGGACTCTTTCCCTTTGCCGGAATAGATCTCATCCAGAAGCTGGTCCACCTTGGTTTCCATCAGGTTGGCCACTTCATAAACCTCTTCTCCGTACTTCACCTGCATCGACCAAGGAAATTCCTTCAAAATCACGCCTTTTGCCGCATCACGGCTCATGCCGGTAATGGAAATACCATCTACCAGAACTTCCTTTTCCAGCTCGATCTCCGGGCCGCTGCTGGCATTTGCTGTGCTTTCTGTGGTTTCACTTCCGTCCCCGGCATCCTTCTTTCCCTTCACAGCAAAGATGATGGATACTGCAGCTACTAAAAGAACCAGAACTACAATAAACAGCCACAGATTGCTGCCGGATCCTCTCCGGTTGCGGGAACGTCTGGCAGAGGTATAGGAGTTTCTCCCATATCCGGAGCTTCTGTATCCCGAAGACGTGCTCCGGCTGCTTCTGGTGGAGCTGCTCCTTCCTGCACTGCTTCTGGAAGAACTTCTCCCTGCACTGGCCAAGCTGCTGCTTCTGGAAGAAGAACTGCTCTTTCTGGAACTTTTTGCACTGCCCTTTGCCCGGCTCTGTCCGGCTGTCCGGCGCCCTCTCTCTAACTCACTCATAATTTATATTCACCCATTCATGTATAGTGACGCCTGCGTCAGCAGGCATGTCCGTTTAGATATTAACCGGATTATAGTATAGCATACTTTAAATAAAATGGAATTACTAATTTCTTAAAATTTGGATTCAATATTTTTTCGTTTTTTGTCAGATTTTACATCGGCGGGAAAATATGTTACTATTGTGTTACTAAACTATTTCAGGAGGATTACCATGGGATATATCGACTTACATGTTCACTCCAATGCCTCTGACGGCACCCTCTCTCCCACCCAGGTAGTAGAACTGGCTGCTGAAAAAGGGCTTGATGCCATTGCATTGACGGATCACGACACCACAGCAGGGATCGAGGAGGCCGTGAAAGCCGCTGGCCGCACCGGAATCGAACTGGTTCCGGGAATCGAGTTTTCCTGCGTTTATCAGGAAACAGAAATCCATATTTTAGGACTCTATATCAATATCCATGACCCTGCATTCTCCGCCCAGCTCCAAAAGCTTCTGGATATCCGCAACCAGCGCAATGAAGAAATGATCCGGCGGTTTCAGGCCGACGGCTTCTCCATAACCTTAGAGGACCTTCAAGCCGGAAATCCGGATACCGTCGTCACCCGCGCCCACTTTGCCCGGATTTTAGCAGAAAAGGGCTACGTCTCTTCTATGGATCAGGCATTTAAAAAATATCTCCAGTACGGCGGCAAATACTGCCTGCGGAAGGAAAAGATCGCTCCTGAGCATGCCATGAGGATTCTGACAGACAACCATTCCTTCCCTTCCCTGGCTCACATCATGCAGTACAAGCTTGGATGGGCGGAAAACGAAAAACTGATCGCTTATTTAAAGGATCTGGGACTGCAGGGACTTGAGGTCTACCATTCCTCCCACAACGAAGGACAGATCCCGCGCCTTCAGCAGCTGGCGAAGGATTACGGCCTGCTGCCTACCGGAGGTTCCGATTTTCATGGAGCGAATAAGCCGGATATCCAGATTGGAACTGGGCGGGGCGGACTGCGCCTGTCCCATTACCTGCTGGAAGATATCAAGAAATTCCGCAAAGAGCAGAATTGCTAATTAGTTTAGCATTTTGTGACGTTGTACAGAAAAATACGCCTTTCCGGTGGATTTTCAGTGAAAATCCAAATTGATTCCGGCTGATTGAAAATGCTATAATGCAGGCGATTCCTGAAGGGATCAAAAGCAGCTCTTTTAAAATTAACCAGAACATTTTTACCAGAAAGGAGATTTTATCCTATGAAACTTCAGAATATTGAAAATGTAGAAAAATTCTTTGAGGTGATAAATTCCTGCAAGGGGCCTGTTGAACTGGTTTCGGCGGAAGGCGACAAAATCAATTTAAAATCAAAGCTGAGCCAGTGTATGGCCATTGCCGGTATGTTTTCTCACGCATATATCCGTGAGCTGGATCTTGTGGCAACGGAACCGGAAGACGTTGATCGTCTGATCAAATTTATGTACCAGGGCGAATAATTCCGCCCTGGTTTTTTCGTCCGGTTCCCTGCTACCCTCGGTTCTGCTTTCTTTTCGGCGGATTCTTAGCTGCCAGCCCCTTCTTCTCCAGCCGTCCGTTAACTTCCTCCCGAAGCAGTGCGTACATCACGGAGCACAGCGGAATAAATACCAGCATCCCCACGATGCCAAAGGCGCTTCCGCCGATGGTAACTGCCACCAGAACCCAGATCGACGGCAGTCCCACTGAGCCGCCTACCACATGGGGATAGATCAGGTTCCCTTCTATCTGCTGCAGGATAAAAAATGTGACCGTAAAAACCAGCGCATCCATAGGATCTGTCACCAGCATGAAAAAGGCACCCACAGCCAGACCGATAAACGCCCCGAAAATGGGGATCAGCGCCGTAAAGGCAATCAGTACACCGATCAGAAGGGCAAAGGGAAGCCGCAGCACCAGCAGCGTCACAAAGAACATGGCACCCAGGATCACCGCCTCCAGGCACTGTCCGGTGAGAAAGCTGGAAAAGGTGCGCTCCGTAAGGGCTGCCACCTGAAAGATCTTCTGTGCGGCAGCATCCGGGCAGAAGGCAAGAATCAGCTTTCTCATCTGGCGTCCCAGATTCTCCTTCTGAAGCAGAATATAAATAGCAAAGATCAGTCCAATACCAAAGGAGGTCACACCGCTGACAATGGACATGGCTGCCGAGATCGTGCCGGAGAGCACAGAACCGGCGCCATTCTTTAAAAATCCCATTACCTGAGAAAACAGGCTCTGCCAGTCGATCTGGATCGTCTGAATAACCGCCAAAACTTCCGGGTCACTGGCAAATATCTGCTCCAGCCAGACCTGGGCGCCGGCAAAGAACACCGGTATGTTTCCCTGGAGGATGCGGAAGGTTTCCAGAAGCTGGGGCGTTACCACGAAACATACCAGCAGCAAAGCCCCCGCCACCCCGATTATCGTAAGAATCAGACTGCAGATCCGCTTCAGATTGACCTTCCTTATCCTCAAATGCCCCTCGATAAAGCGCATGGGCACATTCAGGATAAATGCAATCGCAGCCCCCAGAATAAACGGGAACAGCATGTGAAATCCAACACCTGCAATCGCCAGCACACGGCGGTAATTGATCCCGACCACAACTGCAGCTACCGTAAATACGATCAGGCCGCGCAGCTTTTTTATTGTTTCTGAATTCAATTCCATTAATTAAATGATCTCCTTATTTTTATTTCCCTGTTCTCCATGAAATCGAGAATGCCTCGAACAAGAGCCCTTACATCTGCAAGTTCTTTTCATTATAACCGAAGCCTATCCATTCCTCAATATTCCATTTCTTAAATTTTGTTAAATTCAAGGAAACTATGGCAAGCCGTTGCACATATGATGGAGTGTAAAGAAAATTATGGAGGATTTAACATGAGTGATGTAGCAGCAACAAATTGCGGATGTGGATGTGAGTGCCAAACAGGAGGAAATAATTGTTCAAACCTGATCTTCCTGATCTTGATCCTGTGCTGCTGTGGCGGCAACAGCGGATGCAACTCCGGATGCTTCGAACATAACTGCGGATGCGGCTTCGGCTTCGGCGGAAACTTCTGCTGGATTATCATTCTCCTGTGCTGCTGCGGCGGCAATGGCGGATTCTTCTGCTAATTCTGCAAGGCCATTGCGTGAGGCGCGCAGCAATCTTTTTGTGATGCAGAACATGGCGCGCCTCCCATAAGCGCATCTCATCCAGGCATGTCAAGACGCACTGAAATTCTAAACCGGACCGTGCCTGCTAATCTGGCTTTCTGGCTTCTAAGGCACAAAAAATCCGGTTCCTGACAGCTTCATTCTGTCACCTTGCATAAGGCATCCGATTTTCCCGGATGCCTTTCTGCTGTTTGCTGCTGAATCGTTACTTTAATTCTTTGTTTCCCTCTGTTTTCTCCAGGCTTTTGTTTCCCTGACGCCGTTCCAGCTCCTCTAAGCGCTTTCTGCGGCGTTCCATACAATCCTCATCTATTTCATATACGGCATTGCCGTCTATCACCAGTTTCATACAAATCATTTCTGAAAACCTCCTTATAAAATTATGATATGCAGCAGAATAAATCCGTTGCACCACACATAATATTAAGAGCAAAGGTAACTGTAACGATGTGGAACAGTTGCAGACCAAAAAAGATTGGGATGGTAAAGGATGGAAAAAGATGATTTGAAACTTACAGACCTGGATTATCTGATCGGCGACCATCATCTCCAGATGATAAAAGCAGCCCTTCCCTATGTTCAGATTTCCCAGCAGAAATATCTGTCACTTTTTGTAAAAAGCAATGAGCTGATGCGCACCATGGAGCTGTTCCGGGAAGGTCCGGAGGGAGAGATGGGAATCTGCTCCGTGGAGCAGGATAAATCCTCTCCCATAGAAATGCTGAATGCCATGAAGCCCTACGGGACCAAGCAGGAGCAGGACATGATCGATGTGATCATTAATATCATGCAGGGCTTCCAGATCCGCAGGAATTATCAGGACAGCGTCTCCTCCGCCCCGCCGGATTCATCTGTATCGGCAGCCTCTGCCGCTGAAAACAGCATTCCCTCGGCTGTCATGATGCTAGAAAAGCTTAAAGCCCTTCTTCCGCCGGAGCAGCAGAGCCGGCTGGAAAATATTCAGCTTATGATGCAGACGATGCAGGCCTTTACATAGCAGAAACAAACAAGTTATCGCAATCGGCTCATAAGTGATCCTAGTAAGGGAATCGATTCAAAAAGAAAGGAACCAATTATGGAGAAATCATGGAAAAATGACCCGCGCCTGCAGGGAATGAATCCTCAAAAGCTGGATCTGCTGATCTCATTTTCAAACCGTCTGGCAAAAATGCCGAAGAATCAGCTTTTAAGCGCCTTTGTGGATTTTAACCTGGAAGCGCAGAAGAAGGGACTGCAGTTCACAGACCAGGAAACCGAGCTGATCACAGAGATCCTGACAGAAAACCTGTCTGACAGCGACCGGAAAAAGCTGGACACTCTGCGGCTCCTGTCGAAAAAGCTGTCGCGGCAGAAGTAAAAACTGACATGTTACAATCATGCTTCTATTCTCCTACCGCAAAAGCAGTGCAGGCAATCAGGAATCCGACCACCTGCACTGCTTTTCATTTTTCCCGGCTTCCTTATTTCATTTCAGCCATCCGGTTTTCATCCAGCGCTGCCGCCAGAAGCTGCCTGGTATACTCCGCCTTCGGATGATCACAGATCTCCCTTCCATCCCCGATCTCCAGGATCTTCCCTTCATACAGCACTGCCGCCCGGTGGCAGATCCTGCGTACAAGACTGAGATCATGGGTGATAAATAAGATGGCAGTCTTCTTTTCCCGGTTGATTTTCAGAAGCAATTCCAAAATTTGTGCCTGGATTGTAATATCCAGCGCCGATACCGGCTCGTCCGCGATCAGGAGCCTTGCATTCATGGACAATGCAAGCCCAATACTGATCCGCTGCCGCTGCCCGCCGGAAAGCTCGCGGGGATACCGTTTCGCAAAGGATGCATCCAGCCCGATATCCTGCAGCATTTCTGTGACCATCTGCTTCCGCTCTGCCCGGCTTCGGATCCCGCGGACCTTCAGCGGCTCCTCCAGGATCCAGCCGATCGTTCTGGCAGGATTCAGTGAGCCGAAGGGATCCTGAAACACCATCTGCGGACCAGTCTCCCCGCCTGTCACAATCTGGCCTTCATATTCCTTATGAAGACCAGTGATCGTTCTGGCAAGTGTGGATTTTCCGCATCCGCTCTCCCCTACGATACCAAAGATCTCACCTTCCCGTACATCAAAGCTGACATCGGAAAGCACCTGCTTTTTTCCCTGGTTTCTTCCAGGCAGCAGTGCCCTATTCTTATAATGTACATTTAAATTTCGGACGGAAAGCACCGTCTTTTCGGTCCGGAAATCGCCGGTACGCTCTACTGATGCCCCTACCAGCTTTTTCGTATAAGCATGCTCCGGTGTTTCAAATACCTTTTTAACCGTCCCTTCCTCCAGGATTCTTCCGCCCCGCATCACCAGTACCCGGTCGCACACCTGTCGGATCACCTTCAAGTCATGGGAAATGAACAGGACGGAGATCTGCCGCTCCTGATGAAGCGTCCGAATCAGCTCCAGGATCTGTGCCTGCACCAGCACATCCAGCGCCGTAGTGGGTTCATCCGCGATCAGCAGCGACGGTGTGTGGATCATGGCCATCGCCAGCATTGCCCTCTGGCGCATTCCGCCGGAAAGCTCATGGGGATACTTATCATAAATCCCTTCTGCATCTGAAAGGCCCACCCTTCTTAGCGTCTCCAACGTCCGTTCCCGGATCTCATCTGACGGCAGATTGGTGTGGAGCTTTAAGCTTTCCGCCACCTGCATGCCTACCTTTAATACCGGGTTTAATGAGGTCATCGGTTCCTGGAACACCATCCCTAAGCCGTTTCCGCGGATCTGGTTTCTCTCCTCCTCCGACAGGCTTAAAAGCTCCTTTCCCTGAAAAAGGATCCTTCCAGACACCTTCGCATCCTCCGGCTGGATCCCCATAACGGTCAGTGCCGTCATGGATTTCCCGGAACCAGACTCTCCTACTACACCCAGAATCTCACCTTTCTTCACAGTAAAGGAGATATGATCCACTGCTGTTTTCTGATGTCCGCCCTCCGCAAAGGTGACAGAAAGATTTTGTACCTCCAGCAATGCTTCCATAGCCGCCTCCTGTTTTATATTTGTTTATTTGTACTGCAGTCCTTCATTGATCAGCGCAAATCCAAGAATAATCAGAATGATCACCACCCCCGGAAACAGGCCGTACCATGGATTAATACTCAGGTAGGACTGGGCCTCTGAAAGCATCCGCCCCAGGCTGGGGATCGGCGGCTGCACGCCAAGTCCCAGATAGCTCATGCCCGCCTCCGAAAGCACTGCATTGTTAAAGGTAACGGTCAGTGTGGATAAAATACTGATCACCGCATTGGGAAGGATATGAGAAAAGATGATCCGAACCGGCTTTACGCCCATCACTTTGGCGCTTCTCACAAAATCAAGGTCGCGGCACCGGATCACCTCGCTTCTCACGATCCGCACAAAAGGCGGAATATAAAGGATACCCAGAGCAGCGATCAGGTTCCCCGTCCCGGCTCCCAGAAAGCTGATAAAGATCAGCGCCAGCAGGATGCTGGGAAATGCCAGGATCATATTCACCACACCCATCACCACCTCATCAAAAAGGCCTCCGTAATACCCGGTAACAGCGCCGAGAATAATGCCGAAAAAGGCACCGATGGCCACCGATGTAAAGGCAGTGAGAAAGGTGATCCCGCTGCCGTTCATCACCCGGCTTAACACATCCCGGCCGAAATTATCGGTCCCCATGGGATGCAGCAGACAGGGCGCCAGATTTACCGCGGAGGAATCCATCTCTGTCGTTGAGTAGGGCGTCCAGAACTGGGCCAGAATGGCCGCCGCCAGAATCACGCCGGTTATGGAAAGCCCGATGATCAGATTCCAGTTTTTCTTCCTTCTCATCATCCCTGATCTCCCTTCACCCTCGGATCTGCAATCTGATACAGCACATCCACCGCAAAATTCATAATCACTACGATCGCCGTAATGTAGATCACGATCGCCTGCACCACCGGATAATCTCTGGCTGAAATAGAGGATACCAAAAGCCGCCCCACGCCCGGAACGCTGAATACCTGCTCCACGATAATGCTTCCTGCCAGCACCTGGGCCGCGATCATTGCCCCGAAGGTGATCACCGGAATCAATGCATTCCGCAGAACATGCACATACAGGATCCGGTCCTTGCCGTTTCCCTTGCTCCTTGCCGTCCGCACATATTCCTTTTTCATTTCGCCCAGCACCGCATTGCGGATAAACCGGATCACCATGGCCCCTTTTGGAAGTGCAATCGCCATGGCCGGAAAGATCAGATAGCGGACCGAAGCCCAGAAATCCTCCGAGGGAGAGATAAATTTTCCAGGCTGGAACATATGCAGGGCGATCCCAAACAGATACGTTAAAAGGATCCCCAAGAAGAAGGAGGGAATCGCCATCACCACCTGAACAAGCTGGCTGATCACCGTATCCTGCCAGCGGTTCCTAAACCGGACGCTAAGCAGCGCCAGCGGCACAGAAAACGCAAACATCATAATCAATGCGATCACGGCCAGAAGCACAGTAACCGGAAGCCGGTCCTCCAAAAGCTCCTGCACCGTGATGCCGCTGTACCGGAGGGATTCTCCGAAATCACCATGTATGGCATCAAAAACCCAGGAAGCATACCGCTCTGTGATCGGACGATTCAATCCCATCTCCTCCCGCAGCGCCTCAATCTGCTCCTGGGTCGCTTCTGTTCCCAATCTGGAAACAGAGGCATCTCCGGGAATTACCGAAAATGCCCCAAAGGTCATTGCAGAAATCAATAATAGTGTAATAATGAGAGTAACAAATTTTCTTGTAATATATTTCATCATGTTTGTTTTGCTTGTAACGATTTTAAATGAGTTGCGTTTTCGCTGCTTTTACTTTTCGTATACCACAGACAGATCCTGGGCAGAAAGCGGATAGAACTGGTATCCGCCAAGCCGATTGTTCACTGCCACATAATTTGCCGGATCCTGGATAAATACAGATTCTGCATCCTCTGCCAGGATCATCTGGCATCTCTTATATAGCTCTGCCTTTTCGCTGTCATCAACCGCCATAAGTGCTTTCTGATAGGTATCGTCATATTCCTCGCTGGAATAGTTCATAAAGTTCTTTGAGGAGCCGGTCACATAGCGCTTCATCCAGTAATTAGGGGCAAGACTTCCGTCAAAGCCTACCACGGTCGCCTGGAACTGCTTTCCATGGTACACCTCATCCAGCCAGGAGCTCCACTCGATCTGGCGGATGGTGGTCCGGATGCCCACCCGTGTCAGCTGGTCGGCAATGATCTGCGCCGCATCCATATACTGGGTGGATGCTGTGGTGGCAATGATCTCCAGGTCAAATCCATCCGGGTATCCAGCCTCTGCCAGAAGCTCCTTTGCCTTCTCTGTATCATAAGGATACTGATTTTCTGCTGCCGGCTCATAGTAGCGCACCAGCTTCGGAATCATATGGGAACCGATCAGATGGCTCTTTCCATCATAGAGAAAATTGTTGATCTCCTCCTTATTTACCGCATAGCAGATGGCCTGGCGGACCCGCACATCAGAAAGAGGCTCATATGCATGATTCAGGAACATTCCCTGCACCATGTTCTGGGTTCCTTCCAGAATCTGGCAGTCTGCTCCGGCCGCCTTTACCTGGGCACCGGTCAGATAGTCAAGAATGTCGATGGTTCCGGCCTGAAGCTCCATAAATGCTGTATCGGAATCTGCGGTGATCTTAAATTCCACATGATCCAGATGAGGCAGCCCCTCCTGCCAGTAATCCTCAAACTTTTCCACCTCCAGTTTCTGTCCTGGAGTGTAGGAAACAAATTTAAAGGGTCCTGTGCCGATGGGATTCTTTTCCGGATCCGGGTTGGATGCCGGAATAATGCCGAAGGTAATCTCCGGCAGAAACTCCGAGTACCCTTCCTTCAGATACACCTCAACCGTCTTCTCATCTGGGATCTCCACGTGATCAAAAACAGAAAACGCGGAAGACTCACCCTGAATCTCCGCGTAACGCTCGATAGAATATTTAACATCTTCGGCAGTAACCAGGCTTCCATCATGGAATTTTAGGCCGTCTCTTAATGTGAAGGTATAAACCGCTGCATCATCTGAGATCTTGTAGTCACTTGCCACAGCCGGTATCAGATTACCGTCCGGATCAGGCTTTACCAGCCCTTCATAAAGATTAAATACCACACTTCTAGTTCTTGCGTCCGTCGATTGATGGGGGTCAAGACTAACCAGATCATGGGTAACGCCTACCACTGCGCTTCCGCCGTCACCTGGTTCAGCCGTCTCTGCTGCTGCGGTCGTCTCCGCTTCCGCTGCCAAAGAGGCTGGTGCTTCTGAAGAATTCTTCACAGGTTCCGAAGCTTCTGTACTCTTGCTGCCGCCGCATCCGCAGAGTGCAGCAGATACCAGAAGTGCCATCACACTTAAAAAAAGAGTTCTTTTTTTCATAATGTCTCCTTCTTGCTCTGTAATGATTCTCCCACTATTTAATTATTGATTTACATTGGTATTGTAAGCATAACTGACAGAATTTTCAAGTATTTTTACAAAAACAACAGAGGCTGTGCACAAATTACTTTATGCACAGCCTGAAAAGACGGATCTACGCCATAACGCCGATAGGCCACGGCACATATTCATCTGCTCCTACGCCAAGCTCCTCCGATTTGCTCTTCTCACCGGACGCCACTGCCAGAAGCTTCTCAAAGATAATATCTCCCATCTCCTCAATGGTTCTCTCACCATCGATGATCTGACCGCAGTTGATATCCATATCCTCGATCATCCGCTCATACATTTCGCTGTTAGAAGCCAATTTGACAGTTGGGCAATGAGTGGAGCCGAAGCAGGAGCCTCTTCCTGTAGTAAATGCACAGATGGTGGCGCCCCCTGCAAATTCGCCGGTCACGCTCATCGGGTCATAGCCTGGGGTATCCATGATGACCAGGCCTTTTTCTGTCACCCGCTCTGCATACTTGTAAACTGCATTGACCGGAGTGCTTCCGCCCTTCTTGGCGCCGCCTAAGGATTTCTCCAACACATTGGCAAGTCCGCCTGCGTTGTTTCCAGGGCTTACCTTTCCGTTGATCTGACAGTCTCTGCCTTCATTGTATTTCAGCCACCAGTTCAGACGGTCTACCAGCTTTTGTCCCACCTCCGGCGTCTTTGCCCTGCAGGTCAGGGTATGCTCCACGCCGAACAGCTCGGAGATCTCGGCCAGGATCACAGTTCCTCCATTTCTCACCAGCTTGTCAGCAGCCTTTCCCAGTGCCGGGTTTGCAGACAGACCGGAGAAGCCGTCAGAACCACCGCACTGAAGCGCCAGCACCAGATGCTCCGCCGAAACGGGAACCCTCTTGACCTTATTGGCCTCCTCCAGCATCTCCTTTACCATCTGGATTCCCAGCTCAATAGCCTTTCTGGTTCCTCCCACCTCCTGCATTACCAGCCTGCGGAGCATCTTGCCCTCCTTCATTCCTTCTGCTTCAAACATCTTGTCGATATTATTCCGCTCACAACCCAGGGCACAGACTAACGCACCTGCTGTGTTTGGATTTGCCACATGTCCGGAGATGGTCCGCCGCAGCAGATCCATCGGCTCACCGGTCATCTCCATGCCGCAGCCGATACCGGTGATGAAGGGAACCACTGCATCTACATTGGGATACGCTTTCATCCGCTCTTCATTAAAATAATTGGCGATCTTTCTTGCAACCGTAGCCGCACAGTTTCCGGCAACAGGAATGGCGATAATATTTCTGGTTGCCACTCTTCCATCCTCCCGGACGATTCCCATAAAGACAGCCCTCTGATCCTCCGGGATCAGCTCCACCGGCTTATAATCTCTTGAAAATGCATAATCCTTGTTTACCTCATCGAACTGGATATTATGGCTGTGCATCCAGGTTCCCGGAACCGTATCCTCGGCTGCATAGCCGATCACCGTATTGTACTTTAACACCGGCTCCCCTTTTCTGATCAGGCGGGTTGCCACTTTATGACCAGCCGGAACTGGCTGCAGCGTGGTGATTCCCTCCTCCGGGATCTCGGTTCCTGCCGGAATCTCATGTCTTGCAACTACTACATTATCTTCTTTTTCCAACCTTACTACCGGGCTTAATCTCTTTTCCATATGTGTTTCTCCTTTGCTTATTTCACTTCTTTATTTTTCTCTTTCAGTTTCCTTTCACTGTCTAAATCATACCAGCTTATCACATAAAATTCATTATCTTACGGACACAATAAGCAAAGATATCTTTTAACTTTCAATACAATGTGATATACTAAAAAACACAAAAACAAGCATCTGATATCCACAATGGAGGTTCCTATGATCAATAAAATATTCGCTCAGAATTTTGTGAGAAAAATCGAACAAAATATGAAAATCAAGGTTAATGTGATGGACGAGCGGGGCGTTATTATTGCCAGTACATCAAAGGAGCGGGTAGGTGATTTCCATATCTGCGCTTACGAAATCATACAAAACAGCCTGCCGATGCTGGTAACCACGGAGCCCACCCGGGACCTGATCGGTGTGAATGCCCCTGGCGTGAATCTGCGCCTTACCAGCAGCAATGAGACCATCGGTGTGATCGGTGTCAGCGGAAATCCAGACGAAATCACAGAAATTGCAAAGATGGTAAAGCTGACCTTTGAAACCATGTATGAATATGAATATAAGAAAAATGCCAGCATGAAGGGCCACAACAGCCTGTGGAATTTTGCCCATGTTCTGCTGGCCGAATCGCCGTTAAACGAGGTCAGCATCAAAAAGGCTGCCTCCCGGATGAAGCTTTCCGATGACTATCCGCGGATCCCCATCTATATCCGCTTCTATTCCGAATACTTAAACACGATCATTCAGCATTTTCTGGATTCCTATGCTTCCTGCAGCTGCTACCGGCATCAGGACATCGTTCTCCCGGTGGACCGCGGAATCTTTCTGCTGAAATCATTCTCCAGGGATTCTCATGATCTCTATGGAACAGAAACTCTGAACGCCTGCATGGAACGGCTAAAAATTGAATTTATCGACCGGGAATCCACCAGTGAACAGCTGCTGACCTACAAATTTTTTATCGGCCCCGTTCAGACGAAATTCATTCATTACCAGAACACCTATCAGAATCTGCTGTGGCTGGCCTCCCGCCGGAAAAATTCAATGGAGATCACCACGTTTCTCATGGATCATCTGCTGGAACTTTTGCTGGAACACTGCAGCAAGGAAGTGATGGCACCGCTTTTTGATTATTATGATCAGGTGATTCAGGAAAACCTGGACACAAGCCAGTTTCTGGAAACCAGCAAAGGCCTGGTTGCCTCTGACATGAAGCTGGAGGCGGCGGCACAGCTGCTCCATCTGCACAAAAATTCCGTCATTGCCCGGTTAAAGAAGGTAAAGGAAGTTCTGGAGATCAATCCCATCGCCAATCCAAAGGATGCCGCTCTGCTGCGGTGCCTGTGCTTTTACCTGCAGCACGAGATGCTGTCCGGTCACTGAGACAGGATCATCGATCAGAAGCAATACAGCCAGTCCGGGCAGGCTTCTTTTTCATATGATTTAAAAAGGAGCAGCCGCTCCCGCTGATTTCTCAGCAAAAGCGGCTGCTCCAGGGAAAAGTTGCAAAAAGAAGAAAAAATCATATGTAACGAGCTACAGCTTGCTCTTGAAAATAGTATATACCCCTTCCTCTCCAATCTGCGCGATATTGTTGGTCATATTGGAGGACTTCATGGATGCGGCGGTAAGCTCCGCCAGATCGTCTGTCTGAATGCCAAGCTGAGAAAGCCTGGTACGCATCCCAAACTTCTCCTTAAGCTGATTCAGCCAGTCGGAAAGCTCCTGTACCTGTGCAAATCCCAGTTCCTTTGCATAGCAGTTCAGCTCCGGCTTTACCTTAGAATTAATCAAAAGCCAGGCATCCAACGTAAAGGCACAGGCCTCGCCGTGAGGAACCTGATATTTGGAAGTCAGAATATAGGAGCAGGCATGGGAGCCGGTGGTCCCGGTCTGGGAAAATGCCAGTCCGGCAATCAGACTGGCCTTGGACATGCCGGCTCTGGCCTCCCGGTCAGAGCCGTCCGCTACGGCACGCTCCAGGTATTTGCAGGCAAGCTTTGCCGCGCCAAGAGCCAAAGCATCTGTCGCCTCATTGGCTTTTACACTGGTCATGGCATCAAAGGCATGGGCCAGTACATCCAGTCCAGTTGCAGCTGTTACCATGGCCGGAACGGTAAGGGTAAGCTCCGGGTCTACGATGGCAATTGTGGGGAAGATGGCCGGGCTGAAGATGGCTGCCTTGATCCCCTTTTCCTTATCGCTCAGCACCGCACCGGCTGTCACCTCACTGCCGGTGCCGGCTGTGGTTGGGATGGCAATGACAGGCAGTGCCTTTGTGATCTGGAACCCATTCAGCAGCTCTTCCGGACTGCAGTGCTCTGCTGCCGCCACCGCCGCTGCCTTGGCACAATCCATTGCACTGCCGCCGCCGAAGGCGATAATACAGTCCGCATTTACCTGGTTCATTTTTTTCACTACATCTGCAACATTTTTGATGGTTGGATTGGGCTCTACATCAGAGCTGATCCCCACTACCTTTCCTGCTGCAAAGCTCTCGATGGATCCGGCCGCACCAGATTCCACCAGGAAGGAATCTGCTACCATAAATGCTCTGTTTAAGCCATATTCATTTAAATAAGTTCCGATATTTGCAATCTCACCTTCTCCGAAGATCACATTAACGGGCTGATGAAATTTCCACATGTGGGCTCTTCCTTTCTTTTTCATTAACATACTTTAATAAGCATCCTTCACCTGCATGGCATGCTCCTTACCGGTCCGCACATCCGTCAGGAATTTCTGCGCCCCGGCTGCCATGTACGGAGTGATCGCCGTTACCAGATATCTGGCGCCCCAGCCGATGGCCTGCTCTGCCGCTTTCGCAGATCCTACATAGTATCCGGCAGTTTTTCCTGCTGCTGTGATCCGCTTTATGGTATTCTCAACTAATGCCAAAAATTCCGGATCGGTTGTGTTCATGCCTACGGAGGTGGACAGATCACCAGGTCCGATGAAATATACATCGATCCCATCTACCGCCAGGATCTCATCCAGATGATCGATGGCCTCCTGGGTCTCCACCTGACAGCAGAGCAGCTTTGTCTCATTGGCACGCTTTAGATAAGCCTTCTTATCCTCTACCAGGCCATATCCGGCAGCGCGTGGGAGGAATGCCACCCCGCGCTTGCCAACTGGCGGAAAGTTGCCCATGGCTACCACCTTTTTCGCATCTTCTGCCGTATTCACCAATGGGAGCTGGATACCATTTGCGCCGAAATCCAGTGCCTTCTGAATGTGGTCATAGCTCTTTTCCGTGCATCTCACCACCGCCGGAACCCCGGCGCACTGGGACGCACGTACCATATCCGCCAGCACCGACTGCTCCATCACGCCGTGCTCATTGTCGATCAAAAGAAAATCAAATCCCAGCCTGGCCGTGTATTCCGCCATATCCGGCAGCGCAAAGGTTACAAAACAGCCAATCAGCGGTTTATCCTTCATTTTGTCTTTCCACATAACCAAATTGTCCATTCCAGTCCTCCCAATCCTTGCTTTATAAAGATAACGATATGCTAAATCATACCATAAATCATCTGGATCTGTAACTGCTCCGTACCTTCCACTCTGTATTACCGGTCACGGAAGGAACGGTATCCCAGAACCGCGCCCTGCTCGATAGGCTGAACCAGCTCATGATACTGTGCCAGATATCCTGGTGCCAGCTCACGCTCTGCCGGCTTCCACTGGGCTACACGTCTGTCCAGTTCCTCCTGGGGGATGTCCACATTCATGGTGCGGTTTACAAAATCCAGCTTAATGATCTCGCCTTCCCGGATCACAGCCAGCGGGCCGCCCATTGCCGCCTCCGGCATAACCTGTCCGACCACGATGCCCCGGTTCAGTCCGGAAAGCTCACCATCCGTCACAACTGCTACCTGAGATGCCAGGTTCGCACCATTTAATGCTGCCACAAAGCTGCATGCAAATACCGTTCCAGGACCGCCCTTCGGCCCCATGTTCCGCAGTACGATCACATCACCCGGCTTGATCTTGCCCTGTCCTAAGCCAACCTTAATCGCCTCATCCTCGCCCTCAAAGATAACCGCCTTGCCTTCAAAGCTTGGGATCTCATTAGGAACTGCAGACAGCTTTACAATGGCTCCATTGGGGCACAGGTTGCCTCGCAGAATGCCCACACCTGGACGGGTGCTCTGGGGATCTTCCATTGGCTTGATGACCTCGTCACGCAGCACCTTGGCATCCTGAATGTTTTCTGCAACCGTTTTTCCAGATACGGTCATGGCATCTAAATGGAGGTATTCCTCCAGACGCTTCATCACGGCACGGCAGCCGCCTGCTGCTTCCAAATCCTCGGTGCGGAACGGGCCGTTCGGTCTTACTGCCGTTAACAGATGAATGGTATCTGCAAACTTTTCATAAGTTTTTACCACATCCATCTTGATCTCCGCCTCGGTTGCAATGGCAGACAGATGTCTTACCGTATTAACAGAGCCGCCGATAGCTAAGACCACCATAATTGCATTTTCAATGGCTTCCTTTGTAATCACGGTGCGGGGCCGCTCATCCTTTTCCACCATCTCCACAATACGCTGGCCTACCAGCTGGCAGTACTTGTAAAGCTTGGGGCTGTCTGCCAGGATGGGTGCATTGCCCGGCAGAGACATACCCAGAGCCTCCGCTACAATGTGCATGGAGTTTGCCGTTCCCAGACCTGCACATACACCAGGAGTTGTAATGGCGTGATTGGTCATATCCACCAGCTCCTCAAAGGTCTTGGAGCCGCAGGCGACTGCGCCGATGGCTTCATACACATCATCAATATCCACAAATTCCCCTGCCATGCACTGTCCGCCTAACTGGTAGCCGCAGGTTAAGACGATGCTGGGCACATTCAGACGGGCTGCTGCCATACAGTGGGCCGGTGTGGTCTTATCACAGGAGGATAAGAATACGATTCCATCCAGCACTGCACCTTCTACCATGCATTCTACTTCGTTGACGATCAGATCTCTGGTAGGCATCAGATAGCGGGCCTTTTTTCCGGCAGAGGTAACAAAGTCGGAGGAAGCCACGGTGCGGACCTCAAATGGAACGCCGCCTGCCGCCTTGATCGCATCCTGTACTGCCTGGGAAATCTTATCTACATGGATAAAGCAGCTGGAAAGCTTGTTGGAGGTGTTGATCACTGCGATCTTCGGCTTATTCATATCCTCCTCAGAAATTCCCATGCTCTTCCACTGTGTTCTTCTAACCGCCCATCTGGTGGTACCTGGCTCAAAATTACTTCTTAAATTCATGATTCATTCCCCTTTTCTGTCTTCATATTCATATACTTTTTCAGCAGTCTGACAGCTTCTCCAAATCAGCTTTCTCTGGCTGCTGTCTTCTGTCTGATTCCTGCTGTTTTTATGCTCTAATCATATCATCCTCATAGGATACCAGCATTGTTGTGCCACACCAAAAATTATCGTTTTATTGGTATTATAATACAATGATTATCATGCTCTTATTTCCAGAAGCAGCAGGCCAAAGCAGCCATACCAGCTTAATCCAGCCCTGCGCCTTCTTCATTCAAAGTCTTCCTTACCTGCTCTCCCCGAATATCCCGCAGCCGCTTTCCTTCCCGGATGGCCATATCCGCTGCGATCCCGGCCGCCTGCCCATAGCCGAAGCACTGGGCCGTCACCCGGCAGCTTGCCAGGGCCTGATGCTCCGCGCAGAGGTTCCGCCCTGCCGCAAGAATGCCCTCACCCGCTTCCGGAACCAGCGCACCGTATGGGATCTCGTAATAATCATTTAACAGCCAGAACATATATGGCTTCTCTCCATTATGCAGCTCAATGGGCCACGGGCAGCGGGCAATCCCATCCGGACGCTTTCTGGCTGCCGCCACATCTTCATTGTTCAAACGCTGAAGCCCTACAATGCTTCTGGTCTGGCGGACTCCCACCTCACAGGACAGATCATTTACAAAGCTGTTCTCGCAGCCTGGTATCTGTTCCTTAAAAAATCTGGCGTACTGATACACCTGCTTTCTGGCCACCTGCTCGGCCTCCGTGTGATCATCCGGATCACATACATTCAATGCACGGCCATCCCGTCCATTGATCAGTGTTACATTCATAAACAGCTCTCCCGGACGGTTGGTGGGATATACCCATACCTTAAGCCGGGGCATCTGGTAGCCCTCCTTCTGGTTTGCCTCCTTCATCTTTTCCGTCACCCAATCCGGTGAAATAGTATCCTCGCCCCAGGCCTCCTGAAACCGTTTCACATCCACGCCGCCCAGGCGGAAGATCATCGTTGGATTCTGGATATTGCCATGATCACCCATGGTAAACTCCAATCCGCCCCGGCAGATCAGATCTGCATCGCCGGTAGCATCGATCAGCACCTTGGCCCGTATCTGCGCCAGACCGCTCTTTGTGTCAATTACAACGCCGATAAATCGCTCGCCTTCCTTTATCACCCCAATGACAGACGTGTGGTAAAGGATCTTAGCGCCGGATGCCAGCACCATATCCTCCCCTGTCTCCTTCCAGCCCTGAGGATCAAATGGAACTAAATACGTCTTTCCATAAAGCTGAGGCTGGGTCACATGGCCCCGCTTTTTCAGCTCCTGATAAAACCGGTCCGTCCATCCGAAGACGGCCTGACGCGGCCCATCCTCCTTCGGTGCGTCACTGCAGTAGAACAGCCCGCAGATGGTTCCCGAGTATCCGGCCACCGCAGCTCCTCCTAAAAAGCCTAACCGTTCAATTAAAAGCGTCTTTTGTCCGCGCCTTGCCGCCGTCTCCGCTGCTGCCACTCCCGCCGGACCTCCGCCGCATACCAGCACATCCACCTTATCGTAAACAGGGAATGTGCAGTTCTTGTCAAATATAACCCTTTGCTGATAATCCTTCATCACTGGCTCTCCTTTCCTCTATTCGCCCGATTTTTCGGGCACTCAGGGATACCCGTAGGGTATTTCCAGGAATTGTAAGTTTTTCCTTTTTCTGAATTTTATTTTAGAAGATTTGAGACATTTCTTCATTGTTTTTACAGAACAAAAAAGGAAAGGATCGGCGTGATGAAAAAACAAAGCTGGCAGGGCTGCCAAATTGCTCTCTATCGATTTTAAATGGTGATATCAGCCTTTCCTTATGATAAGATGAAGATAAAATATGATTTTAAACCCAAACTCTGGAAAGGCTATGCTGACGTTGTATATTTACCCAAAAACGGTTCCAATATGCCAACTTTGGTCATCGAATTAAAATGGAACAAAACAGCTTCCGAGGCAATTCAGCAAATTAAAGGTGAGAGAAACGATCATCCCGTTTTCTCTCACCTTTTAAACATTCATATAAATTCCAGCAGGCACAGCGCAAAAAACACCAGCATCCCCGGATTCACTATCACGGTCCGAAATACAGTTCCTTTAGGAAGCCTGCGGATCCCCGGATAAAAGCAGATATATTTTTTAAACACAAAAAACAAAACAACTCCGGCAACTGCCGCAAGAAACTGTCCCGCTACATACACAAGCACTGCGATGCCGGCGATCAGGATCATCGGATGTGCCATCACCTGTGTCAGAATTTCCGCCTCCGTGCCGGCATCCTCCAAAACATTCATAACCGGACGGCTCATTAATGGCACCAGGATACTTCCGCTGAAATTGATCCACATATGAAACAAGATCGTGTTCCGTATCTTTCCTGTCTTGCAATAAATATACCCAAACAGACAGCCCAGGGCAAAGGCATAAAAGAACTGTTGGAAATTTCCATGCATCACACCGAACAGGATTCCGGAAAGCAGGACTGATATCTTTTCCCCATATCCAATCGTGCGGTCGATCAGAAACTTCCGAAACAGCAGCTCCTCCACAATCGGTGCGCCGATTACCACAGTCAGAAAGGTAAAAAACAGATTTCCCTGAAAGATCATGTCCACCAGATTTTCGTAATCGGCAGACACAGAACCAGAAACACTGGTGACGATATTGCCGATCATATTTCCAAAATAGGCCATAGCATTGCCGATGAAAAATACCACAAGCCAGGCCCGAAGCTCCCACCGCTCATTCCGGACTTGTCCGAATTTTGGTACACTTTGGAAATAAGCAGCTGTCAAAGGAGCTGCAATCAGGTACATACATACCAGTATTAAGATCCAGTTCAGTGTGCTGCGGTAAGGCGTATAGTCCCATCCGCTTGTCCAGATCACTCCGGCTGCCAGATACTGCAGGCCGCCCCCTAAAATGCTGTAGATCAACAGTCCAAAGGCGATTTTGGAAAAATGCTTCCGATCCAGACGCATCTCTTCCTGCTGCCACGGATTCCTTTGGAACTGCCGCTCGTTTTCTTGTTCAAATTGGAATTGATTCAAATGATGATTCTCCTCTCATGTAACACGCCATCTGGCAGGACCTGTATCACAGGGGCCAAAATACCTTTAGGCCCTGGTATCATGACATTGGTACTGAACCATTACGTATTATTCTACACAAAAACAGGGCTTTTGTAAATACATACAAAATCCCTGTCCTTGTAATCATCCTATAACCGGTAACTGTTCAGATACCCTCACTGTTACATGCAAAAAGTCATGTGAAAGAATGACCTTAGTCCTCTTTTACAAAAGCATCCTTTCCTAAACCACAGATCGGGCATACCCAATCCTCCGGAATATCCTCAAATGCGGTTCCAGGTGCGATTCCATTATCCGGATCACCGATCTCCGGGTCATAAACATAGCCGCATGGCTCACATACATACTTGTCCATTTGTCTGCCTCCTGTTTTATGTGATTGCGTAACGGGAAAGATACTGAAGCGTTACCCCGTTACATAATAAACCATATCATGAGAAATAATGTTTGTCAAGGGACGATCATATGCCCATTCATGAGCCTGCTGGTTACCTGGCCAGAAGGATCGCTGCCTGACGGGCCAAAATCAAGGATTATTCTGTTTCCTTCCAGATCGACAGTTCCTTCATCAGCGTGCGGCGATACTCCTTATCCTCTGTAACACGCTTTATGTCATCGGTTCTGCCAAGTAAAAACAGCTTCTGAATCAGCTGCGCAAATAAATCCTCGCCTTGCTGGATTCCCT
>JAUNGG010000025.1 GCA_030524635.1 Lachnospiraceae bacterium
TAATTGCAACGCTGCCAACGCAGGCAGTGACAGGGGCATTGTCGGCAAAAGGATTCCTTTTCGGGGTGGTAATCGTGTGCATTTTTACGTTTTTTGCCTTGTCTTTTTGGACATATGGTGTACACAGATATGAAAGCGCAAGCAGCTAATAAGTTTTGGGAAAGAGGTGAAATAGAATGGTTCAAACAGATAAGATATTGGAATTTGATAAGATAAAAGAGATGTGGATGGAACTGGCACTTACGGAATGGGCAAAAGAAAAAATCAGGGATACCGTTCCCTGTATGTCTGAAAATGAGCTGATGGCAAAACAAAGGGAAACAAGTGAGGCCAGGGATTTATTGGAGAAGAACGGAAATCCGCCGTTGGCTTCTTTAGATGGGATCAGGGAGTGTATTCAGGCTGCTGTCAAGGGAGCCTGTTTATCCATCCCGCAGCTTGAAGATATGGAAAAAGCTTTAGTTGCTGTAATGCGGTTAAAGAATTATTTAAGCCGTTCCAGACAGTGGGGGATTTCACTGGCATATTATGATGAGAATCTTGATTGTCTGGACAATATAAAAGAAACCATTAGCCTGCAGATCAGAAACGGCAGGGTAGATGATTATGCTTCGAAAGATTTAAAATCATTCAGAGATGAAATGGAACGAAATGAAAGAAGTATGCGGGAGAAGGCGGATGCAGTGATGCGGGCAAATAAAGACTGCATGTCTGATAGTTTTAGTACCTTGCGGAATGGACATCTCTGTATTCCGGTCAAGAAAGAGTACAAGTATAAAATAAAAGGAACTGTGATTGATAAATCCTCAACTGGAAGTACATTATTTATAGAGCCGGTTTCTGTGGGGAAATATTATGAGGCATTGCAGCTTTCGCAGATGTATGCAGAAAATGAGGAACGGAGAATACTTTATGCTCTTTCAGCGATGATTGCGGAATATGCTGAGATTTTAGAACAGGATATCTGTACTATAGAAAAGTTAGATTATATTTTTTCAAAAGGAAAACTGAGTCTGGAATACGGGGGAACAGAACCAAAGCTCAATACTGATCGGT
Source organism: Lachnospiraceae bacterium (assembly GCA_030524635.1). Taxonomy (GTDB): domain Bacteria; phylum Bacillota; class Clostridia; order Lachnospirales; family Lachnospiraceae; genus Caccovicinus. The sequence goes on from JAUNGG010000025.1 coordinate 1,057, forward strand.
ATATTCGATTCAAAGATGGACGGCATCCTCTTATGAATCAAGAGGAATGTGTGCCGCTTCAATTTGAAATAGGAAAAAATTTTGATGGTGTGGTGATTACCGGACCTAATACGGGTGGAAAAACAGTTGCTATTAAGACAGTTGCGCTGAATTGTATGATGGCACAATGCGGTTTGCATGTGGTGTGCAGGGAAGCGGAAATTTGTATGAACAGCAATTTCCTGTGTGATATAGGGGATGGACAAAATTTATCGGAGAATCTTTCTACTTTTTCGTCTCATATTGCGAATGTGCTTGATATATTGAAAAAAGTGGACAAGGACAGCCTTGTAATCATGGATGAACTGGGTTCCGGTACAGATCCGACAGAAGGAATGGGAATTGCTATTGCAATATTGGAAGAATTACGAAAAAGCGGGGCATTGTTTCTGGTAACGACTCATTATCCGGAAGTGAAGCAGTATGCAGACCGGACGGACAGGATCGCAAATGCGAGAATGACTTTTGACAAGGAAAGCCTGCAGCCTTTGTATCGGCTGATCATTGGGGAAGCCGGAGAAAGCTGTGCTTTCTATATAGCAGGAAGGATGGGCATGCCGGAAGTCATGCTAAAAACAGCAATGATGGCGGCATATGGAAATGAGGAGCTGCCGGAGAATCTGAAGCAGGTGATTTCTGGCAAACGTTTGGAAAAAGAGAAGCTCCCAGGCATTCAAAAGAAGAAAGGGAAGCATGCAGCTTTAAGAAATGGCAGAGAGTTTCAATTAGGAGACAGTGTCATGGTATATCCAGATAAAAAAATAGGAATCGTTTGCAGGAAAGCCAATGAAAAGGGCGTGCTGAGAGTACAAATGGCGGACAAAAAAATATGGATCAATCATAAGAGAATTAAACTTCATGTAGCTGCGGAAGAATTATATCCGGAAAATTATGATTTTTCCATTATTTTTGACAGTGTGTCAAACAGAAAGCTCAGACATCAGATAGACAGGGGGAAAATTGTGGAAGAACAGATAGTTATTGATGGCTTGCAAAATAGAACATATCATTAGCGAAGAAAATTATCAAAAGCTCAGAGAAGCTGTGAAGTAGAGATAATATCTTAGGTTAGGTAAGATATTTACATCGAAGCAGTAGATTTTATTATTAAAAGCGTAAAGCTGAAAATTATTTGTAATATCTACAGAGAAAAATTGTAACAGGAAATTTGTTCGATAATTTTTCTCTGTAGTTAAAAAATGATAAGGAATAGGAGGGATTTTGTGGGAAAAGTGTTGATTGTAAACTTCCATAATATGAGGTAAAAAAAGAAGTCTCAAACACACTATTTTATGGTATCTTGACATACCGGGATAAAAAAGCTATACTGTAAGGGTCTGCCCAAGCAGACCATGAAAAGCAGAAGCTTTTGATTTTGATGCAGCTCCATTCTTTCACCGTTGCGGTTGCACTGGATTTATGTTTGCGTATAAGCTATGAAGGCTTAAGCTGTTTGAAGACAGCTGGCTTTCATAGCTTTTTGATTATATAGGGCGCGGCTTCTGCGCCGATTTATTTTGGAGAATATTATGTATAGATACATTGGAAAACGTTTGATTCAGCTTATTTTTGTCCTGCTGGGGGTGACGTTCCTTACCTTTGCGGTCACCTCCGCAGCGCCCAGTGATGCGGCGGAAATGTCTTATCTGTCAAAGGGCTTTACGCCCAGCGCGGAGCTTCTGGAGGAAACCAGAAAGGAGATGGGGCTTAAAGATCCGCTGCTGATCCGCTATGCAAGATGGCTGTCAGATGCCCTTCACGGCGATCTGGGACAGTCCTACTCTTATGAGGAGAGCGTACTGGCACAGTTAAACAGAAAGCTTCCCGGTACGCTTCGGCTGGCAGGGGCTGCCCTGGTGCTGATGCTTCTGATCGCGTTTCCCTTGGGAATTCTTACTGCAGTTTATAAAAATTCGATTGTGGATTATGCGGTCCGGCTGATCACCTTTGTAGGAAACTCCATTCCTAATTTCTGGCTGGCATTGATTCTGATGTTTGTGCTGGCAGTGAAGCTGAAATGGTTTCCAGTGATCGGATCGGATGACTGGTACAGTATGATTCTGCCCATGGTGACGTTAGCGGTTCCCCTGGCCTGCAGCTATATCCGGCAGATCCGGGTAGCCGTTCTGGAGGAGCTGTCTCAGGAGTATGTGACAGGGGCAAGGGCCAGAGGCCTATCGGAGCGGCGGATCATGTTTTGTCATGTTCTGCCGAATTCTCTGGTTCCTGTTATCACGCTGATCGGGCTTTCCATTGGCCATCTCCTGGGCGGCGCGGCCATTATCGAAACCATATTTTCCTGGCAGGGGATTGGAAATATGGTGGTGGAGGCTATTCGGAACCGGGATTATCCGGTTATTCAGGGATACGTGATCTGGATGGCACTGATCTACGTTCTGATCAATCTGGCAGTGGATATCGCCTGTCATCTGATGGATCCGCTGCAGAGAAGGCGTCTGAAGGGGAATGGAAAAGCAGATGGGGCAAATGGTTGGCACATAAATAAGCCAGATACTGGTTTTCAGAAGGAAATGGAGTGTAAGAGATGAGAAAAAAACGGAACTGGAGCCGGATCCGGTTTTTTATGATCCTTGGCATTGCTCTTTTCCTGATTCTTCTGGCAGCCTTCAGCAGTCAGCTTGCGCCGATGGATCCGCTGGAAACCAACTTCAGGGAATCCCTGCAGCCCCCTGGGGCCGGTCATCTGTGCGGAACCGATAAGCTGGGGCGTGATGTATTTTCCAGGATCCTGTGTGGGGCAGGAAACTCCTTTTTCCTCACCTTTTTCATGGTGCTTCTCGTCACAGTGATTGGGACGGCAATTGGGCTGGCAGCGGGATATCTGGGACGGGCAGCGGATACCATTTTAATGCGTTTGATTGATGTTCTTCTGGCATTTCCAGACTCGGTGTTTGCCATCGCGGTGGCCGGAATCATGGGTGCAGGGATCTTTCATACGGTGCTTGCCCTGGCTCTGGTGTGGTGGACGAAATATGCCAGGCTGACCCGCAGTATGGTGGCCAATATCCGGGAAAAGGAGTACATCATCGAGGCCAGGTTCGGCGGGGCCGGAGATTTGAGGATTTTGGGGAAATACATTCTTCCTAATATTCTGCCGCAGATCATCATTATGTCAGCGCTGGATGTGGGCGGAATGATGATGTCTCTGGCTGGTCTTTCCTTTTTGGGGCTGGCATCTCAGCCTCCTGCACCGGAATGGGGTTCCATGCTGTATGAGAGCCGGCAGTATATGCAGACAGCCCCATGGATGATGATTTTCCCCGGCCTGGCGATCCTGCTTACAGTGATTGTATTTAACCTGCTGGGAGACAGCGTGCGGGATCTTCTGGATCCGAAGGGGCAGTAATTGCCGGGTGCTGCAGCTGCAAATATCGATAGAAGGTAACGGTGAAGGCATCGAGCCGCTACGTATAGAAGAATAAGGGCACCGGAATGGTATTGCAGAAAACCTTGGAGCCGGTACCTGGAAAAGAGGAACAAAGGTATGAGGATAAATATGAATGGTCAAATAAACCGAAATCGTAAGATAAAAAAGAGATTTTTAAGATCCTGTCTGGCCTTGGCAGCTGCAGCCGGCATGGCAGTATTAGGCGCCTGTGGCAGCTCTGATTCTACTGCCGGGACAGACAGCAGCGCTTCGGAAGGCGGCCGCCACTTAAATGTTGCCTTATTCTGGATCAGCACCACGCTGGATCCGGCGGACGGCTATAATGGCTGGGTATTGTCCCGGATCGGGGCAGGAGAAACACTGCTTCGGCTGGACATGGACGCCAGCCTGGAACCATGTCTGGCAGATTCCTGGGAGCAGGCCGATGAGAATACCTGGGTGTTTCATATCCGGGACGGCGTAACCTTTTCCAACGGAAAGCCGGTGGATGCAAAAGCATGTATGGACGGGATCCAGCGTGCATTTGATCTCAATGACCGGGCGGAGGAGTATTTCCAGCTGGAGAGCATGACAGCAGAAGGGCAGACGCTTACCATCCGCACCAAGGAGCCCTCCGGCGCTGTCTTAAATAATCTCTGCGAGCCCTTATTTACAATTGTGGATGTTCATGCAGAGGAGAGCGGGGCTGGAGGGGAAGCTTCCGGAGAAAAAGCAGAGGAGGCTTCTGCCCGCGGGGAAAAGCTGCTTGATACTGCACCAGTCTGCACTGGCCCATATATAGTCAGTTCCTTTGCCCCGGAATCAAAGGTGGAGCTGGTAAAGAATGAGCACTACTGGGACGGAGAGCCGGGACTGGATACCATCACCATCAATCAAGTGGCAGATTCCGACAGCCGGGTGATGGCCATGCAGTCTGGTGAGGCGGATCTGACCACCACGATTGACAATACCAGCCTGGCACTGTTTTCGGATGAAAGCCAGTATACGATTTATGAAACCATTGGTCCGCGCGCCAATGTGGTTTATATGAACAACAAAAGCGGCTTCTTAAGTGACCTGGTTATCCGCCAGGCAGTATCCTATGGGGCGGACCGCCGGACCTATGCGGAGCTGATCGGCGGGGAAATGGGGGTAGGACTTTACTCCACAGCCCTTCCCTGCGGGCAAGACATAACCGATACTTATGCATGGAATCCGGAAGCGGCAGAGCAGCTGCTGGATGCAGCGGGCTATGTGGACACAGACGGGGACGGGATCCGGGAGAAGGATGGGCAGAATATCGTGCTTCAGTACTATTTGTCTGCAGATCACGGCTCCAGCGATGCCACCATTATTGCCCAGGCCATTCAGTCCGATGTACAGAAGGTAGGGATCGGCATGGAGCTGGTACAGACAGAAAACCTGTCGGATATCAAATCCAGCCATAGCTTTGATTTATGTTCGGCCAATGACAGCACAGCGCCCACCGCAGACCCGGAGGTTTTTCTTCTTCTCCACTATCTGACCGGAGCTTCCGCTAATTACGGGGAATATTCCAATTCGGAGGTGGATCAGATGATCCGTCAGCTTCAGACTGTTTTTGAGCCGGAGGAGCGGCAGAAGCTGGCACATGAGATCAGCCAGAGGATCCTGGATGATGCAGCCTGTCTGTATATCAGCTACATCAAAGGGAACACTGTGACCGCATCAAGGGTAAAGAACGCCAAGCAGTTTCCCATTGACTACTATATCATTACGAAGGATATTACGATTGAATGAGCGAGGCAGTAATTGAATTTCAGGATATTTCCATCCAATATGGAAACCAGGAGCGTCCGGCAGCAGAGCATATCAGTTTTTTGGTGCCACGGCATTCCATTCTGGTGATTGTGGGGGAGAGCGGCAGCGGAAAATCCACACTGCTTCGCTCCGTGATCCGCCTGCTTCCTGATGGCGGACAGATCACAGAGGGAAGGATCCTGTTTGACGGGATCGATCTGGCAGCCGTGGATGTGCGGCAGGTGAGGAAGCTGTGCGGAAGCCGGATCTCCACTATTTTTCAGGATGCAGGCCTTTATCTGGACAGCCGCAGAACCATAGGATATCAGTACGTGGAGGGGATCCGGTGCCATAAAAAGGTCAGCAGAGGTGAGGCAAAGCAGATGGCACAGGCCATGTTAGAAAAGCTGTGCCTGCCGTCGCCGGAGCACATCATGGCTTCCTATCCCTTTGAACTGTCCGGCGGCATGAAGCAGCGGACTGCCATCGCCATGGCTATGACCATGGCTCCGGAGCTTCTTCTGGCAGACGAGCCTACCAGCGCTCTGGATGTGACCATTCAGGCACAGGTGGCGCGGCAGATGAAGGAGCTGAGGGAGCAGTTCGGAACCTCAATCATCCTGGTAACACACAACATGGGCCTTGCTTCCTACCTGGCAGATCATATTGCGGTGATGCGGAAGGGAAAGCTGATGGAGTGGGGAACCAGGGATCAGGTGATCCATCAGCCCCGGAGTTGGTACACCAGAATGCTTCTGGATGCAGCGCCGGAGCTGAAGCTGTGACGGCACCGTGAGAGAAAGATAGATGAAAATGGGAAAAGAAAGAGCCAGGGGAAGGAGGACAAAAAGCTTATGATGAAATCAGAAAATCAGCCCAGTTCCAGTCCGCTTATTCTGGAGCTGGATCATGTTCAAAAGGATTTTTCCACCGAAAAAAAGGAAAAGCTTCGGGCAGTCTACGATGTAAGCCTGAAGCTGTATGCTGGGGAATGTCTGGCTATTGTAGGAGAAAGCGGCTGCGGAAAAACCACATTGGCCAGGATGATCGCCGGAATCGAGCCGGTGACCAGAGGCAGCATCCGGTTTCAGGGAAAGGATATTACTCATCTAAGCAAACAGGAGCGGCGGGAGGTACGGCAGCAGATGCAGCTTGTATTCCAGAATCCTGCCAGCGCCTTCAGCCCCAGGATGAAGATCGGACAATTTATGAAGGAGCCTCTGCTGAATTACCATCTCACCGACCGGAAGCATGCCCATCAGGAAGCTGTCCGGCTTTTGGAAAAGGTGGAGCTGGATGGCAGCTATATGGATCAATTTCCTCATCAGCTCAGCGGCGGCCAGCTGCAGCGGGTGGTGATCGCCCGGGCGCTGGCAGTTCATCCGGCTCTTCTGATCTGCGACGAGGCTACCAGCGCACTGGATGTGTCGATCCAGGCCCAGATCCTCCGCCTGTTAAAAAAGATCCAGGAGGAGGAGCACATCGGCATCCTGTTCATCTGCCATGATCTGGCTTTGGTTCAGCAGTTTGCCCAGCGGATGGCGGTCATGTATTTAGGAAGCATAATGGAAGAGATGGAAAGCCGTCTTCTCTCTCAGGCGGTTCATCCCTATACCTGTGCGCTTCTCCATTCCGTGTTCTCCGTCCACGGTTCCAGGGAGAAGGAGATCCAGGTACTGGAGGGCGAGCCGCCCAGTCCTCTTAAGCTTCACAAGGGCTGCCCCTTCGCCGGGAGATGCCCGGAGCAGAAGCCAGTGTGTGCGGAACGGAAGCCGGAGCCTGTTTCCATTGGAGAAAATCATATGGTGCGGTGCTTTATGGAAAGAAAAACTATTCTGGCTGATAAAAAGCCGACAGCGCTTCCTCATCAAAAGGCTGCTTCTTGTAATAATAAAGAATATCTTCCTCTGTGATCTTGCGGATCACCTTGCATGGATTTCCGCCGGCAATCACCCAGTCTGGAATATCCTTTGTCACCACACTTCCGGCGCCGATAACAGTATTGCTTCCGATGTGAACACCTGGCAGGATGACGGTGTTGCCGCCGACCCACACATTATCCCCAATGGAAACGCTGATTCCGTACTCATACATGCTGTTTCTTGCAGTGGGGTGCACCGGATGGCCGGCGGTGTAGATGGCTACGTTTGGAGCCAGCATGCAGTTATCGCCGATGGTGACCTTGGCCACATCAATAATGGTGCAGTTATAATTGGCAAAGAAATTTTTCCCTACCTGAATGTGGGAGCCGTAGTCGCAGTAAAAGGGCGGATTGACAAAGGCGCCTTCCGACTTGCCAAACAGCTCCTTTACAATGGCTGCGATTCCGTCAAAATCAGAAACATCGATGGTATTTAACCGCTGCAGGATCCGCCGGCACACCTTCTGCTCCTCCATGACCGATGCATCGGAGATATAGGGCAGTTCCAGATCTCTTCTTGTCTTGTTATCCATCTTCATATCCTCCTGAAATCTTGTCTAAAATATAATAATAGTGTAAAATTACAGCAGATTCTATCAATATTATCGGTATATATTATAAAAATCGTATTTATTTTCCGCTTATCTGGTTTCGCATCGATCTGGCATGGCCAGAGAATGTGTTTTTAGAAAATCGAAAGGAGAACGAGATGATAGAACTTGATATTATGCAGGACAGCTCCGAGGTGATTCACTATGACCGCTCCGGAGTCCCCCTCTACATCCGGACTGCCAGGCTGGCCAGCTATCCGAATATGCAGGCTCTCTGCCATTGGCATGATGATGTGGAGATGGTCTACATCCGGGAGGGACAGATGAATTATTATATTAATGGGGCCAGAATCCTGCTGAAGGAGCATGACGGTATTTTAATCAATGCCAGACAGATGCATTATGGCTATGCTTATATGGGACAGGACTGCGAATTTTCCTGTCTTTTGTTTCATCCTGGGCTGTTTACCGGCAATAAGGAGCTGCAGAAGGAATACATTACGCCGGTTTTGGAAAATCCTGGATTAGAATACTGGTATCTGGATTCCAGAGAGGCCTTTGGACGGGAGATGGTTTCTCTGCTTGGCCGGATGGTGGAGCAAAAAGAGATGGCTGCTCCCGGTTATGAGATCCAGGTGGTGGGGCTGATGCATCTTTTGTGGGGGCGTCTGCTGTCTGCTGCCAGTGTGCTGCCGGATGTGCTGCCAGGCAGTGTCCATCCTGATCTGGCGGTTCAGAAGGATATGGTGTCCTACATCCACCAGCATTATGGAGAGAAGCTGACCCTGGCAGATATTGCAGCCTCCGGCCATGTGTGCCGCAGCAAATGCTGTTCCATCTTCAAGCAGTATCTGCAGCAGTCACCGATTGAATTTTTAAATGCCTATCGGATGAAGGTAAGCTGCAATCTTCTCCAGTCTACAGAAAAGAACATTACAGAGATCGCACTGACCTGCGGCTTTAATCATCTGAGCTATTTTTCCAAGCTGTTTTGGTTGTATTATGGGTGCACACCAGGGGAATATCGGAAGAAGATTTCAAAGTCTTAAATGCATTTTGACGAAAAAACAGTTTTTGGAGAAAAAGCTTGATAAAGTATTTACAAAAATATAGAATTGGAGTATTCTATAATCAACCGTTATTCAACAAAAAAAATAACGAAAAAAGGGGTTACAAGAATGAAGTTAATCAACACAGTAGATGCAGAAGGCACTGTTTTGTGCCATGACATTACACAGATTATCAAAGGTGTTACCAAGGATGCCGTATTCCGCAAGGGCCATGTGGTAACGAAGGAGGATATCCCGGTGCTGCTGAGCGTGGGCAAGGATCAGCTTTACGTCTGGGAGAAGGAGAAAGGGATTCTTCATGAGAATGACGCAGCCGAGATTCTTTGTCAGCTGTGTATCAATGAACATATGGACCGGTCTCAGGCCAAGGAAGGAAAGATTGAGCTGACCGCAGCCTGCGATGGTCTGTTGAAAGTAGATAATCGGGGAATGAAGGCGGTAAATGGCTTTGGGCAGATGATGATTGCCAGCCGTCACGGCAACTTCCCGGTGAAGAAGGGGGACAAGCTGGCCGGCACCCGGATCATCCCGCTGGTGATTGAAGAAGAGAAGATGGAGGCAGCCAGACAGGCGGCGATGGCAGCGACAGAAGGAAATTCCATCTTAAAGCTGATGCCGTTCCAGCATAAAAAGGTTGGTATCGTGACCACTGGAAATGAAGTATTTTACGGCCGCATCAAGGATACCTTTACACCGGTCATTGAGGATAAGATGGCGGAATTTGACACGGAGATCATCGGGCATGATACCTGGAATGATGATGATAAGAAGGTAACAGCATCGATTTTAAGCATGATTCAAAAGGGCGCTGATGTGGTAGTCTGTACCGGCGGCATGAGCGTGGATCCAGATGACAAGACGCCGCTGGCCATCAAGAATACTGGCGCCAGGATTGTATCCTACGGAGCTCCGGTGCTTCCGGGAGCCATGTTCCTGTTAGCCTACTATGAGGTGAAGGATGGAGACCGGCCCAGAACCGTTGCTATTATGGGGCTTCCAGGATGTGTGATGTATGCAAAGCGTACCATTTTTGACCTGGTGCTGCCCAGGGTGATGGCTGACGATGAGGTGACGGCAGAGGATCTGGCCAGCTTAGGACAGGGCGGCCTGTGTCTTGGCTGCCCAGTCTGTACCTTCCCCAACTGCGGCTTCGGCAAGGGATATTAAGGTCTGTAAAGAATAGAAAAGCCGGTTTTCAATGTCGGCTTTACAGGGATAGAACGATTTGAATATGAAGGAACCGATTATGGAATTTACACATTTTGACAATCAGGGCAATGCATGGATGGTGGATGTGAGCCAGAAGGCAGATACCATGCGGGAGGCGACTGCTTCCGGAAGTATTTTCATGAGCCAGGAGTGCCTTAAGAAGGTGATCCAGGGGGACATGAAAAAAGGGGATGTGCTCGGAGTGGCCCGCATTGCCGGGATCATGGGAGCAAAGAAGACCTCTGAGCTGATTCCCCTGTGCCATATCCTGAATCTGACCAAGCTGACTGTGGATTTTGAGATCATAGAGGAGAAGAATGAGATCCGGGCATCCTGTACGGCAAAGACCACCGGAAAGACCGGCGTGGAGATGGAGGCGCTGACCGGAGTTTCCGCTGCGCTGCTGACCATCTATGATATGTGCAAGGCAGTGGACAAGACTATGGTGATCAGCAATATCTGCCTGCAGCACAAGTCGGGAGGAAAGAGCGGAGAGTTTTTCCGCCCGGAGCAAGAATGAGAATAAATATAACTGTAAAGGTACGAAACCGTTATGAGTAAATGGTGAAAGGGATTTACCCATACCTGTATATGCCGGAAAGCATGCACAGAATGGAGGAAATTATGAATGATTCTTATGGAAGAACCATCGACTATATGAGGATATCCATCACCGACCGCTGCAATCTGCGCTGCAAATACTGCATGCCTTATGGTGTGGAAAGTGTTGAGCCCAGAGATATCCTGACATTAGAGGAGATCCAGGCGGTGGCGATGGCAGGAGCCGGCCTGGGCATCCGGCACATTAAGGTGACAGGCGGAGAGCCGTTGACGCGGAAGGGCTGCTGCCAGATGGTAAGAATGCTGAAATCCATTCCGGGGATCGAGAAAGTGACCATCACCACCAACGGGATCCTTCTGGGACGGTACCTGGAGGAGCTGGTGGCTGCTGGAATTGATGGGATCAACATTAGTCTGGATACGGTGGACCGGGATACGTACCGGGAGATCACCGGTTATGACGGCCTGGCAGAGGTGATAGAAGTGCTGGAGCGGGCAGCTTCCCTGCCGATTCCCATTAAGATCAATGCCGTTTCCATTGACTTTGATGGCGGCTGGGCCTCGGTGGCTGAACTTGCCAGAAAGTATCCGGTGGATGTGCGGTTTATCGAGATGATGCCCATTGGCTACGGGCGGAATTTTAAGACATTAAATCACCAGGAGCTGCTTTTTGAAATGGAAAAGCGGTATCCGGGTATGCAGCCGGACTCCCGGGTGCACGGCTTTGGGCCGGCAGTTTACTATCAGATCCCTGGATTTCAGGGAAGCATCGGTCTGATCAGCGCCATTCACGGAAAGTTCTGCGGCGACTGCAACCGGGTGCGGCTGACTTCCCAGGGACATTTGAAAACCTGTCTCTGCTTTGAGGACGGGGTAGATTTAAGGAAAATTCTTCGGGAGGAAGAGGGAGAGTCCGGCAGCCTCCGCGCCAATGGACACTGGCAGTGGCGTTATCAGAGCTGTCCGGATGATAAGGCACTTCAGCAGCGGCTGACAGCGGCTATGAGCCAGGCGATTCAGTTAAAGCCGGCGGCACATTGCTTTGAGAATCCGGAGTATATCACAGAAGTACATAATATGGTAGATATTGGAGGATAAGCAAATATGGAACAGGAAGTGAAGCAGGAAACCGGGACCGGAAAAGGAGCAGGGGGAAAACAGGCAGATGGGAAGGCGCACTCTGGCGAGGGGATCGTCAAGGCCATCTGTATCAGCGATGTGCGGGGAATCGAGAAACATTCCATTCCGGAAGCCCATTTCCTTGTTGATTTTGGAATTGAGGGAGACGCCCATGCAGGGCACTGGCACCGTCAGGTCAGCCTGCTTTCCTATGATAAAGTATTGGCATTTAATGAGCGGGGAGCCAATGTGGATGACGGGGCCTTCGGAGAAAACCTGGTGGTGGAGGGCATCGACTTCCGTGCTCTTCCGGTAGGAACCAGGCTGTATGCCGGTACCGTCCAGCTGGAGATGACCCAGATCGGCAAGGAATGCCACAGCCACTGTACAATCTATCAGAGGATGGGCGAGTGCATCATGCCCAGGGAAGGCGTGTTTGCCAAGGTAGTAAAGGAAGGCATCATCCGTCCTGGCGACAAGATGCGTGTGGAGGAGCCGGCAGCAGACCGTCCCTTTACGGCAGCGGTGATCACCTTAAGCGACAAGGGTGCCAAGGGTGAGCGCAAGGATGAAAGCGGCCCGGCAGCGGCGCAGATGTTAACGGAAGCCGGATATGATGTGGTGGAGACCCTGATCCTGCCGGATGAGCCTTCTCTGTTAAAGGTACAGCTGATCCGTCTGGCAGACAGCCGTCAGGTGGACCTGGTGCTGACCAGCGGCGGAACCGGATTTTCCATGCGTGACCAGACACCGGAGGCTACCATGGCAGTGGCAGACCGGAATGCCCCCGGCATTGCAGAGGCGATCCGTTATAAATCCATGCAGGTGACCGACCGTGCCATGTTAAGCCGCGGCGCATCGGTGATCCGGAAGAAGACTCTGATTGTCAATCTTCCAGGAAGTCCCAAAGCAGTAAAGGAAAGTCTGGGCTTTATCCTGGATTCCCTGGATCATGGCTTAAAGATCCTGCGGGGGAGCGCCTCTGAGTGTGCAAGACGGTAGGATGCGGCTCAAGGGTTTTTTGGAAACCGCAGCAGAAACAAAATCATGGTGATTCAAACAGAAGCAAAATGATCCTGCTTCCATGTCAGGCATGCTGCTGTCAAGCAGCATGCCGGCTTGAAGATAAATGAAAAACAAAAAGGAGAGACTATTATGAGAAAACAGATCGGAATGATGTTGGCGGCAGTTTTAGCAGCAGGAGCATTAGCTGGCTGCTCTTCCTCCTCGAAGGAGACCACCGCAGCTCCCACAACTGCAGCCGAGACGACAGCAGCAGCCACAGAAGCCGAGAAGGAGACTGCAGAAGCTGAGTCCGAGGAGGAAACGACAGAGGCAGCGGCAGGAGAAGCAGAGGAGATCCTGGTGGCGGCAGCGGCCAGCTTAAAGAATGCGTATGAGGAAGAACTGATCCCTATGTTCCAGGAGAAGTATCCGAATGTTACCGTTAAGGGAACCTACGACAGCTCAGGCAAGCTGCAGACTCAGATCGAGGAAGGACTGGAGGCTGATGTGTTCATGTCAGCAGCAACCAAGCAGATGAAGGCACTGGATGAGGAGGGCATGATTGATTCCGAGACAATCACAAACCTTCTGGAGAATAAGATCGTTCTGATCGTGCCTTCTGGCAGTGATGCCGGACTGGAGGCCTTTGAGGATATTGCAGATGCAGCCAGCATCGCCTTAGGTGATCCGGCCAGCGTACCGGCGGGCCAGTATGCACAGGAAGCTTTAACCTCCTTAGGAATCTGGGATTCCATCCAGGATAAGGTAAGCTTCGGCACCAATGTAACCGAGGTATTGAATCAGGTGGCAGCTGCCAGTGCCGATGCCGGCATCGTATATGCAACAGACGCAGCCAGCATGGCAGATCAGGTTACCGTAGTAGCAGAGGCTCCCGAGGGAAGTCTGTCTGCGAAGGTGATCTATCCGGTAGCAGTGGTAAAGGACAGCGCACATGCAGACAGTGCAAATGCGTTTGTTGAATTTTTAAAGACTCCGGAGGCAATGGAGGTATTTGAATCCTACGGATTCTCTGCCGGAAACTAACCGATGACGATTCAGCCGGATGCGGTCAGAAGCATCCGGCTGTAAATACATCCTTCCGAGGATCCGGTTTTCGGCTGCGGTAAGGTGTACTTTTGCAGTGTGACAGTAAATGAAAGGGGCATCAGAACGGATATGGATTGGTCACCGATCTTTATTTCAATGAAGACAGCAAGCCTGTCAATCTTAATCACCTTTTTTCTGGGGATCTTAGCAGCCTGGGCGGTGGTCAGTATGAAGCATGAAAAATGGAAAGCGATTCTGGATGGGATCCTAACCCTTCCTCTGGTCCTGCCTCCTACGGTGGCCGGATTTTTCCTTTTGTATCTGTTTGGAGTCAAACGGCCCATCGGTAAATTTTTTATTGAGTATTTCAGCATTAAGATCGCGTTTTCCTGGGGAGCTACCGTCATTGCGGCGGTAACCATGTCATTTCCGCTGATGTATCGGTCTGCCAGGGGTGCGTTTGAGCAGGTGGATCCCAATCTTGCGGCGGCGGCCAGGACGCTGGGGATGAGCGAGTGGACGATTTTCCGGAAGGTGCTGTTTGCCAATGCCCTTCCCGGTATCGTCAGCGGCGGTGTGCTGGCATTTGCCAGAGGATTGGGAGAATTCGGCGCGACAGCTATGATTGCCGGGAACATTGCCGGAAAGACTAGGACCCTTCCTATGGCGGTGTACTCGGAGGTGGCAGCCGGAAATATGGACAGCGCGTACCAGTATGTGCTGATTATTGTGGTGATTGCATTTATTTCTGTGATTTTTATGAATTACTGGGCAGCCCGGGCAGAGAAGAAAAGGCGGTAGAAAGCAGCATGAAAAACGAACAGATCCTTTTGGAAGCAGAAATCAAGAAAAAACTGAAAGAATTTGACCTGGATCTTTCCTTTTCCTCTGGAAGAGGATGTCTGGGGATCCTGGGACCCTCTGGCTGCGGGAAGAGTATGACCCTAAAGTCGGTGGCAGGGATCATAACACCAGATGCGGGAAGGATTCGCCTTTTAGAAAAGCAGCGGGTTCTCTACGATTCCAGCCAAAAGATCAACCTGCGCCCTCAGGAACGGCGGGTCGGGTATCTCTTTCAGAATTATGCCCTGTTCCCCAATATGACGGTGGAAGAAAACATTATGACAGGATTAAAAAGCCTGAAAAAGGACGGCTTATTCCGGAAAAATCGGACAGCCGAGATGATAGAACGGTTCCGGCTGACCGGGCTGGAAAAGCGGTATCCCGGACAGCTTTCCGGGGGCCAGCAGCAGCGTGTGGCATTGGCAAGGATCCTGGCCTATGAGCCGGAGGTGCTTCTTTTGGATGAGCCGTTTTCTGCTATGGATACCTACCTTCGGGAGGGGCTTCGTCTGGAGCTTGCTAGTGTGCTGAACAGCTATGAGGGTGCCTCCGTCATGGTGACCCATGACCGGGATGAAGCGTATCAGCTTTGTGATCATCTGCTGCTGATGAGCCGGGGAAAGGTGCTGGCAGCAGGAAGGACCCGTGATATCTTCCAGAACCCTGTCACCTGCCAGGCGGCCAGATTGACAGGCTGCAAGAATATTTCACGGATTGAGCGGCTTGGCAGCCGCCGGGTCAAGGCTTTGGACTGGAATGGGCTGGAGTTGGTGACGGAGCAGGCGGTGACGGATGACATCACCTCGGTGGGAATCCGCGCCCATGACTTTGAAGCATTATCGGAGGGGGAGGCCTCCCGATTTGCCGGCAGGGAAGAAGCCAATCTGATCCCGGTCCAAAATCCGCGGATATCCGAGATGCCCTTTGAGTGGTATATTACCCTGGACAATGGATTATGGTGGAAAAAGGAGAAGAACATCCATACCCATGATGCGGCAGGCATCATTCCCGCCTGGCTGCGGGTAGAGCCGTCGGAGATCCTTCTTTTGAAGGGGGAATTGTAGCGCTGTTTGAAAAAGCTGGTATCGTGGAAGCTGTGCCGGCAGAAGTTGATAAAAAGAAGGCAGCTGTGAGAGCAGAAATCTGCTGTAAAATAAGGAGCATGCTATGAAGGAATTATTTCAGGAAATAAAAGATGGATTAGACAGAGGAGAATCGGCTGTTATGGTCACCATAATCGCCAGTTCCGGCTCCACGCCCCGCGGCGCCGGCTCCAGGATGCTGGTAAAGGAAGATGGAACCATCCGTGGAACGGTAGGCGGCGGTGCGGTGGAGTACCAGGCTACCTTGACAGCGCAGAAGGCTTTGAAGGAGAGATGCTCCTGCATTAAAGAATTCTCCCTCACCCGAAATCAGGTAGCGGATATCGGAATGGTGTGCGGCGGAGATGTGACTGTTTACTTCCAATATTTAAGCAGCTCAAATCAGGCGTTCCGCCATCTGTGCGGGGAAATCTTAAAGGCCCTGAAGCAGGATGAGGACAGCTGGCTGATGCTGGATATCACCGAGGAAGGCCGCTGGCAGATGGGACTTTACAGAAGAAAAGGCGGGTTTACCGGCATTCCGGAAGCCGGGGAGAAAATGGAAGGCAAGGCGGATCCGTCAGATGAACCGCCTGAAAGAGATTGGAAATCGCTGTTTACCATCCGGACAACCCAGGGACAGCTTTGGGGCAGGAAATATTATATTGAGCCTCTGGTTCAGGCAGGGACCGTTTATGTTTTCGGCGGCGGCCATGTGGCCCAGGAACTGGTTCCGGTACTGCATCATGTGGGCTTCCGCTGTGTGGTGATGGATGACCGGGAGGTATTTGCCAATCCTCAGGTTTTCCCCCATGCAGAAAAGACTATTGTAGGAGATCTGGAGCACGTTTCCGATTATGTAACGATCCGGGAGTGCGATTACGTCTGCATCATGACCAGAGGGCATCAATTTGATTATTATATCCAGAGACAGGTAATGGCCCTTCATCCCTGCTACATTGGAATCATGGGAAGCCGGAACAAGATCCGGGTGGTGACAGAAAAGCTTTTAGGAGACGGTTATACCAGAGAAGAGATCGAAGCCTGCCGGATGCCCATCGGAACGGAGATTTATGCAGAAACTCCGGCGGAAATCGCTATCAGCATTGCTGGGGAATTGATTGCGGTAAGAGCTGGGCGAATGGGACGGAAGAAGTAAGAATAAGGCGGAAAAAGGCCTGCAGGTACCGTGATATACCGTTTCAGAATAAAGGTTGGATTGCCAGATGCTGCACGATTTAGGAATGTCAGGACATTTTTGGAGCGTGCAGCATCTGGATTTTTTCGTTACATAGGGTGCGCTCAGCTAAGGGTCTGAAATTTGGCGGATCCCCGCCTGTCTGGGACGGGGATGGCAGGAGATTATTTATCTCCATAATGTCCTCTGCAGTGTGCGATGTAAAGCCGTCCGTTCTCCACATGGTAGACAAGGCGGTCTTTTTCATTGATCCGGCGGCTGTACTCGCCTTGCAGGTCGCCAGTTAAGGGTTCTGGCTTTCCGATTCCCTCCATGCAGCCGTTGCGCTCAATATTCTTTATGAGTTGGTTGATTCGTTTCAGTGTTTTTTGTCCTGCGTCTGCCAGTAGAGGTAATCCTCCCAGGCATCATCGGACCATATTTTTTCACTCATCCGCCACCTCGATCAGCTCATGTGCGGTTCCTTTCCCAGCTTTCAATTCCTGCACGGATTTCTTGACATAAGTCATGTTTTCTTCGGAGAAAAACGGATCAGGGGTCTGTGTAATTTCAAACGGGATGCGGTTCTCACGTAAAACTGCTTTCACAAAAAGATTGATTGCGGTAGAGGTGTTTAAGCCAACGTTGGAGCAGAATGTGTCAAAGCTGGCCTTATCCTTTTCGTCTACCCTTGCGGTTAATGTTGCCAGTGCCATAATGACACCTCCTTTCGTGTTCTTTATGCATATATTATATCACTATTGTATGCTTAAAGCAAGCGAATGTATTACAAAAAGACATTCCATAAACTAACAGACAATTTGGGATTCATTATTTCTGCTTTTGACATGACACTGCTGAAGGAGGCGAACCATGAAGGCTTTCGCCATGAAAAGAACGGGAGAAGGAAGTTAAAAGGAACACCAGCAGCCGCGTGTTCCCGGGATAATCAGTGTGAGACCGGACACCGGCTATACAGTTGCCTGCACTCCTCCCAGAACTGGTGAACCGCTATTATTATAGCTCCTTTTTGGGGGAATTGTAAAGGAAATAAAATCGTAATATTTTCTTTCTTGTAGGAAGATACCGCGGACGCTATAATGATAACATAGATGACAAAATAAGTGAGGCAGCAGATGAAAGTATATTTTGATCAGAACTTTTGGGGAAACAAAAGGGTGGAAGAGCTGGAGCCAGATCAAGCAGAATGTGGAGAGGAGCATAGACTGGAAAAAAGCTTCTGGTATGGAGGCTATGAATGGAAGATCCCTTCCATTTATCAATTCCGGCAGGGCTTTGTTCTTGATTTTTGCAGGCGGATCCCATCCGATACCCTTTCTGCATTTATGGAAAAATGGCAGGACTATGAGGAAAATGAGGAGCAGCTGACGGACTGTCAGCGCCGGCAGATCGAGCTGGAAAATCCTATGAATTTTGATGTCCGGTTTGAGGTGGAGGCAGATGGATATCCAGCGCATATGAGCGGCGGATGCGGAACCGGGTATGATCCGAAAAAGCAGAAAAGAGAGAAGAAGGAAAATCAGGATCAGGCATTTCTTGTTTTATCTGAGGGATTATCAGAGGAATCGATGGAAATAGAAGATGAACTCCTGCAGGCATATGATTTGAACCCAGAGGATGGATGGTGGTTTGAACGATGCAGCTTTTTCTGGCCGGAGGGAAGAGAAGGCGAAGGATTTTCTCAGCTGCAATTAACCATCACAGCCAGCAGGGTGCAGCTTCCATGCGACGCCATAGTTTCTGCCGAGGTAAATTGCAGAGAGTTTTCCGTACCGTTTGAGCATCCTGAAACTCATGAAAAGCATCAGATCCGGATTTTGGAGTGCAGAGATCACAGGGAAGAGCTTTCCAGGCAGTTTTCAGAGCAGGAAGAAGGAGAGAACCGGCCAAAGATCCGCTTTTTGCAGGAGTATCGGTTTCCAGAGCATCTGTGCATCCTGTCTTATCAGGTGGAACCTCCGCTTCCAGAGGGAGAAGTGTTGATTCTGCAGGATTGTTTAAGCAGCGATTCTCCCGTCCGAATTGCGAAGGATAATTCTGGAAAGAAGGGTGCTTGTGCCATTTGTATGATAGGAGGCAGTGATGGCCCTACCGCCATATTTTTTGCAGGAAAAGTTAAGGGAAAAGAGGACAGGCAAAAAGGAGAGAACGAAACACCCGAACGGGAAGCTCCGGTACAGATGGCATATTCCGCGCTGCATTTTCAGCCAGTCAGCCGCGCAGAATGGCAGGTATCTGTTCAGAAGGCGCCGCATCCGGCAGCCAGCTTTTTGATTGCTCCTTAGCTTTATCAAAAAAGGTTCGGATATGATAAAGGATCAGCTTTCATTCAAGATACAGAAAGGGGAGAAACGAAATGTATATGGATTCATTTTTCTGGGAAGCTTTCGTTCCAGGGAACCAGGTATCTGGGGGTTGAGAGGATGTAAGGAGAGTCCTGCCCGTTCCATGCAGACCTTTAAAAAAAGGAAATACCCAGCCCAGCCAATCAATCAAACAAGCTGAGCTGGGTATATTCATATCCTCGCTTATAAGCCGGAATAATATCCTCCATCCGATATAAAATATGCCGTTTCTCACATTCTTTGGAAAACGCGTCCCAAAGCTTCCTGGCATTTGGGCAGGTGCACCGATAGGAGTTCCCATACCGCTTCAGATACCGTACCCGCAGGCCTTCTCCAGGAAACAGCTCTTCAATGCGGTCTAAATACCACTCCTTCTGGTTATCCCGCAGCGTCATGCCGAAAGCCGGATAGATAAACCGGGCTCCGGCCTCATGGGCCATAGCTACCAGCCGCAGAATATCCTCCTCCTTATCCTCCAGAAAGGGAAGCACCGGCATCAGCAGGATCCCGGCAAACAGCTTCCGGCTGCTTAAGGCGGCGATCAATTCCATCCGCTGGGAGGAGGGAGGAGCGCCGGGCTCCAGCTTTTTGGAAAGGCTGTCATGGGGTGTTGTGATGGTTACCTTACAGAGAACGGGAGAGTGTTCCCGGATATTTTCCAGAATATCCATATCCCGTTTGAGAAGTGTGCTTTTGGTAGCAATCCCGATGCCGAAGCCGAAGGCATCGATCAGCTCCAGTGCATGTCTGGTAAGCAAAAGCTCCTGTTCCAGCGGATTATAGGGGTCGCTCATAGCGCCGGTTCCCACAACACCGGTTCTTACCTTCCGGCGCAGATCATCCCGAATTACCAGCAGAGCGTTTTCCTTGATCCGAACCCGGTCAAAATCGGAGATCTGATAGCAGGAGGAACGGCTGTCGCAGTAAATGCAGCCATGGCAGCAGCCGCGGTAGATGTTCATATTGTAGTCCATGCCAAACCAGAGATTGCTTTTTGTTTTTGTGATAATGTGCCTGGCAGGAACCTGTTCGATCCTGGCGGGGATGGGGGAGTCAGTTTCTTTCGATTCCTTCATTGCTGCGGTTATCCTCTCCAAAGTATTTTTGAAACAGCCGTTTGGCTTCTGCGTCCAGTTCTTTTTCCATGGCCAGGTAGCGGGTCAGGTAATCCTTTGATTTTGGAGTCAGCTGGGAGAAGCCGCCGTCGGAGCCGCCGGATTTGGTGAGCAGAAGGGGAAAGCCCATCTGCTTTTCTGCATCTTTTATGATCTTCCAGCCCTTGCTGTAGGACATGTGCATCTGGCGGCAGGCGGTCTGCATGGAGCCGGTGTGGTCGATCAGGGATAAGAACTGAGCGATCCCCGGCCCGAAAAAGATTTCATCTCCCTCCAGGTACAGGTGGATGACGCTGTGGACCGGGATCCTTCTGGAATGGTTGTAATTCTTTTCGCAGTCATCATCGGTTTCAATGGACAGGGTGATTCCCTGATCCTCCACTGGAATTTCCTTCACCAGCGGATTTACCGATTCCTGACGGAGAGCACCGCCCAGTCCACGCGCTCCATCATAGTGAAGAAGCTTTGGAATCAGTTCCTTGGAAATTAAAACCGGATGTCCCCGTCTTCCGGCGTATATAGGACAGGCAGCAGGACTGTCTGTTTTTAAGAGCTTTTCAATGGTGTCTCCTAAAAACATGGGGTATTTTACCGGAAGGATCAGTACCTGGTCGCACAGATCTTCGATATAGTTTAATCCCATCCGGATGCTGTCAAACATCTGGGTTGTTTCATAGTCGGTGTTTCTCAGGCAGATGGTCCGCATTTTTGAGATATGTTTTTCAATCTGATCGCTGTTCCGGCCGGTGATCACTACAATGGGGTCCACATCGGCCTGCTTCAGCAGAATGATGATCCGCCGGATGATGGTGGTCCCGCCTATGGTCATCAGCGGCTGGAAGGCTTCATCGGAAACATTGTGTCCCGCTGCTAATATGACTGCTCCTGTTTTCATAAAAGATTTCCTCTCTGAATCTGTTCTGATCTGTCCATAAAAGTATAACATGTATTGCGCTTACATGCAAAGTAAGTTTTTCTCGTTGGAAATTCCTTATTTTATTAACCTGCAAACGGTTGTCAGACGATGTAAAATCCGCTAAACTTTGACCGTGTGAAACGAAGGTGTTCTGCTGGGATGCAGAGCACCTTTTTTCGTTGCACGGGAACGATCAAATCTGTTGATAAGGGGATAGAACAATGAATACAGCACAATTACTGGTAAAATGTTTGGAAGAAGAAGGCGTGCAGTACATTTTCGGCATCGCCGGGGAGGAGAATCTGGCATTTATTGACGCATTGAAGGATTCGGAAAAGATCCGCTTTGTGACGGTCCGTCATGAGCAGGGAGCTGCCTTTATGGCAGATGTGTACGGGCGTCTCACCGGAAAGGCCGGCGTCTGCCTGGCTACCCTGGGACCTGGCGCCACGAACCTGATCACCGGAGTTGCAGATGCTGACTCAGACGGAGCACCGTTAGTAGCCATCACCGGACAGGTGGACACCAACCGAATGCACATTACCTCCCATCAGTATCTGGCGTTGGATAAGATGTTTGAGCCGGTTACCAAGCGGACGAAGCTGGTGGTTAATCCGGACACCATCAATGAGATCGTGCGCCTGGCCTTTAAATACGCGGAGGGCGAGCGGCCGGGAGCCACCCATATTGATCTTCCGGCGGATGTGGCGAAGATGGAGGTGCATGAGGGAACGCTTCTGCTGAAGCGGAAGGTGGCGCCGGGAGAGTTCCCGGAGATCGCCAGCCTGCAGCTGGCGGAGAATATGATCAATGAAGCGGTAAATCCAGTGGTTTTAGTGGGGGCAGGAGCTGTCCGCAACCAGGCAGCAGCAGAGCTGACCATGTTTGCAGAGGGCCTTAAGATTCCGGTGATCAATACCATGATGGCAAAGGGAATGATCCCCTTCACAAGCCGCTATGCCATGCTGACCGTAGGAATCCCCCAGATGGATTACCAGAATATGATGCTGGAAAAAGCAGATCTGGTCATCTGTGTCGGGTATGACTTGATGGAATATGCGCCGGGAAAATGGAACCGGGACAACGGAAGAAAGATCCTGCATATCGATCAGAGTCCGGCCCATGTGAACCAGCATTATCAGCCGGAGGTGGAGGTGGTAGGCGATATCAAGGCTTCCCTCTACTGGCTGGCCGGGCACGTCAGGGTGAAGGCGGAGTCAAAGGAGATGTTTGAGCTGAAAAAGCGCTTGACAGAAGAAATCCACCAGTATGATGGGGATGACAGCTATCCAATGAAGCCTCAGCGGATCCTTTCCGATATACGCGCGGCCATGGGGGAAGAAGATATTTTGATCTCAGATGTTGGCGCTCATAAAGTGTGGATCGCCAGAGATTATCATTGCTACAAGCCGAATACCTGCATCATTTCCAATGGATTTGCTTCTATGGGAATCGCAGTTCCCGGAGCCATCGGCGCCCGCTTTGTGACGGCAGATAAAAGGATCCTGGCGGTGACTGGGGACGGCGGTTTTATGATGAACTGCCAGGAGCTGGAGACGGCTGTGCGGGAGCATACGCCTTTTGTGGTGCTGATTATCAATGACAGCGCTTACGGTCTGATCAAGTGGAAGCAGCTTGACCAGTACCATCAGACGGAGTTCTGTGATTTCACCAACCCGGATTTCGTAAAGCTGGCAGAAAGTATGGGCGCTGTGGGCTACCGGGTGGAAAAAGCGGAGCAGCTAAAGCCCCTTCTGGAGCAGGCCCAGGAAGAAGCCTTCCGGAAACGAGTTCCAGTCATCATCGACCGCCCGGTAGACTATTCTGAAAATATCAGGCTTTCCCAGCATTTAAAAGAAGTGACCCAGCAGTAGCAGCAATTCCAAATCCCATAGCCAGAACCTGGAAATTATGATAAAATGATATCAGGGTCAAACCAAAATGCTGTCGGTTTGGCAGAATCAAAGAAAAGAGGAGATGGGCTATGGGAAAAGCATATGTGATTGCAGTTGTGGGTTCCGGCGGAAAAACCACTTTAATCCGGCATCTGGCGGCGCAGGCCAGAGAAGCAGGGAGGAAGGCGGCGGTTATGACCACGACCCATATGGGGCTGCCGGATCAATACAGCGCAGTTGGAAAAACAGTGGAAGAGGCCATCTCCATGATGGAGCAGGAGGGGCTTGTCTACTATGGGAGGAAGGCTGGAGAGTCTGGAAAGATGGAATTTTCTGGAAAAGAGGCTTACGAATTGCTTTGCCGCAGAGCGGATCTGGTCTTGGTGGAAGCGGACGGCTCCCGCAGGCTGCCCATGAAGGTGCCGGACTGGTCCAGGGAACCGGTGATCCCCCTGAATGCTGATGCCGTGATGGTGGTGTACGGCCTTTCTGCTCTGGGAAAGCCGCTGAAAGAGGTCTGCCAGAGGTGGGAGTTGTCTGAAACGTGGCTTGCCTCAGAAGGCTCCTGCCTGGTCACAGAGCCGCTGGCGGTGGATCTTCTCATAAAGGGCTATTTAAAAACGATTCGATTCCGTTACCCGAATGTACAGCTGATCACCATTTTAAATCAGGCGGAGGCTGGAATCAGGAGAGCGGCCGGAATGAGGATGAAGGACATGCTGGAGGAAAAGGGCTGGGAGTGCAGAGTGATGCAGCTTCGAAAATTAAAGGTGGCGGTTATCTACATGGCGTCTGGCTTTGGCAGGCGGTTTGGAGGCAACAAGCTTCTGGAAGCCTCTGGTTTTGATGGAAAACCGCTGTTTTGCCACGGTCTGGATCTGTTTCTAAGGTTAAAGGAGAGGATGGAGCGGGATGCCGGAGTGGAAACGGATGTGATCCTGGTAAGCCAGTATCCGGAAATCCTGGCATATGGAAAGCATGTGGGGATCAAAACCATAGAAAATCCATTTGCGGCAGAGGGAATTACAGCGTCTATCCGATTAGGAACCAGGGCGGCACAGGAGGGATCGGCGGATTATTATCTGTATTCGGTTGCCGACCAGCCCTGGCTGAAGGAGGAAACGGTCTGGCATTTTGCAACCAGCTTTATCGATCGCTCCCTGACGGAGCAGAAATCCATCGGCTGCCTGGCAGCGGAAGGACGGCGGGGAAATCCGGTGATCTTCCACAAGAAGTATGGAGCGGAGCTTCTGGCCCTCCAGGGAGACCGGGGAGGAAGCCAGATCATGAAGCGGTATCCGGAGGAAGTGATGGAATTCCCGGTGGATGGGAAGGAGCTTACGGATATTGATTGTCAGGACGATATGAAAAAATGAATGCTAAACGTCCTTTCCAAGCTCCGGCCACACCGTACAGAGCATGGTGCCGAAGCAGGCGATACCGCCGATAAAGTTGGAAACCGGCTCTGCCATAAAGATGCCGTTCGTCCCCAGCCCAAACAGATTGGGGAGGATCAGGATCAGCGGGATCACGATGATCACTTTGCGGAAAATGGAGAAAAAGACTGCATTTTTTGATTTTCCAAGTGCTACAAACACAGCCTGGCCGGCGAACTGCAGCGACATCATAAAGAAGCCGAAGTAGTAGATCTGCATGGCCGGAATACCTGCCGTCACCAGGTCAGCATCCTGATTAAAGATGCGGATAAAAAATTCCGGAAAGCCGTGAACCAGGCTCCAGACGATGGTTGTGTAGACGATGGACACAGCAGACATAAATACGATGGCTCGTTTGACCCGCCTGTATTCCCCGGCGCCGTAATTATAGCCCATAACCGGCTGGGCACTGTTGGTAATTCCATTGACCGGCAGGGAGATGATCTCACGGACCGAGTTGATCACCGTCATGATCCCCACATACAGGTCGCCGCCGAAGCGTGCCAGGCTGGCATTGTACATGATCTGAACAGAGCAGTTGGTGATGGACATGGTAAAGCCGGAAAGGCCAAGGCCGATGATATCCATCACCCGCTGCTTCTTTAGGCGGAATGCCCGTTTCTGAAGCTTCAAAATCGTTTGATCCCCAGTCAGAAAGCGAACGATCCAGAGGGCGGACAGTCCCTGGGAAATGATCGTAGCCCAGGCGGCTCCCTGAACCCCCAGTCCCAGCACGAAAATAAAGATTGGGTCCAGAATAATATTAGACACCGCTCCCAGAAGCACGGTCAGCATTCCGATCCGCCCGAAGCCCTGAGAATTAATAAAGCTGTTCATGCCCAGTCCCACCATAACAAAAACACTTCCCAGCAGATAGATGGTCACATAAGAATCTGCATAGGGGATGGTGGCATCTGAGGCCCCGAACAGATACAGCATAGGCCGTTTGAAGATCAGTCCCAGCACGGTAAGTGCCAGTCCGCACAGAATCATCATGATAAATGAGTTGCCCATGATGGCCTCTGCTTCCTCATCATTTCCCCGTCCTCGCTCAATGGAGCACAAAGGTGCCCCTCCCATTCCAAACAGATTGGCAAATGCTATTACCATAGAGATGATGGGCAGACAGAGTCCTAGTCCGGTCAGCGCCATGGTGGCATGGCCCGGAATTCTTCCAATATAAATCCGGTCCACGATGTTATAAAGCACATTGATCAGCTGCGCCAGGGTCATTGGCAGGGCCAGTCCTAAAATGTTCTTAATAATACTTCCCTGAGAGAAGTCATTTTTGCTGTTTGAAGCTGCTTTTGATGAAGAAGGCATGGAAATCTCTCCTTTGTAGATACAAATTTTTCTGTTATTTTTGAATTATACATCGGAACTGTGGATTCGTCCAGATTTCGCAGCAGGCGAATGCCTTTTAAAAAGCTCCTTCTGTAAAATATAACCTCAACGAAACTTCGCCATAACAGAACTTCATACCACGAAACTATTGACAGATTCCGGCTTTTGGAAGATAATGATTAGAAAATTGATAATTTTATCTGACTGACATAAGTGCCAGGCATGGGAAAGGGAGATGTAAATATGCAGACAATCAGAATTGAAAAAACAACTTGTCCAAAGGAGAAACCAGGCCAGGACAACCCATTGGTATTCGGTACCATCTTTACCGACCATATGTTTGAGATGGATTATGTGGAGGGCCAGGGCTGGATCGACCCGAGAGTGGTTCCTTATCATAAGCTGGAGCTGGAGCCATCCTGCATGGTATTCCACTATGGCCAGGAGATGTTTGAAGGCTTAAAGGCGTATAAGGCAGAGGACGGAAGAGTTCTTTTATTCCGCCCGGACAAGAATATCGAGCGTGCAAACCGCAGCAACCGCAGACTTTGTATCCCGGAGATCCCGGAGGATCTGTTCCTGGAGGCGTTAAAGGCAGTAGTGAAGGTAGATCAGGACTGGATCCCCACTAAGCCTGGCACCGCATTGTATATTCGTCCATTTGTAATCGCTACGGATCCATTCTTAGGTGTGCGTCCTTCTCATACCTATAAGTTTATGATCATCCTGTCTCCGGTAGGCGCTTACTATGCAAGCGGCCTGGATCCGGTTAAGATCTGGATCGAGGATGAATATGTAAGAGCAGTAAAGGGCGGCATCGGTGAGGCAAAGACCGGCGGCAACTATGTAGCTTCTCTTGCAAGCCAGGTAAAAGCACATGATGAGGGCTATGCTCAGGTTCTGTGGCTGGACGGCGTACACAGAAAGTACATTGAGGAAGTAGGCGCAATGAACATCTTCTTCAAGATCAACGGCACAGTAGTAACACCTGCCTTAAACGGAAGCATTCTTCCAGGCGTTACCAGAGATTCTGCAATCCAGCTGTGCAAGCTGTGGGGAATCCCGGTTGAGGAGAGACGGATCTCGGTTGATGAGGTAGTAAAGACAGCCGAGAGCGGTGAGATGGAGGAATGCTTCGGCACCGGTACTGCGGCAGTAGTATCTCCGGTAGGAGAGCTGCGCTATGAGCAGGAGAAGATGCCGATCAGCGGCAATCACATCGGTGAACTGACCCAGAGAATCTATGATACCATCACCGGCATCCAGTTAGGAAAGATCGAAGGTCCGGAGGGCTGGAGCGTAGAGGTGAAGTAATTTCTGACCTTTGGGAGCTTATATTTTTAGTATTTCAGGAAAGAAGATAATTTATATGGAAATGACAGCGGTATTGATTAAAGCTGCCACTTTTGTGGCAATCATCTTTCTTGGATATTTTCTTCGGAGGATCGGCTTTTTTCAGGAAAAGGATTTCTTCCTCCTGTCCAAGATTGTGATCAAAATCACATTACCAGGTGCCATTGCATACAGTTTCGCCAGCATGGAGCTATCGCCTTCCATGCTGGTTTTTATGCTGTTTGGTTTTGGCGGCGGTATCTTAATGATCCTGCTGGGATATTTGATAAACGCAGGGAAAAGTCCGGAAGAACGGGCATTTGGCATGCTGAATGTAGCAGGATATAACATTGGAAATTTTGCGCTGCCCTTTGTTCAGAACTTCCTGGGGCCGGTGGGCGTGATGATCACCAGCCTGTTTGACTCAGGCAATGCAGTGATCTGTCTGGGCGGTGCATACAGCGTGGCGGCTATGGTCAGCGGAAAATCAAAGGGCGGGAATCCGCTGAAAGCGATCCTTCGGTCCTTGACCCGGTCTGTGCCATTTATGGTCTATATGATCATGATTATAGTCTGCCTTCTCCATATCAAGCTGCCCCAGCTGGTGGTTTCCTTTGCCGGAACCATCTCCAATGCCAATGCTTTTATGGCGATGCTGATGCTGGGAGTAGGCTTTAAGGTGGAGCTGGATAAAGAGTACACCGGAAAGCTGGTGAAATATCTGCTGCTTCGCTACAGTGTGGCGGCAGCGCTGGCATTGGTCTATTATCATTTCCTGCCCTTTGACCAGGAGATCCGGCAGACGCTGGCGATCCTTGCCTTTGCCCCGGTGGCTTCCGCCAACCCGGCATTTACCGGGGAGATGAAGGGAGATGTGGGGCTGTCAAGTGCCCTGAATTCATTGTCCATTGTTACCAGCGTCGTCTTTATGACCATCCTTCTGGTGGTGATGGCGTAAGAAAGTAAGGAAAAGGAGGAGTACCATGAAAAGCAGAGTGCAGGATGCGGTGGATCTGTTTATGTCAGGTTATAATTGCTGTCAGTCTGTGTTTACTGCATACAGTGACTTGTTCGGTATGGACCGGGAGATGGCGCTGAAGCTGTCCTGCTCCATGGGAGCCGGCATGGGACGGATGCGGGAGGTGTGCGGTGCTGTGTCCGGCATGACGCTGATTGCCGGGCTGGCATGCGGCAATACGGACCCGAAGGATCAGCAGGCCAAAACAAAGAATTATGAGACAGTTCGAAGGATGGCGGATGCCTTTAAGGCAGAGCATCAGACCATCATCTGCCGTGAGCTTCTGGGAATCCGGGCAGCGGAGAAAAGTGCGGCGCCGTCGGAGCGGACGAAGGAATACTACCAGACCCGGCCATGTGCCAGAATGGTAGAAACGGCGGCAAGGATCATTGAGGAAACCTTCCCGGAGCTGTTTGCAGAGGAGGGGTAACTGGAAAAAGATAGGTTATTTACAAAAAGCTGTACCAGACAGGTAAGGAGTCGAATCTATGAAAGAAATGTTTACCATATATGATGATAACGGCAAAGAGATCGGAACCAGCTCTCGGGAAGAAGCCCACCGGCTGGGACTGTGGCATGAGGTGGTCCACTGCTGGATGTACTGCAGGATCGGCGGTCGGGTCTGGATCTATTTCCAGCAGCGCGCCCATACAAAAAAGGACTTCCCTGACTTTTACGATCTGACCTCCACCGGCCATGTAGATGCCGGTGAGTCACACCAGGAGGCTGTGATTCGGGAAGTGCGGGAAGAAGTGGGGGTGGACATGGATCCAAAGCGGCTTACATACCTTGGTTCTGTAAAGGAGGAAATCCGGGAAGGGGATTTCTTTGATCGGGAGATCGGCCATGTATATCTGTACCAGCTGGACATTCCATTTTTCGCTCCCGGAGAAGAGGTAGACCGGATAATCGCCGTATCGCTGGAGGAATATGAGAAAAAGGAGCTTGGATCGGCATCCTACATTCAGGGCTGCACCCTGGATGGAGAGTCGGTTATGATCCGGCAGGACGAATGGTGCAGGCATGACGGGGAATATGAGCGGCTGGTGAAGGCTGTGCTGGATGGCATGATTTGAAAATACCAGAAAATAACCAGTTTTCACTTCTTGACAAACCCACCTCAAGTGCTATAATCACTACAGATAAAGCGTTGATGAGACCAGTAGCTTACCGGAAGCGCACAGAGAGAGGCAAAGAAAGGTGGAAGTGCCTTGCAGGGACGGCAGGTGAAGACCAGCTCGGAGTGTCCCTTAATCGGGAACGGTGATTCCGTTATCATCAAATGAAGCGGCACATATTCTGCCGTCACTTCCCTTGGAGGCGGCTGATTTTGTAAGGCAGGAGATGTGCAATTAGGGTGGAACCGCGAGAAAAATCGTCCCTTGTAATGCGTCAGAGATGCATTGCAGGGGACTTTTTAGTTTTTCTGGAGTTCATTGCGATGTTTGATCATCTGACTGCATATCCAAAAAAGAAGAGGAGAATATAACGATGAAGGTAACATTGAAGGATGGCTCCGTTAAGGAGTATGCACAGCCGATGGCGATCATCGACATTGCAAAGGATTTAAGCGAAGGCTTAGCAAGAATGGCATGTGTTGGCGAGGTAGATGGAGAGACCGCCGATCTTCGCACAGTGATCAGCCAGGACTGCACCTTAAATATTCTGACTGCGAAGGATGAGAAGGGTCTGGCGGCTCTGCGTCATTCCGCCAGTCATGTAATGGCTCAGGCGATCAAACGTTTATATCCTCAGGTCAAGCTGGCCATCGGCCCTTCCATTGCAGATGGATTTTATTATGATATTGATCCGGCTGATCCGATTACCGCAGAGGATCTGCCGAAGATCGAGGCAGAGATGAAGAAGATCATCAAGGAAGCGCTGCCCATCGAACGGTTTACCCTGCCGAGAGAGGAAGCCATCGCTCTGATGAAGGAGAAGGAGGAGCCTTATAAGGTAGAGCTGATCCAGGATCTTCCTGAGGGTGAGGAGATCAGCTTCTATAAACAGGGAGAGTTTACCGATTTGTGTGCCGGTCCTCATCTGATGAATACCAAGGAGGTGGGCAAGGCATATAAGCTGACCAGCATTGCCGGAGCCTACTGGAGAGGCAATGAGCACAATAAGATGCTGACCCGTATCTATGCAACCGCTTTCGCGAAGAAGGAGGAGCTGGATGCCTACATCACCATGATGGAGGAGGCAAAGAAGCGCGATCACAGAAAGCTGGGGAAGGAGTTAGGCTTATTCATGATGCATGAGGCCGGCCCAGGCTTCCCCTTCTTCCTGCCAAAGGGTATGATTTTAAAGAACACGCTGCTGGATTACTGGAGAGAGATCCATAAGAAGGCTGGCTATGTGGAGATTTCCACTCCGATCATCTTAAACCGCAGCCTGTGGGAGACCTCCGGCCACTGGGATCATTATAAGAATAACATGTATACCACCATCATTGATGAGGAAGACTATGCCATCAAGCCGATGAACTGCCCGGGCGGTGTTCTGGTATATGCCTCTGAGCCCCGTTCCTACCGGGATCTGCCTCTGCGCATGGGTGAGCTGGGATTGGTTCACCGCCATGAGAAGTCCGGCCAGCTTCACGGCCTGATGCGTGTGCGCTGCTTTACCCAGGATGATGCCCATATTTTCATGACTCCGGAGCAGATCAAGGATGAGATCAAGGGCGTAGCCGGACTGATCAATGAGGTATATTCCTTATTTGGATTTAAGTATCACGTAGAGCTGTCTACCAGACCGGAGGACAGCATGGGAAGTGATGAGGATTGGGAGATGGCAACGGAAGGCCTTCGCTCTGCACTGGATGAGCTTGGCCTGGATTATGTGGTCAATGAAGGAGACGGCGCATTCTACGGACCGAAGATCGATTTCCATCTGGAGGATTCCATTGGAAGAACCTGGCAGTGCGGAACGATCCAGTTGGATTTCCAGCTTCCTCAGCGGTTTGAACTGGAGTACATCGGAGCAGATGGTGAGAAGCATCGTCCGATCATGATCCACCGCGTTGCCTTTGGCTCCATTGAGCGTTTCATCGGTATTCTGATCGAGCACTTCGCAGGTGCATTCCCTACCTGGCTGGCTCCGGTTCAGGTAAAGGTGCTGCCGATCTCCGACAAGTATGCAGAATATGCCAAAAAGGTGCAAAATCAGCTTGATGAGGCCGGAATTCGTGCAGAGCTTGATACCCGTTCCGAAAAGATCGGCTACAAGATCCGTGAGGCACAGACCCAGAAGATCCCTTACATGCTGATCGTTGGTCAGAAGGAAGCGGAAGAGGGCACCGTTTCTGTGAGAAGCCGTTTCGCCGGTGATGAGGGCAGCAGCAGTCTGGCTGACTTTATTGCAGTAATCCAGAAGGAGATCTGTGAAAAGACCATCCGCAAGGTGGAAACGGCTGATAAGAAGGCTCAGTAACCATTTGACTAAAGTATAGAAAGATGTTGGAATGAAGACAAATCAGAAACGATTATTTTATCTGGACGTGATCAGGGTGGCAGCCGCCATCCTGATTGTGGTTTATCATTTTTCCTTGTCCATCATGCTGCCGGGAATCTTCCGCTCTGCTGATATCCTTCATGCTACGGTGAACGGAAGCTGGGGCATGACGCCGGTTTACTGCTTTTTTATGGTGTCAGGGGCGGCGCTTCTGCACCGCTATGGAGATGCTGACCAGCTGGATGTGAAACAATTTTATAAAAAGCGGTTTTTCAGCATCTATCCCCTGTTCTGGATCGCCTATGTGATTGGTTTTTTTGCAGTATACTGGCAGCTTGGACACTTATATGACATCCCCACCTGGTCTTTGATCTGGTCGGTGATCGGGATCGACGGGTGGATCGTAAACTGGATCCCTACCTTTTATATGGTAGGAGAATGGTTTTTGGGCAGCATTATTATGCTCTATCTGGTATTTCCGCTGGTGCGGGTCTGCTGGAAGAAGAACCGGAACCTGACTATGGCGGTTTCCTTCCTGGCTGCGGCCGCTTTGTTCTGGTATCATCCATTTCCCATGGATATCAAGCAGAATCCGGTGGTGGATCTGTTTTATTTCCTGCTGGGAGGCTGGATCGAAGGGATCCGGGCCTGGCTGATAGATGAGGCAGGTGAAGGGAGAAGCAGCAGGAAGAGAACAATTGCAGTCCTGCTCTGGTGTCTGAGCCTGGGTGTTCTTGCAGTCTGGTTTTTTGTACCGATCACGGACCGTCTTCCGGCTATGGAAGCTACCGTTTCTGCTCAAGCCTTCGGGCTGGGAATGTTCCTCCGCCAAAGCTTTATTTTGGTGTGCACCTGCGCCTTCTATGTGTTTTTAATGGAAATTTCCAGATGGCTGGAGCAATCACGGCATTGGAACCGGATTATTTTGGAAATCAGTGGAAAAACCTACGGAATCTTCCTGACTCACCACATGGTAAGCCAGCTGATCTGCAGGCATTTTGACGGCGCGAATTCCAGCAGAAGAGAAGTATTTATGATTTTGATTCTTGTTTTTGCGGCAACCTGGGTGATGACCCTTGCGATTTATCGGATCGAGTCATACATAAAAGATAAATTTTGAACCATACTAACTTTGTCTTACAATTAATCCATTTAAGGAGGAACTTATTATGACAAAGTTAGATTGTAATGTAACAAGCTGTATGCATAACGCCGACAATTGCTGCTGCAAAAGCGAGATCATCGTAGATGGCCATCAGGCGAAGGAGCCCTGTGAGACCTGCTGCGGCAGCTTTGACGAGAACAAGGGCGGAGCCTTTACCAACCTGTTTAAGACTCCGGAGAAAAAGCTGGAGGTAGGCTGTGAGGCGGTGAACTGTATTTATAATAAGGAACGCCGATGTTCAGCCGAACACATCGGCATTGCCGGTGATGGGGCCAGCGAAGCTTCTCAGACCGAGTGCAGCAGCTTCCGGGCAAGATAAAGAAAAAAGACAATGACAAGAATGCAGCCTCTAACGTGATTTCGTTTGTTTCATTTTAGAGGCTGTATTTTATTTGGATAAACTCCATCTTTACAAATGAAAAACAGAATTGTATACTGATAGCGAATAAAGTACTCGATAAAAGAGGAGGGATCCATTATGGAACAAATGAAAAATCTTGCTTATTACAACGGAAAAATCACATTGATTGACGATATGATGATACCGGCCAACGACAGAGGCTTTTACTTCGGTGACGGCATTTACGAGGCAGCGATGGTATTTAACCATAAGATCTATGCCCTGCAGGATCACCTGGACCGTATGTTCAACAGTGCAGCTATGCTGCGGATCGAACTGCCTTATACCAAGGAGGAAGTGGGAGCCCTGCTATCGGACCTGGTTCTTAAGGTGGAAAGCGGCTGTCAGTTCCTGTACTGGCAGGTGACGCGGGGCACCTCACCCAGAAATCACCTGTTCCCGGAAGGCGTGACCAGCAATCTTTATGTGTACAGCAAGCCATGGAAGGGCGTGGAGATGTCAGATGAGTACCGTTTAAAGAGCATTGTGGATACCCGGTTCTTCCACTGCAATATCAAGACGCTGAACCTGATTCCCAATATTATGGCGGCTCAGCAGGCAAAGGAGGCAGGCTGTCAGGAGGCAGTATTTGTACGTGACGGCTATGTGACAGAAGGCTCCCATTCCAATGTTTCCATGATCAAGGATGGCGTATTCATCACCCATCCGCTGGATAATCTGATCCTGCCGGGAACGGAGCGGAAGCATATCATCGCATGGTGCGGCGAGCTGGGAATTCCGGTGGAGGAGAGAGCCTTTACCCTGGAGGAGCTGATGGAGGCAGATGAGATCATTATGTCCAGCACCAGCCATCCCAGCATGAGAGCCATGGAGCTGGATGGAAAGCGGGTAGGGATGAAGAATCCGGAATTGGTGCAGAAGCTGCGAGATAAGTATATGGAGGCGATTGCACAGTAAGGGAATGATGCTGTGTCAACTTGGCTGCCCGTCCGCGTCCGCCAGCCATAGCCTCTGCCAAAACGCGCTCTCGCTCGGGTAAAAACGGAGCGGTACTAGGGCGCGTGAAAGACCCCGCCCAAGGACCGCCGTTTTTAACGGTTTTTGCAGGGGCTATGACTGGCGGATGCTGGGCTGCTGGATGGTATGGGATGATTCATTACAATCTACATTTATGGAAAGAAGGAAAGAATTTTATGGTTCAGAAGCGGATCCGAGACTACAATATTATTCCCGGGCGGATGAGGACGGGGAAGTGGAATAAGATTACGGATGTTCCTGGTGTGCTGGTAGGGCATTCTACGATTAAGAATGAGACCAATCACACTGGTGTGACGGTGATCCTCCCTGGTCCGGATAATGGGTTTATTAATAAGTATACGGCGGCTTCTTATGTCCATAATGGCTTTGGAAAGAGCTGTGGTCTGGTGCAGATTGAGGAATTGGGTACGCTGGAAACGCCGATTGCCCTTACCAATACCTTGAATGTAGGGTTGGTGTGGGATGCTTTGGCTGGCTATGTGATCCGGCAGAGTCAGGCGGAAGGGGTGGAGCCTATGAGCCTGAATCCGATAGTAGGAGAGTGCAATGACAGCCAGATCAATCAGATCCAGAACCGGGCAGTGAAGGAGCAGCATGTGATGGAGGCGATCGCCGGTGCAGAGGAGGATTTTGCAGAGGGCGATGTCGGGGCAGGAGCCGGGACCATCTGTTATGGGTTAAAGGGCGGCATTGGCTCTGCCTCCAGAGTGATCGAGCTGGATGGAAAGGAATATACCATCGGAGTTCTGGTGCAGTCCAATTTTGGCGCTACTGCTGATTTTGTTCTGAATGGGATGGCAGCCGGAGAGCAGATATTGAAATTAAAGAAGGATAAGGAGGGGATGGCTTCTGCTGAGTGTGACAAAGGGTCCATCATGACCATATTGGCCACTGACCTGCCGGTTTCCCACCGGCAGTTAAAGCGGATCATCCGCCGCACTGCAGTGGGAATTGCCCGCACCGGGGCCTATACCGGACATGGAAGCGGAGAGGTGATGATCGGATTTACCACCGCGAACCGGATCCCGCCTTCCAGCCAGGGAAAGCTGATCACCCAGACCATGATCCATGAGGATTTGATCAACCGGGCCTTCCAGGCGGCGGCTGAGGCTTCCCATGAGGCAATCTTAAATTCTATGGTATGTGCACAGACAACCACCGGACTCAAGGGCCAGGTGTACTACAGTCTGGCAGAGTTTCTGCCGGAGCTGACAATCCTTTAAATTTCCTCAGTCCGCCAGCATAGCGATCCCGGCTTCGGTGATCTCACAGCCGCCCTTGGTGCGGTGAACCAGGATCAACCCCTGGTCCGATAATTCTTTCATCAGTCCCCGCAGCTTTCCGTCACTGATCTCAGTGCCGGATTCTGCGAGGGCTTTTTGTATGGCGGCACGTCCGCTGCGGGGCATGTTTTTGATGATCGCCAGAACCTGGCGCTTCAGCAGGCTTTGGCTGCCCTCCTTCTGGGACAGGTCGCTCCGGATATAAGAGGGGAGCTGCGCCAGGATCAGCGGATGGGCGGCATACATGGAGAAGAAGTACTGGGCCAGATTCATCAGCTCCTGCACATTGCCTGGATAGTCGTAGGTCAGCAGAAATTGATACAGGCTTTTGGACAGGATCGAGTCAATGTGAAACTTGGGGTCATGAAACATATTCTGGAAAAAGTGTTCCAGCAGCAGCGGGATATCTTCCTTCCGGTTTTTCAGCGGAATGGTGTCGATGACAGCCATGCTGAGCTGGAAAAACAGATCCTGACGGAAGGAGCCTTCCTGCACCAGGGCGTAGAGATCGGCTGAGGAGGTTGCAATGACCCGGATATCATAGGCTTCCTGAGAGCAAAAGGAGTCATTGGAAATATTTTGCAGAAGCTGAACCAGAAAATCCTGCATCTTCATAGGCAGGCGTTCGATGTTGTCGATCAGCAGAGTGCCGTGGTTGGCGGCATTCAGGATCTCGGAGGGAGTGCTGGCGGATAGAGACATCATCTGGTTTAAGCTGATAAAGGGCTGATTCCTTCGGCGGGAGCTTTGGTGGATGGCCTTTGCAAGTATCTTTTTCTGAGTGCCGCTTTCTCCCTGAATCAGGATAGGGAAGTCGTAGAGGGATAGCCGCTTTGCATAGGACAGCATTTCCTGGCATCGCTTTGAGGCTGTGATCAGGTTCATAAAACTGCTTCTCTGGCGTTCAATGGGCGATTTTTGCCCCACCTCATCCGGCACGGCAGCATCTGGGTCCGGCTCCCGGCTGGGGTCCGGCTTGCTGGTAAGCAGGGAAACGGAGGAATGGTTGGGGAAGGATAATTCCATTACACTTAAAATCAGCGGGACTTTGCTGCGGTTGGTGATGCTGTAATCGGCAGTCAGGTTAAACTGGATATTCGAATATGCTTCCGGCAGGCTGTCGGAAAAGGTCTTTCCCACAGAGCTATTTTCCGGAAGCCCCCAGTCATTGGCAAAATGCTTGTTTACCAGCAGAATGATCCCCTTTTCATCCAGAAGGCAGATGCTTAATGGAAGATTGGAGGTGGTTGCCAGAAGCAGCTGCTGGGAGAACACAAAGCTGCTGTAGTAGCTTCCTGCCGTTTTTACCGCCTTCATAATGTGAGAAACATAATTTTTCGTGATCCGGTTTCCTAGTTCAGCCGGAAGGTGAAAGAGAACGCACAGCTCATTGATCGTTGAGATATCAATGATCCGGTTGCCGATATTGATGATGTTCCGCACATGCTTGGGAACCAGCTGGGGTTCTCCTACCGTGATGGCATAATGGACAGAGAGGTCGATATCATTGGGATCTCCGGCATAGGGAATGAACTGGTACTGGGTGATGCCGTATTCCTGAAAGGCCTGGATCACATGGATGGTAGAATCCATCAGATCATTGACCACATAGAC
The DNA here is from genome assembly GCA_030524635.1 of Lachnospiraceae bacterium. Taxonomy (GTDB): domain Bacteria; phylum Bacillota; class Clostridia; order Lachnospirales; family Lachnospiraceae; genus Caccovicinus. The sequence goes on from JAUNGG010000025.1 coordinate 38,184, forward strand.
TTTTTCATTCGGCGGGATCCGGATGATCTGGTCCAGATAGGCGTGGTTAAAGGTTCTGGTGCAGACGATCTGGGCAATGGAGTCCGGGATGGGGACCGGAAAATCGGATTGGACCCGAAAGCTGGAAAACAGGATGCACTGATAGCCGTTTAACTGATCCGAGTTGATGATGGAGACCAGGTCACTGGTGTCAAAGGTTACATAATCCCCCAGGCAGGAGAGGAGGTAGTTTTGAAATTCGATCCGTATATAGGGGTTGATGCAGACGATCAGCACATGATACTTGTTGTTGGATTCGAACATTGTAAATTCCTTTCGTGTAATGTTTATTTAGGTAAATTATAGTAAATATTTTAAAATAAATCAACCAGATCACTTTATAAAATTAAAATGTTTGTTTTGATACTGGAGATTTAACACTTTACCTTGAAAAAGAAGAAAAGTGTAACTAAAATAGATGTTAATAGCAAGGGCGCTATGTTCAGGCTGCCCTTGCTTTTTTATACTGGAAAACAAGGAGGAACATTATGAGAAGAACAGGAAACAAACTTTATGCTTTGTTGTTGGCAGCAGCGATGGTAACTTTGACTGCCTGCGGCGGTGGCGGAAGTACAGCATCTACAACTGCGGCAGCAGGCGGCGAGACCGCAGCAGCAGGTGAGACTCAGGCTCAGGCTGAGGTGCCGGCTGGTGAGTCCATCTCCCAGGAGAGCGATGTGGTAGCAGCAGTAGCAGTTGACTTCACCACTATGGATCCAATGGATACCAGTGACACCTTATCCGGTGGTATTCAGCGTATGATGATGGATGGTTTATTCGGCTTTGATGATGATATGGCGATCTATCCGATGCTGGCTACCGGCTATGAAGCAAATGAGGATGCAACTGAGTTTACGATCACGCTGCGTGAGGGCATTTCCTTCACTGATGGAACCCCATGGGATGCAGATGCAGCGCTGGCTAACTTTGCAAAGTGGGATGATGAGTCCTTAGGTCTTAAGAGAACCACCTTCCTGTGCAATGTGCTGGATTCCTTTGAGAAGGTGGATGATTACACCATCAAGGTTAACTTAACTGAGCCTTTCGGTGCATTTATCAGCAACCTGGCTCATCCGGCATGTGTAATCATGAGCCCGAAGACGATCGAAGCTGGTGTGGATGAGTGTGCAAGAAATCCGGTTGGTACTGGTCAGTATAAGTTTGTAGAATGGATCGAGGGCGACCACCTGACTCTGGAATTAAATAAGGATTGGTGGGGCTATGATGCTGATATCTGCGGCGGCACCGCTTTAGCAGATGCTGATGCAGGTTTCAAGAGTGTTACCTTTAAGCCGGTACCAGAGAGTGCGACTCGTGTTGCTATGATCCAGTCTGGTGATGCACAGATTATGTGGACCACTCCTACTGAAAGCGTAGCTGTTCTGGATGCTGACCCGAACGTTACCTCTTATCAGGATGAAGGTATTGTAGTTCGTTTCCTGATGATGAATACTCAGAAGGCACCATTTAATGATGTAAGAGTACGTCAGGCTATGGACTATGCATTAAATAAGGAAGCGTACATCCAGGTTGTAAAGAACGGCCTTGCAACTCCTGCAACCTCCATCATCGGACCGGCTGTTCAGTACTATAAGAGCAATGAGCCTCGTCCATATGATCCGGAGAAGGCAAAGGAACTGTTGGCAGAGGCTGGATATCCAGATGGCTTTACTACCACTGTAATGTTTGCAAATACCACTGCTAACCAGAAGCAGGCAGAGTTCTACAAGCAGCAGTTAGAGCAGGTTGGCATTAACTTAGAGTTAAAGGGTATGGAGAGTGCGATTTTAAATCAGAGAATTCAGGACGTGGATGTTCCTGGCTCTGAGGCAGAGGTTGACTGTTACATCATCGGATGGTCTCCATCTACCGGTGATGCTGACTGGGGAATCCGTCCGCTGCTGGCAATCGAGTCTGAGCCGCCTATGAGCTACAACATCTGCTACTATGAGAATGAAGAACTGGAAGGCTATATCAGAACTGGTCTGGAGAGTGCAGATGATGATATTCGTAGAGAAGCATACGAGAAGGCACAGGATCTGATCTGGGAAGAGACCCCAATGGTATTCATGTGTGTAGATTCCAACGTTTGGGCTACCAGCGCAAAGGTACAGAATGTAAAGATCTATCCAGACGGTGCAATCAACATGAAGAATGCAAAGATGACCAAGTAATAGAAGCAAAAACTGTTTCAGCTATTTGATTATGTAGCAGAGGCGCTGCAAGCGAGATGATCAGATATATCAAAGTCTGAAGTTGCAGCGCCTTTGTTTACGTATCGGTTATAAATCCTCTGTGTAATTCCGGTATTCTTACTTTATTTATGAAATTTATAAGCATGGATATCCCTTGTTTGTTTTTATATGTGTGGAATTGATTCTACAGTGATTAAGGAGATGAAAATAATATGTTGAGATATACATTAAAACGAATTGTAGGAGTGATTCCTACCCTGATTATCGTCATAACCTTCGTGTTTTTTTTCGTTCGTCTGATACCAGGCGATCCGGCACGTATGGTGGCCGGTGAACAGGCAACCCTTCAGGATGTAGAGGCCGTAAGAGAACAGCTTGGCCTGAATAAGCCGATCCCCATTCAGTATATCAATTATGTGGGCGGTCTGCTTCATGGCGATCTGGGAACCTCTCTCCGCACGAAACGTCCGGTTATAACAGAGGTTGCTGCCAGGTACGGCAATACCATGTCCCTTACCATAGCCAGCCTGATCTGGAGCACCATTGTGGGAGTCCTGCTTGGAGTCTGGTCGGGCAAGCACCGGGGCAAATGGCAGGACTTTACAGGAATGACACTGGCGGTATCGGGAATCTCGCTTCCCAACTTCTGGATAGGCTTCCTTCTGATCATGCTCTTTGCGGTGAAGCTGCGGTGGCTGCCTACCACAGGTGCCGGATCCTGGAAGAATCTGGTTCTTCCAGCCATCACTCTGGGAACCAGTATTGCGGCGATCATTGCACGATTTACCCGTTCTTCCATTATTGAGGTATTAAAGGAGGACTATATCCGTACTGCAAGAGCGAAGGGCTTAAAGGAGAAAAAGGTGACCTGGGGACATGCATTCCGCAACTCCATGATCTCTGTTGTTACCGTAGTAGGCCTGCAGTTCGGCTTCCTGTTAGGCGGTTCTGTTGTTACGGAAGCGGTATTCGCATTCCCGGGTCTTGGTCAGCTTTTGATCGAGTCGGTAAACTATCGTGATTATCCGGCCATTCAGTCCCTGATCCTGATCTTCTCCCTGCAGTTTATTATCATCAACCTGGTTGTGGATATCCTTTATGCCGTCCTCAATCCGGAAATCAAGTTGTCATAGGAGGTCTTACATATGATTGGAAAGAAAAAGGCCGCGAAGGCGGAACTGAATGAAAAGACAGATATCAAAACTCCTGTTTCAGAAATGATCCGGAAATTTAAAAAGCAGAAAAATGCGATGGTAGCTCTGTGCTTTATCGCATTCCTGGTGTTTTTGGCATTCTTCGGCGAGATGCTGGCTCCTTTTGGAATCAATGAATACGATTACAGCGCAATTCTTCAGGGCCCCAGCGCAGCCCACTGGTTTGGAACCGATGAGTTTGGAAGAGACCTGTTCTCCAGAATCATCTGCGGCACCAAGATCTCTCTGGCAGTGGGCCTGTCTGCTGTTACTGTAGGTGCTGTCTGTGGTACGATCCTGGGGCTGCTGGGCGGTTATTACCGGGGAATCGTGGATTCCATCATCATGAGAATCTGTGATACCCTGTTTGCATTCCCCGGCATCATTTTGGCAATTGCCATCGTGGCAATCTTAGGAAGCGGTCTTGGAAACGTGGTGATCGCAGTTGCGGTATTCTCCACTCCTACCTTTGCCCGCTTGGTAAGAGGCCGTACCCTGGCGCTGAAAAATTCGGTGTTCGTTCAGGCGGCAAAGAACCTGGGAGCATCTGACTCCAGAATCCTGTTCCGCCACATCCTTCCCGGTGCAATTCCGGAGATCATCGTGCAGTTTACCATGTCAGTAGGTTCCTCCATCCTGACAGCCTCCTCCTTAAGCTTCTTAGGCATGGGTGCACAGCCGCCCACACCGGAGTGGGGACTGCTGCTGTCCAATGGACGTAACTATATGCTTACCAGCTTACATTGTACCCTGTTCCCGGGACTTGCAATTTTCCTTACAGTATTAAGCTTTAATATTCTGGGCGATGGTCTTCGCGATGCGCTTGACCCGAAGCTGACGGATTAATGAAGGGGGACGGAAGCTATGGCAGATAACAGAAAGAATATATTAGAAGTAAAAAATCTTCACACTTATTTCTATACAGACAGCGGCATTGTAAAGTCCGTTGACGGTGTGGATTTCGAATTAAAGGAAGGCTCCACCTTAGGAATCGTAGGTGAGTCCGGAAGCGGCAAAAGTGTAACCTCCCTGTCCATCATGGGGCTGCTGACAGGAACCACCGGTAAGATTGCAGAAGGTGAGATCCTGTTAGATGGAAAGGATATTGCCCATATCAGCGAGGAGGAGAAGCGGAAGCTGCGGGGCGGCCAGATCTCCATGATTTTCCAGGAACCTATGACCAGCTTAAATCCAGTGATGCGGATCGGAAAGCAGCTGACCGAATGTATCCTGCAGCATGAAAAGATTTCCAAGGAAGAGGCTTACAAGAAGGCAGAGGATATGCTCCGAAAGACTGGTGTGCCCAGAGTGGAGCATATGATGAAGGAATTCCCCTTCCAGCTTTCCGGCGGCCAGCGGCAGCGTGTTATGATCGCCATGGCTCTGGTCTGCCGTCCGAAGATCTTGATTGCCGATGAGCCTACCACAGCGCTGGATGTAACCATTCAGGCCCAGATCCTGGATCTGATGAATGATCTGAAAAAAGATATCGGTACCTCCATCCTGTTCATCACCCATGACCTGGGGGTAGTAGCAGAGGTCTGTGATGAGGTAGTAGTTATGTACTGCGGCCGTGTGGTAGAGAAGGCAGATGTAAGATCTCTGTTTGCAAATCCTTCTCATCCATACACCAAGGGACTGCTTGATTCCATCCCGAAGCTTGGAGAGTCAGTGGATGAACTGGAGGCCATTCCAGGCAATGTGCCCAATCCAAAGTACATGCCCAAGGGGTGCAAGTTTGCACCAAGATGCAGCCGCGCATTTGCCAAATGTGAGGAGGAGGAGCCGGGCTTTTATGAGGTAGGAGAGGGCCATCTGTGCAGATGCTGGCTTTGTGAAAAAGGAGGCGTAGAATAGTCATGGCAGATATCTTATTACATGTAGAGGATATGAAAATCTATTACCCGGTAGCTGGAAAAAAGTTCGGCTCCGTGGATTATGTAAAGGCAGTTGACGGCGTTTCCTTTGAGATCCGCAGAGGCGAGGTATTCGGAATCGTAGGCGAGTCCGGATGCGGCAAGTCCACCCTGGGCCGGGGAATCTGCAAGCTGGAGCAGCCCACCGCAGGCAAGGTGATCCTGGACGGTGAAGATATCTCCAAGTACAATGACAAGCAGATGCGGCCCATCCGCAAGAAGGTCCAGATGGTATTCCAGGATCCTTATGCATCCTTAAATCCAAGAATGTCTATCTTTGACATTATTGCGGAGCCGCTGATCATCCATAACCTGACAAAGAATAAGGAGGAAATGGAGGCCAGAGTGCTGGAGCTGCTTCGGAAGGTAGGACTGGATGACTATCATGCAAATCGGTATCCTCACGAGTTCTCCGGCGGCCAGCGTCAGAGAATCGGAATTGCAAGGGCGCTGGCGGTAGAGCCGTCCCTGATCATCGCAGATGAGCCGGTATCCGCTCTGGATGTTTCCATCCAGGCCCAGGTGCTGAACCTGATGAATCAGCTGAAAAAGGAATTTAACCTGACCTACATCTTTGTTGCCCACGATTTAAGCGTGGTGGAGCATATCAGTGACCGGGTAGGCGTTATGTATCTGGGCAATTTCGTGGAGGTGGGCGATAAGGAAAGTTTGTACAAGAACCCGCTGCATCCCTACACTCAGGCGCTGCTTTCCGCAGTTCCGGTGCCGGATCCCACTGCGAAGAAGGACCGGGTGATCCTGGAGGGCAATATCCCGTCTCCGTTAAATCCGCCTACTGGATGTAAGTTCCACACCAGATGTCCGAAGTGCATGGACTGCTGCAAGACGGAGGCACCGAAGCGGTACCAGGTCAGCGAGGATCACTATGTATATTGTCATCTGTATGATGATAAGCTGAAATAAGAAGGGTTTATTCCTGTTTAATAAGAGAATAGAAGTAGACTATGCAGACTGGTTTCAGGGAATTGCATTTGAGAAAGAATTCCCTGAAACCAGTGTGTTTGCAAATTGACAAAGCTATCGGATGGTGTTAGAATCTAGGCGAAATGGAGGCTATCACGATCATGAAACTATTTATCAGTGCAGATATCGAGGGCTGTGCCGGACTTGCGATCCCAGCAGAGGCCCATAAGAATGAGGCTGTATACCAGGCATTTGCAAAGCAGATGACAAGAGAGGTAGTAGCAGCCTGCCAGGCGGCCCATGAGATGGGCGCAGAGCAGATCGTTGTGAAGGATGGTCACGGCGATGCATCCAATATCGACCCGCTCCAGATGCCCGATTATGTGACATTGATCCGGGGAAAGAGCGGCCATCCTTATAATATGATGTGGGGAATCGATGACAGCTTTGACGGCGTTCTCTATCTCGGCTATCACGCGCCGGCAGGAAACCCAGAATTTTCCATCAGCCACACCTCCACGGGAAACAGCTTGTATATCCGTTTAAACGGCGCATATATGAGTGAGTTTATGCTGAACAGCTACACCGCTGCCAGCCATGGTGTTCCGGTGCTGTTCCTTTCCGGGGACGAAGCAATCTGCAGCCTGGCCAAGGAGCTTGTGCCGGAGATGGAAACTGCAGTGACCAAACGAGGCGTAGGAGGGGCAACAATCTGCGAGCCCCAGGGCGTGGTGCTGGAGCGGATCCGCGCCGGAGTAAAAAAGGCGCTGGCAAAAGACCGTTCCTCGTGCCGGATCACCCTTCCGGAATCCTTCACCTATGAAGTGACCTTTAAGGACTGGAAGAAGGCATATCAGATGTCCTTTTATCCGGGAATGAAAGCAGTGGATACCTTTACCAACCGTCTGGTGACAGACCGCTGGATGGATGTGGTGACGGCACATTGTTTTGTGGTATATTAGTAGAAGAACGTAACTGTGAAGGGACTGAACAGTTACAAAAGAACATTCAAAGGAGATCATAACTATGGACATTCAAATGTTTGGCCGGATTTCAGATGCGTTTGGGCCAAGTGGATTTGAAGAGGATGTAGTTCGTACCATAGCAGGCTACTGCAAACGGTATGAGCTGGAAAACGATGCTATGAATAACCTGTATGCCAGGATGCCTGGTGCCAGGGAGGAAAGGCCGGTGATTCAGCTTGATGCTCACACAGATGAGTGCGGATTTATGGTTCAGACGATACATGACAACGGCGTGCTGGGCATTATCATGCTGGGAGGCTTTGTTCTTTCCAATATCCCGGCACATACGGTGATCATCCGCACCAGAAGCGGACGGAGAGTCAGAGGTATCCTTACCTCCAAGCCCATTCATTTTATGAATGCAAAGGAACGGGCGAATCAGGAACTGGAGATCGAATCCATTTATGTGGACATCGGGGCCACCAGCCGGCAGGAGGTAGAAGAGGTCTTCGGCGTTTCCATCGGTGACCCGATGATGCCGGATGTGAATTTTTCCTACGATGAGGAGAATGGGATCTGTTTCGGCAAAGCCTTTGACAACCGGGCGGGCTGCGCCTGTATCGTAGATACCATGGACAAGCTGTATGAGGAGCGGGATGCTCTGGCTGTCAACGTAGTAGGTGCCTTTGCTTCCCAGGAGGAAGTTGGAACCAGAGGCGTTACTGTGACCACACAGGTAGTAAAGCCAGATCTGGCGATCGTGTTTGAAGGCTCCCCCTCCGATGATTTTTATTTCAGCGCAACCCAGGCTCAGGGCCGGATGAAGGGCGGCGTCCAGATCCGGAGAATGGATAAGAGCTATATCTCCAATCCGGTATTTATCGATTACGCTATTGGCCTGGCAAAAAAATACGGCATCAAGTATCAGGAAACCGTCCGCAGAGGCGGAAGCACCAATGCAGGAAAGCTGAGTCTGTTTGGCGGCAAGGCTGTGCCGGTGCTGGTGCTTGGCGTGCCAAGCCGTTATGTCCATACACATTATAACTTCTGCGCCAGAGAGGATCTGGAGGCGGCCACTGAGCTGGCAGCCCAGGTGATCCGCGGGCTGGATCCGGAGATGATCCGCCACATCTGCCGTCAGGATATTCTGGAGGGCTGCTGATCATGAAAAAACCGATTATTGGAATTATGGGACTTACAAGAAAAACAGATTCCGTCCATTATGTCAGCGGGGAGCAGGCATTTACCGGAAGTACCAATGTAAGGGCGATTTTGAAAAATGGGGGAATTCCGGTTATCATTCCTCCGGCAGCAATTGTGGAGGATGCAGAAGCCGCACTGTCCTGCTGTGACGGCCTGCTGTTCCCAGGCGGAGAGGATATGACACCATGGTACTATGGTGAGGAGCCGCTTCCGGTCATTGGAGTTTTCCGGCCGGAGATCGATGACGCCTGGCTGAAGGCAGGACGGTACGCATTGGAGCATAAGCTGCCTATGCTCGGCATCTGCAAGGGACATCAGACCATGAATGTACTAATGGGAGGAAGTCTGTACCAGGATCTGTCCCTGCAGGAGGGCAAGGTGATCCAGCATCTCCAGAAGTACAATCGAACCTACCTGACCCATCATGTAGAGGTGGAGGAGGGAACCCGACTGGCTTCCATTGTAGGAGCCGGAAAGCTGGCTACCAATTCCATGCATCACCAGTCGGTAAAGGAGCTGGGAAAAGGCTTGAAGATATCCGCCAGAGCCTGTGATGGGACTGTGGAAGGGATCGAGGATGAGGAAGGCCTGATCGTAGGTGTTCAGTGGCATCCGGAGGATCTGGTGGATTCTGCGCCTATCATGAACCGGCTTTTTGCAGATCTGGTGGAGCGGTCCAGGGAGAGAATGGATTCATAAGTCCATATGTTGTAAACCTGTGGTTTTACAGGATCATCACGAAGGTTCCGGCTGTGATCAGCAGGCAGCCGATCATGGATTTCAGGCTGACCGGTTCCTTTAGGATGACAAAGGCCAGGATCAAGGTGATCACGATAGAAAATTTATCTACCGGTGCAACCTTAGATGCCTGCCCGATCTGCAGTGCTTTGTAGTAGCACAGCCAGGATGCACCGGTGGCCAGTCCGGAGAGGATCAGAAACAGCCAGCTCCGCTTGCTGATACTGGAAATCCCGTTTTGGGTGCCGGTGAGAAAGACCATCAGCCATGCCATCAGGACAACGACCACCGTGCGGATGGCAGTTGCCAGATTGGAATTGACGCCGTCAATGCCCAGCTTTGCCAGAATGGAGGTGAAGGCGGCGAATATGGCGGACAGAAGCGCAAAAAGAAACCACATAATATCCCTTCTTTCTTTGTAGTTGGTTTTCACTCATTAAGAAAGCCCCTGCGACTTAGGACTTAGATATGAGATTAGATCCAGTATAGCAGGATTGCAGAAGGAATGCCAGAAATATAGAAGAAAAGATGAAAGAAAAATAAAAAAGCAATTGACATATCATTTTATTTGTGGTAACATACTAAAAGTTGCGAGTACAACAACAGGAAAGCAGGTATCCACCTCACCTCGGCACGGTAGCATTGAGTCTGCAGAGATGCAAGTACATATGCAGTGACCCGGGTTCATATTTAAGAGAGTCGACTGACAGAGAAGCACACGGAAGTGTGTTGCTGCGTTTTGTCGAGTTTCATATGCTTAAATAAGTGGATAGCCTTTCTATCCACTTTTATTTATGCCCGGGAGCCGGGAAGCTGATTTCTATTTCAAACCAGGAGGTGTACGACTATTAGCGAATTAATGATTAACGAACAGATCAGAGACAGAGAGGTTCTTCTGATTGGCGAACACGGAGAAAAGATAGGAATAATGTCTGCCAGGGATGCATATAAGCTGGCCCAAGAAGCAGAGCTTGACTTAGTAAAGATCGCTCCGACAGCAAAGCCGCCGGTATGTAAGATTATCGACTATGGCAAGTACCGCTATGAACTTCTCAGAAAAGAGAAGGAAGCAAAGAAAAAGCAGAAGGTAATCGAAGTAAAGGAAGTTCGTTTGTCTCCAAACATTGATACCAATGACCTGAACACCAAGACCTCAGCAGCCAGAAAGTTTTTGGAAAAGGGAAATAAGGTTAAGGTTACCTTACGTTTCCGCGGCCGTGAGATGGCTCATATGAACCAGTCAAAGTATATCTTGGATGAATTCGCTCAGAACCTGGCCGATATTGCGGTAATCGATAAGCCTTCTAAGGTAGAGGGAAGAAGCATGGTTATGTTCTTAACTGCAAAACGTTAGTTAAAGAAGATAGAGAAACATTTAAGGAGGAAATTACAATGCCGAAGTTAAAAACAAAAAGAGCAGCTGCAAAGCGTTTCAAAATGACAGGAACCGGAAAGTTAGTAAGAAACAAAGCTTACAAGTCCCACATCTTAACTAAGAAATCTACCAAGAGAAAGAGAAACCTTAGAAAAGATATCGTTACTGATGCAACCAACAGCAAGGTAATGAAGCAGATTTTACCATATCTGTAGGATTTCAATTGTTAAGTGAAGGAGGAAAAGACCGATGGCAAGAATTAAAGGCGGCTTAAACGCAAAGAAGAAACATAACAGAGTATTAAAGATGGCTAAGGGCTACAGAGGCGCCCGTTCCAAGCAGTACCGTGTAGCAAAGCAGTCCGTAATGAGAGCATTAACCAGCTCCTATGCAGGACGTAAGGAGAGAAAGAGACAGTTCCGTCAGCTGTGGATCGCACGTATCAACGCTGCAGCAAGAATCAACGGATTATCCTACAGCAAGTTCATGTACGGCTTAAAGTTAGCTGGTGTTGAGATGAACCGCAAGATCTTATCTGACATGGCTATCAACGATGCAGAGGGTTTTGCAAAGTTAGCTGAGCTGGCTAAGGCAAAATTAGCTTAATTGAAGATATCGACCCCGGAGATGTTGAATTTCCGGGGTTTTTTTGATGTCTGAAGAGAGGAAAAACAGGCAGATAATTTGGCTGTGGCTCAGAAGGCTCATTCTGTTACTGTTCAGGTAGCAATGTCATTCTTTCTTTGACATAGTTTCTATTTTCCTGTATAAAAATAAGTAGTGATAAGCGCCAACTTATCGTACAGAGTAGTTGTCTCTGTGTTTATGCTAATCTCATATGACTAAAAATTGATTTACTTGATTGTCTCTGGATAGACCATTATACTGACATCAGTATAAAGAAAGGAATCCCAGAGCACCCTCCTTGCAAGACGTGTACTCTGGGACTATGGTTTTACAACCATGGTTATTGTATCAGATTACACTGTCACTTACAATGAGGAAGAAAATATTTTTTGTTGAAAGCAGTGCCATATCCTATTGTCCTATTTGTGGTGAACCATTAGCTTACCGTGATTCCTGTCAGCGCATTATGCTCCTGGAAGGACGGGAACGTCGTATTTATATCATACGCCGGATTAAAACCGATGAACCGGGAACAGCGGCGGTCTCAGAAACTGCCTGAGAACTTTGATGAGATTCTTGAGCAGGCGATCCAACTGAAAAGGGAAGTTCCAAAACGTTCCGTGAAGCAGATCATTTACATACTGGAACTGGAAGGATGGGCAGCCCCGGGGATCCTGAAACGCTCCACCATGGAACGTTATCTTTATAAGGCAGGTTTTGGTGTCCGCCAGATGCAGATGTACAATGACGCAAGGAAGAGTTCTTCCAAACGTTTCTGTAAACCGCACCGGATGATGCTGCTTCAGGGAGATATCAAATACGGCTTAAAACTCCCGATCGGAAAGAACGGTGCAATGGTGCAGACGTACCTGTCATCGGCAATCGATGATCATTCCCGGTATGTCCTGCAGTCCAGTTTTTATGATAATCAGGAAGAAGCCATTGTTGAGGATACTTTCCGGAAAGTCATCCTCAAGCACGGGAAATTCGATGCCTGTTACTTTGACCACGGTTCACAGTATGTGGCAAAGCAGCTGAAGTTCTCGCTTTCCAGGCTTGGTATCACCATCCGTACAGCACCTGTCAGGAGCGGGAAGTCCAAAGGCAAGGCGGAGAAATTCCACCAGGTCGTAGATTCGTTCCTCAGGGAAGCAAAAGTACATAAAATCAAAATCCTGGAGGAACTGAACCGTTGCTGGGAGATTTACCTGGAGGAATACTATCACAAAACACCGCATGACGGGATCCGGGAGTACTACGAGAGCATGAACAGTCCCATACCGGCGGCAGGCATCACACCATTGCAGGAATGGGGAAGGGATACAAAGCCCCTGACATTCCTCGACGCATCGGTTGTCGCCGAAGCATTCCTGCATCATGAGGAACGCCTTGTGGACAAGGGTGCCTGCATCAGCTTTCGGGGAAGGAAATACGAAACAAAGCCTTCACTGATCGGATGCAGGGTTGAGATCTCTTATGATCCCATGGCACCTGAAAACATTACCATACGATACTCCGGAATGGAGCCTTTTACAGCAGAGCCGGTAAAGATCGGCCCGTTCTGTGACAAAGCACCTTCTCTCCCTTTGTCTATGCGGGAACAGGAAACCGAATCTTCCAGAATGCTGGCCGCTCTGGAGAAAAAACATGTACAGACCAGACAGCAGAGGGCAGATGCCATCTCCTTTGGGGAATACAGAAAGGATGGTGGCCGCCATGTATGAAACTTTCTACCAGATGACGCATACCCCTTTCGTAAGGGATATACCCGTACAGGAACTTTATGAGTCCCCTGCCATGGCAGACGCCCTTGGCAGGCTTGCCTATGCGGCAGACCGGCAGCTGTTCGCTGTTGTCACTGCAGATGCCGGATGTGGGAAATCCACTCTGATCCGCCGGTTTGTAACAACCCTTTCCCAGGAAGAATACATTTTCCTTTACCTGTCCGATTCAAAGCTTACCCCGCGGTGGTTCTATAAAGGATTGCTGGACCAGCTGGGGATCGAGTCGAAGTTCTACCGGGGTGATGCCAAACGGCAGCTCCAGAAGGAAGTCGAGATCATTCGGGGTGTGCACAAAAAGAAAGTAGTATGTATTCTGGATGAAGCCCACCTGCTCGAAAAGGAAACCATTGAAGAGTTCCGTTTCCTGCTGAATTATAAATTCGATTCCATGAGCCCGATGGCACTGGTGCTGGTAGGACAGACGGAATTATGGGATAAGCTGCGGATGCAGCGTTATGCAGCTGTCCGGCAGCGTATTGATATCAACTGTGTCCTGCCGCACCTGGACAGGGCGGAAACGGAAAGATATATCATTTCCCATCTGGCTTATGCCGGAGGGAAACAGGAGATATTCACCGATAAAGCCATGGATGATATCTATAAAGAATCTACAGGGATCCCGCGCAGTATCAACCGGATTTGTGAAAAAAGCCTTATGTATGCAAGCCGGCAGAATAAGCGTTTGATCGATGAGCATCTGGTGCATTATATCATCGAGCACGAACTTCTGGGAGGTGACGTACATAAATGATCACTTTTTTATGCAAAGGAAACGGCTGCTCCCCCCATCAGTGGGAAGGTACGCTAGAGATCATAAAAAGCGGTGATCCCTGTGAGGCAGAACTTGACGCAAGAGGGAGCCATTTTCATCTGATTGTAGGAAAACATGCGTATGGGAATTATATCTGTATTCCCAACTGGGATATCGGTACGGAACTTGCCGCCCTGTCGGATACCTTTTGGAATGAGGAACGGCTTCGAAACTACAGTAAGATGAAAAAAGTGGATGCATGTACAGTTGTAACCGCTTTGAAGATACTTGCGGATAAAAAATGTATAGGATGAAATCTGAACAGATGCCAGTGGGCGGGGATCTCCCGCTTCTGGTATCAGGCACTTAGGTGACAGAAAGTTGGTCATTCTAATGACAGTTCGTAAGAGCAGTCCTATGACAGCTCAGGAAATCATTAACAGTCTCTGTAAGAAGTAGTGGCGGAATCGATAAAAGCGGTGAGTCCTACCATAAGTGGAAACGATATAAGGCTGCATTTCAATGCAGCCTTATTAGAATTAAAGGGGGATTCTTAAAAAGGTTTGCGAAGCGGATGGGAATGTAACGAAAGTATTGGGGAATTGGAACGGAAAGGAATTCATTTTATGAAAAAGCGCGTTGCGGCAGTATGTATGGTCTGCCTTTGCAGTTTTTTACTTTGGGGTTGTCAGAAGCCGGAAAATGAGCAGAATGCAGAGAATCTGCCTGAATTAATGATTGGACTGGACGGAAGCTATGAACCGTACACATATGTGAATGAAAATGGAGAAATGGCAGGAAGCGATATCGAGCTGGCAGAAGAAGCCTGCAAAAGAATGGGGATGAAGCCTGTTTTTCGCGTAATTAAATGGGATGATAAGGATCAGGAGCTGGAAAGCGGAGCGATTGATTGTATTTGGAGCTGCTATACCATGACCGGCCGGGAAGAGCAGTATCTTTGGGCAGGACCCTATATGCACAGCAGACATGTGGTCGTTGTGCGGGATGACAGTGAGATTCAGACGCTGGATGATCTGACAGGAAGAAATGTTGCCGTTATGTCCAGTACAAAGCCGGAAGGGATCTTTCTTAAGAAAGAAGAACCGAATATTCCCGTCGTAGATCATGTATACTGCCTGGAGAATATGCAACTGGCTTTTGCGGCGCTGCAAAAAAATTATGTTGATGCAACGGCGGGACATGAGACCGCAGTACGGCAGTATATGAACATGACACCAGGGAAGTACAGGATCCTGGACGAAAGCCTGATGTCTGCAGCGGTAGGTGTGGCTTTTGATAAACAGGGTGACGCAGATGTGGTGGAGCTTCTGAACAATACGATATTGGAAATGCAAAAAGAAGGAACGATCAGTAAAATTCTGGAAAACTACGGGATAGATTCAAATGCAGACGGAGGTGGCACTTTTTGAAAAACAGTAAGAGAAAGTTCCGGATTTTGAGTGAAAATCTTATCGTGCTGGTTCTGATTTTAGGAGTATTCCTTTTGGCTTCGGTGTATGCTGTACAGACAAGACTGGATAAAAGAAATGTAGAAGCAATGATGGATCAAACCCTTGCATTTATGAAGACCCAGTGCATCCGATATGATAATTTTCAGGCATCGAATGAGACAAAGAGCCTGGTTCGTCTGATCGATAAGACGGAGGAATTCAGCCGGTGCCTGGGAAGACAGGATGAGGCCAGCACGGAAAGCCTGAAATATTATGCGACTGAGCAGAAACTGGCAGGCTTGATCATTCTGGATGAGAATCAGAAGGTTGCGTGCGAATATAACAGCGATGGAGGCGGATATGCAGCGTGGGAGGCTGTGATTCAGGATG
>JAUNGG010000026.1 GCA_030524635.1 Lachnospiraceae bacterium
ATTCGACGGCATCAATCAGAGACTGGATTCCGTGGATTGCAAGTTCGACGGTATCAATCAGCGGCTGGATTCCATTGAAGAACGGCTTGACGATCTGACTGAATCTATGGAAGAAGTGCGGGGCGCAACCAACCACCTGTTGGCCTGGGCAGAACGTATTTCACCGTCATTCAGAACCTGCATCAGTATCAGTTAATTCTTACATATGTTTAAAAGAGGCTGGCATTTCTGTCCAGCCTCTTTTTTGTGATATGTTCTGCTATCTATATCCTTCCTGCCGCTTCTCTGCCATCGAACAGCGGCTTCCCTATCTCACCCCATCCCCACTACCTCTTGAATCACCTGCCCCAAAGCTTTCGCCGCCTTTGACTGGTAAGTAGAATACGGATGCGCCAGAGCCAGATTCAGATACACACCTTCTTCTCCAATAGAAAGATACACGGCATCCTCATAAGGCTCCGCACAGGAATGATAGGTAAATGCCAGTCCCAGCCCTTCCCGCGCCATAGCTGCAGCCAGATCTGCCGTAATATTCGTATAATGGGCGATCTGCTTAATTCCCGCTTTTTTAAACTGCTGACGGCTGATGCTTCCCAGAATCGTATCATAATCACTTAATATATATTCAAATTCTGCCGTATCCTTAAAATCTACCCAGTAGTGCGGCGTCCCTTCCCGCCTGTGAGCCGCCTTCATAATCGGATGGTCCCGATTTGCTATCAGAAAGACTTCATCCCTCTTTAAAAATTCCACCTCATGTGCCAGACGTGTCAGCGGCAGAGCCACAATGGCGATATCGATGGAGCCTTCCACCAGCATATCCTCCAGCGCCATGCTGTTGGCTTCCACAATATCCACCTGCACCTTAGGATACTTCTGTCGGAAGCTGGTTAAGATTTTAGGAAGCATATATTTGGCACGGAAGGAGCTGATTCCCAGGATCACATTTCCGCCTTCTAATTTTGCCATATCCCACAGTTCATTCTGCACCAGCCGGTAATGCATCAGGATTGATCTGGCATTGTCAATAAACACCTTTCCTGCCGCTGTGGGCCGTATTCCCTTGGAGGTACGCACAAATAACTCAATTCCCAGCTCGGACTCATATTGCTGCAAAAACTGGCTCAAACTGGACTGTGCCATATACAGCTTATCTGCAGCCCGTGAAATACTCTGCTCATCTGCCAATGTTACAATATAATTCAATTCCTTTAAATGCATCTTCTTCCTCCTCTGTGGTTATAATCGAAAATCCATCCTAATCCTTACTAGCTCCTGGATCCTCTTTCTATCTATCGGTTTTACCGATACAGTGTATAAAGTATTTTCAGTTTCACCAATCTCTCTCCAATTATATGATAAAAATACGCAACTTGCAATGCGGGATTACCGATTGCCAAATCATTTATAGGAGGAAGAAAAATGGGAAATGTATCACTAAAAGGAGTTATTGACATGCACGTTCACTCCAATCCGGACATCCGTCACCGGGCTTATGACGATTTTGAACTGATGGAAGCCGGAATCCGGGTGGGCGCAAGGGCTATCGTTATCAAGACTCACCAGGGAACCACCGTAGACCGGGCTTATCTCTGCAACCGCTACAATGAGCTGGTTCATCACGGAGACAATGATTTTACCATGTTCGGCAGTGTTACCCTGAACCGTCAGATGGGCGGAATCAATCCGGCAGCAGTAGAGAGCGGCTTAAAGCTGGGAGCAAAGGTGATCTGGATGCCCACCCAATCTGCGCGGAACCATCAGTGCCAGAACCATCTGGATCCGTCAAGCTGTGTAGATGTAATCAAAGACGGCCATATTGTACCGGAGCTGAAGAGCGTATTTCAGCTGATCAAGGATTTTGATGCAGTTCTGGGAACCGGCCATCTCTCCCCGGATGAATGCTTCCGTGTAGTAGAAGCAGCAAGGGATGCCGGAATCCAAAAGATCGTGGTCACCCATCCGGAATGGTGGTTGGTAGGCATGAGCCTGGAAGACCAGGTTCGGATTGTTCGGGACTATCAGGTTATTTTGGAGCACTGCTTCGCTCAGCCTCTGGGCGGAGGAAAATACAAAAGCAACCTTCCAATGAACTTGGAAGCCATTGAAGCCTGCGGATATGAGCATGTGATGGTATGCACAGACGGCGGCCAGGTGGAGAATCCTCACTGGGAAATTGCATTGGAGCAGTATATGCAGTATCTCCTTGACCATGGAATCTCAGAATCACAGCTCTATCACATGACGCACACCATTCAGGCAGATCTGCTTGGGATCAATTAATTACAAAGGAGGAGGCTTATGTTAAGTGTACTAATTATTGGAGGTATTGCCGCATCTGTGGCAATCGGTTACAAGACAAGCTACAATACCGGATTTTTTGCAATCGTCTTTGCCTACCTGATCGGCTGCTTCGGGCTGGGCATGAGCACCAAGGAGGTGATCGGCGGATGGCCCATCAGCACCATGTTTGTTATCTTTTCCGTTTCCCTGTTTTACAATTTCGCCCTGGTAAACGGAACCCTGGAAAAAACCGCCCGATATCTTCTGTATGCCTGCCGGAAATTTCCAGGACTTCTGCCTTTCGCGCTGTATCTGGCCAGTGCCGGGATCGCAGCTCTGGGAGCCGGATTTTTCACTGTTATGGCATTTATGGCCCCGGTTACCCTGCTGATCTGCAAGGAGGCAAAGATGGACAAGCTTACCGGCGCGGTTGCCATCAACTGCGGCGCCTTGTCCGGAGCCAATTTCATGACCAGCGGCAGCGGAATCATTTTCCGCGGGCTGATAGAGGAAGCCGGACTGCCTGACCAGTCCTTTTCCTACTCCGCCATTATTTTTGCAGCCAGTGTGATCTTCTCTCTGCTGCTGATCGCCGCCTTCCGCTATCTTCCCAAAAGCAACCGCGCCATTGGAAAGGAAATGACCTTTGAAAAGCCAGAAGCCTTCACCCATCAGCAGAAAATCAATTTATACCTGATGATCGCCATGATCATCACCGTTTTAGTCTTTCCTATCTTACATATCATTCTGCCGGACGTATCTTGGATCGGCTTTGTAAACAGTAAGCTGGATGTGGGACTGGTAGCTGTGCTGTTTTCCGTGATCGCATTATTTTTCCATCTGGCGCCGCAAAAAGAAGTGATTGCCAAGGTGCCGTGGAACACCATTATCATGATCTGCGGCGTGGGAATGCTGATCAATGTGGCCATCAAGGCAGGAACCCTGGATATGCTGGCGGCATGGGCCGGAAGCAGCCTTCCGTCCTGGTTTGTCCCCATCGCATTCAGCGTGATCGGAGCCATCATGAGCTTTTTCTCCAGCACCCTGGGCGTTGTGTGCCCGGCACTGTATCCGCTGGTTCCCACCCTGGCGGAGGCTTCCGGAATCAGTCCTCTGGTGCTGTTCACCTGCATCGTCATCGGCGCCCAAAGCTCTGCCATCTCCCCCTTCTCCTCCGGCGGAAGTCTGGTCCTTGGATCCTGCTCCACGGAAGAGGAACGGAATGAAATGTTCCCAAGACTCCTGTTTCTGGCTGTTCCGGCAAGCGTGGGGGCATCTACGGTATTTAACCTGATCCTGTCCTTTCTCTTATAATAAATCGTAACGATAAGGGCATGAAACAGCTATTGCGAATCTTAACCGTTTGTAAGATTAGAGTCACGAAATATTCATTCTGCCCCCTTATACTGAAACCATAACAAATAAGTTCTTTGAATCAAACGCGCGGAAGAACTGCAAAGAACTATCTAAAACGATTAAGAATCTTAAGGGGGATACAAATGATTGCATTAATTGGTTTTATCATGATCATTACAATCGTGCTGCTTTTGCTGAAAGGCAAAATGTCGCCAGTCGTTGTTTTAACCTTGGTTCCCACCATCGCTGCATTGATCCTGGGACACAGCCCGGTCGAAGTCGCCGGATTTATTAAGGACGGTATTGGAACGACTACCAGTAATGGTATTCTGTTCATCTTCTCTGTTATTTATTTCGGTGTCATGTCTGACTCCGGTATGTTTGAGGTAATTGTAAACTTCCTGGTAAAGAAAGCAGGAAACAATGTCATCGCTGTAACGGTCGCTACTGCCATTATCGCAACCATCGCACATCTGGATGGTACAACTGCTGTTACAGTTCTGATCACCATTCCGGCCATGCTTCCGGTATACAAGTCCATGAAGATCGATACCAGGATCCTGCTCTGCCTGACTGGTGCCTGCATGGGCGTTATGAACCTGCTGCCATGGGGCGGCCCGGTGGCAAGAGCTGCTACTGTTCTGGCCATGGATGCAACTGAGCTGTGGCACATCCTGATTCCGATCCAGATTGTTGGTATGCTGTTCAATATTGTTTTAGCTGTACTGCTGGGCATGTTTGCAATTAAGCACGGCGCTGGTGCCGGAAAAGGTGAGACCGAGGAGGTTGACCAGAAGGCCAAGGATGAGGAAGCTGCATTAAGAAGACCGAAGCTTCTGATCTTCAATATCCTTCTTACCATCGCGCTGCTGGCTGTACTGGCATCCGGCGTGATCACCAGCTATGTAGCATTCCTGATTGCCTTGAGCATTGCGCTGGCTGTAAACTATCCGAACTTAAAGATTCAGGACAAGCTGATCAAAAAGCATGCACCTGCAGCACTGATCATCTCCGCAACTCTGTTCAGTGCCGGAGCAATGGTTGGTATCTTTGATGCAACCGGTATGCTGACCGAGATGGCAAAGGTTATCATGGCTATTATTCCTGGCTTCATGGGCCGTTTCATCCATATCATCTTTGGTATCCTGGCTCTGCCTCTTGGACTTTGCGTTGGTACAGACGCTTACTTTTACGGAATTATGCCGTTAGTAATGCAGGTAGGTGAAACCTACGGTGTTGCTTCTTTAAGCACTGCACTGACCATGGTAATCGGAAAGAACCTGGCACTGATGGTAAGCCCTCTGGTTCCTGCCACCTTCCTGGCAATCGGCCTTACCAACACCGAATTAAAAGACCATATGAAATTCAGCATCCCGATTTACTGGTTAATCAGCATCTGCATGCTGTTGGTCGGTATTGTTTTCGGCATCGTTCCTCTGGTATAATACAACCGGAAACAGCTGCAGGGAGCATGATCCGAATCAACTGCGAAGCAGAACAATATTGCGGTGGCAACGGAAGGGCTCTTCTGCTCTTCCAGCCACTGCTTTTCCAGTTTTTAGAATAGGGAGACTATCTTTATGGCAAATGAAAAAATCCTGATTGTTGATGACGAGCTGGCAATCCGGCTGGCGCTGAAGACTGCATTTACCAGAGAAGGCATGCAGGTACAAGAGGCTTCCTGCGGCAAGGATGCACTGACCCTCCTCCGAACCCAGACCTTTGACCTGATCGTGCTGGATATCATGATGCAGGACATTGACGGCTATTCCATTCTGCAGAAGCTGCGGGCAGCGAATATCCTGACACCGGTGCTGATGCTGAGCGGCAAGCAGGAGGAGATGGACCAGGTTCTGGGACTTGGACTAGGCGCCGATGATTACCTGACCAAGCCATTCCACCTTTCTGTGCTGATCCAGAAGGTGAAAGCCCTTATCCGCAGAAACAATATTTACAACCAGCAGAAACAAAACTCCATCACCGTCGGCCCCTTCCGCTTTGACCTGATGAAGCTGGAATGCTACAAAAATGACCAGCTTTTAAATTTCACAGCAAGAGAGCTTGCTCTCTTCCGCTTCTTTATGGAGCATCCGGGCCAGGTCTTTACAAAGGAACAGCTTTACCAGCAGGTCTGGAATGAAAATGTGGTAGATGACAATACCATTATGGTTTACATGAAGCGGCTCCGGGAAAAAATTGAAGTCAACAGCAAGAAGCCTGTGTACATTAAAACGATCAGAGGAATTGGGTATATTTTCCATGGAAAAGAATAAAAAACTGTCATTTATTAAAAGCTTTGTAATCCATAACCACATCCGCATTGCCAGCATTGTAATCTGTCTGCTGATGTCGGTTCTCAGTATTTATTTCAGCTTCTACTCCTACCGTTCCTACCGGGAAGAATTAATCGAAACCGAAGAGACCCAGCTTCTGACTATGGCAGAGACGGTGGGAAAAAGCCTGGTCACTTATATTGAGCAGGAGCTTGAAAGCCTTGACCTTTACTTCTCTGTTTTGGAATCTTCAGCTCCGCCTGAAAATCTCCATATGCTGCACCAGGCAGCTGAAGTTTTTATGACACAGAATCCAGAACTTTATAACGGCATGCAGTGCTACAGCCCAGATGGCCGGCTGTTGTTCCAGGGCGGCGTCTCTGATTTCACATCCTGCAGCCTTCCGGACGCCTCCTCTGCATCCATCTGCGGAAAACACCTCCGCACTGATGGATGGTATGAGATGTTTCTTTCCAAAAAATTCACCTGGAACAGCAAGATCTACACCATTCTGTATTCCATTGACTTAAATGAAATATACCAGCAGATCGTGGCTCCGGTACAGATCGGAAGGGGCGGTTACTCCATTGTAAAAGACAGCAGCCTTTCCATCATCATGCATCACGCCAAAAATCAAATCGGGATGGACGCTGTTTATGACCGAAGCAAACAGTATCCCCAGCTGGATCTAACCGATCTGGCCTCCTGGATCCACTTACAGAAAACCCAGGAGGAGGGCTATGCTGTCATCAACTCCTACATCTGGGATGACCCGGACCTGACTCCAGAAAAACGGATCGTCGCCTACACCACCATCCAGCTCCCAGGTGAAACGTGGATCGTAAATTCCACTCTCCCCTACCAGGAGTTAAACGTTCCCCTTGCCCGCATGATCCTGCGCCTGGCTACTCTCAGTATCCTGTTTATCGCTGCTATGGGCATCTTCGTATTCGTCATGACCAAAAGTATCATGCAGGCAGAAGGCCAGAAAAAAGAGATCGCCTACTTAAAAGAAATCAATGAAGGGATGGAGCTGATCCGCCACAAGGAAGAAGAGATCCAGCACTATCAGCGGATCCAGTCCATCGGCCAGATGAGCAGCCACATCGCCCACGAGTTCAATAACTACCTGACTCCGGTCATGGTATATGGAGAACTTCTGGAAAAGGATGAAGCCATCAGCCCGGAAAACCAGGAGCTGGTAAAAGGAATCCTAAATGCCGCCAACCAGGCCGCCGGCCTGTCCAGAAAGCTATTAGATTTCAGCCGTCAGGACTCTGCTGTTGCCCTGACCACCATCAATATCACCGAAGATGTGCGAAAGGCCGCTGACATTATCCGGCAGCTGACTCCGGAATCCATCACTTATTCCGCAGAACTTCCCACAGAGAATCTGTTCGTCCGCGGGCGAAATGGAATGATCGAGCATCTGCTGATGAATCTCTGCAACAATGCTTTCCACGCGATGGAAGGTACAGAAGGTGCTCTCACCATCCGCTTAAAAGAGAATGAGGACAGTGAAATCACCCTCTCCGTTTCCGACACCGGCTGTGGAATCAGCAAGGATGCCTTAGATAAGATCTTCGAGCCATTCTACACCACCAAGCGAAGCGGCAAGGGCACCGGCTTAGGCCTTTCCGTCGTGCGGAATATCATGACAGCGGTAAATGGGCGGATCCACGTAGACAGCCAGCCGGGAACCGGCACTACATTTTCCCTGTCATTTGCAAAGGCAGCTGACCCTAAGCTTCCCTCCTCTGTCTCTCCCCGAAAGGAGATCCACAAGGTAGTGATTGTAGACGATGACCCGGCTATCTTAAAATCCCTCAGCGTCATGCTGAAAAAACAGCATTTCAAAACGGAATGCTATGACCATCCAGCCGCTGTCCTCTCCAAGATCCAGAACCAGAAGGATTACTGCGATGTCATTCTCACCGACTATTCCATGCCTTCCATGAACGGACTGGAATTTGCAGAGATCGTGAGAAAGCTGAACCCCGATATCCAGCTGATTCTGATGAGCGGTATGACCGACAGCCGTTTCGACTGGTATTTAAAAAATTCCTTCATCGACCAGTTTATCCTGAAATATGACCTGGCCGACCAACTGGCTGGAATGCTGAGCTAAACCTCAGTCAACATTCCAAGCCTGCTCATTTAATCATCAAAAACCGTTTTAACAGACAAAAGAAGCGGACAATGCCTTCTCCCCCACGATTAAGGAAGCATTGCCCGCTTCTTTTCACACTCCAAGATCCACTCTCGCCCGCTCCAGCCGTTCCTGAAACTGCCCGTAAAAATCCTGTTCTCCATCAAAGGGCGTCATATAAAACTGCCGCAGCACATACATGCAGCTCCCCTTGCGCATCCCTTCATCTCCATCCCTGGAAACCATCTCATCCAGATCCTCCAGAAAATAATGCCAGTCATTAATAAACTTCTCATACGCCTTACTATCCGGCGTATCGATCCACTTTTTCACCTTCACCTTGGCCCTGTTTTCCTTCCTGCACTCATGAACCTGCAGAAAATACTGAAAAGACCGGTCCTCATAATACCTTCCCAGCGGAAACAGCCTGCAGATCCCAGGCCGGAACCCATGAATCCCACATCTCCCCTGCTCATTTAAAAAGGTACACCTTTCATCCGCTCCAGCCAGCTTAAGATTGGGCAGAATCAAACCATCCACCACATGCAGCTCAATATGCCTCTCCATCAGCTGTTCAAATCCCAATCCCAGATTCACCGCCAGCCGGTGCACATCCAGCGGATCCAGCACAATGGACTCTCCCATCCCCTGGCAGCACGCAGAGCACCCCTTACAATCCCCGCAATCCGCCTTCACCATATCATTCAAGCCATACAGCCTTCCATCCGAAATCTCCTCGAAACGAACCTTCCGCCTCATATGTAATCCGCCCTTCCTGATCGTACTTTCCTTTTCACCCTATGATACCAGATTCCTCCCGCTTTTCAACCCCATTTTTCATCCTAACGCAGCTCCCCTTCAAAAGAGAACCCCTCCTGCCTTGCAAGCAATGCTACCACAAAATATCTCTAATAACATCTCTACATTCTGCCAACAAAGCAGCATCGGAGGGGAAGCCTCCCTGTGAATGCCTTTTCAGCCCGCCGGTACTTAGGCGCGGTCTTTCACGCGCCTTATGTACCGCTGCGCGCTGAACAGAGCGAGAGCGCGCTGAACAGGGAGGCTTCCCCTCCGATGTGGACCTCCGCCAACAAAGGAAATCGCCAGCCATGCAAAAAGACCCACCAGAATCCCTTCTGGTGAGCCTTTCGCATATTATATTCTTTTGGAGTTTGGTAACTGCTCAATATTGCCGCGGTTGCAGAAGATCAACCCTTAATACCTGTAGATGCAATACCTGCCACATAATACTTCTGCAGGAACACAAACATAATCAGCATGGGAATCGCTGAAATGGTCAGAGATGCCATGATCGCGCCATAATGGATCGGCTTGGATCCAAAGAAGGTCTGGATCGCCAGCTGAATGGTCCGCATCTCCTCGCCGGTTACTGCAAGCATTGGCCACATAAAGTCATTCCAATGTGCCACAAAATCCAGGATAAAGATGGTAGCATAAACTGTACCGGAGATCGGCATTACAATGGTAAAGAAGGTCTTCACTGGACCGCATCCGTCTATTGCTGCCGCCTCAAGGAGGTCATTGGGTATGTCGATAAAGAACTGGCGGAACATATAGACGGAGAAGCATTTGCCTACAAAGGGTACGATCAGGCCGGCCCAGGTGTTAACCCATCCCAGGTTAGCAACTTCGATATACAGCGGCAGCATGATCGCTTCCATTGGAAGTACCATCAGGCTGATGATAACGGTCAGCAGAAGCTCCTTTCCAGGAAAATCAAACTTAGCCAGTGCATATCCGCAAAGAGAGTTAATAATCATATCAAATGCAACGATCACAAATACATAGAGTAAGCTGTTGATAATGTACTTAAACATGTTGACTCTGGTAAACACTTCGATATAGTTTGCCAGAGATGCGGAAGTGGGCCAGAAGGTCTTCAGTGAGCTCATGTCAGAGAAGATCTGTGCCTCCGGCTTTAAGGAAGCTGCGATCATCCACAGCAGCGGAGAAACGAAGATTAAGGCAATGATCACATTTCCGCCGTAAAACAGTACATTGTACAGCAGGTCTTTATTCTTTTTTCCCATTTTCGTCCCCTCCTAATCTGCCTTGATCACGCGCTTTAACATCAGCGACATGGTGATAACAATGATAAAGAATACAGTTGCCACGCTGCAGGCATAGCCGAAGTTACGGCTCTGGAAGCCCTGCTCGTAGATGTAGTAAACCAGTGTTCTGGTAGAGTTCTGCGGTCCGCCCTGGGTCATAACGTACGGCTGGGTGAACAGCTTCATAGCCTGGATCATGGTGATCATAACTACATACTTGATCACGTTTTTCAATCCCGGAATGGTGATATAGCGGAACTGCTGGAACTTATTGGCGCCGTCAATGGATGCAGCCTCGTACTGATCCCCTGGAATTCCCTGAAGTCCGGCAAGGAAGATCATCATCTGGTATCCGGCTGCCTGCCATGCAGACATGAAGATAATGGAATTCATCGCCGTTTTCGGGTCGGTCAGGAAACCGCAGGCCGGAAATCCCAGCTTGGTCAGGAATGCATTTAACAGACCGGTGCTTGGATTTGGATTGTACAGCACGCTCCAAAGGATGGCTACTACTACCATGGAAGTAACATTTGGGCTGAAGTAAGCAGCACGGAAGATGGATACGCCCTTTTTCCTTGGAGAAATCAGCAGAGCCAGCGCTAATGCCAAGGCACATTGGAACGGCACTACAATGATAGTAAAATAAATGGTATTAAACAGTGATTTCTTAAAATCCTTATCCTGAAACAGCTCTACAAAGTTGTCGATTCCGCAGAAGGTGATGTCGTCAGGTCTCAGAATATTGTAATTGGTAAATGCGTAACGGATGGTGGAAATTGCCGGCATGATCAGGAATGCAAACAGCAGGATGACAACCGGCAGGACAAACAGCAGGGCTGCCCGTTTCTCATGATATTTTTTAACGACAGCTTTCTTCATGGAGCGCCTCCTCTCGAATGAAAACACACATTGTAACTAGCAGCGAGTTTCTGGTCCTGGTTCCGGCTCCGTCAGATTGATCCTGGCCGGAGCCGGAAATCAGACCATTTATCTGTGCTTCTTACTTCGCGTAGTTCTTCTGGTAATTGGAATCGGTCTCCTCTGCTAACTGATCTAAGGATTCCTTTACGTCTGCTCCAGTGAAGATGTTCATCATAGCCTCAGAGAAGCCAGGGGATAATACGGTATAGCCAGGAGTTCTTGGTCTTGGATGACCGGTATTTAAGGACTGCTCTTTGAATAAGGAACGTGGATAATCATTGTACTCAGTTAAGGTATCATAGCTGGAAGCTCTGGTTGGAAGCTTTGCGATGGCCTGTGCATAGGTAGTAACATTTTCCTGATTCATTAAGTAAGCAATTACGGTACCGGCTGCTTCTACGTCAGCGTTTCTGGTGATGCAGGCTGCCCAGTCACCAGTTGGGGAGGTTGGGATTCCGCCGTTGTCTGCCACCGGGAAGTAGGTTACGCCCCAGTTTACATCCGGGAACTGAGTTTCCAGAGTTGCAACTTCCCAGGAACCGCCCAGCATGGTAGCGCACTTTCCATTGTGGAACTCCTGCTGAATGGGCTCTACATTCGCATAGCCCTTCTGGATCAAGCCGTTTAAGAAATTGGCTGCCTCGATACCCTTTTCGCTGTTTACATATCCTTCTGCGGTAGAACCATCCTCACTTACAAAGTCTGTGCCGTTAGAGATCCAGAACTGCTCCAGAACGTAAGGAAGGCCCTCGCCCTTATCCATAATGATGTTGGTTCCTACTACATCGCTGGTGGTCAGCTTTGCTGCGATCTCCTCAAACTCGGACCAGGTCAGCGCATCCTCCAGTTTATCTGGCATGGTGATGCCTGCTGCATCTGTCATATCCTTATTATAGAACAGTGCCACAGAGGACTCGGTTGCGCCCAGCGCGTACAGCTTTCCGTCATAAGTTCCCTGAACCTTGATGGAATCTACGAAGTCATTTAAATCTTCCTCGGTGAAGTAGTCATCAATGGGGACGATGATGCCGTCTGCTGCATAGTTGGAGATGTTGGGGCCGTCTACATAAAGAATGTCCGGAAGGTCATTGGAGGTCACGGCTGCATTGATCTTATCCTCATATGCGTAAGAATCTGCTCTTACGATGGCCTCTCTCTTTAACTCGATCTCGCCCTTGTGTGCTTCGTTAAATGCATTGATCTTCTCGACCCACCACTCCTCGATGGCCGGCTCATCGGTGGGGCTCCAGATGGTAACCACCTTTGCGCCATCGCTGGTAGTCTGGCCGCTGCCGGAAGAAGACTTGGAACCGTCGCCGCAGCCTACCAATGCTGTTGCTGCCAGAGATGCCGCCAATACTACACTTAATGTACTCTTTCTCATCATAATATCCTCCATTCTTTGTGCTGCCGCACAATATTGATACACTTCATCACTTTTGATTCTTTTTTATCTCCAGATGGACTCAACTTCCCGCACTTCCAGTTCAATCAGATCTCCATCTGCAAATTCTGCTTCCAGACAGCCGTCCATGCCGTTTTGATAGAACAGCTTGGTTCCGGCGCCTTCTCCCCTGTTTAAAAAGATCTCCGCCATTCTCCGGTCCATAAAGATCTCAATCTCTCTCACTGCCTTCACATCGGAAGGGAACTGAACCTGACGGATCTCCTCTTTCGTTGATACAATACTGGTAATTCCGTCCCTTCTTACCAGAGACAGGCTGTCCTCGCCGTCCTTAGCCAGCAGAATGCGGAAATCTCCATCTCCTGCCAGAAGCACCTTACTGTAAAAGCAGTTTCCCGGTATCCTGGTATAAGGAATTTTCCCTGTGTTCTCTGCCCAGAAGATCTGCTCTCCCAAAAGCTGATAACACTCCTCCACCGGCTTCATGAAAAGCCGGCCCTTTTGAATGGAAAGCTCTCTTGGAAGGGCAAAGCTTCCGTTGGCGCCGTTTTTCCGGTTCCAGTGCTCCTCGTACTGATCGGAAACCCAGCCGATTGCAATCCTTCTGCCCTGGTGCTCAAAGGTCTGCGCTGCGTAGAAATTGCTGCCGAAATCCATCCACTGCTGTGCGCTTACCTGAAGCTTCTTTTCTTTAAAATCTCCTATGTAGCACCGGGTCATCTGACAGCGGCTGGCTTCATCCCGATAACACATCCAGGCGCCGATGGCAGCGAATTTCCCATCTAATGGGAAAAAGTCCGGGCATTCAAAGGTGCGGATCCCAGGATGATGCTCTTCTAACAAAGGACCCTGATACTGCCAGGAGCCATCCTCCTGCTTTTCATAGAGCAGGATCGCCGGAATCCCATCCAGGCAGCCGCCTAAAACCAGATACCAGGTTCCATCCACTTCGATCGCTTTCGGATCACGGAAATCAAAGGATGCCCCTTCCGGCTTTTCCCGGATCAGATCGGTCTCATTGGTGATATGGATCCCATCTGCACAGAACGCTTCCGTCTGCCATTCCAATGTGTCGCTGCAGTCCTCCTGAGGGCCGTCATGGCGGGTCAGATACAGATGGATCTGATCCTCCTCTGCCACTGCACTTCCAGAAAAGGCTCCTCCCTTTCTCAGCGGGTCTCTCCAGAGAACCGGCTGGGGCTCCAGAGCGTAAGGCATATGGGTCCAGTGAACCAGGTCCTTGCTGACTGCGTGTCCCCAATACATATCGTTCCATATCTGCCCGAATGGATTGGCCTGGAAGAACAGGTGATAGTAACCTTTATACCAGCACAGTCCATTTGGATCATTAATCCAGTTGATAAAGGGACCGAAATGATACTGCTCCCTCCAGGGAGTGTCATACCAGTCTGCCAGATTCAGCCTCTGTCCGGTTTCCGGATGCAGGAACTGGATTCCTCGTTCCAGAAGATCCTCACACTCGGTCAAATACATCTGCTGGATCTGTACCCCTCTGCTTTCCAGACGATAGCCTCCCTCATCTGGAAGGGGGAACCGCAGCAAGCGGTAGAGGTCCTCTCCCATGTGTATCTCCTGTCGGTGTCCTTCCGGACCATGCAGACAGAGCCAACCTTCCTCTGCTCCATCTCTTTGGGCAAATATGTGAATTTCATGGTACTGATCGTTTTGGAATTCACACATTTTCTACAAACCTCCTTTCCTTATTTTTCTTTTTTGTTCCACCAGCAGTTCGTAATTTACTTTTTTGCTTTATGGAACCCGTTCCATGTCTATAATATAGTACCATTTGCACAATCTGTCAATATATCTTTTTTAAAAACGCAAAAATAGTACACAATGCCAGTTTTTAGTTACTGAAATTGTGCACTATTTCTATATATTTTCCCAGTATTTTCTTCTTTTCCTCTGATTTCCGTTGTTTTTCAATGTGGAACACATTGGAACGTTTTATACGGTTCCCCCTCTTTGTATGGAAACATCCAGTATTTGTTCCATTTCCACAGCCTTTCCATCCAGCAGATCCATCATGGTATCCACGCAGCATCTGGCCAGAGCCGGGATGTCCTGAGTGATGGTCGTCAATTCCGGGGTAAACAGCCTGGTCATATCCACACCGTCGTAGCCTACAATATGAAGCTCCTCCGGCACCCGGATTCCACGCTGCATTGCGATGTTCAGGCAGTACAGCGCCCCCACATCCGTGGTGAATACACCGTCCACGTTCCGGTAAATATCCATATACTGGATCATCAGCCGGCGGTAATAGTCATATTCCATCATGTTCCATGCCATTTCCACTGTCCTGACTGTGATGCCCGCTTCCTCCATCACCCGGATGAACTCCATATGCCGGTTATTGGATGGCGTCTGCACCCGGAAGGCTCCGCCAAACTGGAGAACATTTTTGCAGCCGGCCTCCAAAAGCAGCTCTGCCGCCAATCTTCCGCCCTTAGTGTGGTCAGAATGAATCAGCGGAATGGTAGGCCCAAGATCCCGGTCCATGGCCACCACCGGCTTATTTAAGTTCAGATAGGCGTCATTCCGAAGAGAATGGGCGCCGGTGATGATCCCGTCCATCACATTCTGCTTCAGCATATCAATAAAATCCTGCTCCCGGTTGCTGATCTCGATGGTGTTGCAGATCATTGCCTTATATCCATTTTTATATAATTCAATTTCCATGTGCTTTAGCAGCTTGCTGAAAAAAGGATTTTCCATATCCGGAACCACGATCCCGATAATTCCGGTACGATTCCGGAACAGATTTCTGGCCAGCTCATTCGGCTTATAATCCAGCTCTCTGGCAGCAGCCAGAATCCTTTCCTTCGTATCCTCTGCTACATATCCGGTTCCATTCAGCGCTCTCGAAACCGTTCCCACTCCTACCCCTGCCCGCTTTGCCACTTCCTTGATACTTGCCATTTCTGTCCCTCCTGCCTGTGAAGCATGTTTTTGTAATACAGTATTCCATTCCACAGTTGTTCTTATTTTATCAGCCATTTTTCGAAAAGGCAAGGAAATTCCATATCGTTCCACATATTTTTCATATATTTACTGAAAAACATCCTTATAATTCCAGCATGTTCCACAAAAGCAGGTTTGCATTTATATAAAAAGCCCCGAAGGCTCAAACTTCTTTTTTGACCCTTCGAAGCTTTTCAAATCGTTACTCTTCTTCTACTGTTTTGCAAATTGGCTGGCTTTATGCCAGATTGGTGTATCCCATCAGGCTGAAATCCACTGCCTTCGCCACCTCGCGGCCCTCCCGAATGGCCCATACCACCAGCGACTGGCCTCTGTGCATATCTCCAGTTACAAATACTCTATCGATATTGGTCTGGTAGCTTCCGGCCTCGGTTGCAACATTGGTCCTTCCATTCAGCTCCACGCCAAATGCATCCGCCACATACTGCTGTGCTCCCAAAAAGCCTGCTGCAATCAGCACCAGATCCGCCGGGATCTCCTTCTCGCTGCCTTCCACCTGCTTCATCACGTTCCGCCCGGTCTCCGGATCCTTCTCAAATGCAAGCCGGACGGTAATGATCTTGCACACCTTTCCTTCTGCATCCTTTACAAATTCCTTCACCGTAGTCTGGTACACTCTCGGGTCTCTCCCGAACACGGCGATGGACTCCTCCTGGCCGTAATCGGTCTTGCAGACTCTGGGCCACTCTGGCCAGGTATTGTCCTCAGTCCGCTTATCCGGAAGCTTTGGCATCATCTCAAGCTGGGTCACAGACGCACAGCCCTGACGAATGGAGGTGCCCACACAGTCATTTCCGGTATCGCCGCCGCCGATCACAACCACATGCTTATCCTTTGCAGAGATGTAATTGCCGTCTTCCAGGTTGGAATCCAGCAGGCTCTTGGTGGTAGCCTTTAAGTAATCCACTGCAAAATAGATTCCCAAAGCATCTCTGCCAGGCGCATTGATATCTCTTGGATTGGAGGCGCCGCAGGCCAGGATCACCCGGTCAAACTCCCGCAGGATCTTATTTACCTTGTAATTCTTGCCCACATCTGCATTGGTCACAAAGGACACGCCTTCCTCCTTCATCACACTGATTTTCCGGTCGATCACCCATTTTTCCAGTTTCATGTTGGGGATACCGTACATCAGAAGGCCGCCTGGCCGGTCACTGCGCTCAAACACCGTTACGCTGTGGCCTCTCTTGTTTAACTGGTCTGCCGCAGCCAGGCCGGAGGGACCAGAACCGATCACTGCCACCTTCTTCCCGGTGCGCAGCTTGGGAGGCTTTGCAGCCGCAGTCCCTTCTGCATATGCCTTTTCAATGATGGCGTACTCATTTTCCTTGATGGTGACCGGATCGCCGTTTAAGCCGCAGGTGCAGGCCGCCTCACAGGGAGCCGGACACACCCGGGAAGTAAACTCCGGAAAGCTGTTGGTCTTCTTTAACCGGTTAAATGCCTGCTGCCAGTTTCCGGTGTAAACCAGGTCGTTCCACTCCGGGATCAGGTTGTTTAAGGGGCAGCCGGAGGTCATGCCCTTGATCATCATGCCCGACTGGCAGAAGGGAACGCCGCAGTCCATGCAGCGGGCTCCCTGCTTCCTCCGTTCCTTCTCACAAAGAGGAAGATGGAATTCATTATAATTCTTAATACGGGTCTTCGGCGCAACTGCAGCGCTGTTTTCCCGTTCATACTCTAAAAATCCTGTTGCCTTACCCATTTTTCGTCCTCCTTCCTACTGGTTGATGTTGGCATAAAATGCCTCGATCTGAGCCTGTTCACTGCTTAAGCCTTTTTCCTCCATCTGAACGATGGTGTTCATCATGCGCCGGTAATCATGCGGCATGATCTTCTTAAACTTAGGAAGGTATTCCCCAAAGTTGTCTAATATCTTCTTGCCCTTTTCCGAATTGGTGTAGGTAACATGCTCCTGGATCATAGCCTTAAGCTCCTGGACATCGTACTTATTGGTCACCTCTTCAAAGGACACCAGGGACTTGTTCAGACGCTTGTATAAATCTCGGTTTTCGTCCAGCACGTAAGCGATACCGCCGCTCATGCCGGCTGCAAAGTTCTTTCCGGTAGGCCCTAAGATCACTACCCGGCCGCCTGTCATATACTCACAGCCATGGTCGCCTACGCCCTCCACAACTGCAGTTGCGCCGGAATTTCTCACACAGAAACGCTCGCCGGCCACGCCGTTGATAAAGACCTTTCCGCTGGTAGCGCCGTAGAGTGCCACGTTGCCGATGATGATATTGTCCTCTGCCTTAAACTTTACGCCGGTAGGCGGATAAACGATCAGCTTACCGCCGGATAAGCCCTTGCCGAAGTAGTCGTTGGAGTCACCGATCAGCTCCAGAGTCAGGCCCTTGGGGATAAATGCGCCGAAACTCTGTCCGCCGGAGCCGGTACAGCTGATGGTGAAGGTATCCTCCGGCAGCCCCTCCGGGTGAGCCTTGGTGATCTCAGAGCCGAAAATAGTTCCCAGGGTACGGTCCACATTGGACACATCGATGGAAATGCTTCTCTTCTGTCTGCTGGACAGGGCGGACTTTAGCTTCTTCATCAGGATCCGCTCATCCACCGTCTTCTCCAGTTCAAAATCATACACCTGCTTCTCATGGTAGCCTGCCAGCTTCTGTCCCTCATAGGGATTGCCTAAAATATTGGTCAGATCTACCTTGGCTGCACGACTGTAGGAGATATTCTCCTTCTTCTTTAATAAGTCGGTGCGGCCCACCAGTTCATCCACGGTGCGGATGCCCAGCTTTGCCATATATTCCCGCAGTTCCTCTGCCACGAACTTCATAAAGTTGATCACATACTCCGGCTTGCCCCGGAAGCGCTTGCGAAGCTCCGGATTCTGGGTGGCAATGCCCACCGGACAGGTATCCAGGTTGCAGACACGCATCATCACGCAGCCTAAGGTTACCAGGGGAGCAGTTGCAAATCCGAACTCCTCGGCGCCCAGCATACAGGCGATGGCCACATCCCGTCCGGTCATCAGCTTTCCGTCGGTTTCCAGGATCACCTTGTCACGAAGCCCGTTCATGATCAGGGTCTGGTGCGCCTCTGCAATGCCCAGCTCCCATGGAAGTCCTGCATTGTAGATGGAGTTTCTGGGCGCAGCTCCTGTTCCTCCGTCAAAGGAGGAGATCAGGATCACCTGTGCGCCGGCCTTTGCCACACCGGCCGCCACCGTACCTACTCCGGCCTCGGAAACCAGCTTCACGGAGATCCTGGCATCGGTGTTGGAATTCTTTAAGTCATAAATCAACTGTGCCAGATCCTCGATGGAATAAATATCATGGTGAGGAGGCGGGGAGATCAGGCCCACTCCGGTGGTGGAGTGTCTGGTCTTAGCCACCCACGGATAAACCTTCTTTCCTGGAAGCTGGCCGCCTTCACCTGGCTTGGCTCCCTGCGCCATCTTGATCTGGATCTCCTTGGCACTGACTAAGTAGCGGCTGGTAACGCCGAAACGTCCGGAAGCCACCTGCTTGATGGCAGAACATTTATTTAATCCGTCTGGTCCGATGGTCAAACGTTCCAGGCTCTCACCGCCCTCACCGGAGTTGGACTTTCCGTGAAGCTTATTCATGGCAATAGCCAACGTTTCGTGGGCCTCCTGGGAGATGGAGCCGTAGCTCATGGCACCGGTCTTAAACCGCTTTACGATGGAATCCACGCTTTCCACCTGCTCGATGGGGATGCCGCCCTCCTCCGGGAAGTTAAAGTCGATCAGGCTTCTCAAGTTCCGGATCTGGTTCTCCCCGTAAAGGGCACGGGAGTACTCCTTAAAGATCTGGTAATCGCCTTTTCTGGCAGCTTCCTGTAAAAGATGAATGGTTTCCGGGTTGTACAGATGCGTCTCCTGCCCGGCTCTCTGCTTATGGCTGCCTACACTTTCCAGCGTTAAGTCCACATCCAGCCCCAGCGGGTCGAAGGCTGCGGAATGAAGGGTATCCACATCGTTTTCAATATCTTTTAATGTAATGCCGCCTACACGGCTTACGGTATTGGTAAAGTACTTATCCACCACATCCTTGGAGATACCGATTGCCTCGAAGATCTGTGCGCCCTGGTAGGACTGGATAGTGGAAATACCCATCTTGGAGGCGATCTTTACGATACCGTGAAGGACTGCGGAATTGTAGTCATTGACAGCTGCATAGTAATCCTTGTCCAGCATCTTGGTCTCGATCAGGTAACGGATAGACTCATGAGCCAGGTACGGACAGATAGCACTTGCGCCGTAGCCCAGCAGGGTTGCAAAATGATGCACCTCTCTCGGCTCGCCGCTCTCCAAAATCACCGCCACACTGGTGCGCTTCTTAGTGCGGACCAGATACTGGTGCAGGGCGGAAACTGCCAGCAGGGACGGAATCGGCACACGGTTCTCATCAATATCCCGGTCGCTTAAGATCAGGATATTTGCTCCATCCTTGTGAGCACGGTCCACCTCCAGGTACAGGCGCTCAATCGCCTTTTCCAGAGAGGTATTCTTATAATAGGTAATGGAGATCATCTCCACCTTAAAGCCCGGCTTCTTCATATTTTTGATCTTTAACAGATCCGTATTGGTCAGAATCGGGTTGCTGACATTTAAAATATGGCAATTTCCAGGAAGATCCTCCAGAAGATTTCCTTCTTTTCCAATGTACATGGTGGTGGAGGTGACGATCTCCTCCCGGATGGCATCAATAGGAGGATTGGTTACCTGGGCAAACAGCTGCTTAAAGTAGTTAAACAGCGGCTGATGCATCTTGGAAAGCACCGCCAGCGGGCTGTCTGCACCCATGGCGGAAACTGCTTCCGCTCCATTTAATGCCATAGGAAGGATCATGGTCTTAAACTGCTCATAAGTATAGCCGAAGGTCTTCTGCATCCGCAGACGCTGGTCGTGATCCATCTCCGGCACACCTTTATTCGGGATCGGAAGGTCATTCAGCTCCACGATCTGGGAATCCAGCCACTCGCCGTAAGGCTGGCTGGCAGCATATTTCTTCTTTAAATCCTCGTCATTGACCAACTCACCCTTCACCGTGTCTACAAGGAGCATACGTCCCGGGCGGAGCCGGTCCTTGCGGATCACATGGGACTGGTCAATGTCGATGGCGCCTACCTCAGAGGCCAGGATCATATAGCCGTCATCGGTAATATAATACCGGGATGGACGAAGACCGTTCCGGTCCAGAACTGCGCCCATTACATCACCGTCGGTAAACAGGATGGAGGCCGGACCGTCCCAGGGCTCCATCATGGTAGCGTAATACCGGTAAAAATCCTTTACATCCTGAGGCATGGACTTATCATGCTCCCAGGGAGCCGGAATGGTGATCATCACCGCCTTTGGAAGCTCCATGCCGCTCATAACCATAAATTCCAGAGCATTGTCCAGCATGGCAGAGTCAGAGCCCTCCTGATTGATGATCGGGAGAACCTTGTACATATCATTCTTAAAGAAGGCAGTCTCCATGGTTTCTTCTCTTGCCTTCATCCGGTCCACGTTTCCGCGGATGGTATTGATCTCACCGTTATGTACAATAAACCGGTAAGGATGGGCACGCATCCAGCTTGGGTTGGTGTTGGTGGAGAAGCGGGAGTGAACCAGAGCGATGGCAGTCTCATAATCGGAATCCTGCAGATCCTCAAAGAAGAGACGCAGCTCGCCTACCAGGAACATGCCCTTGTAAACGATGGTGCGGCTGCTTAAGGACACCACATAGCTGTCCTCGTTGCTCTGTTCAAACACCCGGCGCACCACATAAAGCTTCCGGTCGAAATCCAGGCCCTTCTTCATGTCTGCCGGCTTCTGCACAAAGCCCTGAGCAATGTAAGGCATCACGTCAACAGCACGCTTGCCCAGGATGTCAGGATGGTTGGGGACCTCCCTCCAGCCTAAGAAGGTTAAGCCTTCCTTCTTGACGATGATCTCAAACATCTTTTTTGCCTGGTTTCTGGCAAGCTCATCCTGGGGGAAGAAGAACATGCCTACACCATACTCTCTCTCGCCTCCCAGCTCAATGCCCAGAGGCTTTGTTACCTTCTTGAAAAATTTATGGGAAATCTGAAGCATGATGCCTACACCGTCTCCGGTCTTTCCTTCTGCATCCTTGCCGGCCCGGTGTTCCAGGTTCTCTACAATATGAAGAGCCTGGTCTACCGTCTTATGGGTCTTGATTCCCTTGATATTCGCAACTGCACCGATACCGCAGTTGTCATGCTCGAAGCTGGGATCATAAAGCCCTGGGGTTACAGGATTCTGTTTTGCTTCCATACTATCTTCCTTTCTGTTTTCCGCAGCCCAAAGCTCATCCAGGTACAACGGGGTATCTTACTGCTGGTGACGGGCGGCTTTTTTCTTGATTATTGATCATACTATATTTCAACTTTTTTGTAAACCATCTTTCCGTTTTAAATTGTCAGATTATTTGTTAATATTATATTTTTATATAAATATTCAGTTTATTTCGGTTTTCTATCCGTATATTTTCCCTTTTCTGCGCACATTTCTTCTATTTTTTTCTTTGGTCGGTTAAAATTCCTAATTATCTTAAGTAGATTGTTGGGGAAAAGCCGTTCTTTCCACTTGTCTGCTTTTCAAAGACCGGCTTATTTTTTTAATATTTTAATCTTATAGCACTTTAAAATATTAATGAAGAAAATCGTTGTTCCTTTCATTTTCTATTTTCTGGCGCAAAAAAAGAAGCTGCCTGCCCTGGGCAGTCAGCTTCTTCGCTCACTTTACCACTCATGAGAAACTGCATATCACAATATGCGGATCCCAATCTTACTTCTCGCCTAAGCCGTCCTCGATTGCCTTGCTTAAGGTAGCTAATGCATCGTTCTCATCCTCGCCATCGCAGATCAGATTGATCTCGGTGCCGCACTTAATGCCTGCTGCCATAACGTTTAACACGCTCTTTGCAACGATTCTCTTCTCACCGCACTCGATGATAACGTCGCACTTAAACTTCATAGCGGTCTGAGACAGAACGCCTGCTGGTCTTAAATGTAAACCGGATGGATTTACTACTGTTAATGTTTTGCTTACCATAATACATGTCTCCTTATCTTATCTATTATTTAATGTCCCCAAGATTTTTGTAACATTGCAACTGCTTAGTGCCTTAACAGCTACACAAAATCTTCTATGCACAATTTTATAACAAATGACCAATGATGTCAAGAATATTGCCGTGGTTATCCGGCACTTTTTGCACATTTTTTTCCATTCAGCTTCTGAATCCATTTGTCTTAACGAATTATAAACAACTGTCCCTTTCCTTCTGCTTCTGCTGCTCCCGCTCCTGCTTGGAGAACACGCACCCGCAGTAGTCCTGGCGGTAAAGGCCATATTCCCTGGACAGCTCTGTAGAACGCTGATAGCCGTTCTTTTTCTTAAAATCAGAGTTCAAATAGGCCACGCCGTACTGCGCTGCCAGCTCCTCACCGATCTCATTCAGCTTCTCTGCGTTCTTTAGCGGGCTGATGGACAGCGTAGTGGTAAAATAGTCAAAGCCTCCTGCCAAAGCCTCTCTGGCGGCCTCCTCAAGACGCTGGCGGTAACATAAAAAGCACCGTTCTCCGCCTTCCCGGTCTGCCTCATGGCCTCTGACAGCCTGGTAAAACTGCTCCGGCTCGTAGCGTCCTTCCAGATAGGTGATGGTGTGCTCCGCCGGCATGGAAGCAATCAGCCGCTCCTGCTCATCCGCCCGTTTCCGGATCTCCTCCGGCGGATAAATATTAGGATTGTAATACAATACGGTAATGAAAAAATATTTGGAAAGGTATTCCAGAACATAGCTGCTGCAGGGAGCACAGCAGCTGTGGAGCAGAAGGCGGGGAACTTTTCCCTCTTTCTCGTTCCGGCCAATCAGCTGTTCCAGTTCCTTTTGATAATTTCGCTTATTCATTCCTTGATTTCCTCTGTCTGATACAAAAAGCGCTGTAAAACCCTGATATGGAATTTTACAGCACTTTCTCATCCCATTATGAGCGCTTTCACAAGCGCTTTTTCGGTACCGCCAAAACTCTTACAGGAAATCCCGGATCCGCTTGCTGCGCACCGGATTCCGAAGCTTTCTCAGCGCTTTGGCTTCAATCTGACGGATACGCTCGCGGGTTACATTAAACTCTTTTCCAACCTCTTCCAGCGTCCTTGGATGACCGTCCTCCAGGCCGAAGCGCAGTACAATCACCTGGCGCTCTCTCTCCTTTAAATCTCCAAGCAGCGCATCGATGTGCTCCCGAAGCATAACAGATTCCACATTTCCTTCCGGAGTAACCACATTGCTGTCCGCCACGAAATCGCCCAGGTTGGAATCATCCTCCTCGCCGATGGGGGTCTCCAGGGAAGCTGGCTCTCTGGCGATCTGCATGATCTCCATTACCTTGTCCTCAGACATCTCCAAAGCATCCGCCAGTTCTGTCACAGAGGGCTCGTAGCCCAGCTCCAGCGTCAGCTTTCTCTGCATCTTGGACATCTTATTGATGGTCTCTACCATATGCACCGGAACACGGATGGTCCTTGCCTGGTCTGCCAGCGCCCTTGTCACGGACTGGCGGATCCACCAGGTAGCATATGTACTAAGCTTGTACCCTTTTGTATAGTCAAATTTTTCTACGCCCTTAATCAGTCCCAGATTGCCCTCCTGCACCAGATCAAGGAAGCTCATTCCTCTTCCAGTATACCGCTTGGCAATGCTGACAACTAAACGCAGATTGGCTTCGATCAAACGCTCCTTGGCGTACTCGTCACCCTCTGCCTTTCTCTTAGCCAGTCTCAACTCCTCATCTGCGCTCAGAAGGGGAACTGTACCGATCTCCTTCAGATACATGCGGACCGGATCCTCCGTCCCGATGCCCTCCAGAAGATCAACTGCGTCCAGGTCGATGTCTAATTCTTCATCATCTGCATCTTTCATGAAGCTATCGTCTGAGTCGTCTAAGAGCAATGAATCGTCAGATAAAATGTTTTCATCAAATACCGGTACCACGTCAATGCCGCGGTTCTCCAGGTAGCTATAAATCTGGTCCATCTGCTCAGGGGTCAGGCTGTCACCTGCAAAGAAATCATTAATCTCTGTTG
Source organism: Lachnospiraceae bacterium (assembly GCA_030524635.1). Classification (GTDB taxonomy): domain Bacteria; phylum Bacillota; class Clostridia; order Lachnospirales; family Lachnospiraceae; genus Caccovicinus. The sequence goes on from JAUNGG010000026.1 coordinate 24,548, forward strand.
CATCCAGTGCATTATGCCTGGTCTTTGCGAACTCAACGAGTTTGCCCAGCTTCGCTAAAAAATTGTCCTTTTCCACTTGATAACGTCCTTTCGCTAAGAAGTCTGTAAAAAACCTACACAACTTTTCATTATATACGAAGATGCTGTATTTTTCAACATTTTTCTTATTGTTTTTAGTCTTGTTCCGTCTTATTCAGAGCCTAAAGCTGGGTAGTTTCTGCTTTCCGCTTCTGCCATAAGCCTCCCGGCAGCACATCCCGCAGCTCATCCTCCCTGGTCCGCAGGATCTTCATCCGCTCCCTGAGATTTTCGATCACCACTTCTGTCCTGCTTCCTCCAAACTCACCGTCCAGCACCCAGTCCACCGGAGTCTTGGAAGTGATCCTCAGCCTGTCTGCCTTAAACTTATACACGTAGTCATTTGGCTCTTCCTTCAAAAACATGTAGGAAATGATGTTGCTTAAATCCATCGGCGTTCTGGGCTTCCGGATCAGAAGCACCTCGAACTGCCCATCATTTAGGGCCACAGACTGGGTAACCAGCCCCTTAAAGCCGCCTACGCTGATGGTATTGGTCACCATGCCGAAGACAAATTCCTCCTCCAGCACCTGATCATCCCACTCCACAAGCATGGGATAAGCCTTCAATGCCGCCAGGCTTTTCACCCCTTCCAGCACATAAGCCTGATGCCCCAGAAGATTTTTCTTATCCTGGGAGGTCTGATAGGAAATTTCTGTAAAAGCCCCAAAGGCGGCAATGTAGATAAAATACCGGTCCTGGCAGAACCTTCCGATATCGATCGGATAGGCCTCCCCGGACAGCACATTCTCTGCCGCATCCATCATGGATTTGGGGATCTGCAGGCTGGAGGCGTAATCATTGGTAGAACCTGCCGGAATATATCCTAAAAGGGGCGGCTCTTCTAACTCCATCAGCCCGCTGATCACCTCATTTAAGGTTCCGTCGCCGCCGCTGCAGACTACCAGGTCCTTCTCCCTGCCAAACTGTTCCACCACCCGGGTGGCATCCTTGGGGCACTGTGTCACATGGACCTGCACCTCGTAGCCAGCTCCGGAAAACTGGTCCAGGATCTCTAAAAGCCTGGTGCGGATCTGCTCCCGGCCAGACCGGGGATTCACTACAAATAACATTTTTTTCATTGTAAGAATCGCCTCTTTCTCTTGCTATATCACGCTTGTCCATAACTTTTTATCTTTAGTTTATCGTGGAAAGGGCTTTCCTATACGCAAGAAATGCGTTGGGAACCGGATATTTCCCTTCCAGCTCCCGGATATCTGCTGAGATGAAGGTTTCCGGAAGGGCTCCCGTTACCTGGATCAGATATCCGGTCATATGCCATTCCACATGAGAAAAAATGTGCTTTGCCTCTCCAATCGGGCGGAATGCTTCTACTGCCGTCTCCGCCACGCCGGCCGCAGCTGCAGCCTGGGCACTGGTTTCCAGAAGAAGCTTTCCTTCCACATTGGGGAATTCATAGAGAGAGGCTAACAGGCCCTCCGGCGGCCGTTTCTTAAGAGCTACCACATTCTGGGATTTGGCCTCCTTCTCTCTAAGCTCTTCCTTCTCTGCCTTTCCAGGCTCCTCTTTCCTTCCAACAATAACCAGAACGGTCTTTTCCTCGATCCGGCGTGCCTTCTTCACCGGCTTTACAGGAATCTCATCCCACAGCCCCTTCTGTCTGGCAATACAGACAGAGGACAGAGGGCATTCGCTGCACTTCGGCGCCCCATTGGGGATACAGACCAGGGCGCCTACCTCAAAAAGCCCCTGATTAAAAAATCCGGCCTGATGCTGATCCATGGTCTGTTTTAACAAAATCTCCAGACGCTTCTTGGTCTGAGGTCTGGTGATATCTTCAAAGCTTCCTAAAAGTCTTGAGATCACCCGCATCACATTGCCGTCCACAGCCGGAACGGGTATCCCAAATGCAATGGATGCCACTGCCCCTGCTGTATAGCTGCCGATCCCCGGAAGCTTTAACAGCTCCTCATAGGATTCCGGCATCCTGCCGCCGTATTCCTCCTGGATCATGACCGCCGCCTTTTTCAGATTCCTTGCCCTGCTGTAGTAGCCAAGTCCCTCCCAAAGCTTTAAGAGGGCATCCTCCTCTACCTCCGCCAGAGCCTTAATATCCGGCAGCGCCTTCATAAAACGTTCAAAGTACGGCTTTACGGCCTCCACCCTGGTCTGCTGGAGCATGATCTCCGAGATCCAGATCCGGTAAGGGTTCCGGTCCCGCCTCCAGGGAAGCTCCCTGGCATGAGCCGGATACCAGGAAAGCAGCGGTCCATTAATGGCCTTTAAGCGGGCCTCCTCTGATAATTCCTCCCCCTGGCGCTCCAGCACAGGAAGGGACTGGTAGAGCGCTTTGATTGGGGAATCCTCTTTAAACATAACCATAGATCCCTCTCACCGACACTTCGCCTGACATAACCGCTTTCTGCTCTCCGCCGGGAAGCTCCACTAATAGCTGCCCGCCTTCATCGATGCCGCGGCAGATGCCTCTGTACTCCCCTGCCGGATCCAGCACCAGAACCTCCCGTCCCAAGTTTGCCAGCAAAGCTTCATAGTCCGCCTTTAACCGGGACAGATCCTGGGTCTGCAAAAACAGCTCATAGTACTGCTCAAACCACTCCATGGAACAGGCAATCAGCCCGCTCCGGCTGATGTTTCTTCCTGTCTCTATCCGCAGCGAGGTAGCAGTGGCCTGAATCTCCTCCGGAAATTCCTGCTGGTTCACATTGATGCCGATCCCGGTAACAATATAATGGATCCGCTCCAGTTCCGTGCTCATCTCTGTCAGAATGCCGCAGATCTTCCTGCCGTTCACCACCACATCATTGGGCCATTTGATCTGTGCCTCCAGACCGGTTTCCGCCTTTACAGCCTGGGTCACCGCCATTCCGGCAATCAGAGTGATCATGGACGCGCAGTAGGGCGGAATATCCGGCTTCAGCAGGAAACTCATATAAATGCTGCTGCCCGGCGGTGAGGACCAGCTTCTGCCTCTCCGCCCCTTCCCTGCCTTCTGACAGTCTGCGACCACTAAGGTTCCGTCCGGATATCCATCTTCGGCAAGCCGCCTGGCCTGAATATTGGTAGAATCCGTTTCCGGAAGATAGATCAGCTGCTTTCCCATCCATTTTGAATGCATCCGGCTTCCGATTTCCGCCTCCGTCATTACATCAGCCACCTCCACCAGACGGTAGCCCTTGTTGCGGACAGCTTCAATCACATAGCCCTCCTCCTCCAGCTGCTTCATCACCTTCCAGACCGCGGTCCTGGACACGCCAAGTTTATGACACAGATCCTGACCGGACACGAACCCATCAGCCTCTTTCAATATGGTTAATATCTTTGTCTTCATCCTATTATCTCCAACTCTAACCGTGCATTACCTCCAGACACTTAATGCACTGACCGCAGAGAGAGCCACCAGAGCGATGCCGAACAGTACAACCCCTGCTCCTGCCGCCTGCTTCTTCTTATTACGCCCGCTCTGCCGGATTTTTACCCAGCCATTTACCAGGTTCAGCACTGCTGCCAGCATAAAGATCACTGGAAACAGTACCAGATTATTATCCGGATTCAGGAAAGAGAGCACCGCCAGCACCACGATCATGATCCCTACCACGATATGGAGCAGATCCAGAAAAAACCCCAGGTTCCTGCTGCTGCGGCTGCTCCTTCCCCTCGTTCCTTGTCCATACATAGATTATTCTCCTAATGTTGCCGCCATCACTGCCTTGATGGTATGCATCCGGTTCTCTGCCTCATCAAATACTCTGGACTGGGCAGATTCAAATACCTCATCGGTTACCTCCATATCCTGGATACCGAAGCGCTCTCCCATCTCCTTGCCGATCTTGGTCTTTAAGTCGTGGAAGGCCGGCAGACAGTGCAGGAAGATAGCCTGCTCCCCTGCATTTTTCATCACAGCAGAAGTTACCTTATATGGGGACAGCTCACGGATCCGCTCCTCCCATACCTCATCCGGCTCTCCCATCGATACCCACACGTCGGTATAGATCACATCTGCACCTCTGGTTCCCTCTGCCACATCCTCCGTTAAGGTGATGGTGGCGCCGGAGGCCTTTGCATACTCCTGGCACTGAGCTACCAGTTCAGCGTTGGGGAAATACTTCTCGGGGGCGCAGGCCACGAAATGCATGCCCAGCTTGGAGCAGGCGATCATCAGGGAATTTCCCATATTGTAGCGTGCATCGCCCATGTAGACCAGCTTAATGCCTTCCAGCCGCCCCAGCTGCTCCCGGATGGTCAGCATATCTGCCAGCATCTGAGTCGGATGGTATTCATTGGTCAGGCCGTTCCACACCGGAACACCGGCATACTTGGCCAGCTCCTCCACGATCTCCTGACCGAAGCCCCGGTACTCGATTCCCTCGTACATCCGGCCAAGCACCCTGGCTGTATCGGCGATGCTCTCCTTCTTGCCGATCTGGGAACCGGTTGGATCCAGATAGGTGGTTCCCATACCAAGGTCATGGGCTGCCACCTCAAATGCACATCTGGTTCTGGTACTGGTCTTCTCAAAAATCAGCGCCACATTCTTTCCTCTATGGATATCCACCGGAATCCCCTTTTTCTTCTTCTCTTTAAGCTCTGCTGCCAGATCCAGAAGATAAATGATCTCCTCCGGGGTAAAATCCTTTAATGTTAAAAAATTTCTGCCTTTTAAATTCATGTCTGCTTCCTCCTTTTTGCGGCCTTTTCAGTCGTGTAATGTTATCTTTAAAATTACTATATCTGCAGGCCTCTGTCAAGCTTTCTCATCTTTTGGTGGATCTTAAGTGACAATTCCTCTGCCGTATAAACCCGAAATCTGGAAATTCTCAGCTTCCCTGCCAGCTGCTCCAGGATCATCAGATACAGCTCCCGGTAATCCCAGTCCTCCTTAAGTTCAAACTTCCGTGCCAGTTCCGGAAAGACCCGCTCGGTATAAAACCGGTATCCCTTCATCGCCTCCAGCTCCTCCGGTGAAAATTCCGGCTCCAGGTATCCTTTCAGCAGCTCCAGCTCCGACATCATCTTATCAAAATAGTAGGCCTCACTTTCCGGCGCATCCAGGTAGTACCGCCTTCCGGCCAGTCCGTACAGCAGCCGCATCCCGTCCAGATAGCCCAGCGTCATGTTCCTTCTGGCCTTCTTCCGGTCAAACTCCAGGATGCCTCCCAGGCTCTGCCGCGGAGCAATGTGATAGATGGAAACCTCCTCCGGCGCGTTGAAAAACCGCTCCGTGTCCAGCCCCAGGCCGTAGATCCGAATAATGATAATATCCTGATATCCACGCTCCGCCAGCACATCCACCGGAACATTATTCGCCCCGCCGCCGTCCGTATAAAGCTTGCCGCCCAGCTTCTCCGATTTAAAAGCCGGGAAATAGGCACTGGCCAGCAGCATATCACCGATTTCTCCCTCCGGTACTTCCTTGATATTGATCACCAGAGGCCTTCTGTCAGAAATGGAAATTGTCGATACGAACAGTTCACGGTCTGATGAACGTATCTTCTCTTCATCCACAGCCTCCCCGATCAGCTTCCTGAGGGGTGTGATGTCAAAGCCTCTGTCCTTTAAGACCCGCCTGGCATCAGCCAGAAGATCGGACAGATTAATTGCTTTTAAATCGCCCCTTTTTACATTCTCCATCATGGCATCATCCACGTCCATTACCTGAGAATACCGGATATTATCCCAGATATACTCTGCATGCTCCAGATCATCCATGCACATCAGAGCTCCATTAAGGGCTCCCACGCTGGCACCGGCGATCCCTCTGATCTTTACCCCCGCTTCCCGCAGAGCCTTCCACGCTCCAATCTGATAGGAGCCTCTGGCACCGCCGCCCTCCAGCACAATGCCGTACTCTTTTGTCAGATCCAGCTTCAGTTCCATGTGATCCTCCTTGAAAGACAAAAGGCTGCCCCAAATGTCCGGGATCTCCCTGCACATCCGTGGCAACCTCCTCTTTTATTCTGCCTTTTTATCCGATACAACCTCTGTCAGAGCCTTCGCCAGTCCGGCGATTCCCTGAATATCAGAAGGAATGATGATCTTCGTAGCCTTTCCGTCAGCCGCAGCAGCAAATGCTTCCAGGCTCTTTAACTGAAGAACCGCCTGGTCCGCGCCGGCTTCCTTGATAAAGCGGATACCGTCAGCCTGTGCCTGCTGCACCTTTAAGATCGCCTCTGCCTGACCTTCCGCCTCCTTGATCTTCTTCTCCTTCTCCGCCTCTGCCCGAAGGATAGCAGCCTGCTTCTCTGCCTCTGCATCCAGGATCGCAGACTCTTTCTTGCCCTCTGCAACCAGGATCGTAGACTTCTTCTCGCCCTCTGCCTTTAAGATCGCCTCACGACGCTCACGCTCCGCCTTCATCTGCTTCTCCATGGCGTCCTGAATTGCAGCCGGAGGAATAATGTTTTTAAGCTCCACACGGTTTACCTTGATCCCCCATGGATCTGTTGCCACATCCAGGGAAGCCCGCATCTTGGCGTTGATCGTCTCTCTGGAGGTGAGGGTCTGATCCAGCTCCAGATCACCGATAATATTTCGAAGGGTGGTTGCTGTCAGATTTTCAATGGCCATGATAGGATTCTCAACACCGTAAGCAAACAGCTTCGGGTCCGTGATCTGGAAGAACACCACCGTATCGATCCGCATGGTTACATTATCCTTGGTAATCACCGGCTGAGGCGGAAAATCTGCCACCTGCTCCTTTAAATTCACCCGCTTTGCCACCCGGTCCACAAAGGGCAGCTTAAAATGAACGCCAACGGACCAGGTATCCAGATATGCGCCTAACCGTTCTACTACCAGTGCCTGCGCCTGAGGCACAATCTTAATGCAGGAAGAAAGAATAATCAGCGCAAAAATCAAGATCAAAATCACTACCATAAAGCCACTTATAAATGTTACCATACCTTCCATATGCTATCCCTTCCTTTCCATCTCACGTTCGGTTCCCATCATTTACTCTGCTTCCTTTACCGCCTCTACCATCAATTTAACGCCCCGGATCTCCTTTACCTTCACCAGCGCCCCGGCGGGGATCCTGCCGGACCCGGCTGCCGCTCTGGCCGTCCACTCCTGACCATTTAAGACTGCTGTGCCGGTGCCGGCTTCGTTGTCCACCGCTTCTGTGATCCTGGCCTGCTTTCCTATCAGGCCTTCCACATTCGTCTTCTTCGTGTGTTGGTTTACATAGCGGAGTGCCAGCGGTCTGGTAAGGATCAGCAAAGCAAAGGAAACCACAACAAAAGCCAGAAGCTGCGCCTCAATGCCGGCTCCCAGCAGGCAGAACAGAAGTCCTACCAGTGCGCCTCCTGCAAACCAGATCGTAGTCAGGGCCATCGTTGCAGCTTCAATTCCGATAAATGCGACAAACGCGATCAGCCATCCCAGTAATCCCATGGAGGTCCTCCTTTCTGGAAACGCCATGCTATGATGTTTGGGGCCCAAGTTCACAAATCTTCTTGCAAGCAAGCCTGCATCGGATTTTCCGCCTTTTGACCCTGGTATCACATTATCGATTTACAAGTTCTTCCATCAGTATATCATAGTATGGCAAGAAACTCAACTTACGAATTCTTACAGGTTCCTTTTACATTTTCTTACGGTGGGCTGTCAGTCTCCTGTTTGAATTTCTCCGCTGTCTGGCTGTTTCAAACATCAGCACAGAGGCCGCCACCGCCGCATTTAAGGATTCCACTTTTCCTGCCATAGGGATCTTCACATAGGTGTCCGCCAGGGAAGCGATCTGGCTGCTTAAGCCATTAGCCTCGTTTCCGATCAGAAAACCGCAGGGAACTGTAAAATCCTCCTGGTCGTAGGCGTTCTCCCCCTTCAAATGAGCAGCAAACAGACGGATTCCTTTTTCCTTTATCTGGATACAGGCCGCCTCCAGGTCCTCCACATACACAAAGGGCACACGGTAAATGGAGCCCATGGTAGAACGGATCACCTTTGGATTGTAGATGTCGGCTGTGGTCTCATTCATCACAACACCGGTGATCCCGGCGCCCTCTCCGGCGCGGAGAATAGTTCCTAAGTTTCCCGGATCCTGGATGGTCTCCAGGATCATCAGATGAGCCGCCCCCGGCTGGTTTAAGATTTCCTGGAAGGAAACGTGTCTCTGTTTTACCAGCGCCAGAATGCCCTGAGGGGTCTGGGTGTCTGCCATCACCTTCATCACCGGATCTGCCACCTGCTCCCAGCGGAACCGTTCCAGAAAATCTTTTTGAAAGCCGTCCTGGCTGTGCTCCTTCAAAAAGCTTTCCGACACGTAAAGAATCTCCACCTGCTCTGGCGAAAGCTCCTGGCACATACGGAGCCCTTCTGCCACATACCGGTCCTCCTCCCGGCGGGCCCTGGCCTTTTTTACCAGGTTTGCCACGCGGCGGACCTGCTTATTTGCCGTACTGTTTATCATATTCTGTATTCCTTATCCTTTTTTCTTCTGATCTTCTCCAGATCCTCCATCCAGATCCGCCGGCAGGCATCGCTTGGCATCCGCAGATCGCCTCTCGGAGATACCGCCACAGAACCTACCTTCGGGCCGTCCGGCAGACAGGAGCGCTTGAACTGCTGGGCAAAGAAGCGGCGGTAGAACACATTCAGCCACTTTTCAATCACTGCCGCCTCATACTCCCCGTCAAAGGCCTGACATGCCAGCCGGTAGATCTTGGAAGGCATATAGCCGAAGCGGAGCACGTAATAAAGGTAGAAATCATGCAGCTCATAAGGCCCTACCAGGTCTTCTGTCTTCTGGGAGATCTTTCCATCCTCCGGCGGCAGAAGTTCCGGGCTGACCGGAGTATCCAGCACATCATACAGGACACGGGACAATTCCCGTTCTCCGCAGGTATCTGCATAGTACCGCACCAAATGGCGCACCAGCGTCTTGGGAACACCTACATTCACTGCATACATGGACATATGGTCGCCGTTGTAGGTAGCCCATCCCAGCGCCAGCTCCGACATATCACCGGTACCGATCACCATGCCTCCCACCTGATTGGCAATATCCATCAGGATCTGGGTCCGCTCTCTCGCCTGGCTGTTCTCATAGGTCACATCATGTACCGCCGGATCATGTCCGATATCCTGAAAATGCAGCCCCACAGCCTCCTTGATCACCACCTCTTTTAGCTGTGCCCCTACCTGCCGGGTCATGGTGCAGGCATTCTGATAGGTCCGGTCTGTGGTTCCGTAGCAGGGCATGGTAATGCAGTGGATCTGGCAGCGGGGGATTTTAAGCATATCAAAGGCACGAACCGTAACCAGCAGAGCCAGCGTGGAATCCAATCCGCCGGAAATACCAATCACGGCATGGCCGCAGCCGGTATGCTCCAGACGTTTTTTCAGCCCCATAGCCTGGATGGAAAGAATTTCCTCACACCGCTTATTCCGCTGGGTCTGGTCATGGGGAACGAAAGGCGCTTTGTCGATAAACCTTCTTAATTTCCCCATTTCCATCCCTTCTTCTTCCTGATTCAGGCGAAAGCCTACGGTTTGATAATCCAGCTCACTGCAAAGCTCTCCGTCCCGTCCCGGGAACATGCCCAGCTTGGCCGCCATTCCAAGAGACTGGAAAGTGGTCATCCTTCTGCGCTCGCTGTTCAGGCGCTCCAAGTCCAGATCTGCAATAATCGACTCATTGGTAAACCGCCTGGATTCCGCCAGACAGGTACCGTTTTCTGCAATAATATTCTGGCCGCCGAACACCAGGTCCTGGGTGGATTCTCCCTCCCCCGCATTGCAGTACACATAACCGCATACCAGCCTTGCAGACTGGCCGCAGATCAGGTCATGACGGTAGCTGTCCTTTCCTGTGGTCTCATCGCTGGCCGAACAGTTGACGATCAAAGTGGCACCAGCCATAGCATGGCTGATGCTGGGCGGGCAGGCCACCCACACATCCTCGCAGATCTCCGCGCCGATCACCAGCTCCGGTATAGTTTCACAGCAAAACAGAAGATGGCTGCCCAGAGGGATCCCTCCTGCCTGAAGCTCATCCTGAATCATAACCACCTTGTCACTGCCCGGACAGAAATGGCGCAGCTCATAAAACTCAGAATAGTTGGGCAGATGCTTTTTCGGCACCAGCCCCAGCAGCCGGCCGTCACACACAGCCGCTGCCACATTATAAAGCTTCCCGTCCTGCGCCCAGGGAAGACCGACAAAAAGGATCATATCAACCCCCCTGGACGCCTCCATAATCCTTCCCAGCTCCTCCTTCGCCTTCCGGATCAGCGGAAACTGAAGGAACAGATCCTGACAGGTATATCCCGTCAGACACAGCTCCGGAAACACCATCACCTGAACCCGTTCCCTGGCCCCCTCCTCCATCAGCTTCACAATCTGCTCCCGGTTATACTCCGGATCTGCCACCTTAATCTTAGGGGTCGCCGCCGCAACCCGGATAAATCCATCCCTCATCCTGACTCTCCTTCTGATTCCAGCACGAAACGCGCTGGAATCCATTTTTTTATGCATTATATCACTTTTTCACCGCATACCTCTTTTCAGCATCACTCCACCATATTCCGCCAACAAAGCAGCATGGGAGGGTACCCGTCCCATGCGGACCCCCGCCAATCCCAAATTCATTTATCTTCACCAAACCTCGGCAGCCACGGTGCCTTCACACAGTATATAATATCCATCAGCATGGTAGTGGTCCATGTGATGGGATAACACCACAAAACCGCCTGATAGCTTGGGAAATAAGGCACCAGCAGATTAATATAGATCATACGCAGAATACACATATTTCCAATTCCGATCAGCATGGTAACCATAGTTTTTCCAGCTCCTCGGAAGGTTCCCATTAAAATCTGGTGAACCGCCAGCGTCATATAGAAAAACAACATGATCCGCATGGTCATACTGCCGTATCGGATCACCTCCGGATCGCTGCTGAACACGGTCAGGATCCGGTTCACATTCAGATACAGGAATGGGGTGATCAAAAGAGTATATCCCATAGAAAGGATAATGCCCTGGAAAATCCCCTTTTTCACCCGCTCCCGGTTCCCGGCTCCTACATTCTGCCCGGAAAAAGTGGTTGCTGCTATGGCAAAGCTCTGCAGAGGAAGCATGGCAAACCCATCGATCTTGCTGTAGGCTCCAAAGCCGGCCATGGCGCTGGCTCCGTACACATTGATATTGGCCTGGACGATTACATTGGACAGGGAGATAATGGACTGCTGGATACCACTGGGAATTCCCAGGGCCAGGATCCGCTTCATCATCCGCCCATCGATTCGGATCTTCGGGACACTGACCTGATAGATATCATCGGTTCGCAGAAGAGCCCACATCACCAGCACTGCCGACACCGCCTGGGCGATAACGGTAGCATAACCCACACCTGCGATTCCCATACCGAAAACCACCACAAAAAGCAGATCCAGCAGAATATTGACCACGGAGGAGATGCACAGATAATACAGCGGCCGTCTGGAATCTCCCACTGCCCGGAGAACACCGGCTCCCATATTGTAGACCAGATTAAAGAGAGAGCCTCCGAAAAAGATCCGCAGGTACACAGACGAATTGGCCATTACTTCCTGGGGCGTTCCCATAAGCCTCAGGATCAGCGGACTTACCCCAACTCCCAGCACCGTCAGCAGAATGCCTCCAATGATACTGAGTGCAATACAGGTATGTACCGCCCAGGAAAGCTTTTCCTGATCTCTGGCCCCATAATACTGGGAAATGATCACCCCTGCTCCCGTTGCAATCCCAAGAAACATGCCGATGATCAGATTGATCAGAGGATTACTGGAACCTACTGCCGCCAGCGCTTCACTGCCGATAAAATTTCCCACCACGATAGAATCCACCGTGTTATAAAGCTGCTGAAACAGATTTCCAATCAGCAGCGGAAGGGAAAAAGCCAAAATCTGCTTCCAGATCACGCCCTCTGTCATGGAGACCTGCTGTTTCTTTTGTCCTGTCATAATAAACCTCCAGTCTAAACATTACCCGCTCTGGATATCATAACACATCCGCCGGGAAAAAGAAACCTCCCTGAAATCAATACTTTTCCATTTACAAACCAGCAGAAATTGAGTACAATACTTTATATCCTATTAATCATATAAGAATAGAGGTGTTACCTATGAAAATATCCACAAAAGGCCGCTATGCCATGCGGATGATGCTGGAATTCGCCCTTCATCCGGACGAGCATACTAAGATCAGCCAGGTAGCGGAACGGCAGCAGATCTCTGTCAAGTACCTGGAACAGATCGTAACTGTGCTCTGCAAAGCCGGCTACGTGAAAAGCACCCGCGGCGCCCAGGGCGGCTACCGACTTGCAAGAAAACCGGAGGAATACACGGTTGGACAGATCCTTCGTCTGATGGAGGGCAGCCTGGCTCCCGTTTCCTGCCTGGACGATGAGGAAAACCAGTGCGGCCGCTCTAACTGCTGTGCCACCCTTCACGTATGGAAGGAACTGAATGATGCCATCAACTCTGTGGTAGACCGGGTGACGCTGGCTGATCTGGTAAAAGAACAGAAGGCGATGCCGGATATCACATTAATGTAACATAAAAGAAATTGCAGCATGCAAACCTGCTGCAGACGAATCTGAATCATGGAGAACCGAGATGATACATGAATTTTCCAGAACAGAAATGCTGATTGGTGAAGCCGGGCTGCAGAAGCTGAAAAGCAGCCACATCGCCGTCTTTGGGGCCGGCGGCGTAGGCTCTCACTGCATCGATGCCCTGGCCAGAAGCGGCGTGGGCACATTGAGCATCCTTGACAATGATGACGTGGCGCTGACTAACTTAAACCGTCAGTCTATCGCCTTTCACAGCACCATCGGAAAGAAAAAAACAGAAGTCTTCCGGGAACGGATCGCAGATATCTCCCCCTCCTGTCAGGTCCATACCTGGCAGACCTTTGTGCTCCCGGAAAACCTTGCGGATATTATGACCCAAATAGAAGCGGCAGCAGGCAGGCGGCCGGACTACATCATTGACGCCATCGACACGGTGGCGGCAAAGCTGTCCTTAGCTGAGTATGCGGCTCACACCGGCATCCCCCTGATCGCTTCCATGGGAACCGGAAATAAGCTGCATGCAGAATGCTTTGAAATCACGGATATCTACAAGACCAGCGTATGCCCGCTCTGCCGTGTTATGCGGCGGGAACTGAAAAAGCGGGGAATCCCGTCCCTGAAGGTGCTTTATTCCAAAGAAGAACCGCTGACCCCAGCTCTGCCTGTGGAGGATACCGGCGGGCGGCGTGCCACCCCGGGCAGTGTCTCCTTCGTTCCTCCGGTAGCCGGCCTTTTGATCGCCGGTGAGGTGATTCGGGAGCTGTGCGGGCTGAACGGAAGGGTTTAGCGGGCAGGCCTGCGAACCGTTCCATCCATTTCATATAGACAAAATGAGAGCTGCCTTTCCCCCACAGAAGGCAGCTCTCTGGTCACGTTCAAAAACCGTCACACTATTAGTTTTACACTTTGGCATCCCCATACCAAAATACTCGTGTAAGGCACCCCGTTGTGCTTCTTACGAAACACAATATAGCACTTTTTTACATAATTGTCAACGGTTTCCAGAGAATTTTTATGAAATTGCTCTAAAATTTGTATACAAATTCCGTGTATATACAAACACATGTCTTTATTTGGCGGACACTCCTCTTTTTTCATAAAATGCGGCTGATTGGTTATACTGATTTCAGAATAATCGTGCTCCGGCAGTTATTTTCTGCAATTCTTTTTTAAGGAATATCAAGGAATGCTGCCTGCTGGCACTATTTAAGCTGAGGAGGAATGTCATGAATTTTTCTACCGATTTTTCAAGCAATGTTCAGCATATGAAACGCACTCTCCAGGTAGACACCTGCTTTGATGTGGTCTACCGGGTGGTGGAATTAGGCGGACGGCGGGCCTGCCTGTTTTTTGTAGATGGATTGACCAAGGACGAGGTGCTGCTGAAGATCCTGCAGGTCTTTCAGGCTATCAAGCCGGAGGATATGCCGGCAGATGCCCACGGCTTTTCCAAACAGTACATCCCTTACGGCGAGATCGGCCTGGTGTCCGATGAGACTTCTGCCATCACCCAGCTGCTTACCGGCATCACCTGCCTGTTTATCGATGGTTATGACAAATGCCTCACCATCGACTGCCGTACCTACCCGGCCAGAGGGGTCAGCGAGCCGGAAAAGGACAAGGTAATGCGCGGCTCCCGCGATGGCTTTGTGGAGACCCTGATCTTTAATACCGCCCTGATTCGCCGCAGGATCCGGGATCCGAAGCTGATCATGGAGATCATGAATACCGGTGAAAGCTCTCACACCGATATCGCCATCTGCTACATGCAGGGCCGGGTGGATGAAAATCTTCTGGCTCTGATCAAAAAACGGATCGCAAACCTGAAGGTGGATGCACTTACCATGAACCAGGAAAGTCTGGCAGAATGCATTTATCCCCACAAGTGGTACAATCCCTTCCCCAAATTTAAATTTTCCGAGCGCCCGGATTCTGCTGCCGCCTGCATTCTGGAAGGAAACATCGTGATCCTGGTAGACAACTCTCCCGCCGCCATGATACTGCCTTCCTCTGTGTTCGATATCATCGAGGAAGCAGACGACTACTATTTCCCTCCCATTACCGGAACCTACCTGCGGCTTTCCAGAATGACCATCTCTCTCCTGACCCTGATCCTGACCCCGCTGTGGCTGGTACTGCTCCAGAATCCAGATTCCATCCCGCCCTGGCTGGACTTCATCCGCCTTTCAGAACCGCCTCACGTTCCTGTCTTTTATCAGCTTATGCTGCTGGAATTTGCCATTGACGGGCTTAGGTTGGCTGCCATCAATACCCCCAGCATGCTGACTACCCCCCTGAGCGTGATCGCCGGTATCGTTCTGGGAGAATATTCGGTAAAATCCGGCTGGTTTAACAGCGAGACCATGCTCTACATGGCCTTTGTAACCGTCGCCAACTACTCCCAGGCCAGCTTTGAGCTGGGCTACGCATTAAAATTTATGCGGATCCTGATCCTGATTCTCACCGGCCTGTTTAACTGGTACGGCTTCTGGCTGGGCATCCTGATCTCCGTCTGCGCCGTAATCTTCAACCGAACCATCGCAGGAAAAAGCTATATCTATCCGCTGATTCCATTCCACTTAAATGAGATCAAGAAGCGGTTCCTGCGCCAAAGACTTCCCCACACGGAAAAATAACACTTTCCTGCATGTTAAAAAGAAGCGCCAAGGCTGTCTTTTCCTTTCAGCCCCAAGCGCTTCTTTTATAGTTGTATGTTAGATCTCTACCTGATCATAAATATCCTTCAGGAACTGGATATCCTGCCAGAAGCGGTCCTTGCTGGAGTTCTCCATCAGCATGGTGATGTAAGGCTTCTTTTCCTTCACCAGCTTCATAAGCGGCTCATAGTGGAACAATCCCTCGCCTACATGGCGGTACTTCTGGCTCCGCCCCTCAAAGACGAAATCCTTCATATGCATCATGGAGATCCGGTCGCCGTAGTAGGCAAATGCCTTGCTGATCACGTCCTCCTGGCAGTCCACCTCTTCCGGATGGATCAGGTTCACCGGATCTAAAATTACCTCAACATTTGGAGAATCGATATCCTCCAGGAAGCGTTTCATCATAGCAGGGCTGTATAAGGTGTGGTCAAACACGCCCTCCACGCCTACAATGACGCCCAGCTTCTCTGCCGCCGACACGATCTCACGGAAGCTCTTTAAAAGCAGCTGGTAAGCCCCCTCTGTGCGGGTATCCGGAACTACCTTCATATTTGGGTCAAACCGGCCGGTCTCTGTGCCCACCATGTCAGCTCCCATGGCTTTTGCATACTTTAAATGCTCAATAAAACGTGCCACCTCTGCCTGACGCTGTGATTCGATGGGATGGGTAGGATTAATGTAGCATCCCAAAACAGCCACATGGATATCATTTTTCTCAAGCTGAGATCGAATATACCGCCCAAATCCGGCGCTGTAATGTCCGGTAGAAAAATCGTAATTGGAGATCGATTTCTTAAATGCCAGCTGAACCTGATGGATGTCATTGGCTTTGATCTCCTCAAAAAGCTTCTCCATCTCCATTTTCGGGCATAAATCATGACAGCGCATGCCAAACTGAATCATACTATATTACTCCTCTCTTATTTCACTCTTATGGTGCTCTGTTGATGGTTCTTTGATCTGCTTTTATGATATCACATTTGCCAGCTTTTGGGAACTATTAAAAAAACTGATTCTCTGACTAAGAAAAAGTAATTGGCAGAACAAAAAAATTCGCGTTATACTGGAATTTAACATAGCTGCAATGACAGGTGCCAATGATTCTGTCATTGCCGGAAACGAATAGGAGGTACCTTTATCATGGAAGGTTTTCTAAACATGGTAAATGCCCAGCTTATCCTGCTGATCTACCTGGGCGTAGGCATGTACTGCTGCAAAAAACATCTGATCGACCCGCCAACCAAGCAAAAATTAGTGGATCTTATCTTAAAGATCACTCTTCCCTGTATGATCTTTCATTCCTTTAATAAGCCGCTGACCCCGGATGTGCTGAAAAAGACGGCCATGGCCTTTCTGGTTGCCTTCTGCATCGCCATCCTGTCCTATCTTGGCGGCAAGATCCTGTATAACCGCTATCCTCTGGAACGGAAAAGCATTCTCCAGTACTGTACCCTGGTAAATAATTCAGGCTTCCTTGGAATGCCTATGGTTTCCGCCGTTTACGGGGCTGAGGGACTTTTATTTGCTTCCATCTTCATCATCCCAAACCGGATCATGATGTGGACTGCCGGCCTTTCCCTGTTTACCACCTCGGATTTTAAGAGCAAATGCAGAAACATCTTCTTAAATCCATGTATCATCACCGTATTTTTAGGATTAGCACGGCGGATCCTTAATATCCCCTTCCCCCAGTTTCTGGATACTGCCATTGCCAACATCGGCGCCATCACCTCGCCCCTGTCCATGATCGTCATCGGCACCATGCTGGTGGGAATTTCCTGGAAAACCCTTCTGGAGCCCAGCATCTTTTATCTGGCAGCCGTTCGTCTGGTAGGACTGCCCCTGGTCGCCCTGGTGATCATGAAATTCCTGCACTTTGACCCAATGCTCACCGGCGTTTCCCTGATCCTCACCGGCATGCCTGCCGGAAGCACCAGCGCCCTGCTGGCTGCCAAGTACGGAGCCGACGAAGACTACGCCTCCAGATGCATCATCACCACAACGCTGATGTCCCTGGTGACCATTCCTCTCCTGATGCTGTTTATATAAAAAGAGAATGAGAAACAACAAAATCCCGGCATATCAGCCAGGTTCCATGGGAACTGCTTCATGCCGGGATTCTTTTTTGCATTATCTTATGCCCTTATCTTGTCCAGGCTTTTTTCTTGCCAGGACTTCTTCTTTCTGCCAAACCTTCTTTTCTTACCGAACCAGGCAAGGTCTCTTCGGATCAAACTTCCAGCCTGGGATCAGGTACTGCATACCTACAGAGTCATCTCTTCCGCCTAAGCAGTTGTCTAAGTATACCTGATGTGCCTTCTTGATCTGATCCATATCTGCCTCAATTCCAAGGCCTGGCTTCTTCGGTACTGCTACGCAGCCGTCCACGATCTGCAGCGGCTCCTTGGTCAGTCTCTCCAGGCCCTCCTGCCAGATCCAGTGGGTATCCAGTGCATTGTACTCGCCTGGTACCGCTGCTCCTACCTGAGTGAACATTGCCAGGGAGATATCAAAGTGGTTGTTGGAATGAGATCCCCAGGTGTAACCGAAGTCATGGCACATCTGGCCTACTCGTACGGAGCCTGCCATGGTCCAGAAATGAGGATCTGCCAGGATGATATCAACTGCCTGAGACTCTAAGGAGTGGCTTACCTCTCTCCAGTCCGTTGCGATCATGTTGGTTGCAGTTGGGAAGCCGGTGCGGCGTCTGAACTCGCTCATGATCTCTCTTCCGGAATATACGCCCTCTGCTCCGCATGGATCCTCACAGTAGGTCAGGATGCCCTGCATACCCTTTACATACTCAACTGCCTGCTCTAACAGCCAGCCGCCGTTTGGATCCAGATCGATTCTTGCCTCCGGGAATGCCTTCTTTAAAGCACGGATCACGTCCATCTCCTCATTTCCAGGAAGAACGCCGCCCTTTAACTTGAAGTCCTGGAAGCCGTACTTCTCATGAGTTGCCTTGGCAAATGCCACGATCTTATCTGCGGTCAGCGCCTCCTCATGACGGATCCGGTACCACTCGCAGTCAGAATCCGGCTCAGAATCGTATGGCAGGTCAGTCTTATTCCGGTCGCCTACGAAGAATAAGTAGCCTAACATACGAACCTTGTCTCTCTGCTGGCCGTCGCCTAACAGCTCACAGACCGGCACACCCAGATGCTTTCCTAACAGGTCCAGACATGGAGCCTCGATTGCGGTGATTACATGAACGCCGGTACGGAGATCGAAGGTCTGGTTTCCTCTTACATCTTCCTCGCCCTTGGAATCCAGATACTTCTTAACCTTTAACAGGGTGCTCTTGTATTCAGCAACCTTGGTTCCCTCTACTAACGGGATGCACTCCTCCAGTGCTGCGGTGATCTTCTTTCCGCCTGGTACCTCGCCTACGCCCATCTCGCCGTTGTCTGCATACAGAACCACTACGTTTCTGGTGAAGTAAGGTGCATGAGCGCCGCTTAAGTTAAGCTCCATACAATCCTTTCCTGCTACTGGCCAAACTTCCATCTTGGTAATTACTGGTGACATATTCATACCTCCATTTTTTATTTTTTGCCCTGGACTTTTGAAACTTATGTCCTATGGGGTGATGCACGTTGTGCAGTTAGATTCGGCATTTACGTTTAATTGCTTGCCTTTTTCTTGTTTTTATTGTATAAAATTTATAGGAATAAGTCAAATTAATTGTTTCGATTTAATGGCTAAGTAAAACTTATTTCTAAGATCATTTGTTGTGCAATTGTTGGCGAAAGGAGGCAACCAATGGATCTGAAGCAGTTGGAATATATTGTAAAGATCGCGGACGAAGGCAGTATTACCAGGGCAGCGGAAGGCCTTTTCATTTCCCAGTCGGGACTGAATCAGCAGCTTTTGAAGCTGGAGGGGGAGCTGGGGCTTCAGCTTTTTCACCGCAGTAAGAATGATCTGCGGCTGACAGAGGCGGGGAATGTGTATGTGAATTATGCCAGAAGGATCCTGCTGCTGAAGCAGGAGGCTTATGATATTCTCAATGATCTGGCAGATAACCGGGTGGGACATTTGTCCGTAGGCTTGACACCGGAGCGTGGAATCAATATGTTTATGAGCATTTACCCTAAATTCTACCAGATGTTTCCTCATATTACCATCGAACCACAGGAGATCAGTATTCGAAAGCAGCTTTCCATGATCTCAAAAGGATATCTGGACCTGGGATTTGTCACCCTGGCGGAATCCGATAAGACCAATGACGAGTACATTCATATTTATTATGAAAATATCCTCCTGGCAGTTCCCCGGTCCCATCCCCTGGCGGCCCATGCCAATCCTCCGGGAGCCCCCTTTGCCACAGCAGATCTGGCTGCCTTTCAAAATGAGCAGTTTGTGCTGATGTTTAAGGATTCTACCCTGCGGCGGATCATCGACCCGCTCTTTAAGGAAGCTGGATTTACGCCCAATATCCTGTTTGAGACCTCCAGCAATATTACCCTGCGCAACATGGTCAAAAACCGCATGGCCTGCTCTCTGATCTCCCATAACTATGCCAGGGATCAGGAGGATATCGCCTACTTCTATCTCCCCTCCCATCCTTTCTGGGAGCTGTGTGCCACCTACAAAAAGGGGCATTATCTGACCAAGGCAGCCTCCGCTTTTATTGAACTGGCAATCCAGCATTATCATCAGGCTGCACAGGCCAATGGACAGAGCATTGTATAAAATACTCTAAGTAAAACTAATTCTGATTTTATTTTTCTAATTTTTTTTAATAATGCTCTTCTTTTCCTTTTGTTATAATTATGGTAGCCTGCAGCAGTTCTCTGCTTTTATCGCTGCGTGTGTTTACTCGTTGAACATTCAACCGGTTGTAACGGTTCCGTACCCTCACCATTACAACTTGTTTCACCTATCAGGAGGCATATCTTGGATACCAAATACTTAACTTATATCCTGGCCATTGCCAAAAGACAAAACATGACAAAGGCCGCAGAAGATCTGTTTGTTTCCCAGTCTTCCTTAAGCCAATACCTTTCCAAGCTGGAAAGTGAACTGGGAACCCCTCTGTTCTACCGGACGAAAGGAAGCCTGTCCCTGACCCCGGCCGGACAGCTTTACGTGGCTGCGGCAGAAAAAGTGATCCACATCAAGGATAATCTGTACCGCAGCATTCAGAATATCGACAACCGCGGACATATTACTATCGGTGTCACCTCCCAGTTCGGCTTGAAGATGCTGACAGTGCTGATCCCACCCTTTAAAGCCAGCTTTCCCGATGTGACCATCGAGATCTCAGAAACCAACGTGCCTACCCTGACGAAAATGCTTCAGGAGGAAAATATCGACTGCGGCATTATGGCGCTTAATACGATTGAGCCATTCAGTCCCAGCCAAGTGGATGTGCTGCGGCAGGAGGAGGTTTATCTGGCAATTCCTAAAACCCATCCTTACCACCAGAAAAATCCAGGAAAGCCCATCACCATTCAGGAGTTTGCCGAGAATTTCAGCGAGGACAATATCCTTCTCTCCAAAAAAGGCTCCACCCTGCGGGTGCTCACCGATCAAATCATCGAATCTGCTCAGATCATGCTCAGCACCATCTGTGAGACCAACAGCATCATTGCTACCAGAAGTATGGTAGCAATGGGCATCGGGGTGACTTTGATCGGCGAATCCTGTATTTCCGATCAGGAGCATGTGGCCTACTATTCTATGAATCCTCCTCTGTACCGGATGAACGCGTTCGTGCGGCGGAAAAACTGGGTGATGAACCAACCGGAATGCCGTCTTCGGGACGATATTCTCCACTATTTCCTCCAAAGCGGCTCCTGCAAGTAAACCAGAAATTTCCAGCAGCTTTTATTTTCAATATAAAGCAAAAATTCCCGGCAGTTTTTATCCTGCCGGGAATTTTTTATTCACTTTTTCATGCTTATTCTGCCGATTCATCCTTTGAAGCAACTTCCTTTTGATTAGAAAGCGGCTCAATCGATCCTGCAAAATTACTGTGCTAACTCGTCAGCAATACCCTTAATGGTGTTGAAGATCTCCTCATCATGAGCTGCGGAATCTGCTGCATTTAAGTAGTAAGGCATCATATCAACGTTAGCAACTCCCTCTGCTGCTTCTGGATCTGCTAAAATCTGCTGTACCAGGTTCTCATAGTAGGTAATGATCTCTGCTGGCGTATCAGCCGGGAAGTAGAAGGAGAAATCGCAGTCCGGATATACCAGATCAACGCCCTGCTCCTTTAAGGTTGGGATGTCAGGAATCAGGTCATATCTCTCTTCGGTTGGAACGCCGATGCATGCGAACTGACCAGCTGCCAGATAATCCTTACAGTTGATATATGCGCCTGGCATTAAGTCAACCTGTCCGGATAACATAGCTGCGATCTTATCAGAGTTGGAACCAACGTCGATTAAGTCTAAGTCGATGCCTGCTGCCTTCTCAAATGCCAGGATCTCATAGTAGGTGTATGCACCAACCTCGGTACAAGCCTTTAACTGGCCAGGAGCGGCCTTAGCTGCCTCAACGAACTCATCTAAGCTGGAATACTTCTCAGCATTTACATATAACTGCTGTGCCGGATCCTTTGCGAATGTGGGGCCTAAGGTAAATGCAGAATAGTTGTAATCGGTAATGCCTGCAATGTTAGCAACGTTTACCAGGTTATGGCCATACAGGAAGGTATGTCCGTCTGGAGCAGAACCTAATACCTGGTTAGCTGCTACAGAACCAGATGCACCGTTTGCATTAACAACGATGAAGTCAGCTCCGGTCAGCTCCTTTGCATACTGTGCAAATACACGAGCAGAAAGGTCGGTATTTCCGCCTGCGCCTGCTGGTACTACGATGGAAACGGTGGTAGAAGGTGCCCAGTCAGTAGCCTGGGTCTCTGCTGGAGCTGCTGCTGCATCACCAGAAGCTGCTGCCTCTGCCTTGGTCTCAGCCGGAGCTGCTGCTGCGGTGGTAGCTGCGGTATCAGAGCCGCCGCATCCTGCTAAACCCAATGCCATTGCGCCTGCTAAAGCAGTTGCTAAAATTCTTTTTTTCATAGTTTTCTCTCCTTTTTACTCGGGCTTTCTGCCCTTTTCTTTTCCCCTATATATAAGCCTCCCTTCCCCCAGAAAGGGAGGTTTATACCGTTATATTATACAAAAAACATATGGTTTTGTACATGCTTTTCTAAAATTCTTACAACTTTTTAAGATTTTTCACCGATTTTCCGTAAAGGAACATCAGGCAGCCTTCTTTGCCTTGTAAGCCCTATACTCCTTAAATAAGGACCATACTAATACGCCGATTGCAACGAAGAAGAATACGTCGAAGATCGGTCTTGCAAAGAATGCGGTGAAGGACTTGTACTGCATGATACCACGTCTAAGGTAAGTCTCTAACATCTCACCGATCAGGAAGCACAGTACGAATGGAGTGGTAGGAAGGCTGAACTTGTGATATAAGTAGCCAACGATACCGAACAGCAGGATGGACTGTACGTCGAAGATACGGTTGTTGGTTGCGTATGCACCTACACAGCACAGTACCAGGATCAGAGGAAGCAGGATGTGCTTCGGAACCTTTAATACCTGTACGAAGCCCTTGATACAGGTCCACTCAACTACCAGCATGATCACTGCACAAACCATACATGCAGCAAAGATGCCGTATACAACGTCTGCATTCTTTACGAACAGCAGAGGACCAGCAGACAGGCCGTGGATCAGGAAGCCGCCTAACATCATAGCGGTAACGCCGTCGCCAGGGATACCAAGTACTAACAGAGGAATCATTGCACCGCCGATGGTTGCATTGTTTGCAGACTCGGTTGCTACGATACCATCCGGGCAGCCCTTACCGAACTCTTCCGGATGCTTGGACATGTTCTTCGCCGTTACGTAAGCCAGCATACCGGAGGTGGAACCGCCGATACCAGGCAGGATACCGATACCGGTACCGATCAATGCAGAACGGAAGAAGTTAGGCAGATGGTATACAAATTCCTTCATGGAGAAGCCAAAGCCTTTTACCTTCTTGATCGGGATGGTATCCAGCTTGCCGCTTCCCATCTTCTCAGCGGTAACCAGAATATCAGAGATCGCGAAGATACCAATCAGGGTAGGCAGAGTATCAAAACCAGCCATCAGGTTCGCTGCGCCGAAGGTAAAACGGGCAGTACCATCAATTGGAGCCATACCGATCTGAGTAAACATCAGACCCAGCATACCAGCTAACAGACCGCGGATCATGTTGCCGGAGGAGAGGATTGCCACCATGGTAAGTGCGAAGAAACAGATACCAAAGTTCTCAGCCGGGGTGAACTTCAATGCAACATCAGCCAGAGATGGTGCACAGAAGGTCAGGATGATGAAGGAGAAGATAGAACCCAAGGCGGAGAATACGATACCTAAGCCCAGAGCCTTCATGGCCTCACCGTTCTTTGCCATTGGATGGCCGTCAAAAGTAGTTGCAATAGAAGATGCGGTACCTGGCATGTTTAACAGGATCGCAGAGATCAGACCACCGGAGATACCGCCGATATAAACGGCTACCAGGGTATTCATACCCATGGATGGTGTCATACTAAAGGTTAACGGCAGGAACAGTGCTACTGCCATGGATGCAGAAAGTCCCGGGATGGAACCAAAGATAATACCAACTGCCACACCTGCTATCATCAGCAGAAGGGAGGCCGGTTGACAAACGCTGACAAATGCGCTTCCTAAAAGTCCTAATGCTTGCATATTCTCCCCTCCTATAAGTTAATCGTAAAGATACCAGCCGGAAGCACGATCTTAAATCCGTAACGGAATAAGAAGAATACTACCATGGTAAAGATTACGTCAATGATCAGCAGCTGAATGATCTGCTTCTTGCCTCTCTGATCATCTGGAGACAGAACCAGCATCTGCAGCGGCAGGAAAACCAGAGTCGATACGATAAAACCAACCGGCTGAAGAATAAATACATAGATCAGAACCAGCAGAGCGCTTAACAGCACCCGCTTATAATCGCAGTCATCGATCTTGGATGCATCGATCTCAGCAGCACGCATCTTCATATTTTTCACATTTAAAAATGTTAAGATCGCTGCCAGAATAAATGTGATAGCGCCAATTACCATAGGCATGAAATCCGGTCCGATTTCCATGACCTTGGACTTCGGCAGCATCTGTGCCATGACCATCATGATTGCAGAGAGTGCCATAAAGAACACGCCTACAACGATGTCCCCATACTTTTTAAAGAACATTTTCTTTTCCCCTTTTCAAAGAATCATTGTTTCTATCTCACCAATGCCGGCTTCTTGCAGTCATATTTCCAGTTTGGAATCAGGTACTGCATTGCCATGGCATCGTCTCTGTCGTGAGACGGAAGTTTATTATAAAGTGCGTTCGCTTCCATGACTTTTTCCATATCAATGGTAACACCCATACCCGGCTTCTTCGGAACCTGAAGATATCCGTCCACGATCTGTGGGGTATCCTTTAACAGGTTCTGTCCGTCCTGCCAGATCCAGTGGGTATCCAGTGCTGTAGGATTCCCAGGAGCGGCAGCTGCTACATGAGCAAAGGCAGTCAGGGTGATATCGAAATGGTTGTTAGAATGGCTTCCCCAGGTAAGGCCCCAGTCATTCAGGATCTGAGCCATCCGTACACTGCCGCCGAAGCCCCAGAAATGCGGGTCAGCTAACACGATATCTACGGATTTTAAGGCTGCTGCATGATAGAACTGACGCCAGTCGGTAGCGATCATATTCGTTGCAACCGGGAGTTTTACAGCATTCTTGAACTCGGCCATCACCTCACGGCTGGAATATCCTGCCTCAGGTCCGCACGGATCCTCGATGTAGGTCAGGATTCCCTCCATCGGCTTGCAGATCTCAATTGCCTCCTGCAGGCTCCATGCACCGTTAGGATCGATGTTGATCCGGCCGTTAGGGAATGCTTTCTTTAATGCACGAACTGCCTCCATCTCCTCAGCGCCCTTTAACACGCCGCCCTTCAGCTTAAAGTTCTTAAAGCCATACTTCTCATGAAGTACCTGAGCCTGCTCCACGATCCGCTCCGGTGTCAGCATCTCCTGACGGCGAAGCTTAAACCATGGATCGGTGCTGTCGCTTTCATCGATGTAAGGTAAGTCCGGTTTTGCCTTCTCCTTGTCGCTTACATAGAACAGATATCCTAATGTCTCTACCTGATCTCTCTGCTTGCCGTCCCCTAACAGCTCGCACATCGGCAGGTCTAAGTACTGTCCTAACAGGTCAAGCAGGGCACACTCGATCGCCCACTCTGCTTTTACCACGAATTTCAGCTTGCTGATGTCCAGGGTCTGAATTCCTTCCCCGTCATCCTCTGCTGCTTTCTTGCTACCTTTATGGATGCTGTCCAGAATTGCGCGGTATTTACCGATTGGCTGTCCTACTACTAACGGAATACAGCTTCTCAGTGCCTCACAGGTGTAATCGCCGCCGTGGATCTCGCCGATTCCCGTATTT
Source organism: Lachnospiraceae bacterium (assembly GCA_030524635.1). GTDB lineage: Bacteria > Bacillota > Clostridia > Lachnospirales > Lachnospiraceae > Caccovicinus. The sequence continues at coordinate 50,295 of JAUNGG010000026.1, forward strand.
CCTGTGCTGTCCTTTAAGATTACCAGATTTCTGGTAAACCAAGGTGCATGAGCGCCGCTGAGTGTCATCAGCATGCTGTCATATCCTGCTACCGGAATAACCTGCATTTCTGTTACAATTGGTGTTCCTTTTACTTCCATAATCGTCCTCCTTATCATCCAGTTGAAGGACTTACATTCCCGTCCTGATCCTTTTCCAGCAAACCGCAGACAGAACAATCACGGTTACCCAGAAGATCGCGGCAGTGCTGACTGCATCCCCATCTGTCAACTTTACCATAAAAACGAGAGGCTGTCCTTCCTCTATTCAACATAATAACAGAGGATCCGGAAAAAATCCAATTCTTTATTGTGATTTTTGTCATAAGAATAACTAATCGCTACGGTTCACAGATTTCCTGTGAACCGCAACAGCGAACCGCACCACAGATACAAATGCAGTGCTTATGTAACGATTTTACCGAACCAGGCAAGGTCTCTTCGGATCAAACTTCCAGCCTGGGATCAGGTACTGCATACCTACAGAGTCATCTCTTCCGCCTAAGCAGTTGTCTAAGTATACCTGATGTGCCTTCTTGATCTGATCCATATCTGCCTCAATTCCAAGGCCTGGCTTCTTCGGTACTGCTACGCAGCCGTCCACGATCTGCAGCGGCTCCTTGGTCAGTCTCTCCAGGCCCTCCTGCCAGATCCAGTGGGTATCCAGTGCATTGTACTCGCCTGGTACCGCTGCTCCTACCTGAGTGAACATTGCCAGGGAGATATCAAAGTGGTTGTTGGAATGAGATCCCCAGGTGTAACCGAAGTCATGGCACATCTGGCCTACTCGTACGGAGCCTGCCATGGTCCAGAAATGAGGATCTGCCAGGATGATATCAACTGCCTGAGACTCTAAGGAGTGGCTTACCTCTCTCCAGTCCGTTGCGATCATGTTGGTTGCAGTTGGGAAGCCGGTGCGGCGTCTGAACTCGCTCATGATCTCTCTTCCGGAATATACGCCCTCTGCTCCGCATGGATCCTCACAGTAGGTCAGGATGCCCTGCATACCCTTTACATACTCAACTGCCTGCTCTAACAGCCAGCCGCCGTTTGGATCCAGATCGATTCTTGCCTCCGGGAATGCCTTCTTTAAAGCACGGATCACGTCCATCTCCTCATTTCCAGGAAGAACGCCGCCCTTTAACTTGAAGTCCTGGAAGCCGTACTTCTCATGAGTTGCCTTGGCAAATGCCACGATCTTATCTGCGGTCAGCGCCTCCTCATGACGGATCCGGTACCACTCGCAGTCAGAATCCGGCTCAGAATCGTATGGCAGGTCAGTCTTATTCCGGTCGCCTACGAAGAATAAGTAGCCTAACATACGAACCTTGTCTCTCTGCTGGCCGTCGCCTAACAGCTCACAGACCGGCACACCCAGATGCTTTCCTAACAGGTCCAGACATGGAGCCTCGATTGCGGTGATTACATGAACGCCGGTACGGAGATCGAAGGTCTGGTTTCCTCTTACATCTTCCTCGCCCTTGGAATCCAGATACTTCTTAACCTTTAACAGGGTGCTCTTGTACTCAGCAACCTTGGTCCCCTCTACTAACGGGATGCACTCCTCCAGCGCTGCGGTGATCTTCTTTCCTCCTGGTACCTCGCCTACGCCCATCTCGCCGTTGTCTGCGTACAGAACCACTACGTTTCTGGTGAAGTAAGGTGCGTGAGCGCCGCTTAAGTTAAGCTCCATACAGTCCTTGCCCGCTACTGGCCAAACTTCCATCTTGGTAATTACTGGTGACATCTGTTTACCCTCCTATTGTGAAATTTTTGTAAAACTTTTTGCTATGTTATAAGTATACACCTGATGTTCTCGTAAGTAAAGTTATATTCTTTTCTTATCACTCTTAATTTTTCTTATGGTATATATTGATTTTGCACAAAAAATGATATAAAATAGGCTCAAAAGCCAGTATTTTAACAATTTCTTAACGATATTTTAACCAATACTGTCAGAACCAGAATTTTAGCAGAGAAGGGAAGAATGCTTATGGATACCAAGCAATTAGAATATATATTAAAAATTGCAGAAGAAAATAATATTACCCGGGCCGCCAACAAGCTGTACATCACCCAGTCCGCCCTGAACCAGCAGCTGATCAAGCTGGAAAAAGAACTGGGAACGCCCTTGTTTCACCGATCCCGCACCAACTGGCACCTGACGGAGGCCGGCGAAATTTACGTAAAAAATGCAAAAGAGATGCTGCGAATCAAACGGGATACCTACCAGATGATCCACGATCTGACTGAAGGAAAATGCGGCCATCTGTCTGTCGGCTTTACCGCAGGCCGCGGCATCACCATGTTCACCTCCGCCTACTCCGTTTTTCACCAGCTTTATCCAAATATTATCATTGAACCCATGGAAGGCGTGGTAAGAGATCTGCAGAAATTAATTTCCCAAGGCGATCTGGATATCGGCTTTCTCACCCTCACAGATGCAGACCGGACAGACGACCTTTACGAAACCATTTATACGGAAGAGCTGTTTCTGGCGCTCCCATCCGGCCACCCCATGGCAAATATCCTCCCGCCGGAACATGACCAGTACGCCACACTGGACATCCGTGCTGTCCAGTACGAGCCCTTCGTACTGATGGATAAACGCTCCACCATGCGCACCATGATCAACCAGATTTTCTCCGATGCCGGTTTTGAGCCTCAGATCCTGTTTGAGACAGGCAATAACCACACCATCATTTCCATGATCCAGGCCAGCTTATGCTGCGGGATCCTGACCTATTATTATGTAAAGGATCTGCCCAAGGGAATCACCTGCTTCCGCCTGCCCTCCCGGCCCACATGGGAATTTACGGCCAGCTACAAAAAGGGACGCTACTTAAGCAACGCTGCCAGATGCTTTATCGATCTGATGAAAAGCCAGTGGGGAACAGCAGGAAGCACGCAAAAAAAGCCTCAGGACAGATGACCTGCTGCTTGATTTGACTTGTCGCTTGACTCGCCCTGCAGCTTAATCTGACTTGCGG
>JAUNGG010000081.1 GCA_030524635.1 Lachnospiraceae bacterium
AGGAAAAAATGCAGGCAAGGGAAGCAGAGCTTCAGGAAAGGCTGCAGATCAGGGAATCGGAGCTTCAGGAGACCGTAAAAACCCAGCAATCGGAAAAGGAAGAAACCGAGCAGCGAGTGTCATGGGCCCTGCAGGAGATTGAGGAGCTGAAGGAGAAGCTGGCTGCTGCAGAAAGAGACCGGGCAGCGCTGGAGGATGCAGTCCGGTGTGCGGAGTGGAAAGCAGAAGCAGCACTGGCAGCAGAAGGTGCGGAGCAGGGAGAACGTTCTGCTGAGGAAAGAGAAGCGCTGGAAGCGGATGTGGAATTGGAGGAAGTGTCAGCAGCAAAAGACACGGAATCGAAACCATCTGGACCCCAGGCTCCGGCAGTTTTGACAGAAGAAGCTCGTCTGGCGAAGGAAGAAGAGGAAAAACAGAAGGCTCTCCAGGCAGCAAGGGCAGCCACAGAGCAGCTGTTAAAAAGCCGGGCACTGCAGGGGCGCGGCTTTCAGATAAGAAAGTGATAGGGGGGATGTCTCAGCAGTGGGGCATCCTTTACTTTTGGAAAAGTTTGGTTCCAGACAAACGTGCAATAAGTGAGCAAGAGGACAGAGTGATGATAGAAAAAAAGAAGGTAGAGGTGCTGGCGCCGGCCGGTTCCTATGAAAGTATGACAGCAGCGTTTGCCGCAGGTGCAGATGCAGTTTATATCGGCGGAAGCCGGTTCGGAGCCAGAGCATTTGCCGACAATCTGGATGAGGACAGGATGTGCCAGGCGATTGATTATGCTCATCTCCATGGAAGGCAGATCTATATGACCGTAAACACCTTGTTTAAGGAGCAGGAGATCGGGGAACTGTATGATTATCTGCGCCCGTATTATGAGAGAGGGCTGGATGCGGTGATTGTGCAGGACCTGGGTGCAATGGTCTTTATCCGGGAGCATTTTCCCGGGCTGGCGATCCATGCCAGCACGCAGATGACCATCACCGGAGCCTATGGAGCTGCGAAATTAAAGGAACTGGGGGCCAGCCGTGTGGTGACTGCCAGGGAGCTGTCTTTGGAGGAGCTCAGGCAGATCCATGAGCAGGTGAATGTGGAGATCGAAAGCTTTGTCCACGGCGCATTGTGCTACTGCTATTCTGGCCAATGCCTGATGAGCAGTGTGATCGGCGGACGGAGCGGCAACCGGGGACGCTGTGCACAGCCATGCCGCCTGCCCTATGAGGTAAGACGGGACGGCAAAAAGCTGAACACAAAGGATGAGAAATACGTGCTGAGTCTGAAGGATCTGTGTACGCTGGACCTGCTCCCGGATATTCTGGAGGCAGGCGTATACTCGCTGAAGATCGAGGGCCGGATGAAGAGCCCCAGATATACGGCCGGAGTCGTCAGTATGTACCGGAAATATGTGGACCAGTATTTAAAATATGGAAGAAAGGGCTACCGGGTCAGTCCAGGAGACAGGAAGATGCTTCTGGAGCTTTTTGACCGCGGCGGCTTTACAGAAGGGTACTATCAGGAGCATAACGGCAGAGATATGGTAGCATATAAGGAAAAGCCGGCGTTTCGGGAGGGGAATCAGGAACTGTTTGATTATCTGGACCGGATGTATGTGGATCATCTGCTGCAGGAGCCGGTCCGGGGAACGGCTTCTCTTGAGCCGGGGAAGGCAGCAAAGCTTACCCTGGAATGTCTTTCTGTTCCCCGTGAGGATGGAAAGCCGGTATCCGTTACCGTTTCCGGCCAAATCGTCCAGGAGGCGCTGAATCAGCCGATGGCCAGGGATAAGGTGGCAAAGCAGCTTCAAAAGACAGGAAATACACCGTTTGCCTTTGATGAATTGAATGTGCAGCTTACGGGAAATGTGTTTCTTCCTGTGCAGGCGCTGAATGAGCTTCGCCGGAATGGGTTGGAGGCGCTGGAAACGAGGATCTTGTCTGGAAAACGCCGCAGCCTGGATGCAGAGGTGGAAAGGCAGCAGGAAAGGAGACAGGAGGGGCAGCAGAGGCAGATGAGAGATAACCAGGAAGAGGAGGCACCGGAATCCGCTCCCCTTCGTTTTATTGCCTCCCTGGAAGAGCAGAACCAGCTTCCGCCGGCTCTGGAGCACCAGGATGTGGATGAGATCTATCTGGATGCAGATGGATTCCCTTTTTCCTGCTGGAAGGAAACGGCGGCTGCCTGTCACCAGGCGGGAAAGCAGTGCCTTTTGATGATGCCCCATATTTTTCGGACTGAGGCGATCCGTTATTTTGAGAGCTGCAGGGAGGAATTCCTTCAGGCTGGCTTTGACGGAGTGGTAGTGCGGAACTTAGAGGAGGTGGAGTGGCTGAAGCAGCTGCAGCCGATTTCTGCAGATCACAGTTCTGGTGCGGCTGATTCCCTGCCTATGCCTATGGTCTTTGACGGGTCTCTTTATACCTGGAACCATCTGTCCAATCAGGTGATGCTGGATGCAGGGGCGTTTCGGATCACCATGCCGGCAGAATTAAACAGCAGAGAGCTGAAGGCAAAGGGCTGCGCCGGTCAGGAGCTTATGGTTTACGGAGCTCTTCCCATGATGGTCTCGGCTCAATGCATCCGCAAGACGACAGAAGGCTGCAGCCGCAGACGGGAGGTCTTATATTTAAAGGACCGGACAGGAAAGCAGATGCCGGTGAAGAACCACTGTACCTTCTGCTATAACACGATCTACAATGCCAGCCCGGTGGCTCTTCTTGGGCAGGAGGAGCTGGTGAAAAGCCTGAAGCCAGGTGCCATCCGTCTGCAGTTTACTACGGAATCTCCAAGGGAAGTGGCTCGCTGCCTGGATGCATTTGCTGCCGGCTTCCTTCATGGCTGCCGGGCAGAGATGCCCTGCGGAGAGTTTACCCGGGGCCATATCAAAAGAGGAGTAGAATGAGAATATGGTAAATATTATCATTGAGACATCGAAATATCTCATGATTCTTCTGATTGCATGCTATACCTTTTTTAACTTCCGCTTTTTTTCCTTCCCGGATCTGGAGCGGAAGCGGATCGTGTGCAGCCGGCAGAATCAGGCTATGTTTTTGATCCATCTTCTGGCGTATCTGATCATTTACCTGAAAACAGAGGATGAGCGGGTGCTGGCCTTTTACGGTGCACAGGTGGTATTCTTTCTGGCCTACATCTATCTGTACCGCCTGCTGTACCGCAATGTGTCACGTCTTCTGGTGAATAATGCCTGTATGCTGATGTGTGTAGGCTTTATCATGCTGACCAGGATCTCCTTTGACCGGGCAGTCCGGCAGTTTATCATTGTGGCGGCAGCGGCGGCGGTGACCTGGATCATTCCCTACATTATGGATCATGTATGGCAGCTTTGCCAGGGTGCCTGGGTCTATGCTGGGATCGGGCTGGCCCTGCTGGCAGTGGTCTGCATTGTGGGAACCACAACCTTCGGCGCACAGCTGTCTCTGGAGATCGGCGGAGTCACATTTCAGCCGTCGGAGTTTGTAAAGATCACATTTGTTTTCTTTGTGGCTGCCATGTTTTATCAGTCCACCGATTTTAAGACGGTGGTGGTGACCACAGCAGTGGCGGCTGCCCATATTTTGATTCTGGCAGCTTCCAGAGATCTGGGAAGTGCATTGCTGCTGTTTGTCACCTATCTGTTTATGCTGTTTATCGCAACCTCCAACTGGCTGTATCTGGGAAGCGGCCTGCTGGCCGGAGTGGGGGCGGCCTCCATCGCCTATCTGGTGTTTCCTCATGTGCAGACCCGTGTGGCAGCCTGGGCGGATCCCTGGAGCGATATTGACAATAAAGGCTATCAGATCACCCAGTCTCTCTTTGCCATCGGCACAGGGGGATGGTTTGGAATGGGGCTGTATCAGGGAATGCCCTATAAGATCCCGGTGGTGGAAAAGGATTTTATCTTTGCTGCGATCTCGGAGGAGATGGGAGGTATTTTTGCCTTGTGCGTGCTTTTGATCTGTGTGGGGTGTTTTCTGCAGTTTATGATGATTGCAGGCAACCTGCAGGCCGCCTTTTTTAAGCTGATCGCCTTTGGCCTTGGGATCGTGTACATTACTCAGGTATTTCTGACAGTAGGAGGCGTGACCAAGTTTATCCCTTCTACCGGTGTTACCCTGCCCTTCGTCAGCTACGGAGGAAGTTCGATTTTGAGCACCTTTATCCTGTTTAACATTATTCAGGGACTTTACATCTTAAAACGAAATGAAGAGGAAGAATATGAAGAAGGCTGATCCGAATCCCCATGCCAACCGGAATATCATGATCCTGACCTACGTGGTGCTGGCAGCATTTCTGGGGATGATTCTTTATTTTGGGTATTTTCTTCAGGTAACAAGTGAAGAAGTAATTAATAACTCGTATAATGCCAGGCTGGACCGTTTTTCAGACCGGATCGTCCGGGGAAATATCGTAAGCAGCGACGGACAGGTGCTGGCGGAGACTCACATAGGGGATAATGGAGATGAGATCCGGGTCTATCCCTTCGGAACGCTGTTCGCCCATGTGGTGGGCCACTCCACCAAGGGAAAGACCGGACTGGAAAGCCTGGGAAATTTTTATCTGCTGACCTCCCATGTGAATCTGCTGGAGCAGGTAATCAATGAGATATCAGACCAGAAAAATCCTGGAGATGATGTGGTCACCAGCCTGGATGTGGGGCTTCAGCAGGTGGCATACCAGGCGCTGGGAGACCGAAAGGGCGCGGTGATCGCCATGGAGCCGGATACGGGAAAGATCCTGGCCATGGTGTCCAAGCCGGATTATGATCCCAATCCTTTAAGCCTGGAGGCAGCCTGGGAGGGGCTGGTGAGCAGTGAGAATGACCAGGGGCAGCTTTTAAACCGTGCCACTCAGGGGCTGTATCCGCCAGGGTCTGTCTTTAAGATCGTGACGGCCCTGGAAGCCATGCGGGAAAATCCAGACCGTTATCTGGATTACCAGTTTGACTGTTCCGGCGTGTTTCACCAGGATGAGTATTCCATCCGGTGCTATCACAGCACCGCTCACGGTTTCCAGGATCTGAGCCTTTCCTTTGCCAATTCCTGCAACGGGGCCTTTGCCAATCTGGGGCTCCAATTGGATCTGGATTCCATGTACAGTCTGGCAGGGCAGCTTTTGTTTAATTCGGAGCTGCCGCTGACCATGGCATATTCTAAAAGCTCCTACCAGATGAAGGGCGGCGCCGGGGAATGGGAGATTCTTCAGACTGCCATTGGGCAGGGCAGGACCCAGGTTACGCCCATCCACATGGCGATGCTTACCTCTGCCATTGCCAACGGCGGGACCCTGATGAAGCCCTATGTGATGGAACGGGTGCAGAATGCAGCCGGTGAGGAGGTAAAGAAATTTCTGCCGGAAAGCTGGGGAAGCCTGATGACTGCGGCGGAATCCAGACAGTTAAATGACCTGATGGTGCGGGTGGTAACGGAAGGAACTGGCTCCGCCCTTCGGGATGCCTCCTACCAGGCAGCGGGAAAGACCGGCTCAGCCGAGTTTGAAACAGATAAGGAGACCCACGCCTGGTTCACCGGCTATGCGCCTGCGGAGGATCCGCAGATCGTGGTGACAGTGATCGTGGAGGAGGGCGGCTCCGGCGGCAGGGCAGCAGCGCCCATTGCCAGAGCCATGTTTGATGAATATTTGTTGAGGTAACAAAAGGAATGATGTATGATAGGTACGATAGAGAGTAACAAAAGGAGCTGCAGGGCAGCGCATTAGAGAAATCGCAGAAGAAATACAAGAGAGGGGATTGTTATGTTTCATGCCAGAGAGTATGTAAGACCGTCCAGCCTGGAAGAGGCATACCAGCTTTGTCAAAAGCGTCGGAATCTGGTGGTAGGCGGCATGATGTGGCTAAAAATGGAAAATATCACCAAACAGACCATCGTGGATCTGGGAGCGCTGGGCCTGGATCAGATTGAAGAGGATGAGGAGGAATTCCGGATCGGATGCATGGTCACGCTGCGGATGCTGGAGACACATTCTGGATTGAACCGGGAGTTTGATGGAATCTTCCGGGAGTGCACCCGCCATATCGTTGGCGTGCAGTTCCGGAATGGAGCTACCGTGGGAGGCAGTGTGTACGGAAGATTTGGATTTTCGGATATTTTAACCTGCCTGATGGCTTTGGACACTTATGTAGAGCTGTATCACGGCGGTGTGATGCCGCTGGCAGAGTTTGCGGAGAAGCCGGTTTCCGGCAAGGAACGGGATATCCTGGTTCGGATTATGATAAAGAAGGATGGCCGGAGGGCCGCATATCAGACCGTCCGGAAATCAAAAACGGATTTTCCGCTGATTGCCTGCTGTGTGGCAAGAACCGGCGAAGGCTGGCAGGTTTCTGTAGGGGCAAGACCGAAGAAGGCCAGTGCAGTTTTGGTGAAGGGGGAAGCGGGAAAGGATCCGGAGCTTCTGGCAGGCCATGCAGCCGCCCAGTTCACCTACGGAAGCAATCTGAGGGGAAGTGCCGATTACCGGGCCTACCTTGCAGAGGTTCTGATCCGCCGTCTGGCCGAGCAGATCAAGAAAACAGAAGAAAAGCAGGAGGCAGACCGATGAAAATTCAATTTCAGTTAAACGGAAGAACTGTCTGTCCGGAGATCGAGGCAGATATGCTGCTTTTAGACTTAGTGAGGAAATTGGGATGCCTCAGCGTGAAGCGGGGCTGTGAGACCTCCAACTGCGGTCTGTGCACCGTTTTAATGGATGGAACCCCTGTATTATCCTGTTCGGTCCTGGCAGCCCGTGCAGAAGGAAGGAAGATTACAACACTGGAAGGAATGGGCGAGGAAGCAGAGGAGGCTGGAAGATTTTTAGCCCAGGAGGGCGGAGAACAGTGCGGCTACTGCAGTCCTGGATTCCTGATGAATGTGCTGGCCATGGAAAAGGAGCTGGACCATCCGTCGGAGGAGGAAATCAAGGAATATCTGGCGGGAAATCTGTGCCGGTGCAGCGGATATATGTCTCAGCTTCGCGCTGTGAAAAAATATCTGAACCGAAAGGAGGAGACAGCTGATGCAGGCAGTAGGTAGCTGGAGGGGCCCGGCCAAGGGCGATCAGAAGGAGCGGGAGTATAACCAGAAGGCGCTTGCAGACCATCATGGAAAATATGTAGGCGCTGCAATCATGAAGAAGGATGCCATGTCCTTGGTGACAGGCAAGCCGGTGTATACCGATGACCTGGCGCCGAAGGATTGTCTGGTGGTAAAGGTATTGAGAAGCCCTCACGCCCATGCAGTCATTCAGAGCATCGACTGCTCCAACGCGGAGAAGGTGCCGGGAATTGAATGTATCCTGACCTGGAAAGATGTTCCTCAGAAACGATTTACCATGGCGGGTCAGACCTACCCGGAGCCAAGTCCCTACGACCGTCTGATTCTGGATCAGAGAGTCCGGTTCGTAGGTGATGCAGTTGCAATCGTGGCAGGGGAGACAGAAGAAGCAGTTGATCATGCGTTAAGGCTGATTCGGGTAAAGTATCAGGTTCTGGAAGCGCTTCTGGATTTTCGGAAGGCTAAGGACAGCTATATTCTGATCCATCCGGAGGAGAACTGGAAAAGTCTGGTTCCCGTGGGAGCGGATAACAGCCGCAATCTCTGTGCGTCGGACTGCGATCAGCAGGGCAATGTGGATGAGGTTCTGAAAAGCTGCGCCCATGTGGTAGAGCAGAGCTATCATGTGAAGGCAAACCAGCAGGCGATGATGGAAACCTTCCGGGCCTACAGCTATCTGGATGCCTACGGCCGCCTGAATATGGTGGCTTCCACCCAGGTTCCCTTCCATGTAAGAAGAATCCTGGCCCATGCACTGGATATCCCAAAATCCAAGGTCCGGGTGATCAAGCCGCGGATCGGCGGCGGCTTCGGAGCCAAGCAGACGGTGGTGGCGGAGGTCTATCCGGCTATCGTTACCTGGATGACAGGAAAGCCGGCAGAGATGATTTACAGCCGTTACGAGTCCCAGATCGCTTCTTCTCCCCGCCATGAGATGGAGGTTACCGTCCGGGTCGGTGCAGATGAGAACGGGATCCTGCAGGCCATCGATGTATATACCTTATCCAATACCGGAGCATACGGTGAGCATGGCCCTACCACTGTGGGGCTTTCCGGCCACAAATCGATTCCCCTTTACCGGACCAAGGCGTACCGCTTTGCCTATGATGTGGTTTATACCAACCGGATGTCGGCAGGTGCCTACCGGGGCTACGGCGCCACTCAGGGCATCTTTGCTGTGGAAAGTGCGATCAATGAGCTGGCGGATCAGATGCATATGGACCCGGTGGTCCTCCGGGAGCGGAATATGGTGCGCCAGGGTGATGTTATGCCGGCCTACTACGGCGAAACCGCATTAAGCTGTACCCTGGACAAATGTATGGCCCGGGCGGCTGAGATGATCGGCTGGAAGGATAAATTCCCATGCCGTGATATGGGCAATGGAAAGGTTCGGGGAGTAGGCGTTGCCATGGCAATGCAGGGCTCCTCCATCAGTAATGTGGATGTGGGAAGCGTATCTATGAAGATCAATGATGACGGCTTCTACACCTTGATGGTGGGATGCTCGGATATGGGAACCGGCTGTGATACCATTCTGGCTCAGATTGCGGCGGACTGTATGGACTGTGACATTGATGATATTGTGGTGTACGGAACCGATACGGATATTTCACCCTATGATTCCGGCTCCTATGCTTCCAGCACCACGTATCTGACTGGAATGGCAGTGGTAAAAACCTGTGAGAATCTTCGGAAGCAGATCATAAGCAAGGCCGCAAAGTATCTGGAATGCAGCGAGGAGGAGCTGGAGTTTGACGGCAGAAGAGTGTTCCAAATAGGCAGCGGAAAGGAGATCACCTTAAAGGACATCGGCAACCGCATTATGTGCCAGAACGAGGATGCCCTTTCTGCCTGTGAGTCCCACTATTCTCCAACATCTCCTCCGCCTTATATGACCGGCATGGCTGAGGTTGAAGTGGATATGGAAACAGGCGAAGTGGAGCTGATCGATTACGTGGCTGTGGTGGACTGCGGCACCGTGGTCAATCCAAATCTGGCCAGAGTGCAGACAGAGGGCGGCATCGGTCAGGGAATCGGCATGGCGCTGTATGAGGATGTGACCTATTCCGATACAGGAAGAGTATATGAGAATTCCTTTATGCAGTACAAGATTCCCACCAGACAGGACGTGGGAACCGTCCGGGTGGAATTCGAGCCAAGCTTCGAGCCCAATGGTCCCTTTGGAGCAAAGTCCATCGGAGAGATCGTAATCAATACACCGTCTCCCGCCATCGCATCTGCTGTTTACCATGCTGCCGGTGTGCGGATTCGGGAGCTTCCGATCACAGCAGAAAAAATATGCCGCGGCATGTACCCGGAGAAATTTGGTAGAAAAGAATAAAAAAGGCTGGAATAAAAACAGGGATTGAGGAATTTTTTTGGCAATTTTCCTGAATAACTTGCATCTCCCTCCGAAAAGAGGTATACTGACTACAGTCTATGATGGCACACCAGCAACTGCGGAGACGAAAGATGAACTGGGCAGCATGTATCAAGATTAACATGTATGTCAGGCAGATTTTGCATCCGGCAGTCAGTCAGGAGGGATTGCAATGATTGAAGCAACAAGCTGCGGCGGTGTGGTTATCTTTCGTGGTAAAATTCTCGTTTTGTATAAGAATTATAAAAACAAATATGAAGGCTGGGTTTTGCCGAAAGGAACTGTAGAGGCTGGAGAGGAGTTTAAGGAAACTGCTCTTCGGGAAGTGAAGGAAGAGACAGGTGTCAGTGCGTCGATCATCAAGTATATCGGAAAAAGCCAGTATACCTTCAACACACCCCAGGATGTGGTGGAGAAGGATGTACATTGGTATCTGATGATGGCTGACAGCTACTACAGCAAGCCACAACGCGAGGAATACTTTATAGATTCGGGATACTACAAGTTTTATGAGGCTTACCACCTGCTGAAATTTTCCAATGAGAAGCAGATTTTGGAAAAGGCCTATAATGAGTATCTGGATTTGAAAAAGGCAAACCTGTGGGGGTCGAAAAAGTATTTTTAAAGAAAGAGGCCGGACAGCATGCACGCGCATGCGTCCGGCTATTTGTTTGCGCGCCATGGGCGCGCTCTAACGGGTGAAAGTCCCGAACACGCCTAG
>JAUNGG010000002.1 GCA_030524635.1 Lachnospiraceae bacterium
AGGAAAATATGACTCAAAGAGAACTTTATCAATATAAAGCTGCCCATATTTATCCAATTTAATAAATTCTTTCATTTCTTTTCATCTCTTTCACTAATGTAATTTTGAAGATATTCTTCAAAATTAGCTATCATTTCAAACTCATCATATGGTGATGCGTCTTTATAAAGCCACCAATCTACATGCGAAGTTCTTTTTTTTGTTCTTTCTCTCGTCCTTATATCATGACTTTTGAACACTAAATTTATCTTAAATTTTATATACAAAGCATTTTGCCACTATTATGCTGCTTTTTCCTGGTGTCTTTGTGTTACATTTCCTTCACGAAATGGGTGAATAGCATTAATCTCTCCCAAATAATAAGTCAAACGTTTTCCAATCTCTTCTAATTAGCAAAATGGGCGGGAGATCAATCTCCCGCCCATCCTAATTGGCAATTATTCTGTTATTCAGGAATTAGAATTAGTTCTTCTCCTCAACCTTGGTAACAACGTAATCCTTAACGGTAACCTTCATACCATCAACGTCAGTTACGGTACCAGACTTCTTAATCTTACCGTTGCCGTTGATTAAGATGGTAGCGTCATCAGCGATAGTAGCAGTCTTGCCTTTCTCATGAACACCGGTAGCACCGATCTCAGATAAGGTTACTCTAGCGTAGGTAGAGCCATCGCCGTAATCGTCAACTAATGCACCGTCAGCGCCGTATAAGGAGCTGCTGATGATGGTGTTGGTGTAAGCCTTACCAGTCTTATCGAAGTAGTAGGTCTGATCCTCGCCATCAACCTCGATGGTTACCTTCTTGTTGGTTACCATCTGACCATCGGTAGAACCGTGACTTCCGTCATCGGTGAAGTAGTAGTAGCCATCTAACTCGGTAGCGCCGTTGCCCTTAACTACGTTGCTTAACTGGAACAGACCGCTTCTCATACGTCCAGCTGCATCGAAGATGTAGGTCTTGCTCTTGATGGACTTAGCAACCAGAGCGTCATAAGCCTTGTTGCTGTCGGTTAACTCGATACCGGTACCATCGCCTTCCTTAGCCAGGGTAGGTCTGCCCTTGCTGTCTAAGTAGAACCAGTACTCGTCATCATCGTAATCATCGTAATCGGTGTTAGCGTAAGCCCAGATCCAGTTCTTATCACGTCCGCCGTTGTCCTCTACATGGTATCTTGCTGCTGCATCTGCATCAGTAGCCATGGTGGTGGAGTTACCGCCAGCGTTGGTGATACCGGACTTGGTACCATATACCCACAGATCCATCATAACGCCGTGAGCATCAAATGCATACCACTTGCCGTCGATCTGCTTATTCTTGCCCTTTGCAGCCTTACCGTCGGAACCAAACCAGAACCACTCTTCATCCTCGTATGGATCGCCCTCTTCGTCACCATCATCGAAGTAATCATCGTCGGTATCTAAGTAATTCCAGCCAGTCTTAGCCCAGCCTTCGTTCTCATCGCCTAAGAAGTACAGGTTGTTCTTCCACTCCTGCCATCCGGTCAGCATAATACCGTCGGAGTTGAAGATGAAGTAACCCTTCTGGCCATCGCCGTAGCTGATGGACTTGATAGCACCCTCGTCCTTGCCGTAGCCAGTAGCCTTGCCCTTGCCATCGAAGTAGAACCATACAGTGCTGATGTCATCATCATCTAATAAATCATCGTTGTCCATGGATACCCAAGCGTTGGTAACCTTAACACCGTTCTCGTCTACATAGTATCTGTTATCGTTGTACTCAACTAACAGATCCTTAGCCATGTAGCCATCCTCGTCTAAGTAGTACCACTGTCCATTGGACTTCTTCCACTCGTCAGTAACCTTGTCACCGTTTCTATCTAAGTATACCCACTCGCCGTCTTCCTGATCCCAGTGTGGGGTCTCTGCGAAAGAGGTCATGGATGCACCGATAGCTAACAGAGCTGCTGCAGAAAGAACTGCAACTAATTTAGTCTGCTTTCTCATAATGAATGCACTCTCCTTTTTTCTTTTCGAAATTCTTTTGAAATTCCTTATAGCATTACGAGGTCATTATACTTCCTATAATTGAAATTATCAAGACTTTTTTGACATATTTTTAAGAAAATCCTAAAAATGTTAAATCATCTCTTAATTTCTATGGAAATGTCATTTCCTCCATCACGCTACTAAGTATAATACATATTTTTCAAAAATACCATAACTTTTCTCTGTGCATTTTCTTACGGAATTATTACGAAACTCAAGTTTCTTTCTTAAATTGTATGGATGCGGGTACAAATCCGTCTGATCCCCCCAGTTTCTTCCACCAGTGGAATTCAGGTCCATTTCCATCGGATTAGCAATCACGTATTGATTTTCTTATATTATTTGTTATAATGTTCATATAACTAAAAAATCTAGTTTTTTTTGAACGCAAAACAAGCAGTTCCTGCCTCTAGTACGCCAACAAGCAACTGCGGAAACCCCTTGCTTGCGTTCATTTACAATTCCATCAAATATAGTATAAACAGAAAGGACGTAATCATAACATGAATCGTCAGGCTTTATTATGCAGAAGTATCTTAGAAGCTCCATCTATCACCCAGCGTGAGCTGGCTGAGCAGCTTTTTCTCTCTCTGGGAACAGTAAACAATCTGGTTAAGGAATGTCTGCATGCAGGATACCTGGAAATGACTGCAGAAGGCCGGTATCAGGTGACGGCTGCCGGTTTGGATTTTCTGGAACCCTTCCGGGTAGATGGTGCCCTTTTTATTGCAGCAGGCTTTGGCTCCCGCTTCGTTCCTCTTACCTTTGAAACTCCCAAAGGGCTTCTGGAGGTTCAGGGGGAGCGGATGATCGAGCGGCAGATCAAGCAGCTTCATCAGGCCGGGATCCGGAATATCACCATCGTGGTTGGATACCTGAAGGAAAAATTTGAATACCTGATCGACAAGTATGATGTAACTCTGCTCTACAATCCGGAATATTCTAATAAAAATACGCTGGCTACCCTTTACCACGCCCGCAAGGTGCTGAAAGGGAAGAATATGTATATTCTTTCTTCTGACAACTGGATGCGGGAAAATATGTATCACACCTATGAGTGCGGCGCCTGGTACTCTTCTGTCCGGATGTCCGGCGAAACATCAGAATGGTGCCTTTCTTATAATAAGAAGGGACTGATTACAGATGTTACAGTAGGCGGCCATGATGCATGGGTTATGTATGGCCCGGTATTTTTCTCCAGAGAGTTTTCTGATGCCTTTCTCCCGGTTCTGGAAGGCTATTATGAGCAGCCTGGCACCGAGCAGTTTTACTGGGAGCAGGTATATATGGATCTTCTGAAGGGAGCGGCAGCGAAACGGCTGCAGAATGTTAAATGTCCGGACATGTATATCAACCGGCAGCCGGACAATCAGGTATATGAATTTGAAAACCTGGAGGAGCTTCGCCTCTTCGACCCAAAATATCAGAATCAGTCCAACAACAAAGCTATGGAACTGGTTTCTAAGGTTTTCCAGGTGCCGGAATCGGAGATCGTTCATATCCGCTGTCTGAAATCCGGAATGACGAATAAGTCCTTTCTGTTCCAGATTCATGGAAAACATTACATCTGCCGGATTCCAGGCCCGGGAACCGAGCTTTTAATCAACCGTCGGCAGGAAAAGGCCGTCTATGATACGGTGGCGCCTCTGGGCATTACTGAGCGGGTCCTTTATTTTAATGGAGAGAATGGATATAAGATCTCAGAATATTATGAAGGTGCGAGGACGGCAGACAGTGAAAATCCGGAAGATATTTCCCGCTGTCTTGAGTTGCTTCGAACATTTCATCAGGCCGGGCTCCACGTAGATCACAGCTTTGATCTAAAAGAACGGATTGGATTTTACGAGGGACTCTGTATGGCACATGGAGGGATCCCCTTTGAGGACTATGCTGCAGTACGGCAGCAGATGAATCAGCTTTTAGACCGGATCGAAGGCCTGCACCGTCCCCGGATCCTGTCCCATATTGACCCGAATGTGGATAATTTCCTGATCCTAAAAGACGGCAGTGTGCGGCTGATCGACTGGGAATACGCAGGGATGGCAGACCCGATTCTGGATATTGCCATGTGTGCCATCTATTCCTACTATGACTTCGACCGGGCAGAAGCTCTTTTAGACCTTTATCTGAAGCGTCCGGCCACGGAGGAGGAAAGGTTCGTCCTGACTGCTTTTATGGCCCTCTCCGGCTTTCTGTGGAGCCTGTGGGCTGTTTACAAGAGTGCACTGGGAGAGGAATTCGGCGAATACACCATCATCATGTACCGCTATGGGAAAAAAGGATACCGGAGATTGCTGTCAAAATTGTAATAAAAAAGTTAGGTAATCTCCTGTAAACTATGCTATACTGGTAACTGGAAAAAACAGCATGGCTGTCTGGGCCATTGAAATATTTGCCAGACAACGATTGCTGTATCTTATCAGTATCTTATCAAATTGCTACCATTTTGTTTTCTAAGGAGGATATGAGTGATGAAATACAAGATGTGGAAAACTGCTGCGGCAGCTGGCGTTATGGGACTTCTGACCCTGGCACCAGCGGGAGTTTCCATGGCAGCGGGATGGACCCAGGCCGGCAATGCCTATACTTATGTAGAAAACGACGGCTCACTTCGCAAGGGCTGGATTCAGACCAGCGATGGCTATTATTATATGGATGAGACAACCGGAGTAATGTGTTTAGGCTGGAAGCAGATCAATGGAAACTGGTACTACTTTAAGGCAAATGGCCTGATGTCCACCGGTTGGGTGCAGGACCAGGGAAAGTGGTATTATACTCTGCAGGACGGCAACGCAGTCGGCACCATGGTAAAGGGCTGGCTGAAGGAAGGAGACAATTACTATTTCCTTCGGAGCGACGGATCCATGGCCAAAGGCTGGCGCCAGATGGATAATGCATGGTACTACTTCCGCGAGGATGGACGGTGCATGGTTTCCAATTGGCGGGAGATCGACGGCTACTGGTATTATTTCGCAGCTGACGGAAAGATGGCGACCGGATGGACCGAGGTCAATGGAGATTACTACTACTTAAACAGCGACGGCCGGATGCTGACCGGATGGCTCAGTGACGGCACAAACAAGTACTACATGGATCCAGGCTCCGGCAAGATGGCCCGCACCTGGAAGGAGATCAGCGGGGCCTACTACTACTTTAATAACGCAGGCCACATGCTGACCAATTGGATCCAGGTTTCCGGAAAATATTATTATCTGGACCCATCCACCGGAAAGATGGCTGCGAACACCACCTTAACCATCAATGGACAGAATTACACCTTTGGAGCTGACGGCGTATGCCAGAATGCTTCCGGAGTGAATGCAACCGTAGTCAACAATACCACGACTGCAGGCTCCGGCAATTCTGCAAACACCAATTATGGTCCTGGCGGCAGCTCTGCAGCACCATCTACATCCACCGCGAATCCAAATGCCAATACCAATTACGGTCCTGGCGGATCTTCCAGCTCCTCCGGTACAAGCAGCCCCACAGCAGGCGCTACCGGCGGACCAGGCAGCACAGGAAGCAGCACCTCCGGCTCCAACGGACCGGTAAGTTCCGGCTCTTCCAGCCCCACTGGCTCTACCCTGACAGCGGGCCTGACCGGAGGACCTGGTTCCAACTAAATTCCGATCAATGCATCGCTGCAGTTTTACCCTGAAACCCATGGCTGTGAGGGATCAAATTCCTCACAGCCATATTTTTTATCCAAACAGAAAAAGACAAATAAAAAAAGAACGCCAGACAAAACTCATATTCCATGAATTCTGTCCGGCATTCTTATGTTACCTTGTGACTGTCCAATATTTCCTCAGCCACATTAACTCATTTATTTCTGTTAGATCTCTTCCTCATCACCGAAATCCAGCACTTCGTCCATCATCTCATCATCTTCTGGCTCTGACGGAAGGATCGGAAGATCATCCTCATCCTCTTCATCGAAGGAGATCTCATCCTCAGGCTCAATATCGGTGTTCAGCTTTACATTGCGGTAACGCTTCATACCAGTACCTGCCGGGATCAGCTTACCGATGATTACGTTCTCCTTCAGGCCGATCAGGTGATCTACCTTACCGTTGATAGCAGCCTCAGTCAGAACCTTGGTGGTCTCCTGGAAGGATGCTGCAGATAAGAAGGAATCGGTTGCCAGGGAAGCCTTGGTAATACCAAGCATTACCTGCTTTCCTTCTGCCGGCTTCTTGCCTTCTGCGATCAGACGCTCATTCATCTCATTAAAGTCTAAGACATCCATGGATACGCCTGGCAGTACATCGCTGTCGCCGCTCTCCTCCACCTTAACCTTCTTTAACATCTGACGAACGATCATCTCAATATGCTTATCGTTGATATCTACACCCTGCAGACGGTATACACGCTGTACTTCCTGGATCATGTAATCCTGTACGGCGCGGACGCCCTTAATCTTTAAGATATCATGAGGATTTACAGAACCTTCGGTCAGCTCATCACCGGCCTCCAGATACTGACCATCCTGAACCTTGATACGGGAACCGTAAGGGATCAGGTAGGTCTTGGAATTTCCGGTTTCATTGTCCGTTACTGTGATCTCTCTCTTCTTCTTGGTATCCTTGATGGCTACCACACCTGCAAATTCGGTGATAATGGCAAGGCCCTTGGGCTTACGTGCCTCGAAAAGCTCCTCAACACGAGGAAGACCCTGTGTGATATCGCCGCCGGCCACACCGCCGGTATGGAAGGTTCTCATGGTCAGCTGGGTACCTGGCTCACCGATGGACTGTGCTGCAATAATGCCGACAGCCTCACCAACCTGTACCGGCTGGCCGGTTGCCATGTTGGCGCCGTAGCACTTCGCACACACACCGATATGAGACTTACAGGACAGGACGGTACGGATCTTAACAGACTGGCGTCCGGTCTTCTCCAACACCTTCATAACCGCTGCAGCACGCTTCGGCGTACACATATGATTTGCCTTTACCACTACCTCGTTGGTGTCCGGGTCAATAATATCTTCTGCAATATAACGGCCGGTCAGACGATCCTTTAAGGACTCGATGGTCTCACGTCCGTCCATAAATGCCTTGATCTCCATGTACGGGATCTCTTTGCCCTCGCAGCAGTCTACCTCACGGATGATCAGATCCTGAGATACGTCTACCAGACGTCTGGTCAGATAACCAGAGTCGGCGGTACGAAGTGCTGTATCGGACAGACCCTTACGTGCACCATGTGCGGAGATGAAATACTCCAGTACGTCCAGACCTTCACGGAAGTTGGACTTAATCGGAAGCTCGATGGTGTGACCGGTGGTATCTGCCATCAGTCCACGCATGCCGGCTAACTGCTTGATCTGCTTATCAGAACCACGGGCACCGGAGTCTGCCATCATGAAGATGTTGTTGTACTTATCAAGTCCGGTTAACAGATCATGGGTCAGCTGATCATCGGTGGTCTTCCAGGTTTCAATTACTTCCTTATAACGCTCCTCCTCGGTGATCAGGCCGCGGCGGAAGTTCTTGGAAATATGGTCTACCGTAGCCTGTGCATCTGCAATCAGCTGCTTCTTGGATGCCGGCACGGTCATATCGGAGATGGATACGGTCATGGCAGCTCTGGTAGAGAACTTGTAGCCGATGGCCTTGATGTCATCCAGGGTTACCGCCGTCTGGATTGCACCATGAACATTGATAACCTTCTCCAGGATCTGCTTTAACTGCTTCTTGCCTACGTGGAAGTCTACCTCCAGCTTCAGCTCATTCTCCGGATTGGAACGGTCTACAAAGCCTAAATCCTGAGGAATGATCTCGTTGAAGATGAAACGTCCTACGGTAGATTCAATGATTCCGGTTTTCACAGTGCCGTCCGGCATGGTCTTGGATACACGTACCTTAACACGGCTGTGAAGGGTCACCGCTTTATTCTCATAAGCCAGGATGGCCTCATTTACACTCTTAAAGATGTTTCCTTCGCCCTTTGCTCCCGGACGCTCCTGAGTCAGGTAGTAGATACCAAGCACCATATCCTGGGATGGTACCGCTACCGGGCCGCCGTCTGACGGCTTTAACAGGTTGTTGGGAGACAGCAGCAGGAACCGGCACTCTGCCTGAGCCTCTACAGACAGAGGCAGATGAACTGCCATCTGGTCACCGTCGAAGTCGGCGTTGAATGCGGTACAAACCAGCGGATGAAGCTTGATCGCCTTACCTTCTACCAGGATCGGCTCGAATGCCTGGATACCCAGACGGTGCAGGGTAGGAGCACGGTTTAACATAACCGGATGCTCTTTGATTACATCCTCCAGAACATCCCAAACCTCAGGCTGGAGACGCTCTACCATCTTCTTTGCATTCTTAATATTGTGAGCGGTACCGTTGGAAACCAGTTCCTTCATAACGAAGGGCTTGAACAGCTCAATCGCCATCTCCTTGGGCAGACCGCACTGGTAAATCTTAAGCTCTGGTCCTACCACGATAACGGAACGTCCGGAATAGTCAACACGCTTTCCTAACAGGTTCTGACGGAAACGGCCCTGCTTACCCTTTAACATATCGGACAAGGACTTTAATGCCCGGTTTCCAGGACCAGTAACCGGACGGCCGCGGCGTCCGTTGTCAATAAGGGCATCAACTGCTTCCTGGAGCATACGCTTCTCGTTTCTCACGATGATATCCGGTGCGCCAAGCTCCAGAAGGCGTGCCAGACGGTTGTTTCGGTTGATGATACGGCGGTATAAATCATTTAAGTCAGAAGTAGCGAAACGGCCGCCGTCCAGCTGTACCATAGGACGGATATCCGGCGGGATAACCGGGATCACATTCATGATCATCCACTCCGGCTTATTGCCGGAGCTGCGGAATGCCTCTACTACCTCCAGACGCTTGATGATACGTGCCCGCTTCTGTCCGGAAGCGTCACGTAAGCCCTTGCGCAGCATCTCGGAATCCTTCTCCAGGTCGATGGCCTGCAGAAGCTCCTGAATGGCCTCAGCACCCATACCTACACGGAAGGTGCCGTAGCCGTTCTTCTCTACCTCTTCCCGATACTCCTTCTCAGACAGAACCTGCTTATACTGTAAGTTGGTCTTTCCCGGATCCAGAACGATATAGGAAGCAAAGTATAAAACCTTCTCCAGAGTTCTCGGAGAAATGTCAAGGATCAATCCCATACGGGACGGGATTCCCTTAAAGTACCAGATATGGGATACAGGAGCAGCCAATGCAATATGGCCTACACGCTCCCTACGAACACTGGATTTCGTAACTTCTACGCCGCATCGGTCGCAGATTACGCCTTTATAACGAATCTTCTTATACTTACCGCAGTGACACTCCCAGTCCTTGGTAGGTCCGAAGATTCTCTCACAGAACAGGCCGTCCTTTTCCGGCTTTAAGGTTCTGTAATTGATGGTTTCCGGCTTTTTTACCTCGCCGTGGGACCACTCTAAAATCTTTTCCGGAGAAGCCAGACCAATCTTGATAGCATCAAAGGTCAACGGATGATAAGTTTCATTTGTCTCTGGCATGAGCGATACTCCCTTCTATTATTCTTCATCGGAGGAATCATCAAATCCATCATCCCCGTCTTCCAGGTATGGGTCATCTTCCTCAAAATCGTCCTCGTTTACGGACACCAGCTCATCATTCTTGAACTCCTGCTTCTGGTAGCCGTAATCTGCGAAGGATTCCTCGTCATTGTAATGACGGTCGCCTTCAATGATGGAACGCAGGTCGGTATCACCATAGTCGATATTTTCGCTCAGCTCTACCTCTGTGTTGTCATCACGCAGCACTCTCACATCCAGGCCTAAGGACTGTAATTCCTTTAAGAGTACCTTGAAGGACTCCGGAATACCAGGCTCAGGGATGTTCTCACCCTTGATGATGGCTTCGTAGGTCTTCACACGGCCTACCACATCATCAGATTTCACAGTTAAGATCTCCTGTAAGGTGTAGGAAGCACCATATGCCTCCAGTGCCCAAACCTCCATCTCACCGAAACGCTGGCCGCCGAACTGTGCTTTACCGCCCAGAGGCTGCTGAGTAACTAAGGAGTATGGGCCGGTAGAACGTGCATGGATCTTATCGTCTACCAGATGATGAAGCTTCAGGTAATGCATGTGTCCGATGGTAACCGGGCTGTCGAAATACTCGCCGGTCCGTCCGTCGCGGAGGCGAACCTTACCGTCACGGCTTAAGGGTACGCCCTTCCACAGCTCCCTGTGCTCTAAGTGACTTCCTAAATATTCCATAACCTCCGGCTTTAAGAGGTCGTTATATTTCTCCTGGAATTCCTCCCAGGTGGTATTAACATAATCATTGGCCACATCCAGGGTATCCATGATGTCAAGCTCGTTTGCGCCGTCAAATACCGGGGTGGAAATGTTAAAGCCTAATGCCTTGGCAGCCAAGCTTAAGTGGATCTCCAGCACCTGTCCGATGTTCATACGGGACGGCACGCCCAGAGGATTCAGCACGATATCCAGCGGACGTCCATTTGGCAGGAACGGCATATCCTCTACCGGAAGCACACGGGAAACCACACCCTTGTTTCCGTGACGGCCTGCCATCTTATCACCTACAGAGATCTTTCTCTTCTGAGCGATATAGATGCGGACTGTCTGGTTAACACCAGGGCTTAACTCATCGCCGTTCTCACGGGTAAATACTTTGGCGTCTACGATGATACCATATGCGCCGTGAGGTACCTTTAAGGAGGTATCTCTTACCTCCCGGGCCTTCTCGCCGAAGATGGCGCGGAGCAGGCGCTCCTCGGCTGTCAGCTCGGTCTCGCCCTTCGGGGTAACCTTGCCCACCAGAATATCACCGGCACGAACCTCGGCGCCGATGCGGATGATACCTCTCTCATCCAGATCCTTCAAAGCATCCTCGCCTACACCTGGAACGTCACGGGTGATCTCCTCCGGTCCCAGCTTGGTGTCGCGGGCTTCTGCTTCATATTCTTCAATGTGTACGGAGGTGTATACATCCTCCTGTACCAGTCTTTCACTTAACAGTACCGCATCCTCGTAGTTATAGCCTTCCCAGGTCATAAATCCGATCAGCGGGTTCTTTCCTAATGCGATCTCGCCGTTTTCTGTGGACGGGCCGTCTGCGATCACCTCGCCTGCCACTACATGGTTGCCCTTGAATACGATGGGCTTCTGGTTGTAGCAGTTGGACTGGTTGCTTCGCTTAAACTTGGTCAGATGGTAAACATCCCGCTGTCCGTCCTTATCCCGGCGGATAATGATCTCGTTGGAGGCAGAGCGCTCTACTACGCCGGCATTTCTCGCTACCACGCACACACCGGAGTCAACAGCAGCCTTACCCTCGATACCGGTACCAACTACCGGCGCCTCGGTCTTTAAAAGCGGCACTGCCTGACGCTGCATGTTGGAACCCATCAGCGCACGGTTTGCGTCATCGTTCTGAAGGAACGGGATCATGGAGGTAGCCACGGAGAATACCATCTTCGGGGATACGTCCATCAGGTCGATATTTTTCTTCTGGAACTCGGAAGTCTCCTCCCGGAAACGTCCGGATACATTATTGTGAACAAAGTGACCGTTCTCATCCAAAGGCTCATTCGCCTGTGCAACGATGAAATTATCCTCTTCGTCTGCAGTCAGGTATACCACCTCATCGGTTACTCTCGGATTCATCGGATCGCTCTTATCTACCACACGGTAAGGAGCTTCCACAAAGCCGTACTGGTTCACTCTTGCGTAGCAGGCAAGGGAGTTGATCAGACCGATGTTAGGACCTTCAGGGGTCTCGATGGGGCACATACGTCCGTAATGGGTGTAGTGTACATCTCGAACCTCGAATCCGGCACGGTCTCTGGACAGACCGCCGGGACCCAACGCAGACAGACGTCTCTTATGGGTCAGCTCGGACAGCGGGTTATTCTGATCCATGAACTGGGACAGCTGGGAGCTTCCGAAGAACTCCTTCACCGCTGCGGTCACCGGCTTAATATTGATCAGAGACTGAGGCGTTAAGGAATCCACATCCTGGGTGGTCATACGCTCTCTTACCACTCTCTCCATACGGGATAAGCCGATGCGGTACTGGTTCTGCAGCAGCTCGCCTACCGCACGGATCCGGCGGTTTCCTAAGTGGTCGATATCGTCGGATGTGCCTACTTCTTCCTCTAAGTGCATATTATAGTTAATGGAGGCAAGGATATCCTCCTTGGTAATGTGCTTCGGGATCAGGTCATGGAGCTTGCGGCGGATCACATCCTTCAGCTCCTCCTCATCATCTCCATAAGCTTCCAGAATCTTTTCCAGCTCCGGGTAGAATACTAACTCTGTAACGCCGGCCTCCTTCGGGTCGAAGGAAACGTAAGCGCTTAAGTCTACCATCAGGTTGGACAGCACCTTCTGCTTTCTAGTCGGTCCCTCGATGTATACGAAGGGGATTGCAGCGTTCTGAATGGTTTCTGCCAGATCCTTATCCACCACAGTGCCTGCCTCAGCCAGAATCTCGCCGGTGCTTAAGTCTACCACATCCTCAGCCAGGGTATGGCCCTTGATGCGGTTCTTTAAATGAAGCTTTTTATTAAATTTATATCTACCTACTTTTGCCAGATCGTATCTTCTGGGGTCAAAGAACATCAGATCCAGTAAATTTTTCGCACTATCCACGCTTAAAGGCTCGCCAGGACGAATCTTTTTATATAACTCTAACAGACCATCTTCGTAGGTCTCGGACGGATCCTTGCCGAAGCTGGCCAAAATCTTCGGCTCTTCGCCGAACAGATCAATAATTTCTGCATTGGTACCGTAGCCTAATGCACGGATGAGTACGGTAACCGGGACCTTGCGGGTCCTGTCCACACGAACATAGAAAATATCGTTGGAATCGGTCTCATACTCCAGCCATGCACCCCGGTTCGGGATCACGGTACAGGAATATAACTCCTTACCTACCTTATCGTGGGCAATGCCATAGTAGATGCCAGGGGAACGTACTAACTGACTTACGATAACACGCTCCGCGCCGTTAATCACGAAAGAGCCCGTATCTGTCATAAGCGGAAGGTCGCCCATGAAAATCTCGTGCTCATTGATCTCATCTGCTTTATCCTTATTACAAAGACGTACTCTTACCTTTAAAGGCGCTGCATAGGTCGCGTCACGCTCTTTACATTCTTCTATGGTATATTTGATGTCATCTTTGCATAATGTAAAGTCTACAAACTCCAGACTTAAATGACCCGCAAAGTCTGCAATCGGAGAGATGTCTTCAAAAACCTCTTTCAATCCTTCATCGAGGAACCACTGATAAGAGTTTTTCTGAATCTCGATCAGGTTTGGCATTTCCAGAACTTCCTTCTGTCTCTGAAAGCTCATTCTCATGCCCTTACCGGCCTTCACCGGACGCATTCTGCTTTTCTCCATTGACGTTTCACCCCTGTTTTCTGTATTCACTGCATAGATACTTTAAAATATATAAATAAAAAGGCTTTTGGGGCTTATACATGAGCCCACGCCTCCATAATAGTGCACATTCCATATTATCATAAGGATGTCAAGGTGTCAAGCATTTTTTGCTTGCTTTTTTTATCATTCAATGGTATACTATTTTAGATAATGGGCAGAGGGCTGTTGCGGGAAAAGCAGGCTCTGCCAAACGTAAGATTGGAGGGTTCCCCAAGGTGAGTACATTTTTAAAAGTATTGTTCGTGATTCTGGTGATTTTGGTCATCATCCTGGCAGTGCTCTACTACTTCGGCCGTAAGATGGAGCGCCGGCAGGTAGAACAGCAGGCTATGATGAAAGCTGCAGAGCAGGTAGTATCCATGCTGGTCATCGACAAGAAAAAGCTGAAGATTAAAGAGTCGGGACTTCCCAAGATGGTAATCGACCAGATGCCGAAATACATGTTCTGGGCCAAGCTCCCCGTGGTAAAGGCCAAGGTAGGTCCGAAGATCATGACCCTGATCGCAGATGAGCGGGTATTCCAGACCCTTCCGGTAAAGGCAGAGGTCAAGGCAGTGGTAAGCGGTATCTACATCACCCAGATCAAGAGCGTCCGCGGCGGCAAGCTGGAAACACCGCCGGCAAAGAAGGGCTTCTTCGCAAGATTTAAGAAGGATAAGACAAAAAAGGCCGAGGATAAGAAGAAGGCGTGATCAGCCAGATCATATTATGAATGAGTTAAGCCGTACAGGATTCTGTACGGCTTATTTTTTACCCGGTATCCAACCATGCCCTATGACCGCAGGTTCACATGCGCCTGGCCTTTTGACTGGATATCCACCATAATATTGCACTCCGACACATGTTCATAATTAATATCTAAGGAATACTCCACTCTAACCTTTAAGCTGTCGTCGGTCTCATCTACAGAAATCTGCTTCGTATTCAGGCCTACCATCATATCCCCCATAGGAGTTGCATAGCAGGTGAGGCGCTTCTTATTTTTCTCAAAGGTCATATGCACATTGGTAATGCCGGTCTTAATAATATCCATGCTGTCCGGCTGGATCTTGATCGTATTGCGAATCACGCCCTCAAAGCCCTCCATCACCTCATCGTAGGTGATATAATGCTTTCCATTTTTCAGATAATAAGCACCTGTGGTAATCATCTCCACATCACCATTTTCGCCGTCAGCCATCTGTGTACCGCTGATTGTAATTAATACGTCTTTTGTCATTTCTTTCTCAACATCCCTCCTGAATTTAGCCGAACCGCCGCTTCCTGCCATGCTCTAACAGCTTTTCAACCAATTCCTGCTTGCTGATGCCTCTGGCCTCCCAGAGCATGGGATACATGCTGATGGCAGTAAAGCCTGGCATAGTATTAATTTCGTTAAATACTACGGTTCCATCCTGCTGTACGAAGAAATCTACCCGGGACAGACCGTATCCATCCACCGCCTGGAAGATTGCCTTTGCCATCTCAGGGATTTCCTGGGAAGCGTTTCCTGGAAGCTCTGGGTCCGTCACGGTCTTAGACTGGGCATTGTGGTATTTTGCATCGTAATCATAAAATTCTGCCGCTGCCAGGATCTCTCCTACACCACTGGCGATCACAGGCTCCTCTCCACCGCCGAAAACAGCACATTCCACCTCATGACCTATGATCATCTCCTCTACCAGGATCTTCTGGTCCTCTGCTGCTGCGATCTGAAGTCCCTTTTCCAGTTCCTCCCTGGAATCAGCACGGCTTACTCCTCTGGAAGAGCCTGCGTTGGATGGCTTGACGAAAACTGGGTACGGAATATGGGCCTCGATTCTGGCAATAACCGAATCCATATCGGAAAGCTCATCTGCCAGTACCGGTTCGTAGGCCGCCTGGCGGAATCCTAAGCGGTCCACAATTATCTTTGTATGCAGCTTATCCATGGATACTGCTGAAGCCAGAACGCCGCAGCCTACATATGGGATCTTTGCCAGCTCCAGAAGTCCCTGGATGGTTCCGTCCTCTCCATGACGTCCATGAAGCACCGGGAATACCACGTCAATAGGCTGGATGGACATGCTGCCCTGACTGTCGGTGATAATCAGGCATTTTTTGGTAGCATCTGGAGACAGGACTGCCTCCGCCTTGCTGTTTACCCACTCACCAGACTGAATTTCCGCCACGGAATCCACCCTCAGCCAATGGCCGGCTTTGGTGATGCCGATGAGAATTAAATTGTATGTGTCCTTATTTATCTGGTTGATTACATTGACTGCTGACATACAGGAAACTTCATGCTCTGATGACTGGCCGCCGAAAATGACTGCTGCTGTTAATTTCATAATGTAGTTCTCCTCTGATTCATTTGCCGGGTGGAAGCGGATCGCTCCAAGGGGCCTTGTGCTCTGGCCCCTGCCTTCCTTTTGCGGACTTCCATCCGGATTTACGTTTATATTATAGCATATCTGGGTACAATTACAATTAGAATTGGCGGAAGGGTTTTTTAGGATTTTTAGAGATAAATTCTTAAATTTGTATCAACTTGGCAAAGGGTACGCGTGCGGCGGCAAGCATTCCCACGAAAACGCGCTCTCGCTCGGGTAAAAACGAAGCGGTACTAGGGTTCTAAAAGACAGAACCCAAGGACCGTCGTTTTTAACGGTTTTCTTAGGAAATGCTTGCCGCTGCACGCTGGGTATTGGAATTGTTTGGGTAATACAACATGCATGGATATTGAGCATTTACATTTAGTAACGAAGGGATAATAGAGAAGGGATAGGTGATAAGATGAACGAATGGAAGATCGGGACTGCGGAACAGGCTGACAAAAAGCTTTACGCTGGGCTTAAGAGGGAGATTGTATTGGCTTTGGGATGTTTTTTGGCGGCTGGTTTTCTTTGGTTTTGTCAGATAAGGCTGGAGCAGTACGGCTTGGCAAAGCGGATTGCGCCGGAAATTCTGCGGTTCCATGTGATTGCAAATAGCAATTCCGAGAAGGATCAGGAAGTAAAGCTAAAGGTGAAGTCCTTTTTGATTGAGGAGATTTACGGTGAGATGGAAGCAGAGCGCTGCAGCCAGACCAAGGCTGATATGATTTCTTTTTTGTCTGCCAATCGGGAGGATCTGGAGCGGAAAGCAGAGGAATTTCTTCGGGAACTTGGGAAGGATGATCCGGTTTCGCTGGAGATCGTCTGGTGTGAGTTTCCAGAGAAGTTTTATGGGGATATTATGCTTCCGGCAGGGAAGTATCAGGCGGCTCAGGTAAAGATTGGGAAGGGGCTGGGTCATAACTGGTGGTGTGTCCTTTATCCAAAGGTATGTATCACAAAGGACGCTGTGGCAGTCGTGCCGGAGACCTCCCGGGAGGAATTAAAAAAGCTTCTTCCCCAGGAGGACTATCTGGCACTTCAGTCCAAGCGTCCTGTGATTCATGTTGATTTTCAGCTGCGCAGGCTTCTTAACCGCTGGTACTCTTATTCCTCGGCCAGCTCTCCCAGTCCGTTAACTCCCCAGTAGTAGTTCAGCATCGCCTGGGTCATATCCAGATCGGCGGACTCGTAGGCAGCCTTGGAGGCATAGTAGGAAAGCTCCTCTCCAAGGAATTCTGCTTTCCCTAACATT
The DNA here is from genome assembly GCA_030524635.1 of Lachnospiraceae bacterium. Taxonomy (GTDB): domain Bacteria; phylum Bacillota; class Clostridia; order Lachnospirales; family Lachnospiraceae; genus Caccovicinus. Next base: position 17,024 of record JAUNGG010000002.1, read on the forward strand.
CCCATCTGATATTTCCGGTTGGCTCCGTCCCATTTCATCTGAGCAGCCTGGAAGGCAGTCTCGGCGGCCTGGAGTGCAGCCCTCTTTTCAAACAGAGTCTGGTACAGGCTGTCGATGGTAATGGAAAGCTGCTGCTTGGCCTGGTCAACGCCTCTTGCCCTGGCGGTGTAATCCTTGTTCCGGTATTTGCCGTCCCCGTCTACATCGTTGGGGGCAGCGTTTTTCATGCTGATAATGGTATAGTTATTGCTGGGGGCAATGGCCTTATCGGCTTCAAAGTTGATGGCATCGATCTGGCTTACATCTGCTTTTGGAATAGAGCCGATCTCCACATCGCTGTCATAGTCCCAGCCGGTCATCAGAAGAAGGCTGCTTTTAACAGAAGCCATCTGATCCTCCAGGGAGGTCAGGGAGGTCTGTGCCGAATGCATCTGGGCATTGGCAGAAAGCAGATCGGTCTGAGTATTCATGCCGATCCCGCTCTGCGTACCGGACAGGGCAGCCATAGCGCCGTAAAGCTCTACCTGTTTTTCCAGAATTGCTTTGTTGACTGCCATCTTGTTATAGGCCAGCATAAGCTGCTGGCAGCCGGAGGTGAACATCTTCCGGTACTGTCTGGTGTTCCGGTCGATGGTGGTATTTTTTTTCTTTTCTGCCTTAATGAAGCTGCTGGACATCTTTAATGCGATCTTCCGATTGATCTGGTACATATAGGCAGACATCACATCGCCCTCATCGACTGCAGTATCATACAGCCATTCGAAATCATTCGCAGCTTCCTGGTAATCAATGATGTTTTCCCGGACCGTATCGTAGCTGTCATTGATGGTCTTTACGATCTGCTGGAGCGTAGGGTTGAAGCTTGCCACCCGGTCCTCCAGCTCGCTGTATTCCAGCACATTGTCCTGGAGACGCTCCCACACGGCTTCCTCCATCTCCTCCGGCTTCTGGGCTGCGGCTGCAGTCATAGGAAGCAGCATGGAGACAGCCAGCGCTGCAGCAACAGCGGATCTTAGCCCTGCAAATCCGACTCTTCTTCTCTGCATGGAATTCTCCTTTCCTTGATATCGCCCTGTTTTTTGGGCATAAAGGGATGCCCGCAGGGCGTTCCTTAATAACGCCTTGTTTTTTGGCATAAAGGGATGCCCGCAGGGCGTTCCTTGATAATGCCCTGTTTTCATTCTCCTATGAAGCGGAGGCCAGGCCGTTAACTGCTGCGTTATAAGTCTCCCATGCAGTCAGCAGGGAAAGCTTTGCCGTTTCTACTGCGGTGTTCTTGGCAGACATATTATATAATTCCTGCTGGTAATCCAGCTGGCTGGCGGATCCGGTCTGGAATTTCCGCTCTGCGGCCGCCAGTGTCTGCGCTTCTATGGTCTGCTCTGTCAGGGCCAGCTCATAGGAAGCTCGGGCTGTCAGGAGAGACTGGTACTTGGTGGTAATATCAGAGGAAATCTTCTGCTGATTGTCCCGGATGGTCTTTTCCAGGTTCTCCTTGATAGCAGTATCGGTACTGTTGGTGTACTTTCTCTGATTGATCTTTAAGGTATAGTTATTCTCCAGAGCTGCTGCCTGGTCGGCTGCCAGATCAATGGTATCGATCTGGGCCGGATCCAGCTTTGGCAGCTCACCAAATTCCGGATCTGCATCATAGCTCCAGCCGGTTGCCAGACAGATCTTCTGCTTCAAAGTCATGATTTCCTTGTCATCACTGATGATGGAGCTGTCTAACTGCTCCAGTGCCTGCTTTGCATTAAGCACATCCATCTGCGTGGCATACCCCACACTGGCCTGAACCTGGGCAGACTGGTACCTGGTGTCCAGAAGCGCCCTGTTTTCCTGAGTCAACTGGCTGGCTAAAAGCTTCTGATAGTAGGAGATCAGGTTCAGCTTGGTGGAGAGAACCAGATTCGCCTCCACCATCTGATACTGCATGTAGATGCTCTTAGAATCCTCTACATTATTGTCTGCCTGTTTTTCCAGATTCTGAGCCTGAGTTTCGTTCATCTGAGCTGCCATCAGCATAGTAGCGTAGGAAACATCGGTAGGGTCATCCGGGTATTCAATATTGTTGCGGAGTTCCGTTGCCGCATCCCGGTAACGCTGTGCTACATCGCTTGGTGAATCCTTCAGATAATCCTGGTAGCTGGTCCGGTTATTTAACACCGTCACATTGTACTCATGAATCAGATCCGGGATCTCATCGTACTCCAGCTTATTATCCTCCAGCCTTGCCCACTCCTCTGCACTTCTGGCAAACTGAGGGCTGTCTGTGGCAGCAGCCCAGGTATTCACCGGAGCTGCCGCTGCCAACAGGCAGGCAAGGCTAAACGCTGTGCAACGTGTTCCTTTTTTCATAAACAAATCCTTTCTAAATGGGATTCCATGGAGCGGCTTCCTAATACAGCCGCTTCCATTTCATCATCAATCATAATTAATCTGCTTCTTTGGCTTCCGGCTCATAACAGAATAGTATACCGGCAGCATGATAAGAGCAAGGATCGTAGATGCCACCAGACCGCCTACATCAACCAGTGCCAGGCCCTGCATCATCTCGCCGCTGTCGCCGTATGCCATAGCCATAGGGATCATGGCAACGATGGTGGTCAGGGTAGTCATCAGGATCGGGCGCAGACGAGTGGCGCCGGCCTCGATCAGGGCTGTGGTCATATCCATGGTCGCCCGGTACTGGTTCACCGTATCTACATATAAAATACCATTATTTACTACGGTACCGACTAACATCAGGAAGCCTAACAGAGACGGCATACTGATGCTGCAGTCTGCCAGCCACAAAAGTCCGAAGGATCCGATTAAGCTGAACGGGATCGTGGTCATAACCATGAAGGAGAACTTCGGTGACTCGAACTGAGCTGCCATTACTACGAATACCAGGAATACTGCAATGGCAATGGCCTGGAACAGGGAAGCAAACTCTTCATTCATCTGCTCGGTGATGGCATTTTCTGCTACAGTAACCGTAGCACCCAGCTTGGGCTGCACCACTTCGTTAAAAATCTTGGTCCGGTTCTTCATCATATCCGGATCTGCTGCATCAGTATAGTCGCCGGTGATGGTCACCTGGTACTGACGATCCGAACGGGTGATGCTCTGAGGGCTGTCTTCAAACTTGATCTCAGCGATATCACTCAGGGCAATGCTGGCGCCCTGGGCATTCATCAGCATGATTCCCTTTACCTCATCAACTGTGTCATAATCCTCAGACGGATACTCCACCTTTACATCGATCTCGTCGCCGTCCACTTCCAGAGTGGTTGCGGTAGTGCCGCTTAGGATCTGGTTCACGCTGCCGGCTACCTGTACCGGAGTCAGCCCCTCTGCAACTGCCTGGATGGGATCCACATGGATCTTCACAACAGGAGCCGCATTCTCCAAAGTAGAATGAACCTTGGTCACATCCGGTCTTGCCTTCAGCTCATCTACGATCTGATCGGATACCTCTTTTAAATCATCATACTGGGTGCTCTTAAGGATCAGCTCATAGCTGCTGTTATCAACGGACATGGAACTCATCATGCTGCTCTCGTCCAGTGTGATATTGCAGTCATCCATCGTACTTAATAACGATTTCCACTTCTTTAATACTTCAGAAGTTTCTAATTTTCTGTCATCCTTTAAATAAGCAGTCAGAGTAGCATCGCCGCCCATGGACATGCTCAGGCCGCTGCCGCCGGAGGAAAGTACGTAGGAATCCAGATCCTCCTCTGCCGTCACAACTGCCTCCACCTGCTTAAAGATCTCATCTGTCCGCTCAACCGTAAGGCCGGGGCGGGTTTCGATGGTGATGCTGATAGTTCCTTCATCGCCCTCCGGTATCATCTCCATACCAAGCTGTCCGGCCATCATAAAGGACAGGATCAACAGGATCACGGTGGTGATCATAACTGTTTTCCGCTTGGGAAGAACCATCTTCATCAGGTCACGGTAGGTTTCCTGCAGCCAGCGTACCATAGACCCGGCAGGAGAATTGGCTTTTTCCCTCGGACGGTAAAATACATAGCACAACGGCACGATGGTCATAGCGGAAATCAGGGACGCCACCATACAGAATACAATGGTAAAGGCCAGCGGCTTAAACAGCTGACCGCTCATGCCGCTCATCAGGCCCATGGGAAGAAATACCACACAGGTAGTAGCCGTAGATCCAATAATAGACTGAACTACAATACCGCTTCCTTCCACAGCCGCCTTGGCATATTCCCGGAAGCCTACATGTTCTGTAGAGCGGAAGCAGCTCTCCAATACTACAATCGAGTTATCCACCATCATACCAACACCGAGGACCAGGGAGCTCATGGTGATCACATTTAAGGAAAATCCTGCCGCCCACATACCCACCAGCGCTGCCAGAATGGAGATCGGAATCGAAGTACCTACAATCAGGGATGCCTTCAGATCCCCAAAGAACAGGAAAATGATTACCATGGACACAATGATCGCCATGATCATGGTCTGAAATACGGACCTTAAGGATCCGCTGATCTCATCGCTGGCATCGTTGATCACGATTACCTCCAGGTTCGGGTCATTTGCCGTCAGGTTATCGATTACACGAGTTACCTGCTTGGATACATCCATGGCACTGGCCTGCTGCTGCTTTTTGATGCTGACAGTAACCGTATCATTGCCGTTATAACGGCCGATACCGCTGGCATCCTCCAAATGATACCCGATTTCGGCAATATCTTCTATATATAAAATGTTTCCATTTCCGGTTACAATTGGAATCTGCTTTAAGCTCTCTACTGTAGGATATTCTACGCCGGCAGATACAGACAGCTCCAGACCGCCTACCTTGGTATTGCCCGCCGGATAGGTGAAATCAGCGCTGGCTAAGGTAGATGCAACCGACTGCATAGTCAGATGGTACTGCTGCATCTTCTCTGCATCTAACTTTACCTGGATGTACTCCTCCTGACCGCCGCTGATATCTACGCTTGCCACAGAGGACAGCTTCTCAAATTCCGGAACAATTTCATTATTAACATAGTTATACAGGTTTCCGGCCTCCGGATTGTTGATTGCCAGGTAAATACTTGCCTGATCATTGATGTCAAATTCCATAATGTTAGGAGACTGGGCATCATCAGGAAGATCCCGCTCCAGCCCATCGATCTTTTTCTTTAAATCAGAATAAGCCTGATCCATATCGGTTCCATACTCGTACTGCAGAAGAACGATAGACACGTTTTCATTAGAGATCGATGTCAAGCTGTCAATACCGGTCAGGGTGCTGACCTCATCCTCAATGGGTTTGGTGATCAGGTCATTAATATCCTCCGGGTTGGCGCCTGCATAGACGGTACTGACCACCATCATGGGCATCTCCATCTCCGGGGTCAATTCCAGCTTGGAATTCAATACGGAAAGGAATCCGAACACTACGAGGCACAGAACACACAAAACAGTGGTCACGGGCCTCTTTAAGACTGCTTTTGTCAAATTCATAGGACCGCCTCCTTACTGCGCGTTTGTTTCTGTCACATCAGTGCCTTCTGCTGCCTCACTGCCGGCTGACTGGCCTTCTGTTATTACATTTACCTGGGAGCCTTCATACAGTTCCGAACTCCAGGTTACAATGATAGAATCCTCCAGGGTGATGCCGGAAAGAATCTGAATCTTCTCATCATCAAAGATTCCGGTTTCCACCGGCACTTTATGTACCGTACTTCCCTCACAGGTGTAAATATATGCGTCTCCGCCGTCATAGTATACAGAATCTACCGGAACGGTGACAGCTCCTTCCTCATGATCGGAAACCACATAAAGCTTTACGGTGCTTCCTGTAGCCAGGGCATCTCCATCCTCCACCGTTGCTTCCACATCAAACAGCCCGGTCTGCTGGGAGATCATATTGGCCAGCTTGGTGATCACTGCCTGATATTCGGTGCCCTGCTTCTCTAAACGGATGGCATCGCCCAGCTCCAGATTTTTCTTAATCCGTTCCGGAACGGAGAAGGTTACCTTTCTCATACCCTCACCGGTGATTACGCAGAGAACCGAACTCTGCGCCACTGTGGTGTGAAGATCCATGCTGACGTTCTCTAACGTACCGCTGATAGGCGCGGTCACCGTACTGTATTCCACCTGGGTATCATATCCCAGTTTTGCTGCCTGATACTGAAGCTGTGCTGCCTTCGCCTGCGCCTGGGTCTGCTCAAAAGTCTGTGCAGAAATATCCCCGGTACTGAAAAGAACCTGCATCCGGTTTAAGGTATCCTGGGCATTCTGCGTGGATACTGCAGCAGAATCCATCTGAATCTTGGCATTGTCAATCTGCTTCTGATTATCGATGCGGCACAGCGGCTGTCCCTGCTCTACCACATCACCAGCCTTCACAAAGGTTTCTGCAATATCGCCGGCTACCTTTGGCGTCACATAGATGATATCGGAAGGCTCTACCGTACCGATCAGTCCGCTTTCCAGCGTGATCTCTCCTGTTACCGGCTTCTCTATGGACACATTCGGCAGTGGAACTGCCTCGATCGGCGGATCCTTTTTCATAAGCCGTGTCCCAACCACAGCCAAAAGACCGACTACAATCACTCCAGTTACAATTTTTGCACTTCTTTTCATATTCTGGTCTCCTCTTGAAATTTTATTATGCAACCCTTCAGGCTTCTGACCTTCTCAGTCACTAATAATCATTTTAATACGCAATCTATGGTAAACAAGCATCCTGTCAATGCTTGATGGTTCCAGATCGGATGATCTCCTGCCGCCTGTCAAACATCTGCCTGGCCAGTTTTTTATCATTTCCCCGCTGATAGATCTCTCCGATGGCTGCCATCATATTCATCATACACAGAGAAAACATAGCATCGAATTCGCTGAAGCTGCTGATCGTAAGCCTGCTGCAGTCGGTTCGATGGTACAGCTGCCGAAGCCATGCCCTGATCTGCCCAGTTCCGTTCTGATCTTTCTCAGCCCCTTTTGTGTCCGGCTGATCCGGAGCATCTAAACCAACTCCATACTTGCATTTCACATCCAGCATCTGTGAAATGGCCTGATTGCCGAATCTGCTTTGAGCCAAGGCAAACATCTTATTGGTCTCGCAGATCTCCAGAGTGTAATCCAGCAGCCGGGAAGGAAGTTCCCAAAATTCCCCTTTATTCTGATCCAGCACCCCATCACAGAAATGCTGCAGCTGAAAAACCACATCCTCAAATATATATTCCAGCACATCCTCTTTATCCCGAAAATATGTATAAAAGCTGCCTCTGGATATGTCTGCATTCTGCACGATCTTATTGATCGACACCTTTTCTAAGGGAACTCTGCAGAATTCCTTAATCGCAGCCTCCCGAATCAGCTTTTTCTTTTCCTCTGGCAAATGATAAAATCGCTCCGTCGGCATCTCCCCACCATCCTTTTCCTCCTGCAGGAACCTCCATATATATGGCGCCTGCAAAAAACAAGCGGTTCTTCCGCTTAACAACAAAAGTGACAACCTGTCATCATAATAATGACAGGTTGTCACTTTGTCAATGGTTTTTATTTTTTTTTAACACTTTTTATATTCTGATAACCCTTACCGGACCGCTGCGGAAACTTTTTCTCATTGTTTTTTCTGAGAATCCAGGATCGCCTTCAGCGCATCATCGCTGACATCGATCCACACATCCTCTTCCTCCGCATCCAACCCCAAAAACTTTGCAAGGGTCCTGGGATCATCACTGTTGTTCCATTCTGAAATATACCGGTCGATCTCTTCAAAAGGAATCTCCCCCGCCAGATACCGCTCTTTAAAATTCATCAGCCCTTCTCCTTTATATTCTTAGAAACTGTCAGCTGCTGATTATCGATATGCTCCCTTACCGCACTTTTTGCCTCAGCAATATTGTGGCTTTTTAATGCCCGCAGGATATGTTCATGCTCCACAATCAGGATCTGGCGCTTATCAGCATCCTTGATATACTCCAGACGGTAGCGGTACATCTGCTCCCGCAGGTTATTTAAGATCTGTACCAGACGGCTGTTTCCGGTAGCCTGATAGATCACATCATGATAATGCTCATCTGTTTCTGCAATGTTCATGGCATCCCCCTTCCGGATGGCATCGGCAAAGGCAGTCTCAGCTGCTTCCACCTCCTGGATCTCTTCCTCGGTAATCCGCTGACAAGCCAGTTCAATGGCCAGCTCCTCCAGGGAACGACGAACCTCCAGAACCTCCCGAAGGCTGGTCTCGGAAATATAGGCCACTTCAGCGCCCTTTCTCGGGATCATCAGTACCAGGCCCTCCAGCTCCAGCTTTCGAATTGCTTCCCGGATCGGTGTCCGGCTCACGCCCAGACGCTCTGCAAGCTGGATCTCCATCAGACGCTCACCTGGCTCCAGCTCACCCTTTAAGATAGCCTGGCGAAGTGTATTGAACACCACATCCCGCAGCGGCAGATACTCATTCATCGTTACTTTAAAATCGCTTCCCATGGAAGTCTCCTCCTTTATCCTGATTGTTCATGTATGCGAAGCCTGCGTCAGCAGGCATGTCCGTTTACATTGTAAAAATTAGTCAGATACACCTGCTTTGCCAGCCGGGATGACTGACCGTACCGAAGCTCCTCATAGGCATCCTGCGCTGCCTTAGGATTCATAAACAGGCCGAATACTGTAGGGCCGCTGCCGCTCATCAATGCATTCACAGCACCGTATTCCCGCATCACATCCTTGATCTCCTGGATCACCGGATACTTTTCTGCTGTCACCAGTTCCAGAACATTTCCAAACTTGCTGGCTACCTGATACAGGTCCTGACTGCGGATGGCCTCCACCATCCCATCGATATCCGGGTGCTGCTCCGGCCGCAGTTCATTGGCATGGAGATTTTCATAAACATATTTGGTAGAAACACTGATGCCCGGCTTGGCGATCACTACCTGGCACTGGGGCATAGGCGGCAGCGGCGTCAGCTTCTCCCCGATTCCTTCTGAAAGCGCGGTTCCCCGCAGAATACAGTAGGGCACATCAGCGCCGATCTTAACGCCCCGGTCCATCAATTCCTCTCTGGAAAGACCTAACTGAAACATCTTATTGACTCCAAAGAGAACGGCCGCTGCATCACTGCTTCCGCCAGCCATGCCGGCTGCCACCGGGAGAAATTTCCGAAGGCTGATATGCAGCCCCTGCTCCACGTTAAATTCCTTCATCAAAAGGTTTGCTGCCTGATAAACCAGATTATTCTCATTCACCGGAAGATAGCTTAAGTTGGTCTCCACGGTGATTCCCGGCTCCTGCTTAAGCTGCAGCTCCACCTGGTCATAGATCCCCACCGTCTGCATGATCATCCGCACATCATGGTATCCATCCTCCCGCCTCCGAAGCACATCCAGGGCCAGATTAATTTTTCCATATGCTTTTAGCTTTAAATGTGTAATCATAGGAACCTCTTCTTTGTTTGTTCTGTGTTTGGGTTGGTTGCACTTGTTTGAGTTTGTGTACAGAGTTTTGTGTTCTGTGTATTGTCCTCAATATACATTATTTTGTATACAATGTTCTTATGCGCTTAGTATAGTACTTTTTTAGGGAAAAGGCAAGTACTTTTTTAAAAATTTGTAAGCACTTTCAATGGAATATTTTAGGATGCCGGCAAAAATAACAGGCTTCTGCAGCTATCACTGCAAAAGCCTGATGAAATCTTTCGTATCAAAGTCAAATGTTTATGGCTCCTTCTTTGTGGATTCCCCGGAAGCCGGATCAGATGGGGAAGAAAGGCGGACATCCTCCAGAATAGGGCGGAGTTCATTTGGATTTTCTTCGGTTTCTTCCTTTGGCATGTATCGTTTGAAAATGCTGTTGAAGATGTAGGAATTCACAAATGCAATCAAGGGGAATCCAAACAGCATGATCAGGATACAGAACTGCGGTGCATAAAAGATGGACAGATAGCCTGCGATCAACAGCGCCGCATCAATCGCCAGCATACCCAGGGTATGGAAAAAATGGCGGACTGACATGAAGAACGAATTAAACAGAGTCCGCTTTACTGGATTATAAAAACGGCTTTGAAGCGGGAAGGCGTAGGTCAGGATAAACAGCCATACGATAGTCAGAGCGCCGATGGCTGCTGTGAAAACCGTGCGGAATGTGGAATTTCCTGTCATAACAATCAGGAAAAACCGCAGGTCAAATCCCAGAATCAGCCCAGTTGCCAGAAGGATCAGCCAGATGATCGTAGCCTGCTTAAAATTCTCCTTAAAGGACTTAAAAAATGACTTGATCGTGTAGCCATCATCGTCCCGCACCAGCTTTAAGGTCACATAGTAAACAGCTGTGGTGGAGGCCCCGATGGTAAAGATGGGGATGCTGCAGATAATCCAGAGAAAATTTAATAAGATCAAGTCTCCAAATTTTCCAATATAACGCCATACCGGGTTATCATAGTTAAAGAAACTTTGAAACATATGCTCTACCTCTTTTCTGACTGTAATCATTCCGGCCGGCGCAGTTATCCTGCACCGCCACTATTCAGTATAGCGGACTTTTGTCAAAAAAGCAAATTATCTGTGGTATTTCATAAAAATTTTACAACCGGGACTGATAAAATGTGATACAATAAGAAAATGTACATGATATCAACGCACAGTCTTGAACATGAAAATGAGGTATTTCACAATGTCATTGAAGGAAAATCTGAAGGCGGAAAGCCAAAGGGAAAAAGCAAAGTTAAAAAATATGTCGGGAAGGGACCGGATCTGGTATATCTGGGAATATTATAAACTGCATATGCTGGCTGCCGCCGCCATTCTGTTCATCCTGTATATAATTGGAAACGTTATCTATAATTCCACCTTTGAAAACCGGCTGTCCTATATGGTCATCAACAACAGCAGCATGGAGCCTACGGACTTTGAGACCTTCAATCAGGAATTTAAGGATTACATGGGCTACGGCAAAAAGGATCGGGTAACAGCAGAAGGCTCTGTCTATATCCGCCACGATGGTAACAGCAGCGAGCTGGAGTATGCAAGCATGGCAAAGATCTCCGCGTTGGTTGCCAGCAATTCCCTGGATATGATGATCATGGATCAGGCAAATGCAGACCATTATAATCAGCTGGATGCATTTGCCGACCTGGAGCAGCTCCTTCCTGAGGATCTCTGGCAGCAGGTAAAGGATTACGCTTACTATGCTCCTACCGAATCCGGAGAAGAAATTGCCTGCGCCATTGATATCAATCATACCTGCTTTCCGGAGCGGACCGGCGTATCCATCACTCCCTGTTATCTGGGTGTGGTAAAGAGCTCCAATCAAATCGATACTGTAATAGAGTGGATCCGGTTCCTTCTGAACAGTCAGTAACACCGCATGCACCGTCGGACGCCTTCTCTTCTGTCAGCTGCCGGAATCCAAGCCTTTGAACCAGTTTCCGGGAGGGGAGATTCCCCTTCCGGATTTTTGCATATATGGAATGAATGGAATCTGCCAATGCCTCCTCCACATATTGGAGGATCGCCTGTACCGCTTCCTGTCCATAGCCTCTGCGCTGGAAGGAAGGCCGGATCCAGTAGCCGATCTCTGCAGCTGCCGGAATCTCCATATCCCAGATTCCGGCGGCACCGATCAGCCTGCCGCTGCCTTGCTGGATCACTGCCCAGATCCCGTATTCATAAAACGGATACTGATGCTCTAAATAAGCCAGAAATGACGGATAATTAGAAAATGCCTCCGGGCAGGTATCCCAGTGATTCATCTTGATTCCTTCCCTGCCCCTTTCCGCCTCTTCCTCAGCTTTCTTCATCGCTTCCTGAAGCCCATTCCGATCCTCCGTCTGGTTTTCCCCCACCATTTCCTGCAGTTCGCCCCAGTCCTCCGGTGCAAATTCCCGCAGGATCAGCCGTTTTGTTTCTGTGATCTTCCAGGGCATTCCCAGCTGGCGGCGCACGATCCGCTCCAGATACTCCTCTGTGATCTCCTCCTGGCAATCAATCAAATACGGAACTCCAAAAGGAGCACGTTCCGGATGACGGCTGTCCCATAAACCGAGAACGGCCCTCCCGGCTGCCTTCGCAGCCAGAAGAGCCTCCACCTGGTCAGAAACCATTACGGAATAGGTTCTGTTTTCTACTGTTATCTGTAATTCCTTTGTCATCATGTTCCAATCAGCACTTCTCTGGCTCTGGATAAGTCTCGCCGAAGGTCTCTACGGTAACCTTTGCCATCTTCTGAGGCTTCATCGGGCGGTCGCTGTAGTCAGTGCGGACTGCTGCGATCTTATTTACGGTATCCATACCCTCGATTACCTGGCCGAAAGCAGCATAGGCACCGTCTAAATGAGGAGCTGCCTCATGCATGATGAAGAACTGAGAGCCAGCAGAGTTCGGGGACATGGCTCTTGCCATGGAAAGAGCGCCTGGTGTATGACGAAGGTCGTTCTGGAAGCCATTCTGGTTAAACTCACCCTTGATGGAGTAGCCTGGACCACCCATTCCGTTTCCATCCGGGCATCCGCCCTGAATCATAAATCCTGCAATCACGCGATGGAAAATTAATCCATCATAATAGCCCTTCTGAACCAGGCTGATAAAATTGTTGACCGTATTCGGTGCAACCTCCGGATACAGCTCTGCCTTGATCACATCGCCATTTTCCATTTCAAATGTAACAATTGGGTTTTTCATTCTGTTATCTCCTTACCTCATCTCTATTTCTGAATCAGCAGCATTCCTGGTGCGATTCATAAGATACCGTCAATTTTAACCATATTCATCAGGTCTGTCAAGATAACTCTGCTCCTCTTTGCCCGCCCTGGTGATCGTTGTTACGGTTCATGTGCGTTCACAGCAACCGATCATTCACAGATTTCATGGAACGCTCCATATGCCTCTGGTTTTCCCATCCATTCCGGTCCTGTTTCTACGGAGAATTATCCTCCAGATCCGAAAAAATCACACAAAGATGGGGATTCTCCTCCTCCGCATCCTGAAATACACGCTTCACTCTGGAAAGGTATCTGGAAAGCTCTGTCTCTTCCTCCGGTTCAAAGAAGCCCACACAGGTATCCTCTGTCATGCCGGTCAGCATATCATACAGCGCATCCAGATTTTCTCCATAATAATCCGGGAAATCAAATTCCAGAGCAAGGTAACGCTGTACCTGTTCTTCCGTCTTTGGTACGTGAAGATTTAATAATATCTTTCTCATGCCGCTTCCCTGCCTTTCTCATCTGGTTTTAATATAGCTGTTCAAAGGTTTTATAATGGTCCTCTGTATAAAAGACCAGGCCATCATTGGAATAGATGATCCGCTTTGCACCCCGATAGCCGCCTTCATAATCGATATCACACTCGAAATACGTTCTTCCCTTTTCATCTGGCAGCAGCCCCTCATAATTGCCGAAGCGGCTTCCGCCAATACTCATTCCCGGTGCTGCATCCCACAGGTTTCCCTTTTTGCTGTCCCATCCAAGGGCCTCTGCCTCCTTCTTTGTAATATAGTTGTCCGGCAGATGTCCATAGGCGTGCAGATACAACGCCACCTCATCCCTGGATGTATAGCTGCCGGATTCTTCTATGTCCGCTGCTGGATCTGCTTTGGAATCCTGATCAGATGAAAATCCTGGTTCTGCCGCCTCTTCCTGCTGAAGTTCTCCTCCATCAGTCAGACTGTTCTGTCCGGAGTCAACACCAGCCAGGCCGTTTTGCTGGGATATACTGCCGGTCAAAGTGCTTTGCTCGGATACACTGCTGCCAGAACAGCCAGCTGCCAGGCTGATGACCAACAGTGTCATTAACAGCCACGCCGTCAGTTTTCTGATTCGATCTTTCATAATCTGTATGCCTGCTTTCTCTCTTTTTCGTATAATGCGATTATACCCAATCCGGTTTCATCCTACAAGCTAAATTGTGATAATCTTAACAACAAATAAATCCGCCCAGACATCAGCTAACTGACATCTGAACGGATCATGAATAAACATACAACCATTAAGCATCTAATTCATTAATTACCAGAAAACAATGCTGTAGATAAATACCGGTCTCCTGTATCCGGAAGAAGGACTACAATCACCTTTCCGGCATTTTCCGGCCGTTTTGCAAGGACAGTAGCGGCATATAATGCTGCTCCGGAAGAAATTCCTACCAGAACGCCTTCCTTTTTCGCAATGATTCGCCCTGTTTCGAAGGCATCTTCATTTTCCACCGGAATAATTTCATCGTAAATTCCGGTGTTCAGCGTATCTGGTACAAATCCGGCACCGATTCCCTGGATCTTATGCGGGCCAGCGGTTCCCTTGGAAAGAACTGGGGAGGTAGCTGGTTCTACTGCAACCACCTTTACATCAGGATTCTTGGACTTCAGATATTCGCCTACACCGGTCAGTGTTCCGCCGGTGCCAACGCCTGCCACAAAAATATCGACCGTTCCATCGGTATCTTCCCAGATCTCGGGTCCGGTGGTTCTTCTGTGTGCTTCCGGATTAGCAGGATTTGTGAACTGACCTGGAATAAAGCTGCCTGGAATCTCCGCTGCCAGCTCCTGGGCTTTAGCAATTGCACCAGTCATTCCCTTCGCACCTTCCGTCAGCACTACTTCTGCCCCATATGCCTTCAGCAGGGTACGGCGCTCTACACTCATGGTCTCCGGCATGGTGAGGATCATCCGATAGCCTCTGGAAGCTGCAACAGCAGCAAGGCCAATACCTGTATTTCCGCTGGTTGGCTCTATGATAACAGAATCAGGCTTTAATAAACCTCTGTTCTCTGCATCATCAATCATCGCCTTGGCAACCCGGTCCTTTACACTTCCTGCCGGATTCAGATATTCCAGCTTTGCCAGGATCTTTGCCGACACCTGCTTTTCTGCTTCATAATTTTTCAGCTCCAGAAGAGGGGTTCCTCCAACCAGATCGGTAACTGCTCCATATACTTTCATAATTCTCCTCCTATTCCCTAAATTCCTATTGGGTTTATAGGTTTATAATAGCACTGCTGACCGGATCTGTCAATCTCTTTTTGATGGATTGTATATTCGGCAATCAAACCGGTTGTCCTGACATGTTCATATTTTGTTCAAAAATCATTAAAAATTCTTTTACACCCACAACATGATTTCTTCACGATTTATGGATATACTTTAACCATAACAAACAGAGATACACAAAACAAAATACAAAACATTCTCTTTTGTTATCGCCATTGCTTACAAGATTTTTTTCATAATACTCGGGCTGGTTAGCAATAACCAGCTCTCCTCCCTTTTTCTAATACGAAAGGAGCTCTCCGCTGCGGAGGGCTCCTTGCTTTGTTGCATGTAACGGTTTCATATCTTCACAGTTACGAGCAAAAATTTCTGATTGTATTTCGAAGCCTTACTGCTTACTGGTAATCCACATCTTCTGCTACTGCGCTCTGCTTTGTCAAGCTTCCGCCATAAGTGATCTCCAGCTCATCTCCAATCTCAAAGGTTTCCATATCCACACTGTCGTCAAGGGCAAAGGTAAAAGAGCTGCCGTCTGCAGCCTGAATGGTAACGGCAGAATCGGAATAGGATACTAAAGTGCCAAGCAGGGCGTTGTAGGTGGCCTCCGCATCTCCTGATCCTTCCTCTGTGATCACACGCAGGGCAACTCCCTGATCCAGGCTTCCCAGGTACGTGATCTCCACATTCTCCCCTACCATGATCCCCTTGTCCCCTGTTACCTTCTGAGCGATCATGGTAGAGAAGGTGTAGGATTTTCCGCTGGCAGCTTCAATCACAATGGAGTTCATGGACGCATCCTTGATCACACCGGCAATCACCGGATCCATATCTCCCTCGATGGCTGCCGATGTGAGGATATCGTAGGATTCTGCCTGCTTTACCTCCCCGCCGTCATCCAGAAAAATCACCTGGATCTCATCACCTTCTCCAACCTCCAGGCTGCTCCTCGTCTCCGCATCCTTTAAATCCACCTGATATTCCAGGTCATCATGACCGCTGATGGTGATCACCGTTTTATCTACCTTTTCAACCTGTCCTGTTACGATCTTCTTCTCTGCCTCGGTTTCTGCAGCTGTTTCCTTGGCATTTTCGCCTGCTTCTTCGTTTCCTTCTTCACCGCTTTCCTTTTTGCTGTTTTCCTCTTTCCCAGTCCCTTCTGCCTTTGCAGGATCCTCTGGAGCTGGCTTGGCTTCTGCTGTCACTGTGGTGTCAGCAGCTGAGCTTTCTGCCGTTTTTGAGGAACATGCCGTAATTCCCAGAGCCAAACAGCATACTGCTGCAATCAGATACTTTCTTTTCATAGATCAAACACTCCTCACATTCAATTTTGCCTGCGTTTTCATTGCTGCCAGAGTATTCTACTATATAAAGATTAAGAAAACCAAAGTATTTTTATTAATTTACTTTGAAAAATTACAAGACTGCTGCTTTCCCAGCTTTCCAATGGTTCGGGTCACCAGTTCTTTAAAAAGGGGCGCTACCCGGTCTGCCGTTTCCTGAACCTCCTTGTGGCTCAGCGGCTGATCCGTCATTCCGCAGGCCAGATTGGAGATGCAGGAAATTCCACATATCTGATAGCCCATATGATTCGCTGCCACTGCCTCACAGGCTGTGCTCATCCCTACTGCATCTGCTCCCAGCGCACGGCACATCCGCACCTCTGCCGGACTTTCGTAGGCAGGCCCGGTCAGCTGCAGGTAGACGCCCTCCTGGATCCGAAGTCCCATCTCTGCTGCACTGTCCCGGATCAGCTGCTTAAGTTCTTCATCATAGATATGGCTCATATCTGCAAATCTGGGCCCCAGCTCCTCCGAATTCGGCCCAATCAAAGGAGACGGCACAAAGCAGGAAATCTGGTCCTTGATCAGCATAAAATCACCGGCAGAGAAACTGGCATTTACCCCTCCGGCGGCATTGGTCAAAAATAAGATCCTAGCCCCCATCAGCCTCATCAAGCGGGTGGGCAGCACCACATCGGACATAGGATAACCCTCATAGTAGTGGACCCGCCCTTGCATCATAACTACCGGTACGCCGGCTACATGGGTAAAGATAAAACGCCCCCTATGCCCCTGAACGGTAGACACCGGAAATCCCTCGATCTCATGATAATCAATCGTTCCCTCCTGGGGAAAACCGTCTGCATAATCCCCCAGGCCAGAGCCTAAGATCAGTGCCACCTCCGGCACAAATGGGATCTTTTCCTTAATGCTTTCATAACATCGATTCAGTTTCTCGTATACTGGATTCACATTCATGATATTCCCTCCTGTATTATTATCCTACATGCTGATATCTTGATTATACCCAGTTACGGCTGGAAATTCAATCCAATTTCTTCCGCTCTCCTACATCCTTTCCTTTTCCTCAGCATCCTTTCGTTTCTTCCGGAACCAGGCTGCCAGATAGAGAATCAGCGGGATCAGCACCGCCAATGATATGGTGCAGGCTGCCAATGTACGGATCATTCTCCACCTGTTTTTCTCTTCTTCCGGTTCTGGAACCGACTGATCCGGGGGCGCTGCCGACTCTGTTTCTAATTCCTGGAACTCCGGATCGTTATTCGTATCTTCCTGTGCCTTAGTTTCTTCTTCCAGCTCTGGAATCAGACGATAAAGAGCCTCCCATTCCGGCACTGCCGTTTCTGGATACCGGACCATGCCGGAATATTCTACCTGATAGTCCCCAACCAGCTTTCTTCCTGCAGCAAGTGCATTCCGGCAGGGGATCCCCTGCTCCATATAGCTATCCCCGTCCCAATGGATCTTTAGAATCTCATACTTTTCCTGACTGCATCCGATCTGCTCCAGCAGCCGGTCAGGATGCTCCAGAAAATACTGCAGCTCCGTACCTCCCGGTACAGTGAAATCCTGAAACAGATACTGGTCGGCGCCATAGTCATAAAAGGTCAGCGGAACAAAAAAGTCATCGGACCAATACCGGGCCGTCATCTGTACATCTGTCTGCCTCAATTGACCCGTTCCTGTCCTTCCCGTTTCTTCCTCCTCTGCCTCAAAGGAAATCTGCTGCGGTATCTGGGAAATTTCCTCCAGATTCGTGTAAAATCGAGTGGTGGAAACCGCTTCCTCCAGCTCCGGCAAAATGTGCTCGGTCTGCCGGTAATAATCTAATTCATATTTCCGGCCATTCTCATCGACATAGACTTCTTCTGGAGTGTTGGATTCCTCCTCCGGATGATTCGGCATCGCTTCCAAATCCTGAGGTTTCATTGGAATGATGCGGAGAATTTCCTGCTGCACCTTGGTCTCTTCTTCCGGCACGATCGCCTCTTCCTCCCGGCCTCCTTCCTGTACCTTCGTCTCCTCTGTCTCTTCTGCCCGCACCTCTGCCTGTACCTCTGCCCGCACCTCCAGATTTCCTGCGGCTGTCAGTGTCAACGAAAGGATTCCCAGAAGAAACAGATGAGAATGCTTCCAAATAAGCCCTGCCGCCGCACCTCCGGCAAACAGCATCATCACGAGGAGCATTCCGGCTCCCGGTCCACATTCACCTGTTTTGGGAAGCGATCCATCCCCAGTTGAACCGGGGCGATTCCTGCCGCCCTTGCTTCCGGCATCTGAGGATTTTACTATTTTTCCGCCGTCAATAACAGGAGCTGCCGCATATCTGGCCTGGATCCATCCAACTCTGCTAACTGGCTCCTCCAGAACCACTTCTGGAGGAGATGTTTCTGGCAGGGTTTCCGGCGGAGGATTCCGGTCCTTTCCGCCGCCTCCTTCTGGCTCATCTGGCGAAGGTGGATCAGGTGGTGTCTCTTCCGGTGTGGGATCCTCCGGTGGGGTTTCCCGCTTATGATTTTTAACTTCAAACAGATAAAGCGTACTGCCTTCCAGATCCACGTCTTCCACCCTTATGGGTTCCACAAAACTGGTCAGCCACACAATATTCGTCTGTCTGGTCCATTTCCTGATTTTTCTAGCTGTATTGCTGGAGCTGGCTGTTTTCCCTGCTGCATCGCTGGAGCTGGCTGCTTTTCCTGCTGTATTCCTGGCGCTGGCAGTTTTCCTCGGTGCATCGCTGGAACTGGCACTGGCCCTTACCCGGCTAATTGATCTCCCTGACTGCTGCGGCAGACTGGCTCCATGAATGATTTCTCCTCCTGCCTGGACAGAGGTGCCAAAGACGGTTTCAATCCTTGTATCCTTCAGGCTTTCCCCATGAGGAAGATACCCCTCCAGCCCTTCTGTTTCCTTAAAGGTATAGCCATATGTCAAATGAATAAACTGCTCATATGCCAAATCCCGGTCTGCTTCTGCCATCTGACTGCCGGTTCCGTCCACCGTATGATAATCGCATCGCTGGCTGCAATCCTCCACGGATGCTTCCCAGGCCTCCCAGGCTTCTTCCTCCATCTGCTGCCGCTTCTTTTCCGAATAGCCCTCATACTCCACTACCGGATCCGGGTGCCCGCCGCAGTAAGATTTTTCATAATGATATTCCTTCCGGTCCCAATGGCTTACTCTGCCCGCCTCGTTGGTAACCATCTCCGGACACATAGCCTTCCAGCCATCCCAGGTCTGGAACTGCGTCCGGTCCAGCACAGTCCCTTCCAGCTGACTGTCATCAAAATATTCCAGTGCCTGGAACTTCACACCTGCCAGAGGCTCCTTCGTATCTCCATCTGTCTTTTCCAGCTGCACGCCATAGATCGCAGAGAAATCCTCCTGGTGCCGGTAATAGGATACCTGCGGCAGATACCAGCTTCCGGTGCCTTCCGGCGGTTCCGGCACGAAAAGCTTAAAATAGCAACTCCATGGAGTCGTAATCTCCACGCCGGAAGCCATATGCTGAAATATGGGCCTCTCCGGTATCACAAGGCGGATCAGCCCAATGGGCATGGCCTCCCCCAGGATAGAATCCTCCGGCGCTGTGCCGGTCACAGAAATACTTCCACTTTCCGGCTGCCGGCAGGTAAAGGTGATCTGATCTTCCTCCCAGGCATAGTTCCAGCCCTCCGGAAGCTGAAATTCAAAGTCCTTAACCGCCTCCGCCCGATCCTCCAGCCTAAATGCCGCCTGGCAGCTTCCATCCTCCTGCCACTGGGCCTGCCAGACGGGCGCCTTATCCGGATATTTGGAAGCAAATGCCGGAACATACCTGCTGGTATCCTGATAATAATCATCCATTGCCTGACAGATGACCTCCTCCATGATCCTTGACTGTTCCACCAGCTCCTTTGATGGCATTCCATTCCAGTCCCGGACATGTTCATACAGAATCTCCATCTCTGTCTGAAGCTTATCTGTTCCCGTCCAATACTTGGACAGGATGCCCCAGATGGCAGCCTGCCCTGCCAGATATTCACCAGCTGCAAGCTCCCCATTTTCCTCCTGCTTCTGCCGGCAGCACTGAAGCACAATGGACACCAGCTCATATTGAGATCTGGTAAAATGAGTCCCATCTTCAAATGCTTCTGAACGCTCAGAGGCCGATCCTCCCAGAAGCTGCGGCATATGCTGCTGCACACAAAACAACGGTGTCCCGTCCTTTTTCATCCAATAGTAGATCCCGCTTCCCACCTGCTCCTGAAAAAAATCAAATGTCACATCTGTCAGCATACTTTGCTTTACCAGAACATCGATGGTCAGTTCTGCTGCCTGGGCCTGACCGCTGCCCTGCATCCGGGAAATACATGGTGACAGCACAAGAAGCCCAATCAAGCATACCGCTGCCAGTCTCCTCAAACCACAGCCGGACATCTGCCTTGGCAATCCCGGCCTTTTATGGAAGCTTCCCTCAGATTTTCGTTTTCTGATTCTTATTTTCCGATTCATAAATCCTCCTTTCCGCAATCTGCGGATAGGAGGAGCTTCCTGTCTATGCTGTTTTCAACGTACTGTGAAACCTGGAATCGGCCGATTCAGAACAAATCGGCGGCCGGATCACCGGCTGGCGATATAAGAATGATACCGCCATATGGATATTATACCGGTTGTGCTGCTTTTTTTCAAGATCTATTTCCAATATTCTCCGTTTTTTTGCAAAATATGGATTTTCGCTCCGGTACCTTATCTGTCATAAATACAAATTGTTTGTTACGGATAAAACCGATAATATTTCTGTCCTGGCACCATGCCGCCGCGGAAGGACGCCAGCTCCCCCACGGTCACCAGCTGAAAGCCCCGTTCCACCAGCGCAGGGATCAGAACCTCTGCTGCATCTGCTGTGGCGGAATAAATATCATGCATCAGGATGATATCTCCGTCCTTCACCTGCTCTAAAACAGTCTGGATGGTGATCTGGGCATCCCTATGCTGCCAGTCCTTGGTATCAATCGACCACATAATGGCAGGCATTCCCATCTCTGCCAGTTCATTCAGCGATGCTTCATCTGTCTTGCCGCCTGGAGGACGCATCACCATAGGCAGAATGCCGCAGGCATCCAGTACAGCCTGATTGGTTCCCCCCAGCTGTGTCTCCAGCTCCTGGATATTCAGATTTGTTATGTATTTGTGTCCAAAGGTATGGTTTCCTACCTGGCAGCCCTGGGCTACCATCTGATTTACGCTGTCTTCATTGGCCGCCACATTGCTTCCTACCATAAAGAAGGTAGCTCTCCCTCCGGCCTCCTCAAGGCTTTTTAAGATCCGGTTTGTTACCGAGGCCTTGGGACCGTCATCAAAGGTAAGTGCTATCATCGGCTGCTCCGGGTCGATCTGGGGCCCTGGTGTTTCCTCTTCCTCTGCCGCCTCAGACCGAGGTACCCGGCTGATCACCGCCGGCTCCTCCACATTACATAAAACCGCCGGCTTCAGCAGCAGCACAGCCGCTGCTGTGCCTGCTGCCAGCAGCTTAACTGCCGTTAAAATCTGTTTTCTCCGCCGGCGGTTTATCTTCTTTCGTCTTTTCTTCTTCATCAGTCAATACCAAGCCTCACTTTATTTTTCCATTACGATTATATATCGCGATCTCCTAGGTGCGGCCAGGTAATTTATGGAAGGCCTATGGCATCTCTCCATGGAAGACCATTCTGCAAAGCGTTACAAATTCCTGGTACTCCGGGTACTGAGCCAGTTCCAAAAGGCCGCTGGCCACGCCATCATAGTACCAGCCATGCAGTTCCTTCCGCTTTTCATTGAACCGCTGCCAAAAATTCTCCCCCTCCAGCAGATAATCCCTGGCCGAGCAGCGGATATTGCTCAGCTTATCCCCCAGCACCAACATCTTTTCCTCGATGGCTGCATGCTTTAAATGTTCAATGGTTGCAGACTTCCGCTCCATCCAGGACTTGGACTTATCCTCCGTTTCTGCAAGCACCAAGTCTGCCACCCGGTCGCCAAACTGCTCCCGCAGCTCCTGACCGGAAACCCCGGCGTCCTCCACCACATCATGAAGGACAGCAGCTGCGATCACTTCCTGATCCCTGGTCATGGAAGCCACGATAACAGCAGCTTCCAGCGGATGGGTGATATATGGAATCGTGGTTCCCTTCCGCACCGCTCCGCGATGTGCTTGTTCTGCAAATGCCACTGCCTTTTTCACAATCATATAAAAACCTCCGCCCGTGGGAAGCAGAGCTGCTTCCTCATTCACAGTAATTTTCTTATCAAAAATCTGATCTTCCCGCTACCATCATAACATACCCCGGCGAAATATAGAAGATAAACTTGTAAGATTCCTGGTTTTCTGATATGCTAAACGTACCATCAGGGTAACTGTTTTGATTCCCTTACAGCTGCCCAAAAGGGACAAAAAGGAGGTTTTTCATGAAACCAAAACATGAACCGGAAGCTCATGCCGGACGCAGCAGCCGTCAGACACGCAGGCCGAAAAAACGAAGCGGCTGGATGGAGGTGCTGCTGTTTTACCTGCTTCCTTTTATCGTGGTAAACGGCATTTTATTTATACTGGTGGCATCCAAGCCCCATATCACAATCCAGGTGGCAGATACCAGAGATTATCGGACCACCACAGTCACTGTAACCGTAACATCCCTTCTCCCCATTCAGGAATTTACTTCTTCCCAGGAAGATTCTCCCCTGGAAATGACAGAGGAGAAGAAAGGCCACTACACGGCCAAGATCACCCGGAATGGAGTGATTGAGATCTATGCCAAAGGCTTGAACGGCATGACGGACACCCAGTATGAACATGTAAACATCCTGGACGATGTAGCTCCGCTGGTTGGCGATCAGTATTCCATTCAGGACGGGATCCTGACACTGACGCTGGATGACAGCCAATCCGGGCTGGACTGGATGTCAGTATATGGTGTAACCGCCTCTGGCCTTTCCATTGCGCCGGCCTCGGTGGATAAGCAGACCGGGACCTTCACCTTCGAGATGAACGAAGAAAGCCTGATCATCTATGCCTCCGACCTGGCAGGAAATCCCATGCAGGCCACCTTCAGCACCCACATGGAACTGCTGAATCCAGACGGAACTCCCGCTGCCCCTGCAGTTTCCGGAGCGGAAGAAACTGCAGATACCGGCAGCCAGACCCTTTCTGATGAAACAGAGGGCTCCATAGAAGAAAGTTCTGAGGCCGTTCCGGAATCGGAAACCCCAAAGGCAGCAAATACACATGCAGACAGCACAAAAGCAGCAAATGCCAGCACCGCTGCTTCCTCACAAACACCAGAATCCTCCGGTAACGGCGGAGAGGTAAGCATCTATATCAACACCACAACGCCATAACATACAGGAAAACAGGTTAAAAACAGCGGCATTCATCCGATAAGGATCTCATACCGCTGTTTTTACGTTTCACTCCTGCTCCTGCTTTCTGGTGGATTCTCCTACCACCAGTTCTGCCGGAAAAATAATCTGCTGGTGCTTGGCGCCTTTTTTTATCTCATCAAACAAAAGCTTGCTGGTTGCATATGCCATCTTCTCTACCGGCTGCCGGATGGTGGTAAGGGTCGGATTGTAATACCTGGTAATATCCAGACCATCAAATCCCGCCACCGACACATCCTCTGGAATCCGCTTTCCGGCCTCCATAAGAGCCCTGCAGGCCCCGATCGCCGTGCTGTCCGACACCGCATAGACAGCGGTGACGGGAAGCTTCGCCTCCAGCGCCCGCTTCATACAGACATATCCATTTTCCATACTGTAGGTTTCAATACTGTCATCCATGTAAATACAGTTTTCCTGCTTAAATGGGATCTTATGGTCTTCCAACGCCTTCCGATATCCAGCCAGGCGAAGGGCGCCAATGCTCTCATCGTCCTCGCAGGAAGCCAGAAGCAGGATTTCCTTGTGACCCAGGCTGCAAAGATAGTCCACCATCTTATAGCTTTCAGCAAAATCATCAACAGACACGGATGAAAACTGCAGCTCACAGTCACTTTTGTGAGCATCGGCAGATCCTTTGCCCTGAGCCGCCGAATCAAGCCTTTCATCCTTCTCGTCAGCAGCCCCCGGCACCCTGTCGAGAATCCCAACCGTACTCAGCACATAGGGTACTGTCAGCTGCTTCAGCTTCTCCTGACTGTGGGTGAAAAAACCGCCCAGGAACACAATGCCCTTCAGACGCTTCTCCTTGATCAGTTCCAGCGCGATATCCACCTCGTCCTCCTTTTCATCCACCCGATGAAGCACGAAGGAGTAGTGCCTTTTTTGTGTTTCCTCTTCCAGAATCTGAATCATCTGTGCAAA
Organism: Lachnospiraceae bacterium; assembly: GCA_030524635.1. GTDB lineage: Bacteria > Bacillota > Clostridia > Lachnospirales > Lachnospiraceae > Caccovicinus. The sequence goes on from JAUNGG010000002.1 coordinate 41,584, forward strand.
GAAAGGATTGGTGATACCTTTGATCAGCACAGCGATGGTATTCGCCTCAGAACGCTTTAGATTCCTGGCACTGTTATTGGGAATATAATTATTCTCCTTGATCACCTGCATGATCCGGTCCTTCGTTTCCTGATTAATGTCCGGATGATTATTGATTGCCCTGGATACCGTACTGACACCGCATCCGCAGATTCTGGCTACGTCTTTAATGGTAATCGGTTCCATCCTCTCCCGCCCTTCTATGTCCGATCTCCTTTTCTGTTTAACACGCAGAAGCTTATCCGTTTCCGGACAAGCTTCTGATTTCAGCCAAGCTGCTATTTGTAATCCACTTCCCTAACGGGTTAAAATCTTCCGTACAGCCGTGCCATTCGTCTTGCTTTCTGGCAGATCTCGTCAGTAAGCTCGCCCTTCTGTAAGCGCCACTTCCAGTTATCTCCTAAAGTAGACGGCTCATTGATCCGCGCCTCGCTGCCGAAACCAATATAATCCTGAACCGGGATCACTGCAAGGTTTGCCACACTGGCCAGTGCCAGGCGGATAAAATCCCAGTGCACCCATGGTCCCTCGTGCCGGCCGTTCACATACTCCAGCGCCATCTGCCGATCCGGCTCCGGCATCTTGTCAAACCACCCGCGAATAGTATCATTGTCATGAGTTCCGGTGTAAACCACACAGTTTTTCGGATAATTATGAGGCAGATAATCACTGTCCTCCCGGGAATCAAACGCAAACTCCAGCACCTTCATCCCCGGGAAGCCGGTATCCGCCACCAGCTTCAGCACGCTTGGAGTCAAGAAGCCCAGATCCTCTGCAATGATCGGCAGATCATGAGTTCCGAAATGCTCCTCCATCCGCTTAAAGATCTGGATTCCAGGTCCCTTCTCCCACTTACCGTGCTCTGCTGTCTTGTTGCCGTAAGGAATGGAATAATATTCGTCAAATCCGCGGAAATGGTCCACACGCACCACATCATACAGGCGGAAGCTGTATTCCATCCGCTTTAACCACCATGCATAGCCGGTCTGCTGGTGATAATCCCAGCGATAAAGAGGATTGCCCCAAAGCTGCCCGGTGGCAGAAAATCCATCCGGCGGGCAGCCGGCCACTGCAACCGGCAGATTTTCCTCATCGAACTGGAACAGCTCCGGATGAGCCCAGGCATCTGCCCCATCAAAGGCAACATAGATGGGAATATCCCCGATAATCTTAACACCCCGCTCATTGGCATACTTCTTTAACCCATCCCACTGCTCCTGGAACTGATACTGCTGGAACTGGTAAAACATGATCTCCTGCTTCAGCTCTCTGCGGTACTGCTCCATAGCCTGGGGACGGCGGAGCTTGATATCCTCCTCCCATTCCGTCCAGGGCTTGTTTTCAAAATGGTTCTTCACTGCCATATAAAAGCAGTAATCATCGGTCTCCGGCAGCAGGCTGCTCTTAAAAATTTCCTCCGCCTTCTGCTCTCCCACCTGCTCCAGCCAGCGCTCAAAGGCCTTCCGAAGCAGCGGGAAACGGTGCAGGTACATCTTATCATAGGAAATATACCGCTTGCTTCCGCCGAAATCAGCAGCCATGCACTCTTCCTCTGTCAGCAAGCCAGCTTCGATCAAAGCAGTCAGGTCGATAAAATATGGATTTCCGGCAAAAGCGGAAAATGACTGGTAGGGGGAATCTCCATACCCGGTAGGGCCTAACGGCAGAATCTGCCAGTATTTCTGTCCTGCGCTCCGCAGGGTATCCACGAACTCATATGCCTCCTTTGAAAATGCTCCGATGCCATAGGGTGACGGCAGGCTGGAAATCGGCAGCAACATTCCGCATTCTCTCATTGGCAAGTCCTCCTTCTAAACATTTCATTTTGGGATCTATCATCCCGTAAATCACGTCAAAAATTGACGCCGCTTTCCAAATTATATCACCCTTTTACCGCACCTGCAACAACACCTTCAATAATATATTTCTGGCAGGCCAGATAAAAGATTACGATTGGAATGATTGCCAGAACCAGCACGCCCATCATGGCGCCCATATCAATGGAGCCGTAGCCGCCCCGCAGATACTGAACCGCAATGGAGATGGTTTTGTATTTCTTCATATTTAATGTCAGATAGGGAAGCAGATAGTCATTCCAGATCCACATGGTCTGAAGGATCGCTACGGTCACGCAGGTAGGCTTCATAATCGGCAGCACCACATCAAAAAAGGTGTGGATCGGGGTACAGCCATCGATCATCGCCGCCTCTTCGATCTCCAGCGGAATGGATTTCACAAAGCCGGTAAACATAAAGACTGCCAGTCCTGCTCCGAATCCCAGGTACACTACGATCAGGCCCCATGGGGTGGAAAGCCCCAGCATATTTGCAATCTTGGACAATGGGAACATTACCATCTGGAAGGGTACGATCATGGAAAACAGGCACAGATAGTACAGTGTGGTGGTCACTGCGTTTTTCACACGGCTGATGTACCAGGCACACATGGAGGTACAAAGGATGATAGCCAGCACAGAAAATACTGTGATAAACACCGTCCAGGCAAAGGCAGAGAAAAATCCGGTTTTTTCAATACCATTGATATAGTTTTCAAATCCTACAAAGGTTTTCCCGGAAGGAATGCTGAATGGCCGCTTGCTGATATATGCTTTCTTTTTAAAGGAGTTTACCACTACCAGGGCAATGGGAAACAGATAAAAGATCGAAATAACAGAAAAAATAACCGTCAGGATCAGATTCGAAGTTTCTTTTTTTGCACGCATTATTGCTGCACCTCCTTGCTTCTGGTAAAGACATTCTGTGCCAGTGCGATCACGGCCACCAGAATAAAGAATACAACTGCCTTCGCCTGTCCTACACCCTCCCATCCGGCTCTGCCGTAGAAGGTATTGGTGATATTCAGCGCAAGCATTTCTGACATGTTGGACGGCTCGCCGTTGGTCAATGCCAGGTTCTGATCATACAGCTTAAAGCCGTTGGTCAGGGTTAAAAAGGTACAGATGGTAATGGACGGCATTACCATTGGAATGGTAACATTTTTTAAGATATCCCAGTTATTGGCACCATCGATCTTTGCTGCCTCCACCAGATCTCCCGGAATATTCTGGATACCAGCAATGTAAATGATCATCATATAGCCGATCTGCTGCCAGCACATCAGAATTACCAGGCCCCAGAAGCCATATACAGGGGAGTAGGTCAGAGTCTTATTAAATTGAAGCAGGATACCGTTTAACAGAAGATTCCACACATAACCTAAGATAATACCTCCGATTAAGTTGGGCATAAAGAATACCGTACGAAAAAGATTGGTTCCCTTGATCTTTTTCGTCAGGAGCAGCGCTGCCACAAAGGCAAAGAAATTGATCAGGATCACACTGACAATGGTAAATAAAGCAGTATACCAGAGCGCATGAACAAATGTGGGATCGGTGAATACCTTGGTATAGTTTACAAAGCCTACGAATTTCGCATCATTAATGGTAGTAAATTTACAGAAGGACAGATACACACCTACAATAAACGGCGCGATAAAGCCCAGAGTAAAGGCTGCCAGCGTAGGCAGTACAAATACAGGAAAATAACGTTTGATTGCCTTATCCATGATAAACTCCTCTTTGAAATCGAAAGACTGCCGCAAAATACGGTTATGGGGGAATGTATTTTGCGGCAGTCCATCATCAGTTACCTGTTATCAATTAGTTATTTGCAGCCTGATACTCAACTGCCCAGTTGTCTACGAATGCCTTTACAACTGCATCCCAGTCACCTGTGCCCTGTGCATACTCAAGCATTGCGCTTCCTAACTGATTCTTCCACTCCTCGGAAGGCATCGTGGTGAAGTTCCAGCTTACAGAGGTCTTGCCGTTCTTTACATACTCATCAGCAGCAGCTACTAATGGGTTAGCCGGCAGATACTCTTCTGTGAAGGTGGTAAATGGAGTCACAAAGCCCATGTCCTCTGCCAGAGCCGTCTTGCCTTCATCGCTCTCTACAACCCACTGTAAGAAGTCAAGGGTTGCCTGGATGTCAGCCTCAGGAGCCTTGGAATTTACACACCAGTAGTTCTCAGAACCGGTGCACAGGCCCTGATTCTCTTCGCCCTCACCGCCGATATAGATCGGCAGCATGCCTAAATCCTCATCTGCCACATCGTTGTCCTGGATATCGCCGTATGCCCAGGTACCATTCTGATAGAATACTGCCTCACCTAATGCAAATTCTGCCGCAGCATCGCTTCCCGTCTTACCGGAAAGTAAGGTAGGCTCGCATACAGAATCGGTGATATATAAATCAAAGATCTGCTTGAAGTTATCTAAGTAGGTTCCCTTTACTGCATCGGTGGAGGTAATACCGTCTGCCTTGTACTCATAATACAGCGGAAGGTTTGCCAGGTGAGTCTTAAATCTCCAGTCAGAGGAAGCATCAAAGCCTGCGGAGGTAAATGCGCCGTCAACACCTAAGTCATCCTTCTTTGCCTGGATATCATCCGCAACTGCCTTCAGCTTATCAAAGCTGTTGATCTCGTCAACGGAGGAAATCACTGCGCCGTCCATGGCGATATAGTCATTTAATAAAGCCTTGTTGTAGATGATACCGTAGGTTTCGATTACATATGCAATACCCTTTACAGCACCGCTCTCATCGATCAGGGCGAAATCATCACTGGAAAGATCCTTATAAACTGCACTGTCCTTTAAGTCATAGCAGTAATCCTTCCAGGAAGCCAGGCCAACCGGTCCATTCACCTGGAACAGGGTCGGTGCTTCACTCTTTGCCATCTCAGACTTTAAGGTCTGCTCATAGGTACCGCTGGCTGCCGTTACTACGGTTACCGGAACTCCAGTCTCCTCGGTGTAAGTCTCTGCCAGCGCCTTCCACTGGTCTGCCTGCTCTGGCTTAAAGTTCAGGTAGTAAACTGCGCCGTCTCCAGCAGCTGCCGGTTCCTCAGCGCCGTCTTTCTTTGCTTCTGCCGCAGCGGTCTCATCTGCCTTCGGCGCTGCAGTCTCTGCGCTCTCTCCGCCGCCGCATCCAGCCAAGGTTCCTGCTGCCATCACTGCTGCCAGGGATAATGCTGCCAATTGTCTCTTTTTCATAATGTTCTCTCCTTTTCTTCTTGATTCCGTTTTTGTTTCCCTTTAATGAGTTACGGTATCCTTTCTTGATTTCCATCTGCTGTAACTGCCGCGCCTGCAGATTGGAAATATAGTTGGAAACGGTTTCGGTAACGATGTCGGTATCAATCCCGGTAACGTTTCCAATCGGTACCTAAAGAATAGCATCTTTTACAAAATGACGCAAGTGTTTTTATCAATTTTCTTTTTTTTCAGAGATATTGACGATTTATTGTTTCAGTTTTTATGCACTTTAACTATATTTTATGGGAATTACTGGAGTTTCGTTTGCGCAATCTGTGAAATACTGTTAATTGCGGTTTCAACAAAAGGTTCTGAAGCGGTCTCACCCGATCCGCATTCAGAACCTTTTGCTGAATTTCATGATTCGATCAATAATCCGTATTCTTTTTTGATGCTCTCTCCTCCATGGTCACATACACCTGACTGTACGGAATCTTAATTCCCGCCTGGTCATACTGCAGCTTGATGGATTCCGTCACGCTGAATTTTAATGGCCAGTACTCTTCTGTCTTTACCCAGGCACGGCCGCACAGGGTAATGGCGCTCTCCCCCAATTCCGACACCACTACCTCCGGCATCCGCCCCTCCTCATGCTGGGTGAAGGGATGCTGGTCCAGAATCTCAAACAGGATATCCTTCGCTTTCCGCAGATCTGATTCATAGCTGATACGGACTGTAAAGTCAAGACGGCGCTGCTTTTCCGCTGTTACATTGGTGATGGAGGAATTGGCCAGCCCGCCGTTGGGGATCACCACAGATTTATTATCGATAGTCAGCAGATTGGTGTAAATCAGCCCGATATTGGTCACGGTCCCTTCCATGCCGGAGGCAACTATGTAATCCCCCACCTTAAAAGGCTTCATCATCAGGATCACGATGCCCCCTGCAAAATTAGAAAGGCTCTCCTGGAGAGACAGGGCGATGGCCACACCGGCAGAACCAATCACTGCGATTACAGAGGTGGGATTAATTCCCAGCTTGTCCGCAGCAATCAAAATCAGCATCATATACATCATAACGTTTGCCAGGGAGATCAGAAACTTTCTTAAACTTAGCTCCACCTCCATCCGTTCAAATGTCTTCGACAGAAATTTCTGTACGTAATTGATAATGCGGGTGCCGATGAACACGATAACGGCAACTGCCAGCAGCCGGTAACCCAGATTCATCAGCCCGGGCAGGCAGGATTTTACCGTTTCTAAAACGGCATTGGGCTTCAGCTTCTGGATATCCTCCGCCACCTCCTGGGCTACCCCCAGGGTTTCCTGCAGGATCTCTTCTGTCCCTACCGTTTCTGTATCATAAAATATGTGCATGCGATCCTCCTCCTATTTCGTTATTGTTTGTCTGGTCTATAAACAGGTAAGTGTGAAAGAGTGCTTCCACTCTCTCACACTTACACATGTATGGATCCTTATTCCTTTTCTGCTTTTGTATTACTTCTCTGCAGCCTCATCAGAAGCGGCTTCCTTCGCTGCTTTGGCAGTACGCTTTTTCCCAGCGGTGGATTTAGCCGCAGTTGACTTTGCAGAAGTTGATTTTGTCCCGGTTGATTTTCCTGCTGCGGTCTTAGTTGTTTTAGCTTTCGCAGACTTTGCTGCCTTCGCCGTTTTTGCATCTGCTTCTGCTGTTGTTGCCTTCTCCTCAGTCTTTTTGGCTGTGGCCTTTTTTGCTGCTGTTTTCTTAGCTGCCGGTGTCTTCTCGTCAGCCTTTACCGCCTTCTTCGGCTCCTTCATCGGTGTGCAGCTGAAGATGGATACGCTCATAGCCGGGATGGTGATCTCAATGGAATAATCTCTTCCATCCCACTCGATGGCCTTTGCAGTCTTTGCTCTCGGATTGCCGGCACCTGCACCGCCGAACTTCACATCCTCACTGCTCAGCACTTCCTTATACTTTCCATAGAATGGAACGCCTACCTTAAAGTTCTTGTGCTCTACGTTGTCAAAGTTGCAGACAAAGAGCAGCGTCTCCTCCGGCTTCTTGGTCTGGCGCACAAACATGGCAAGGCTTTCCTCGTGGTAGGTGCAGTTAATCCACTTAAAGCCTTCCGGATAGTAATCCTCCTGGTACATAGCCGGGTTTGCCTTGTAGAATTCATTCAGCGTCTTAACGTAGTCCTGAAGCTGCTTGTGTACCGGGAACTGGAGGATATCCCAGTCTAAGTCGTCATTCTCATTCCACTCATGAACCTGTCCGAATTCCTGTCCCATGAACAGAAGCTTCTTGCCTGGATGGCCCATGTAGTAGCCGTAAGCGGCACGCAGGTTCTGTGCCTTCTTCTCCAGATTCTCGCCAGGCATCTTGCCGATCATGGAGCCCTTTCCGTGAACCACCTCATCATGGGAGAATACCAGGACAAAATCCTCGCTGTAGGCATACAGCATGCTGAAGGTTAATGCGCCGTAATTATTCTTACGGAAATATGGGTCGCACTTCATATAGTTCAGGAAGTCATTCATCCAGCCCATATTCCACTTATAGTCGAAGCCTAAGCCGCCTTCCTTCACATCACCGGTGATCTGCGGCCATGCGGTGGACTCCTCTGCGATCAGGATGGCGCCGTCCTTGCGGCCCTTAAATACAGAGCTTAAGTGCTTTAAGAACTCTACTGCCTCCAGATTCTCGTGTCCGCCGTACATATTGGCAACCCACTCGCCGTCATTCTTGCCGTAATCCAGATAAAGCATGGAGGCAACTGCGTCCATACGGATGCCGTCTGCATGGAACTTATCTGCCCAGAAGATCGCATTGGCGATCAGGAAGTTGCTGACACCTGGACGTCCGTAATTGTAGATCAGGGTTCCCCAATGAGGATGTGCACCCTGTCTCGGATCTGCGTGCTCGTAAACGCAGCTTCCGTCAAAGCATGCCAGACCATGCATATCTCTGGGGAAATGTGCCGGAACCCAGTCCAGAATCACGCCGATGCCCTGTCCGTGCATATAATCCATAAAATACATAAAGTCATCCGGAGTACCGTAACGGCTGGTAGGCGCATAGTATCCAGTTACCTGATAACCCCAGGAAGCATCCAGCGGGTGCTCCATAACCGGAAGCAGCTCAATGTGGGTATATCCCATCTGCTTTACATACTCTGCCAGCTTTACTGCGATCTCACGGTAATTGTAAAACTCAGAGCCCACTACCGGAGTGCCGTCTTCATTCACTGCCGCAGACTTCCGGATCCAGGAGCCAAGATGAACCTCGTAGATGTTCACTGGCTTGTCCTTGGTATCATTTTTTGCACGGGCATCCATCCAATCCTGATCCGTCCACTGATACTGGTTCAGATCCCATACAACAGATGCCGTATTTGGACGAAGCTCACTGTAGTTTCCGTATGGGTCCGTCTTCAGCATGGGCTCACCCTTCATGGTCTTCACTTCGTACTTGTAAATCGTGCCTTCCTTCAGACCTGGGATAAACAGTTCAAAAATACCGGAATCCCCCAGCTTTCTCATCTGATGGCGGCGTGCGTCCCAAAGGTTAAAATCACCAACTACGCTGACACGCATGGCGCATGGCGCCCACACTGCGAAGTAAACACCCTCTGTATCATTGATCTTCATCAGGTGAGAGCCCAGCTTATCATAGATATTATAATGGATGCCGGCTTCAAATTTCTTTAAGTCACTATCGGAAAGCTGCGGCTCAAATGCATACGGATCCTGGATCTCTTCTGTGGTATCATTGGTGTAAACTACCTCATATACATAGCTCTCCATCGCTTTTTTCGGAAGCAACGCAGCGAAAACGCCCTGATACATGCCGTCTGGATCTACATCTTCCATTGGATACTGCTTTCCGTCAGCCAGCTTTACCGATACCGATTTTGCTGTGGGAATGATTGCCTGAATGAAAAGTCCATCCTCCGTCATATGCGGTCCCAGCAAACGATGCGGATCTGATGACTCGGAATAAATCAGCTCTTCGATTCCTGCCCAATCTAATAAATCGTATAACTTCTTGTCCATGAAAATACCCCCTTGCTCCCTTTCGTCATTAATTTCTATTTTAACATTTTATGGCTGGAATAGCAATGAATTCTTAACCTTTTATTTCCACTGGATTACCGGGTTCACTCAACGGTTCCGGTAATATAGCTTATGAGAAGTCGCAAAGCGAATTCTCATAAAAGGCGCGTCTTTTGCGCCGTCAATCTGATTACCGGGTTCACTCAACGAACCCGGTAATATGCCAGGAGAAGATCCACCACTCTTCCGTAGCTTTTTACACCTTCTGACTGGCTGTTTGCCTTCAGGTAAGTGTCATTTACCCTGGTTGCTGCTTCTGATATTTTGCCCTCGTGCCGATCCCAGAAGGCATTGTTGTCCTGAAGGTCCTTTCGGACGGACTCCGGCAGACTGGCATGGAGCTCTGAGGCCCGGTCCGGATTCTGGCGGAAGAGGGCATTATTGGCATAGATAAAGCCAGCCAGGTAGCCGCTGTAGCGGGAATAGGCGCAGTCAGAACCTACACAGGCCAGATAGCCGATAAAATTCGCCTCGTCCTCACGCATGAAGCCTTTTAAATGAGACAGTTCATGACAGGCGGTATGGGGAATATTGTAGGCTGTTATGTCCTGATTGTAGTTTGCCTCAATGGTAAACGGAGAATACACGCCGGTAAGGGATTGGTAGGACAGGATCTCAGATACCATCACCGGTTTGGGGAGCGGATAAAAACCGGACAGCTGGGGATACCTCATTCCCAGCTTTTCCATATCAGCTTTTGCCTGTCTGATAAAATCCCGGTCAGTCTCCCACTCCACCTCTTTTGCAGTATTCGTCACCTGCTCTGTCAAAAATACGCAGAGTGCCTCCAGCTCTTCTATAGAAGAATCCCGGATTTCCAGATCCAGATAATCCGAAAACGACTTCCGGTAATAATTGACTCCACAATTTACGGTATAGGAGCAGGCCAGAAATGCTGTGATCAGAAAAAGGGTGGTACAGAAATCCTTTGGTCTTCGGATATGAAGAATTCCATACCATATGATTCCCAGAATCAAGCCATATAAGCCAAATTCTGTCACAGAAAAGGGAAATAATCCAAAGAATCCGCCGATGATACGGACCAGAACCGGGTAGATGGTCACTGCATACCATTGTCCGAATCCCGGTACACGGCGGGCGGCAATCTGGAGGATCAGAGAAATCGCTAAAAAAAGAGAACCCGCCAGCAGGCGGGTTTTTCTGGTGATCACCCTTTTGTTGGATTTCTGAATTGATTTTTTTCCTTGGCTCATATTACATTCGGCTCCTGCTTTTGTGATTGATCATTGTAATTGATTCTGAATCATACATTCTGACTTAACTCTTCTACCATACAGCTATGCTTCTTTGAAGCTTTGTCATAAGCAATGCCCACAGCCAGGATCCTGCCTGTATAGCGCCGTTCTTCGCCTATCTTTCCCTGAAACTTCAGTGCATACCTTCTGTCCTTGATCTGGTTGATGGCTTCCTGTGCTGCATGATCCACCTTCAGTTCCAGGATGATGCAGTCTGCCTGATAATCGTCAGGATAGAAAATAAAATCAACATAGCCAATACCAGCTTTATCTTCCCGCTTGATCCGGTAGTAATCTCTGGCAGCCAGATAGACCAGATTGACCACGGCTGTCAGATCCGTCTCGTTGCTGTAGCTGAGCAGAGGAATTTCCGTATCATGGGCATATGCGAGGATCTGGAGCATGGTCTCGGTATCTCCAGCTTTCGTTGCTGCCAGCATTCGCTCCGATTCTTTTGCCAGACGATTTACATAACCCAATGACGGCTCCTTCCGCAGCATTTCATCGAACTTATCCATTAATTCCTTATTGGGAATGGAAACACAGCCTTTTTCATAGCTTAGGAAACCATAGACTACCATTGCCGAGAAAATCTCATCCTTCGTCGTCAGATTCATATACGTTGCAGCATATTCCTGAATTTTAGCCGGAACCGGAATTCCGGAAACCATCAAAGCCAGATCATCCCGCACATCCGCAACATTGTGTTTTATATAATAGAAAATCTCATCATACGGTCCGGAACTGGTCCAGTAACTTCCCAGATTATTATTGCTCAAAGAAGCTACTACAGAACGTGGATTATACACTCGTTCACCAGAGCGAATGTGATAGCCATCATACCAGACCTGCAGCCCCTCCCTTGTCACTCTTGGAAATTCTGTTTGCCTCTGATATTTTTCAAAAATTACATCTACCTCAGAATCTGTAAAGCCAAAATACTCACAGTATTTCTCTTCTGTTGCCATTGTGTATTCTAAAAACATATTTAATTCGGAACCACTGGAGTACTTGGCAATTGGAAGAATCCCTGTCATATAGGCAAATTCCACATATGGCTGATTCTTCAGCAGATTACTTAAAAAATCAATATAATCTGACTGATCCTGCGGTGTGGCAAAGCTTCTGTGAAAGATAAAATCCCACTCATCCAGAACAAAAATAAATCTTGCTGTATGATCAAAGGAATATACCTTGAGCAGCGCATCCCACACTGCATCATCTTCTCGAATCATGGCCTCCGGATAAGCATTCTGCAAATCCTCCAACAGCTGATCCTCGATTCGGCTGATGTATTGCTCATAAGTCTTGCATCGCCTTGGAATCTTGTTAAAAGAAATTTGAATCACATGATGCTGATTCCGATGTGCCTTATACTTCGGCTCCCCTCCGATCCAAAGAGAGTCAAAAATATCTGCGCTGTCCATCCCTCTGGAAAAATAAGAGGCAATCATGTCAGCAGCCATGGTCTTCCCAAACCGGCGCGGCCTGGTCACGCAAATACAGTTACCACCCTGCTCAACGAGAGGAATCAGCTCTGCAATCATCCGTGTCTTATCCACAAAATATGGTTTCATGGTTTCACTCTTGTATAATGTGTATGCACTTGATCCATTTAAGTAAATTCCCATCCGTCATTGACTCCCTTCCAAAGTGGAAAAAATTAAAATCATACCGCCTGTTATTGTAAAATCAAGGTAACTACGCTTAGTGTAAGCTTAACATACAGCAATAAAAAAAACAAGCAATGTCCGGATTTGCAGCAAATTTCTTTCCAATTTTTTGAAAAATTCTTATGTTTTTCTAAAAGTCCTTGCAGAAAACCGGAAACTAAAATATACTCTTTCATAGCATAAGTTCCAAAGTTGGCTTTTACTTTGTCCAGCAAACAAACATGCCTGCCGGCGCAGGCGTACTATGAAAGAAATCGAGGATAGGTATCATATGAGTTCTGAAAATCGCAGATTAGGTTCTCCCGTCCGGCACGAGGAAGAAAAATCCCATAAAAAAAAGAAGACCCCCAGCAGCGGCCTGAAAGCTGAGATCATCAGCTGGATCCAGATCCTTTTGACCGCCGCCTGTATTGCCTTTGTGTTGAATACCTTTATTATTGCAAACAGCAAGGTGCCAAGCGGTTCCATGGAAAATACGATTATGACTGATGACCGTGTGATCGGCTCCCGGCTTACGTACCGGTTCTCCGACCCAGAGCGGGGGGATATTGCTATTTTCCATTTTCCAGATGATGAATCCATCTACTACGTGAAACGTGTGATCGGTCTTCCTGGAGATACCGTGGACATTATTAATGGAGCAGTGTATCTGAATGGCTCGGAAACGCCCTTGGAGGAGCCCTACTTAAAGGAAGCGATGCTTCCGGAGGAGGATATGCATTTTGAGGTACCTGAGGATTCCTACTTTATGATGGGCGACAACCGTAATTTTTCTTATGATGCCCGTTACTGGAACCATCACTTTGTAAAGAGAGATAAGATCATTGCAAAGGTTATGTTCCGGTACTGGCCGTTAACGAAAATGGGGACGGTGAAGTAAGCCTTTTATTCCTCCACAAGGATTCTTTCACAATCCTCCTCTGTTTCAAATTGATAGCATGGTACCGCGCGGCTGACGGAATAGGTGAAGCCGGACCTGGGATTGTGCAGCGTCAGGCTGACCCGGATCACATTGCTGGGAATTCCGACCTCCCGCTCCAATGCTTCAAAGTTCAGTTCCTGGATCACAAATCCCTGATACAGCTTTTCATCGTAGGTCCATGGATTCTCTTCAGGATCGAATTTCGTGGGATAATACCAGAGCAGAAGATATGGATTTCCCTCCTCCCCGGTCCGGGTAATCTCTACTATACGGTCCTCCCGGTTGGTAAATATAATGGAGGGACAGCCATTTCTTCCTTCCAAGGTCAAAATCACGGTACTTCCTGGATATCTGCTGTTTTTGGCTCCGGCAATCTCACCAGTTATCTTATCCAACAGGATATCGCTAACTGTCACAGCATCGATGGTGGATTTCATCCGGTAATGCAGCCGAAGGCTTTGTGACAGGATGATTCCGGCTGCCGTCAGGAACATTCCGGTCAAGGCAAAGCTGACGATTGCCTCCACCATGGTGTAGCCATTTTGACCTAGGTTCCATATTTTCCAATTTTTCCATTTCTTCCTTATCATGGCTAGCTCCATCCCCTTTCTTCTGCCGATAAATCACAGACACTACTCACCATCTGACACATCATAGAGTTTCCCGCGCCAGCCCTCTGTGCTGGTATGCCGGTACAGTTCCATCTCCTCCACAGAAAAGGAATCCCGTTCCTCCTCTCCTTGATTGGAATCGATCCGCTCAAAAAGAATCGTGCCTTCCCTCACCAGCTCTGTCTGAAGGTTCTCTTTTAAGTAATAATCCTCACAGAACCGGGCATTTTCTTCCATCAATGCTGTGGCCTGGAGGGTCATGCGGCTGCAGGTAAGAAAGACATTGGAAAACATGGCAGCTACGATTACCAGCATGGCAAAGCTGATGATGACTTCCACCATGGTGCTGCCTTCCTGCTTCCATCTGCCCCCGTGATGGAATGTTGTCAGTTTTCTCAGCCATACTGCCGCTGGTTCCATCATCCTTTCCATGATCCTTTCCATTATCCTTCCCCTCCATCCCGTTCCACGATTTGAGACCATTTCCAGGTCCCTTCCTCCTCATTGCTTACTTTCGAATAAATATCCGTCCAAGTACAAGCTTCCTGCCGGATGGTACAGGTTACTTCCACATACAGGTCAATATCAATGCTGTGAAAATAGGATTCCCAGCTTTCCCGGCCATCCCATTTCCGACCGCTTCCATTGACCCAGTACAGACTGACGGTGATCGTGCCGGCCTCCTCAGGCCATTCCTCATCTGTGAGCTGAAAGCTTCTCTTTGCCGCAGAAAGTGTATGCTCCGGGCCGCCCCTGGCATTGTAATCCGGCCAGCCGCTGCTCCTGCTGCAAACATATGCTCCCACATACTGCCGAAGGCTGTGGTCAGGCGGGCTGTCAGATGGGATATGAGAATAATCCTCTGCCGTCAGCTCCTTCCCCAGCCTCCGGCTGACGGATTCCGCCATAATCCGGCATTGCTCCCTGGCGGAGGATCGCCGGGCAGAGGCAGTAAGAACAGAAGCCGCCAGCAGAAGGGAGAGACTGACTGTCACAGTTACCATCATGACACAAAGCACTACAATCAGTGCAGAGCCCTTTTGATTCGTCAGGGGACTGCTTTTTATTTTTTCTCTCATTTTAATCCCTCCTGCCTGACCCTTCCCCAGTTGAAGCTTCCTCCTCTGGATCTTCCCCATCCAAGTTTTCAGGATTCTCCGCCTCTGCTTCCGCCTCAGTCCATTCAGAAAAATCACAGATCACCTGATTGCTCTCCTTCATGGAAGTGCTGACATATCCATCTCCATACCCAATCACGGTACAGAAAATGCGCTCTGCCTGATCTTCATCCAGCAGATCCATCAAAGCATAATCACCATAAGAAAACCAGGGAAGCTCCACGCTGCTGCGGCTGGCTGGAGAATCGGCTTCCCCTTCCTCTCCCTCTCCATACAGGTTTGGATCATCCAGCACCAGAGTAATCTGATACTGAAGCTCATCTAAAATAATGGGAAAGCAATACCATTCTTCTCTTCCATTCTGTGTCACAAGGGCCTGTATCACCTGGCAGTCTGTGCCAGAATCCAATGTGGTCAGCTTTTTAGGAATCCCACTGTAACCCACACTGAAGGAAAGCCTGCCTCTAATCCCCACAGACTGTCCGGGATTCAGTGAAATCCTGCAGACCTTCTCAAATTCCAGCTCATCCTCTCCTTCCTCCCATTCCATTTCATCCGCTCCATCCTTCCACAGGATACCGCCATAAAGGGTGATATCATAGGTCAGATTCTTCCAGTTATCCAGATCCTCTGCAGCTACCTGCCAGCTGACACAGAGCCTGTCCTTATTTTGAAGCTTCAGACTGCGGATCGCCGGCTTTTTTGGCTTACCACTTACGGATTTAGACAGCGTATCCACTCCGTAATATCCAATCATTTCCTTCTTCCGATTCCCAATCCTGCGGTCTGTAATATTGGCCCTGTCAGTGCTGGAATCAGCGCCTGAACCAATCTCCCGGCTATCTCCCGACTCTGCACCTGACCTGTCACTTAAACCATCATCTGGCGCCTTCCCAAAGCCCTCCGGCCAATGGCTGCTGTATAAAACCCCGTAAACCAGCCCTTCTGAGGGCTCCAGTTCGATCCGGATGGTTCCTTCCATCAATATGGTCTTATCTAAAATATACGGCTCGATCAGCTGATACAAAGCTTGTATCTTCCAGTCGGCATTGACATCATTGTCCAAACTCCCTTCCAAGTACCGGACATAATCCTGCCTGCCGGCCTCCAGAACATAAATCCTGCCTTCCTGGTTCGTCCACACCTGCTCGGCATCCACTGGCTTTCCATCTCCATCGGTCAATTGCTCCACATCCAGCGGCCTGTCATCTGCAAATAATGCAGCCAGTTCCGAAAGCTGCCCCTGCTGGGAACGCTTTGTCAGCTCAGCCTGGGCTGCCAGGAAAATGCTCTGGGCATATTCATTCTGCTTTTGAAACTCTGCATATCGAAGATACCCGGTTACACCCCATGCCCCCGCCGCCAGCAGGATCAGCATAAGAGCCATGACTACCACCAGCTCGATCAAGGTAAATCCAGCCTGTTTCCAGCATTCTCTGCACCTGATTCCCATAGCGCTACCCCATCTCATTATAGTAGGCTGCCCGTTTCAGTTCCTCCATACTGGTAATTCCCTGCTCCACCAGCTCAGCTGCACATTCCTTTAAAGTCCGCATTCCCTGAGCATGGATCCCGTGTTCCCGGATCTGCTCCGCGGACGCTCCCTCGCTTATCATTCTCCTCACCGCTTGATCCACGATCAGGATCTCATGGACCGCCACCCGTCCCCGATATCCGGTGCCATTGCAGGAAGGACAGCCTGCAGGGACGCGGATCCTGGCAGGTCTTTTATCCAACAGTTTCCAGTCCTCCTCATCTGCCTTGGCCGTCCTGGCACATTCAGGACAAAGCTTTCGAAGCAGCCGCTGCGCCACGATTCCTACCAGGGAGCTGGCTGTGAGATAGGGCTCTACGCCCATATCCTTCAGACGGATAATGGAGGAAGCTGCATCGTTTGTGTGAAGCGTAGACAGCACCAAATGTCCGGTGACAGCGGCCCGGACAGATATGGCAGCGGTTTCCTTATCTCGTGTTTCTCCGATCATAATGATATCGGGATCCTGACGCAGCAGCGCCCGAAGGCCATTCTCAAAGGTCAGCCCCTTTTTCAGATTGACCTGGCACTGGCTGATGCCCGGCAGATTTTTCTCCACCGGGTCTTCTATGGTACAGATATTGACAGGGCGTTTTGCCAGCTCCTGGAGTACCAGATACAGCGTTGTGGTTTTCCCTGAGCCGGTAGGTCCGGTCAGATAGATCAGGCCATTGGGCGCATCCAGCATCTGGCGCAGTTTCTGGTAATCCTCATGATTCATGCCGAAGGTATCGGCATACTGGATCGGCTGGTTTCCGGATAAAAGCCGGATCACAGCCTTTTCCCCATACACGGTAGGGATCACAGACACTCTGGTATTGACCGTCTCCCCATCGATCTGCATCTGGAAATGGCCGTCCTGAGGAAGCCTGCGCTCCGCAATATCCATATCTCCCAATATCTTGATCCTGGCAACCAGAGGCATATGGACCCGTTTCTGCAGGGTGACAAATTCTCTCATGGCGCCGTCCATCCGCATTCGGACAACGGTATTATTTTCGTGAGGCTCAATATGAATATCACTGGCATTGTTCCGGTAAGCACGCTGGATCAGCTGATTCAGAAGCTTAATGATCGGGGTATCTTCCGCTCTGCCTCCTGTCCAGGCCTTGAATCTGCCATAAATCCCGCTGCCTGGCCGGCTATTATCCCCGCCATCCAGCCCGCTATGGAACCTGTCCTCAAGCACGCCGTTAAGCCGGCTATCGACCTGGTCCTTAAACGCACCGTTAAACTGGCTGTTATCCTCGCCGCTGAACCAGTCTCTGCCTCTGCGGCCAGCTCCGCTGTTAAGCTGACTGGTGATCTCGCCGTTCACACTGCCGTTTGGCTGGCTGCTGTTTCTACTGTCACTTCCGCCGTTGAACCGTTCCTTGCCCTGGCTGTTGAATCTGCTGCCGAACCGGTCATTGCCCCTGCCTTCACGTTCCGGCACTGCAGATTCTGCTTTTTCCCCTGCTTTACCAATCCCAATACCAATTCCTCTTCGCAGGGCTTCGCTCTGCCTGCGCCAGCTCACGCTGGATGGTTCCTGGAAATCAAATAAATCGGGGGAACAGGAGGAATCATTGGCTGCGCTGGCCGCCTTCCTGGCGGCAATCTCTGAATAATAATACCGGATCGCCTGGGACAACGGCCCGGATTCACACAGACGCAGCTCCAGATCCATGCCGGTGATCTGCCGGATATCCTCCTGACCATAAAAATTAAGAGGATCATTGGTCAAAATTGTGAGGATGCCGGACTCCGCCTGGATGGGAAGCATCTGGTATCGTTCTGCCACTTCCACTGGAATCCTGGCCGCTGCATCCAGATCTACTGTAAGCTGAGACAGCTCCTCCACCGGAAAACCTGTACTGATCCCCAGTGCAGTCAGCATCTGCTTTTCTGAGATCAGCCCCATTTGAATGAATGCCTGCCCCAGGCGGATCCCTTTATGCTCCTTCTGATAATTTAAAGCAGCCCCTATCTGTTCATCTGTTGCATATCCCAATTCCTTTAACACATCCCCGATACGCATGCTGCGAAAATCGCTGATCTGATCCATTGGCTGCCTCCCTTCCCTATCTATCTGCCTGGTATACGGTTCCAATTCCGCTGTCACTCTGCCACCTTTTTGCACATGGAAACCTCCAGCTTTAATTCCAGCACTTCCTCCCCAGATCCACCATCTGCAGTACTGTGACTTTTTGCCGCGATACGGCGCATGGAAATAATGCGGATTCCTGTCATGTTCTGCGAAACTGCGTCCAGCAGCCTGTCTCCATCGGTCTGGCTTCCCACCACTTCCATGGAAACCAGGGCATGATATACACTATCTGCTGCTTCGTTGTTTCCGGCTGCTGACTTCTTTCCCTTTGTTTCCCCAAATGCAAGCAGATCCGAAGCCTCCTCTGGCATTTGGATCTCCATTCTCCGGATGGATAACTCATATTCTAACGCCAGCCCGGTAAGAATCCGGTCGATCTGGCGGCTCTCCATCATGGGGAGCATGGTATTCTGAGCCTGTTCCAGCGCTTTCTCCAGTTCATCATGAACACTGCTGACCTCAGCAAGTCCGGCGATCTTCTTTTCCTTTTCTTCCATATCTGCTTCTGCGGATTCCAGCTGTGCCAGCATATCATAATTCGCCCGATGCAGGGGCAGAATGCCAAGGAACAGATATGCCGCTGCGATCAGCAGAACACTGAGAAAAATGAGAAGTGTCTTATCCCGCTCTGTTAATTCCAGTTTCAATGATCTGCCCCCTTTCCTGCTGATGTACGTTCTGCTCCTCTGCTTTTTCTAACTCTGGCTTCTGAAGAAGCATCTGTATGCTCCGTCTCCTCCTGCTTGGGCACATTCAGATAACATTCCACGTACAGTTTCCAGACGCCCTCATCCTCTACATACTCAAAGCCGGTGTAATTCACATCAGAAAAGACACCGGACTCTGCTGCCAGCCGGTCGATAAACCGGTGAATGGAAGGCTCATCTGCCGCAGAGCTGCTGATCTGGATCACACCTGCCTCTGACTGAAAGCCGACCACCTTGGCTGTTACCAGATTTTTAGCGCAGCGGTCTACCGCCTGGTCAATCCTGGTATCCATTACCGGATAAGAGCGGATATTCGATGCGATCCGGCTGGTGGCCTTTAGACGGCTTCGCAGCGTTTCATTTTCTGCGATCAGACGGTCATATCTGGCTGCCCCGGACAATACCAGAGGATCTGACATGTAATCAAAACAGGAATTGATCCGGTTCGTCATGTGAAACCAATTGGCTGCCTGCAGGATCAGCACCAATGTCAGAAGGCATACCGCCCCGGCCGGCGGCGCAAATGCACGGAAAAGTGCCGCTCTTCTGGCCAGAACCTCCGGACTCCGTCTGTACTGATACAGCAGGTTCCGCCTTCCTTCACTGGCAAAAATGCCTCCTGCCGGAACTGCAAAATTACCCAGATCACAGACAGCTTCCGAAAATACCACGGAACTGCCGGCAGCATCTGAGAAATTGATTACTTCAATGTGAGGACACAGCCGGCGGATCATCTTCTCACAAATCTCCAGTTCTCCGTCTCTCAGCCCGCCCAGATAGGCAGCCGTAAGCTCCTCCTCCACCTGCTCTGCCTTGGCAAACTGCATCAGGGCACTGATTGCCCTGGCACATTCCATACCAAACTGGGGTGACCCGGCAGGTGAACATACCTTGGTTCTGCTGAAATGAATAAAGGTTCCATTCCGCCAGAGAATATTCATCAATGTAACCCCATCCAAAAGTCCAACCGCACAGGTCTTTCCCCTCAGGCCCTCCAGCTGGTGAAGCAGACGCAGCTCTGCAGCCAGCGCTGTTTCCACAGAAACCAACTGGATTCCCAGGGAATGAAAACGCCTGACATGCTCCGCCAGAAAGCTTCGCTCCATCACAACTCCCAGCACCCGCTGCCGATGTGCAGTCCTTCCCGGTCCCAGGATCCGATAGCTGTAAACTGGATTGCGCAGCCGCTCCACATCAGAAAATTCTCTGGGCAGATACTCCATCATCTTTCTGTGGGACATCTTAGGCGTTTCGAAGAAACGGACCACCGTCTGTGTGCTGTTCACCACCAGATAAACCTTCTTCCTGGAAAGCTGGTGCTTTTCCCAAAATTCCTCCAGAAACTGCGTAAATGCTGCCTCATCTGTCACCTGCCCATTTACGATAGACAGCTTCGGTGCTTCCTCTGCAACAGCCTGGGAAATCACAAGCTTTCCCTTCCTCACCTCACCGACTGCCGCCTTTACAAGCTGATTGGACAAATAAATCACTGTTTTCATACCCATAATCCTCTTTTGGTAACTTACATCTTTTGTATTCCGTTCATAAATGCCCTTGCTTCACTGGGTAAAACACTGCGCAGACCTGCTGAACCGTTTCCTAGAACCCAGCCTGCTCGATCACATGGTAGGATTGATAGATGGGCAGCATCACCGCAGCCATAACACCGCCTACGATCACCGCCATGATCACAATCGTCAGCGGTTCCAGATATGTGATCATCCGGCTCACCACTTGCTCCGCATCATATTCCATAGAATCCGCAATCGAACACAGCATCACATCCAGATTTCCCGATTCCTCCCCCACACGGACAGAAGCCGAAAGCTTTTGCAAAAATCCATCCACCGTATTTAGAGAATCGCTGACTGTACTGCCGTTCTGCACCATAAAGATCACCTTGTCAAACTGGAAATCAATATAAGAATTGCCGATGGTCTTCCGGGCGATCTGCAGGGCAGACACAATGGGAATCCCGGCTGAATACAGGGAACTGAAGGCTCTGGCAAATTGCGCCGTGCAGACAGTTTTCTGCAGCCTGCCAAACACCGGTACATGAAGGCTTACCCAGTCCAGCCCTCTCCTGATAACAGGAATACGGCTGGCCGCTTTGCCTCCCAGTCCGATTGCTGCTGCACCCAGCATCACCAGATACCACCGCTCCGTCATAAAGTCTGTAATGCTGTACAGGATCCTGGTAGGCAGCGGCAGTTCCTCCATCAGGCCAAACAGCGCTTCAAACTGCGGCAGCACAAAACCTGTGAGAAGCCCGGTCATTGCAATCAGAAGAATCACCAGCAGCTTCGGGTAAATAACTGCGTTCCTTGTCCTGGTATCCAGCTTATATGCCCTGCTGTAATGTTCCGCAAGCAGAAGCGCCGTCTTCCCCAGACTGCCGGAAGCCTCCGCAGCATGAAACATGGACAGCATCAGATCGGGAAATACCCCTGCCGCCTGCTCCATGGCCTTTGCCAGGGAAAAGCCGCAGCAGACCTGATTTAATACCTGCTCATACACACCTCTGGTCTCCGTGCGAATGCCTTCCTCCTCAGAAAGGATGGTTAACGCTTTCACCAGGGGGATTCCCGACTGAAGCATCGTTCCCAACTCTCTGGAAAATTCAGAAAGTTCCCTTGCCTTCAGCGGCCGTCCCCGCTTTTGCTCTGTTATCACCTTTGCCCTGGTCAAATACAATTCCTTTTCCAAAAGAAGAGCATGCAGCTCTGTTTCATCCGCCGCCGTCAGCCGGCCCTTCACACGTTTCCCATTTTCATCCACTGCCTGGTAACGGTATTTTGGCATCTTGCACCTCCTTACAGACCAAATACTGCCGTCAGATACCATTCCAGGATCGCCTCGCCCCAGAAGCAGGCGATCACCATACCTGCACATAGAAATGGTCCAAAAGCAAAATGTTCCTTTCTGCCGGCCTTCTTTGCAGCCAGCAGCCAAATTCCATAGCATCCGCCGCCCAGAATGGCGAAAAACGCCGCTAACACCACCAGCTTCCACCCCAGAAACGCACCGCAGGTTGCCGTCAGTTTGATATCTCCGCCTCCGAAGGCACCAGGAACTGCCGCAGTCAAAAGCAGCATCGGAAGACTGACTGCAAAGAATCCCAGGATTCTGGATGAAAGCGGCAGCTGGCTTCCCTCCGCCGTTCTCATTCCCACAGCAGCAGCCAAAAGTGCCAGCACCAGGATCATTGCCGGAAACCGATCCGGGATTTCCATCGTTCTGCCATCCATCAGGGCTGCTGCTGCCAAAATTACCGTAAACAAAATAAAAAGACCTGCCGTCATGCCTTATCTACCCAACCTTTCGACCACACGCAAAAAGCAGGCTTCCACCAGCCACATGAGCGAATCGAATTTCGTTCTGCCACCGCCTTCATCGTGGAATCACCTGCCTTCATATCCCCTTTGTATGCCATTTAATTTTTCCAGACTGTCCAGCCGGACTCGCTGCTGTCCGCCTTTTTGGATGCCCCCGAATCCTCCTCATGATAGGAAGCACTGTAATCCCCTTCCTCATAAAGAAAGTCGACGATCACACCACTGTCCTCATCGATCACGCCGGAAGCAATAGTTCCATTGCACAGAGAAAGCTCCTCCGCCTCCACCATCTGGTCCGTGGTCAGTTCATCCAAGGTCTCTCCATTAGCATAATCCTCCAGGACAATGGTCTGGGCTGCCATATACACATTTCTCGCCTGGATCAGCACCTGCTTCTCCTTCGCCCGGTCGATCCATCCCACCATGGAAGGAACCATAATCGCTGCCAGGGTCGCCATAATGACCAGCACCACGATCATCTCGATCAGGGTAAAGCCCTGATCATATTTCCTGACTTTGTCCATCCTTCTGTTCCCCTGCATATCCTGTCTTCCTCTCTCGTTATGTCTGGATATCCTATCGAAATTGGTTGGTTTTCTCATCATATCCATACTGAATTGCTGCCAGCCTTGAGACGATCTCCTCCTTGTCTAAATCCAGGGAATCACAAAGCTGGCTTAAGCTGGAATAATGATCTCTTAACTGGGTATTAATATAGCTTAACAGCATAACTGGATCTTTTGGTACCATATGATCACCTCCTGTCAGGAATCTTCTTAAATTATAGCGGACCTCAGAAGAAACCGCAACGTTATTTCAATGTTTTCTTCTCCCACCATCCCAGCCGGTAGAAGAACAGAGTAATCAGTGCACCCAGCACCCAGGAACAGAGGAGGGAGATCCAGATACACTCATACCTTCCCTGAGGCAGCTCAGGGGTTCTGGTCAGCCAGGCAATTCCGTAGGCCAGGGGAACGCGGACTGCTACTGTGGTAACCATGGAGATCCACATTGGCGTCATGGTATCCCCGGCTCCCCGCATCACACCGGAAAGGCTCTGGGTAACTGCCATGGCGATATAGCCTGCTGCCAGAATCCTCATCATATTGGCACTTAAGTTTACCAGCTCCTCTGTGCTGGTAAAGATGGCCATCAGATGCCGCCCAAACAGAAGGATCAGGGCAGTGATCACTGCCGACGTTCCTGCTGCAATCAGTGTCCCCTGCTTCGCTCCCTGATGGACCCGGTCATATTTCTTCGCCCCTACATTCTGACCGGAATAGGTAGTCATGGCAGTTCCAAAGGAGAAATTCGGCATCATGGCAAAACCATCCACTCTCATAATGATCACATTGGCCGCAATCACCAGCTCGCCGAAGCTGTTGGTCAGGGACTGCACCACCACCATGGCCAGAGAGAAGATGGCCTGAGTCACACCGGAAGGAAGGCCAAGACGCATCACCGTCAGGATGTTTTCCCAGTCCGGCTTCAGATAAGAAAGCTTCATATCAAACAGATTGGTCATCCGGCACAGTTTCAGCAGGCACAGCAGGGCGGAGGCCATCTGTGCGATGACGGTAGCCAGGGCCACTCCTGCTACTCCCATCTGAAAGCCTGCCACAAACCACAGATCCAGAATAATATTGAGCACCGTTGCCACCAGAAGATAGATCAGTGCGGACACCGAATCTCCCAGTCCCCGCAGGATACCGCAGAACATATTGTAGTAGGCAACTCCTGCAATTCCCATTAACAAAATAAACAAATAGGAAGCGCACCAGTCCAGAATGCTTTCCGGTGTATGCAAAAGCCGCAGCACCGGGCGGATGGCTGCCGACCCCAGCATCATCAGCGCCACAGATGCGGCTGCTGTCAATGTAATGGTGCTCCCAATAGTCCGCGACAGATTTTCCCGGTCCCTGGAACCGAAATACTGAGAAACCATAATGCTGGCTCCCATGGCAATTCCTACAAACAGTACCAGCAGCAGATTCAGCATGGGACTGGCGCTGCCTACGGCTGCCAGTGCATTGTCCCCCACGTACCGGCCTACCACGATGCTGTCTACTGTGTTGTAAAGCTGCTGGGCGATATTGCCGATCAGCATGGGGATGGTGAAGGCCACAATCTTCTCCCAGGGCTTCCCCTCCGTCATATCTACCTGCGCGAATAATTGTTTTACTTTTGTGAACATAACCGCAACGTTCCTTCCTTCGTACTACATAGCTTGATTCCCTTTATCTCTTAATGATAAACGATTTTCATAAAATGTACAAGACAAAAGGCCAATGTCCAGATACTCTGTCCATTGACCTTTTGATAAACTGTAATCGTAATCTTTTGAAATCACTATGCCTGCATCACCTTCCGGAACCATTCTTTCTCTGGCTGATCTCCTCCACGATCTGGTTATATGCCCTCCGGTTCAGCCGGTAGAAAAACAGAACCGCCGCGGTCACGATCCACAAAATCCCTGGAACTGTGGTAAAAGAATGGCGGATCACCCCAAGTACAATCGGATTCTGCTGCTGATTTGCCGCATATCCGCAGCTGGCCAGAATCCCTGCCAGCACAGAGGTTCCAATGGCCATTCCCACCTTATTTCCCAGTGATATGAAGGCATACTGGAACCCGTCATTCCGAAGCCCTGTCTTCCACTCTCCGTACTCCACGCAGTCCGGCACGATGGCATAAATTGCCGTGTTAAACCCAGAAAAGAAAAACTGCGACAGGCAGGAGAAGAGATAAAAGGGCACCGGCGTTTCCCTGGCAGTGAAGAAATACATGCAGAACATGCTGATTCCCGTAAGTGCAGCAAATATGGAGGCTGCCCGCCCCTTATTATTGGTCAGCCGGAACAGTAAGGGAAAACAAGCTGCTCCGATGATGGAAGGGATGATGATACAAAGGGAATAGGTGCTGAATAACGCTTTATTTCCCTCCACATAAGTAAAATAGTACAATGCATCTGCATTTCGTCCGTAAAGCGTCACGCCGAACAGAAACTGACCTGCCACTGCAATGAGATACGGCCGGTTCTTCCCAACGGCTGCCAGCTGCTGCCGTAAGGATATCTTCTGCTTCTCCGGTACGGCCACCACCTCTTTTGTCTTTGCGAAACAGAAAATATGACAGGCAGCAAAAATACATCCGTAAATAGCAGCTACCAGCAGATAGCCTCTCTTATCATCTCCATTTCCAAGAAGGGAAATAAAGGGAACGGTGATGATATTGATGACTCCAATGGCGATCATGGCGCTGACAGAGCGCGATGTATTGATCTGTGCCCGCTCCTCAATATTCTGGGTCATGGCGCCGCACAGCGTTCCATACGGAATATTGACGCAGGTGTACCCCAGAACCAGAATGCAGTAGGTCATAGCCATATACACGATCTTTGCAGTGGATGACCAGCCGGGATGAGCCCAGAAGGTGAGGATCAGAATGATCGCCGTCAGTGGCGCCGCAACCAGCAGCCAGGGGCGGTACCGTCCCCAGCGTGTATTGGTCTTATCACTCAGTCCTCCAATGATCGGGTCATTGATGGCATCCCAGAATCGGGAAAACAGCATCAGGCCTGCCACGGCACTCATACTGATTCCAAACACATCCGTGTAAAATATCATCAGGAAATTCCCGACGAACATCCAACTGAAATTACATCCAACATCTCCCATACCATATGCAATTTTGCTGATCAACGGAACTCTTCCGCCTGCTTCCCTGTTTTCCATCCCATCCTCCTCATCCATGCTGACTGGATTTTTTTCCTTTATTTCTTGATCTGTATCCCCCTGCTTTTACTGTGCGATCCGGATCACGGCCTTCACGATATCTGCCTTATTGTTCACACTGTAATCCATGGCCTTCTGCACCTCATCCAGTGAAAACACATCGGTTACAATACCTTTTAAGTTTACCTTGCCTGCCGCAACCGCATCGATCGCCATCGGGTAGATATGACGGTAACGGAATACGGTTTTGAAGGTCAGCTCCTTGTCCAGTGCAAGGCTCATAGGCAGCGTCATCTCACCGCTCTTGCTGTAGCCTACCAGCACAATGACAGCGCCCTTTTTTGTCATATGGATGGTCTGAACGGTAGTGATCTGGGTTCCGGCAGTTTCAATTGCCAGATCGCAGCCTCTGCCCTCTGTCAGCCGCATCACAGCCTCCACCGCATTCTCCTCGCTTCCATTGATCACACCATCTGCGCCTAATTCCATGGCCTTCTCCAGACGCTTTGCCATAATATCCACCACATAAACCTTGGATACTCCCATCGCCTTCAGTGCCATCATGGTAACCAGGCCGATGCAGCCGGCTCCCATAACTACAGCAGTCTGGCCTGCCTTGGCGCCGCCCTGCATTGCCGCATGGAAGCCTACTGCCAAAGGCTCGATCAGTGCGCCTTCCATCGTGCTCACATTCTCGGGCAGCTTAAAGCACAGATCTGCCTCATGTGCCACATACTCCTGGAATACGCCGTCTACCGGAGGGGTTGCGAAAAATACCACATCCGGGCAAAGATTATAGCGTCCTGTCTTGCAGAATTCGCAGTGTCCGCAGGTTTTTCCCGGCTCTAATGCCACCCGGTCGCCTGCCTTTAAATGGGTCACATTCCTTCCCACCTCTACTACCGTTCCTCCTGGCTCGTGTCCCAGAACGAAGGGCGGCTTTACTACATAATCTCCGATCGCGCCGGTTTCGTAATAATGCAGATCGCTGCCGCAGATCCCCACATACTCCAGCTTTACCAGTACCTCGTTATCCTTTACCTTGGGGATGTCCCTCTCCTCAAAGCCCATCTTGCCGATCCCCAGCATTACCGCAGTCTTCATCTTACCTTCCATGTTCAATATCCTCCTTCTTTGTGTTTGCTTTTCATGCTTTTCTATTTCTTAATTACTTTATTAAATAGTTTTATTATGTATCTTATATTATGATTTCTTTCTGATTTTGTCAAGCTATTCGGCTGCATTTTTTTATTTACGTGTACTTTGTACAATTTTTATGCGATGATTTTAGTGAATACTAACAAACAAAAAAAGAGACTTCCTTTCAGAAATCTCTTTTCAGCATATTCATCTGTTTATCTCTACACCTGCTCAATGAAGGTCTCGATCACCTTCTGGGCCGCTCCCAGCGCTGCTGCTTCGATCTTATAATTACAGCTCCTGATATATGCGCTGTCCTCTGCAAAGGTCGCCCGTTTTTCCACCTTCCTGCGGATATCTGGAATATACGGCTCCAGATAGCTGCCTACATAGCCGCCCAGAACAATGTCGCAGTCCAGAACCATATGAATATTATTGATCGCCACAGCCAGGTAGGTGGTATACTGCTCCCACCGCTCCAGCGCAGCAGGATCCTGCTCCTTCAGCAGCTCAAAAAAATGCTCCAGCTTCCCCTCTGTCCAATCAGACAGCCGTTTTGCGGAACAGTACGCATCCAGGCACCCTGCCCTTCCGCAGTAGCAGCGCTCGCCCTCCGGGACGATGGTCATATGTCCCACCTCACCGCACCGGAAATTTTTCCCCTGAACCAGATCACGGCTGCTGAAGATTGCCCCGCCGACGGTGTTGCTTAAGGACAGGTAGAAAAACCGTTCCGCCGTCTCCGAGCAGATCCCCTCTGCATAGGCTCCCGCATTGGCATCATTTAAAAAATGGCACGGATAGGAGAAAAACTGGCTGATGGAAGTAAAGGGCACCGCCTCAATCCCCAGAATATGAGAATACGCAACCATGTT
The DNA here is from genome assembly GCA_030524635.1 of Lachnospiraceae bacterium. GTDB lineage: Bacteria > Bacillota > Clostridia > Lachnospirales > Lachnospiraceae > Caccovicinus. The sequence goes on from JAUNGG010000002.1 coordinate 69,752, forward strand.
CCGCTCCAGATCCACGATTCCGGGAATGGAGATCCCGATACCAAGGAGCTTCCTCCGATCAGCACCGCTCTCCTCCAGAAACTGCTCCAACCTCTGATTCACCTCGCAGTAATATTCATCCTCCGGGCGAAATGGATGATGGATCCGGCAGTAATGCAGCAGCGTTCCCTTCATATCCGTCAAAAGCAGGCTGATATGATTTTTCGTAATGTCAAGTCCCGCTGCCAGCCGGGAATCCCCGATCACAGACAGCGCCTTTGCCCGCCTGCCTCCGGTGGACTGCAGTTCTCCTTCTTCCCAGACCAGTCCTTCCTTGATCAGATCCTTTGTATTCTGGGTCACAGTGGGAAGGCTGATATTTAATTCATATGCAATATCCGGATTCGACACCCGGTCATGCTTACAGATATAGCGGAAGATCCGGTTTCGGTTGGATTTTTTTACCTCGATATTGGTCATTCTCTTGTTTATCATCATACACCTCTATACTTTTTTAAAGTATTTTCTTTAGTGTAGCATGATTTTTATCTCCATGCAAGAGATTTGCAGACACGCTTCTTCGGCCATTCTAACGGATCGATCCAGCCTGATACAGCAAATTCTCCCTTGCTGGAAGCCGCACAATAAAAGTAGAACCATGATCCGGTTTGCTCTCCACTATAATTTCCCCGCCGCAAAGCCCTACAATCTGCTTCACCAGCGCCAGACCAAGCCCGTTTCCATCTCCATTCCGGCTGCAGTCTGCCTGGTAAAATTTATCAAAGATATGTGCCTGCACCTCTCTGCTCATGCCGATTCCAGAATCCTGAAACTCTGCCTGGATCCCGTCATTTTTCCCCCTGTCATCTTCCTGACCGGTCCGTTTTAAGCGCACTGAAATCATGCCGCCCTTTGGTGTAAAATTGACTGCATTGGAAAACAGATTCGCCCAGACCTGGATCATCAGTTCTTCATTGCCCAGGTAAAAAATCGATTCCAGATCTAATTTCAGATCCAGATTTTTTTCACTCCACAGCGGTTCCATGGTAAGGATCACCTGACGGATCTGTTCATCCAGAGAAAACCAGCTTTTTTCCGAGATGATCTGCTGATTTTCCAACTTAGAAAGCTTCAGGATGCTTCCGGTCAGAGAAGATAGCCGCCTGGCGCTTTCCAGGATCCGCCTGGCATATTCCTGCTGCTCCTCTGGAGGCAGACCAGCTGTCAGCAGGGAGGCATAGCCCTCGATGGCCGCCAGAGGCGTCTTAATCTCATGAGATACGTTTTGGATAAAATCGGACTGCAGCATCTCCATGGAGTTTAATTCCTTCACCATCTTATTAAAATTCTGATTCATCTCACGTACCCCGATTCCCATGGCCGATTCCGGCAGCTGGATCTGAAAATTTCCCTCTGCCACCTGGTCCATAGCCAGAGCCAGCTGATGGATGGGACGGAAGAAAAATCGTGAGATCAGAACCGTAACCGTAACAGAAAATGCAGAGGCAGCAATCAGATAGCCCAGGAAAGGCAGCCAGGGAATAGGCTGTTCGATTGACAAAACCCCCACAGAAAGCCCAGTGTACATCAGAAATCCGGTAATAAAAAACCCGGCAATCTGGATCATAACAATGGCGCAGACAAACAGCATCCACATTCTGAAATTCTTCATTTCCCTATCACCGCCTTATACCCTAATCCCCGGACTGTCACGATCTCAAAATCCGGATTGTCCTGAAATCTCCGCCGCAGCCGGTTGATGTGAACATCAATGGTCTGGGCATCGGACTGGCTGTCACGTCCCCAGATCTCATCCATCAGCTGCAGGCGTGTAAAGATCTTATTGGGGCAGGAAAGCAGCTTGTACAAAAGATAAAACTCCTTCTGCGGCAGCATAGCGGATTCCTCTCCCCGGCTGACAGTCATGGCATCGTAGTCCAGCCTGGTATTTTGAATAGTCAGGCTCTTTTCTGCATAAATATTGGCTCTTCGAAGCAGCGCCTTGACCCGCAGAACCATCTCCTTTACATCGATAGGCTTCGTCATATAATCATCAGTTCCCAGAGAAAAGCCTCTCCGCTTGGATAAAAAATCATCCTTTGCAGTGATCATCAGCACCGGAAGCAGCGGATTATCCTCCCTCAGAAGCTCCACCAGTTCATAGCCGTCCATCACCGGCATCAATATGTCGGTGATCACCAGATCCACATGCTCCCGCTCCATACATTCCCAGGCCTCCTGCCCGTTGTGGGCCTGCAGGGTTTCATACCCTTCCTTCTTCAGAACAATGCTGTACAGCTCCAGAAGAGCCTTCTCATCCTCTACAATCAAAATCTTTAACATCCGCATAACTATGACACCTCTCACGTTTTATCTGCAATTGTTGCTTCTATTGTACATGACAATCATGAATTAAAGATGAAATTATGGAGCCAAACAACTGCAAACTATGAACTTTCTGTGATTTCATCTTCGGTTCATCCTGGCTTCAGGATAGGTTCATAGAGAAATGATAATATGTCACTCAGCAAACGGAAGGAGGGAGGCAGATGCCTACAGAACGTTTTTCTCGATTGCAGGAAACAAAACAAAAACGAATCAGCGAAGCAATCATCACGGAATTTCAGCGCACTACATATGGAGAATTGCAGATATCGAATATTGCCAGAAATGCAAGGATTTCCAGAGCAAGCCTGTATACCTATTTTCCAGATAAGGAGGATCTGTTTCAGTTTGCCCTGGAGCAGATGCAGAAACAGAACCTGGAAAGCCCTAAGAAAAAGCTGCTCTTAAACCAGCTTCAGGAGCAGGTGTCAGAATCGGTTCTGACAGGAAAAATGTGTGAAAACAAAAATTCCGCAAACCAGAAAGGAGAACCCCATGAGTAAAAAATTGATCGCAGGATGCGTGACAGCCATCGCTGTCTGTGCCCTGATTCTGCCCAGGTTTATGAACAAGCAGCCATTCGCCGAGGCAGTAGCCGACCCTGTTGTAGAAGTCACCCAGCCGGAAATCCGGGATATCAGCCTGACTACCGGACTGGTAGGAAAGGTAGAGCCGGAGGATGTGGTATACGTTTATCCCAAGGCTCCCGGCGAAGTAACCCAGGTTAACATTAAGGCTGGTGAGATTGTAGAAGAAGGCCAGCTTCTGTGCGTTGTGGATACCAAGCAGGTGGAAAGCGCCAAAAGCTCTATGGATTCCGCTCAGCTGTCCTTAAAGCAGGCTCAGGAGGAGCTGTCCAGGCAATCTATTCTCTATGCCAGCGGCGGCATTTCCCAACAAGCCTATCAGCAGTATCAGGACAATGTAACGGCAGCCCAGATTTCCTATAATAATGCAAAGGTAAATTATGACAACCAGGTTTCCTACAGCCAGATCACAGCACCCATCAGCGGCATCATAGAGGTATGCAATATTGAGGTTTATGACCAGATATCCCAAAGCAACCTGATCTGCGTAATCTCCGGTCAAGGTGCCAAAATAGTTTCCTTCTCTGTTACCGAACGAATCAAAAATTATTTACATGAGGGTGACAACATCGTGGTAGAAAAAGACAGCGAGCCTTACGCCGGGCAGGTCACTGAGGTCAGCTTCATGGCTGATTCCAACACCGGACTTTTTAAGATCAAGGCTCGGCTGGATGAAAATATTGATGAATCCAGGCTGCCTACCGGCTCCATGGTTAAGTTGTATGTTACCTCTGAACGGGTTCTGGATGCTCTGACCATTCCGGTGGATTCCGTCTACTATGACGGCGGGTTTCCCTATGTTTACACCTATGATTCCGAAACCAGCAGTCTGCACAAGATCCAGGTTGAAGTCGGTTTGTACGATTCTGACTGGATCGAGGTCAAGTCCGGGCTGGATCAGAACACAGACGTGCTGACTACCTGGAGCTCTGAGCTTTATGAAGGAACCATTGTACGGATCAAGGGGAGGACGTAAACTATGGGAATTACAAAATTTGTCCTCAAACGTCCGGTAACGGCAGTTTTGAGTATTTTATGCCTGATCGTTTTCGGCTTCCAGTCCCTGTCCGGAATGTCCATGGAACTGACGCCGGATATGGATATGTCCATGATGATCATATTCACCACCTATTCCGGCGCCAGCCCGGAGGATGTAAATGAACTGATTACAAAACCGCTGGAGGATGCCGTCGGCACCCTGTCCGGCCTTGATTCCATCTCCTCTACCTCCAGCGAAGGTTCTTCCATGATCATGCTGGAATATGAATATGGAACTGACATGGATGAGGCCTACGATGACCTGAAAAAGAAGGTAGACCAGGTTTCCAATATGGAGCTCCCGGATGACGTGGACACCCCCACGATCATCGAGATGAACTCCAATTCCGGATCTGATATCTCACTAGTAGTAGATCATCCCGGCAAAGACAGCTTGTACAATTATGTAAACAACGACATTATACCAGAGTTTGAAAAGCTGTCCGATGTGGCCGAGGTATCTATCCGGGGCGGCTCCGAGGAGTATATCCGAATTGAACTGATCGAAGAAAAGGTAAAGCAGTATGGACTTACTATGTCCTCCATTGCCAGCGATATTGCTGCCTCCGATGTGTCCTACCCCGCAGGAAATACCACAGTAGGCAGCCAGGAGCTGTCCCTGTCAACCAAAATGAATTACGATACCGAGGAATCCCTCAAAGATATCCCTCTTACTACCAGCAGCAACGATATTGTATATCTGGCTGATGTTGCAAATATCTACCGGGCTTCTGATACAGAGAACAGTATTGCCCGGTATAATGGGGAAGATACGATCTCCATCTCCATTTCTAAGCAGCAAAGCTCTACTGCTATGGCCCTGTCTGATGCAGTAAATAAAGTGATCGACACCCTGACCCGCCAGGATCCGGAGCTGTCCATTACCGTAATCGATGACTCCGCCAATTCGATTTCCGAATCCCTGATGTCGGTGGCAGAAACCCTGGTACTGGCAATCCTAATTTCCATGGTAATCATTTGGCTGTTCCTGGGTGACTTAAAGGCTTCCCTGATCGTCGGAAGTTCCATTCCGGTATCCATCCTGTTCTGCCTGATCTGCATGAATGCCATGGGCCTGACCTTAAACGTTATCACCATGTGCGCCTTGACCTTGGGCGTCGGCATGATGGTAGATAACTCAATCGTTGTTATGGAGAGCTGCTTTCGTGCCACCGCCTCCAGGGAATCTGGGTTTGTAGAATACATGAGGGATGCCCTGGAGGGTACCAATATTGTAGCCGCCTCTGTGCTGGCATCTACTGTTACCACCTGCGTAGTATTCCTTCCTCTAGCAATGTTGAAGGGTATGACCGGACAGCTGCTGGGCCCTTTAGGCTACACCATTGTATTTGCCATGGCAGCCTCTCTGCTGTCTTCCATCTCAGTGGTACCGCTGTGCTATATGCTGTACCGCCCGAAGGAAAAGGAAACAGCACCTCTGTTAAGGCCGGTTATACGCCTGCAGGGCAGCTACCGGAAAATCATGAAGGTGATCCTACCGAAAAAGAAAACAGTTATGGTGATCTCCGTGCTTCTCCTGGCTGCCGCCTTTCAGCTGGCCGGCCAATTGGATACAGAGCTGATGGCCTCCGATGATAAAGGGCAGGTTTCCATTGTTGTTGAAACCAGACCCGGCCTGAAAACTGCCAGCATAGATAAAATTGTAAAGCAGGTAGAGAATATTATTGTCCAGCATCAGGATCTGGACGCTTACATGACCAGTGCCGGCGGAAACGGAATGATGTCAGGTGACAGTGCCAGCATTACTGCCTATCTGAAGGATGACCGGAAGATGTCCACTGAAGAGGTGGCAGCTCAGTGGAAAAAGGAGCTGCAGGATATTGCCGACTGTAACATTACCGTGGATGTCAGCGGCTCTATGAGCATGATGTCCTCGTTCGGAGAAAGCTATGAAACAATCATTCAAGGCGCTGATTACGACCAGGTAACGGAAGTTTCCAATAAAATTGTGTCCGAACTGATGACCCGCCCTGAGGTGACAAAGGTCCATTCTGATGCAGAAAATTCCTCTCCGGTGGTAGAGGTTACGGTAGATGCTGCAAAGGCCAAAGCTGTAGGCCTGACTGCCTCCTCTATTGGAAATACCTTATACCAGATGATCAGCGGTATCGAAGCCACCGAACTGGATATCGATGGTGACAGCATTACGGTTAAGGTGGAGTATCCAGATGGAACCTACGACACCCTGGATCAGGTAAAAGGCATTGTATTATCCACTGGAACTGGCAGCTCCGTTTTACTGACTGATGTGGCAGAGGTAGGCTTTAAAGACAGCCCAGCCAGCATTAGAAGAGAAAATAAGCAGTATAAGGTAACCATCTCCGCAGAATATACCGAACTGGCAGACAAAGGAAGTTCTATGAAGTTGACTCAGGAGGTCGTACAGCCCAATCTGACGGAAACGGTTACTACCGGCTTAAATTCTATGGATCAGTCCATGAACGAAGAGTTTACCGCCATATTCGAAGCGATTGCCCTTGCAGTTTTCCTGATTTTCGTTGTAATGGCAATGCAGTTTGAATCTCCGAAATTTTCTCTGATGGTTATGGTAACCATCCCATTCAGCCTGATCGGCTCCTTCGGCCTGCTATGGCTGGCAGACAGTGCCATCAGCATGGTATCCCTGATCGGCTTCCTGATGCTGATTGGCACCGTTGTAAACTCTGGTATCCTTTATGTCGATACCGTAAACCAGTACCGGGATACTATGGACCGGGATACCGCCCTGATTGAAGCTGGCGCTACCCGTATGAGGCCAATCCTTATGACTACGCTGACCACGATCATCTCCATGATCCCCATGGCATTCGGGTGGGGCAGCTCCGGCGAGATGACAAAAGGTCTGGCGCTTGTAAATATCGGCGGTCTGACCGCTTCTACTCTCCTGAGCCTCCTGATGCTGCCGGTATTCTACTGCATTATGAGCCGAACACCAAAGGAACAGAAAAACCGGGAGAAAAAAAGTCTGAAGAAGGCCCAGAACAGAGCCATAAAAAAAGCATTCAAAAAGCCCGGGGACAGCCCCGGCCAGAAAGCCGGCGGCCATGAAGCAAATAAATAGCCTTAGGGAAAGGAGCTTCGAAAGCATGAAACAATACATAACCCACATGCCAGAAAGAAGCCAGAGTTGCCGAAAGCAGGCGGCGACTCTGTGCCTCTCTGCTGTTATAACAGCCTTGCTTCCTGTAACAGTCCATGCAGGAAGCCCTGAATTTGCCAGAACCTCAGAGGAATGGGCCGCACTTCAGGATAATGTGCTGGAATATAACGAGCTGGCCGACTTGATCCACGAATATAATGTAACAGTCCAAAATAATCAATACACCTACAACAAATTCATCAAGGATTACGGGCGTACAAAAACGGATGTGGCTGACAAATATCGGGAACTGGCAGAGGATCTGGAGGATGACCGGACCGGTGAGGATGGTGCCGGCAGAATAACCGATTATCAATTAGAACAGCAAGCCAAACAGCTTCGAGAGCAGGCAGATGATAATGTAGAAGACAGCCGCACCTACCAGCTGACCTATGCCAAGGCAGAAGACAGCCTGGTTCAGTCCGCCCAGTCCAATTTCATCTCCTACTATAAAAATCAGCTGGAGCTGGAATCCGCCCTGGAGACGAAAAAAACACTGGAAAACGCTTACTCCCTGGCTGCAGCCCAGAGGCAGGCGGGAACCGTCACCGATACCGATGTGCTGGATGCCCGGGAGGCAGTTCTAAACCAGGAAACCACCATTGCCAATCTGGAGCAGACCATTGAAAACACCAGACAGACCCTGATCGTCACGTGCGGGTGGCAGGGAAGCGACCAGCCAGAGATCCAGAATGTCCCGGAGGTGGAACTGGCCCAGATCGATGCCATTGACCTGGAAGCGGATAAACAGACTGCCCTGGAAACCAACTATACCCTGCGGATCAACCAGATCAAGCTGGAGAACGCAGAGAATGCAGAGAATAAAGAAAACATTCAGAAAACCATTGATGCAAATAAGCGACAGATCGGCGTATCGGTTACCAGCGCATGGCAAAGCCTGAATACCGCCAGGCTTTCCTATGAACAGGCCATCTCCGATGAAGCTGCTGAAGAACGGAACATGACCCTGGCCCAGCAGAAATGGAACGCCGGAATGATCACAAAGTATGATTATGAAAATCAGCAGTCCACTCTGGCTTCCAAAAAGCTTGCAGTCCAGACCGCCCAGCTTGATCTCCTTACGGCCCTTGAAAATTATCGCTGGAATGTGAACGGACTGGCAAGTGCAGAATAACAGGAAGCGAGGTGAGGTAAGATGATGAAACAGCAAAAACAGACGAAAATGGAACGGCTCCGGCTTCTGCCAAAACACTGTTTCCACCCAAAACAAATTTTTATATGCCTTCTCTCCTTTGCCTTCTGCCATACCAGCTTTTCCTGCACTGCATTGGCGGAAACTGCCGGAGAATCCTCCGTCAGCGAAGCCGCCCAAGCGCTCTACACCGCTGCAGATGGGAACCAGATATCTCCGGAACGTCTCCAGGATACTCGGATCGAATATGAAGAGCTGGGCAGCCTGATCCATGCTAATCATCTCAGCATCCAAAAGCTGACAGACAGTGCAGAAGAAACCAAGGAAGCTTATATCAAAATCCGGGATTCCCTCCGGTCAGAAAAGGCTGATGCCGATGCCGCAAGGGAAGAAGCGAAGGAACAGGGCGATATGAACAGCTACGCAGAATATGCCTCCTATTCCGCCATCTACAAATCTGCCATTCAAAGCTACAACAAAATGATCGACCGCCTGGACCGCTACTCCTCCAATAAAAGCCGGCTGGAACTGGAAAAGCAGCTGACAAACGGCGCTCAAAGCCTGATGATCTCCTGGCAGTCCATCTCTTTGCAAAAGGCGGCCCTGGAAACCCAGGAAGCCCTGTACCAAGCACTGTATGAAAATGCCCAGACTCAGCAGCAGGCCGGTCTTGCCACCGGCCAAGATGTGCAGACGGCCTATCTCAACTGGCAGAATGCCTCTATCTCCCTCCAGTCCCTGTCTGACAGCGAGGATGCCATTTACCAGAACCTTTGCCTGATGCTGGGAGTGGATGAAACCGGAAGCATGCAGCTTCAGAGTATTCCTGCTGCTGACCTGAACCGGCTATCTCAATTGGATCTGGAACAGGATACCAGGACTGCCATCGGCAACAATTCTGAGATCAAGAGTGCACGAAACACAGCTTCTGATGGCAGCACCTCCGGCAACGCCAGCAAGCAGAGAACCCTGTCCGATCTGGAGAACCAGGTAACTCTGAAAATGAAAGAGCTCTATAAGGCAGTCACAGAAGCAAAGCAGTCCTACGATGCCGCCCAGGCCGGATATGCCAGCGCACAGATCACCTGGGGTAATGCACAGAAGAAATATTCTCTTGGAATGCTGAGCAAAGCAGAATACCTGCAGCAAAAGCTACAGTATGTCCAGAAAGAAACCAACTTCGCAGCCGCTGACTTAAGCCTGTTCCAGGCATTGGAAACCTATGACTGGGCTGTGAAGGGGATCGGAAGCTCCTAAACCAATATAACAATCAAGAGAAAAGCCAGCAGCAAAACCAGGGTTCCCCTGCTTTCAGCTGCCGGCTTTTCTCCTTCTATCTCATATCTTTATTTCACATATTGCTATCTTAAATAACTCATCATCACATCATCCGGTGTCAAACCGTACAGGTCTCCCATAAACATGACCATCTGGACCCTCCCATTGCTGATCCTGGCATAGATATACACAGTTCCCTGGATTTTCATGATCTGCTCCGCATCATACTGATAACAGTACCAGATTCCAGTAGGAAGCTGCTTTGCATCCTTTGCTGTCGGCGTTCCGATCTGGCTCATGGCAAGATCCAGGATCGGCTCGCTGTACTCGTCCAGCATGGTGCCGTACTGCTCCGCATCCTCAATATCCTTAGAGGAAATGGCAATCACACCTTTTCCATTCGTAAAATAGGTGCTGCTTTCATCCGATGCCGCATCATCCTTTACAAATCCAACAGGAACAGTAAAGGTCAGTCCATTCAGCGCAAGCTGATCTCCTGCCGGGGCTTCGGTATTCTGACCTGCATCTGCAGCCGCTTCATTTCCATTATTCTGTGCACCCTCTGCCCCCTGGGTCTGCACCACACCATTTATGATCCAGGCCCCGCTTCCATCTACCGTATATCCGTCCGGGGTTGTGGTATTGACCAGACAGTAGCCATCGGAAATGAAATAATAGCATTTTCCGTCAACCCAATTCCATCCGTCCTTCAGATAGCCTCCGTCATCCTTCTGATACCACCAGCCTGTCTGATCTGACTTCCATTCACCTGCAAATGCCGTCAAATTCATCGCCGCTGCCAGCAATCCGACAGCAGCTGCAGTTTTCAGTATCTTTTTCATGATTTTATCCTCCTTTTTGAGAAACTCCCCAATTGCTCCGTATTGCTGCAATCACAAATACCTATCTATAGTGTAGCCCTCAGAGAAGGATTTGTCAAATAAATCCATTCCGCGTTATCTCTAACCGTTCGACAATCTGCGGCTTTTGGGGAACCAAACGCCCTTCGTCAGAAGATAGGACAGAGGCACCAGATACAGCAGCACGCTGCAGGGAAGCGCCTCCGCTCCCACTCCAAGCATGGCAAGAGGACCGGTGGATGCCACTGACCATGGAACCAGGGCTGCAATCAAGATAATGGAGTTGCATACATCAGCTGCCTTTTCCTGAGCATCCTCATATAACTGCCCCAGCATCTGCTCTGCCATGATAATGCCGATGGTCTGATTGCAGAACACACATCCGGCGCAGACTGCAATCACGATCTGTGCAGCAAACCGCCCCAGCTTCTCCCCCAATCTGGCAGCCTTCTTCTGGATCCCCTCCAGCATACCGGTTCCCCGGAAAATGCCGGAATAGGTGCTGGACAGGACTACCAGGGCAATCACCGTCTTCATGGACAGCATTCCACCGCCGGAAAAAATAGCCGCCAGCTTATCTGACTTCGGCTGATATCCAAAAATAGTCCACCACACTGCATTCCAAACATCAGTTCCCTGTAAAAGGACTGCCAGAAGGAAGGCACATGCTCCGCTGGCTGCTACCGCATAAAACACCTTGATTCCAGATAAGGCCATCACCAGAAGCATCACGGCCGGAAGTAGCGTCAGCCAGGACAAAGTAAATTCCGATGTCATCTCTTCCAGAATCTGACTATCCACCGAAAGAATAGGATTTTGCCAGGACAGGATCCCATAGATCCCAATGGTCAGAAGCAGCGGAATAATACTGGTTTTCAGCATCATTTTCATATTCTTGCCGCTGTCAGCACCGGAAAGAGAAACAGCCAGCAGCGCGGAACTGGAAGCCGGGGAGCACCGCTCTCCAAAATAAGCACCGCTCATAATGGCTCCTGCTGTGATCACCTCATTGACTCCGCCGCTTCGGGCCAGAATCATCAGAACCACTCCTGCAGTTCCAGTCACCCCAAAGCTGGTGCCGATGCCGAAGGACAGGATGGCAGTCAGAAAAAAGGCAATCAAAATAAACAAATGGGGCGTGATCAGCCGAATTCCATGGTAAACGAAAAAGCCAATGGTGCCGTCCGCCCTCCACAGAGAAGTCAGGCAGCCAATAAAAACCAGCACCCGGACAACAGGAAAAGAGGTCTTTCCCCCAGTCCAGACCATGTTTCCCAGCGCAGTCCAGGTAAAGCCTCTTTTCCTTCCCACTGCCAGAAAGCAGCAAAGCCCCAGCAGCAGTGCGTATATTAATGTTTGTCCAGATACCAGGCAGGCTATGACACCTGCCAGGAAAATAAGAAATGCTATGAGTAAATCCATGGTAAAAACCTCTGTCTTGTGTCTATTCGTAACTGCTAAAGACCCTTACAGCTACATATTCATTCTGATTTTTATATTGGATTTAGTATAGCATCCAACTGCAGACTTCGCAACACATACAGTCTGCAAAAGAATGATAATCACTAACAGCTTCCATACAACAATGTCACCAATCCGGTTGATATTTGTGGTACAAAGATCAGCAGAACAATCTCTGTCAGAATGGCAATCATATATGGCATTCCTTCTTTCATATATTCGTCAGTAGGACAATCCAGAATATGACATACACTGAACATTGCTGTTCCCACCGGTGGTGTCATACATCCCATCGTTACTACAGTCATCATGATAATTCCAAAATGAACACCGTTTACACCTACAGACTGAAGAATTGGCAGAAAGATCGGAGTAAAAATCAGGGTATTTACTGCTGAATCCATGACCATTCCCATGAACACCAGAAAAGCAGTAATTCCAACCAAAAGGATATATTTGTTCGTTGTGATTTCTGATATAAAGGAGGCAAGCCATGCCGGAGCCCCGCTGTAGGTTAAAACATAACTGAAAATACCTGCACAGATCACAATCATAAGGATGGAACCATTATCTGTGATACTGCTGTCCAAAACTTCCATAAAATTCTTAAAGTTCAATTCTTTATAAATGAATTTTCCTACGAAAACCGCATATACGATAGCAAATGCTCCTGCTTCTGATGTGGTAAAAATACCAAACCGGATACCAACCACCAATATAACCGGAAACATCAATGCCCAAAAGCTCTTTCTGAAACTGCTCCATACCTCACCTAATTTAGGTGGGTTAAGATTAACCGGCTTATAGCCTCTCTTTTTACTAATAAAATGAGTGGGTACCATTAAGATTAGCGTCATCAAAATACCAGGCACCACACCTGCTACAAACAGCTTTCCAACCGAAATATTTCCGACATACCCGTACATGATCAATCCCATGCTGGGCGGAATGGTCGCCGTGATCAAACCGCCGAAGGAAAGCACAGCCGCCGTAAATGCTTTTGAATAGCCATCCTTTAACATGGATGGTCCCAAAAATCTTGCTTCCATAGATGCATCCGCTACTGCTGAACCTGAAATTCCGCCCATCAACGCACTCAGTATGATGGACACCTGTGCCAATCCTCCTGTCAAATGACCTGTCAGAGTTTTTGCAAAGTCCACCAGTTTATCCGTAATTCCTGCCGCATTCATGATACAGCCTGCAGTCAGGAAGAACGGTACGGACAAAAAGGTGAAGCTCTGGGTAGATACTACCATTTTCTGAGCTGCAATGCTGAAGCTGACATTGGGCTCCAGGAAAAAGAACATACAGGAAGCGATTCCAATTACATATGCAATCGGCATATTTAACAGCAGCAATAGGATAAAAACAGCAGCCACCGCTATCATGATACATCCCTCCTCTCTGTAAAATCTTCCATGGATGCCTTTTCGCAAATTACCAATACATCCTGGACAATCTGAATTATTAATGAGATCGAAATTAAAATACCACCTAATACAAGGCTTAATGTAATATAGGAATTGCTGATATTTAATGTTGTGATCTTCGTTTTCCAGTTTAATTGTGCCATGTACATACCATAATAGGTCATCGCAACAATAAACACCAGCATCAAAATACGATTAAATAAATCGATACACATCTGAACCTTCCTGCTAAAATGTCTGGTCAGAATATCCACGCCAAGATTTGCCTTCCTTCTGGTACTTTGACTGCATGCCAGAAATGCAAACCACGCAAACAGCAGCAGTACCAGATCCAATGACCAGGTTACCGTGAAATTCATATATCTGGCCAGAGCCATCACAAAGCACAATATGATAATCGCTATCAGCAGTAATTTTGATAACCCTTCTTCAATTTTTACAATCCATCTGTAAATGGAAGATAAAATCTTCATCCTCTGCCTCCATTACTTCACATATCATTTCATTACTTGATTGCATCTAACAACTGCTGCCTTGCATCTGACAGCCCTTCCGCCTCATATACCTGATCTGCAACAGCCTTAAATTCCGTCAGATCAATGGTGTCATTGACCTCAAGCCCTTTTCCCTTCATATTTTCCAACTGCTGGTCTACCAGTTCCAGGGTAAGCTTCGAGGAATATTCTCCAGCCTTCACACTATTGTCCACTAAAATCTGCTGTAAATCCTCCGGCAGTTTTTCAAACCAGTCGTTGCTTAAAACAAGCCCCAGCATTAGCTGATACTGATGGGTCATGGTGTAATGTTTACACACCTCGTAAAGCTGCATATCATTTACCGTTACAACCTGCTGATCCGCTCCATCTACCACCTTCTGCTGAATTCCGGTATATACCTCACTCTGCGCCAGGGAGGTTGGAATTGCACCGAATGCAGTTAAGGTATCTACCCACTGCTTGGTAGATCCGGTACGCAGCTTTACATCCTTTAAATCAGCCATGGAATTGATCGGCTTTGTGGTAAGGATGTTCCGATCTCCCTCATAATAATTAAAGCTAAGTACCTTATAGCCTTCACTGGCCAGCTCATCGCACCAGCTCTGGAATACATCTGTTTGAACCATTTTATTTCCGGTCTCATAGTCATCAAACAGATACGGACCACAGATCACGCCCATATTGGGCACGATATCGGAGAAACGGCCTGCATCTGTCATAAAGGCAACATTGGAACCTGTTTTGCACTGATTGATCAAATCTACCGCGTCGCCTAAGCTTCCGTTGGGAAATACTTCTACCTGAATCCGTCCGTCAGAGGCTGCTTCCACATCTTTCTCAAACTGATACAACGCCTGCACCACCGGAGCCTTATCTCCCTGCACATGAGATACCTTTAAATTATAGGTTTCTGCTGTTGTTTCAGCAGCAGTATTGTTTGATGGAGCTGTGCTCTCCTTTCCCTTGCAGGCAGTTAATCCTGCAGCCATACATACCGCCATAATTCCACATAATAATTGTTTTTTCATCTTATCCCTCTCCTTTTTATTTTTTACGAACAAAAGCTTATTTATTTGATAGCATAAGTTTATCATGACCGTTACGACTTTTTTTGCAGTTATACCAAAAAAATTTGCGCTTTCTTTTCCAGGATAGCTATTTTAAGGCTTTTTTCCTTCATTAATTTGATGTTTTTTGGTATTATTTCAATATAAAGCAAATTTTTCTGACAAAATGCAAAGTTTCCTATCTGTCCTGATTTATAATAGTCGCAAATCATTTTTACCATTTTTTATAAAAGCAAAGGAGATGTCTATGGATATCCAGTACAATCAAAAATTTACTGATGAATTTTCCCTGAAACATAAAATAACCCGCTCCAATGAACTGCCCCGCCCACATTATCATGATGATTATGAACTGTTTTTAAATCTCACGGAAAATCTGGTCACTATGGTAAATGGAAAATATTATCATATTAATCCCGGCACCCTTCTTTTATTTAACAATATGGATCTTCATCACAACTACATTGTTTCCAATAAAAATGACTATGACCGGTATGTCCTCTTTTTTAAGCCGGATTACATCCGTTCCCTGTCATCGGCCCAAACGGATCTTTTAGAATGCTTCCTATTCCGGCCATTTGAAGACCCGAACATTCTCCCCCTGAACCGCCGGCAGCAAGATAAACTAATCAAAACAATGAATCAAATTATTAATATTAATCATGCCCAGTCTGACGAAATTTATGGAAAAGATCTTCTGATTAAATTTAAATTAGGGGAACTGCTGATTAATGTCAACAGCATTTACCGGGAATACCATGGTATCAAACATACCATTTTAAACTCCCATTACTCTCTGGTGTACAATATTATTAATTTCATTCATGCAAATTTCCAAAATAACCTTTCCCTGGATTATCTGGAGAAGAAATTTTATATCAACAAATACTATCTGTGCACCCTGTTTAAGGAAGTTACCGGCACATCGCCTAATCAATATATCATCAACTGCCGCATTAACAAGGCAAAGGAGCTTCTGATGAATGATGTGAGTGTAGAAGAAACCTGCAGTCAATCCGGCTTCAATAACCTGTCCCATTTCAGCCGAACCTTCAAAAAAGCAGTGGGCGACAGTCCAAAGCAATTTCAGTTAAAGTCAAAATCAATTCTCTAAATACTCTGTTTTTTATAATAAACCAGCTACTTTCTGGCTAAATAATAACGAGGTTAGCAAAAAATCGGAGCTTTAGGAATTGTGTTTTAATGATAAAGGAGTGAACTGTTATTGACATTATTGATGCTCAGTGTTATAATTATGCAAAATCAGATAGAAAGCGAGGTGCTCAATTATGGGAAATAACAGGGTTAATATGAAATCTGAATATCTTTTGAGGACCTCGGTTGCATTGTAATAGTATTTTGTAGATTTTTTTGCCGTGGTTTAATTAGCCGCGGCTTTTTGTTTGTTTTTGATGCAATCTTCTGTTCCTTATAGATGTTCATACAAGATCAACTTACTGATTAAGTCAGGACAATTTATGGAGGAATTTATGATTCATCTTAGAAAAATTACAGAAGAAAACTTTATTGACGCATTTAATCTGAAACTCGCACCAGAACAAGAACGCTTTGTTTCACATCCGATTCGCAGTCTCGCACAGGCTTATGTTTATAGGGAGCAATGTCAGCCTTTGGGAATATATGAAGATGACACTATGGTTGGCTATGTTATGGTGATTTACGATTATGATATCCCTGAATATGATATATGGCATATGATGATTGATGTATCGAAACAGAAACGGGGCTATGGTAGAGCTGCATTGGATCGGGTGCTTGATTATATCAAAGCTAAACCTTTTGGCGCTTCAAATCGGGTAACTTTAACCTGTAACAGGGATAATATCCAAGCACTAAATTTGTATAAGAGTAGAGGCTTTACAGAGACCGGAGCAGCGGACGAAGATGAAATAGAACTATCACTGATCATGCAGTAACAAATTCCTATTTATCAGGCTGGTCGTCTCGCCTAAAAGCTGAATATCAGCCGCCCACCGGCGGCACACCAGGCAGGAAATCAGAAATGGTTTCCTGCTTTTCTTTTGCCCAAAACCAACCACAGGAAGGAGGAAGCCGATATGCCCTGTCCCCACCATGATATAAAAATCGTCCAGCGCAGCAATCACCAGTCAGCCGTAGCCGCCGCAGCTTACCAGAGCGGGGAACAGCTGTTTTCCGAATACGACCAGAAACAGAAATATTATTCCCATAAAAGTGAAATCGTCCACACCGAAATCATGCTGCCGCCCCATGCCCCGCGGTCATACGCAGACCGGAATACCTTGTGGAACGCCGCCGAAGCCATAGAAAAACAATGGAACTCCCAGCTTGCCCGGAGGTTCGTGCTTGCCATACCGAGGGAACTTCCCCCGGAACAGTACGCCAACCTTATCCGGGACTACTGCCGGGAGTTTTTCGTTTCCAAAGGCATGATTGCCGACTTTGCCATCCATGACAAGGGGGACGGAAATCCCCACGCCCACATCCTTCTTACCATGCGGGCGATGGACGAAACCGGGAAATGGCTCCCCAAGAGCCGGAAAGTCTACGACCTTGACGAGAACGGCGAGCGTATTCCAACATCACCATGACGCTGAACTATTACGCACATGCGACTTTTGCTTCTGCGAAGGCTGAAATGGATAGGCTGGCGGCATAGTAGTAAGGGCAGTTTTTACTACACTTTTACTACTTTTGATTGCCGAGTGAGGCTTGGAAATGCCGAGTTGTGCCGAGTATCTTCCGTAAAGAAAAATGCCGGAAAAGCCTGAAATATCAGGCTAAACCGACATTTGCCACCAAATGCAAAGATAATCAGAAATTTGCTATAACTTTTCAAATAAAATGCAGGCTCCTCCAAAGCTTACCTGTGCTTTCGAGGAAACCTGCATATTTTAATAGGGTTACTGTCAATCAACCTTCGGCCCCATAAACTGCATAAGCTTCAACCTGGAACCTTTCTCCGCTTCCACCGTCCACGTTCCCATACCGGCCGGCACCAGAAATTGATCTCCCGGTTTCATCAGCTGCCTGCATCCATTTGCACCCCCTTCACCATATCCTTCTAAAACATAAATTCCGGAAAAAACAGGAGAATCCTCCATCTTTATCTGTTTCCAGACATCAATTTGATCCAATCGAAACAATGGCGTGTTCTGGTATCCGATTAGAATCCTGCGTCTGCCTCCCGGCTGCTTCTCACAAACAGCGGCCTTCACAAACCACCTTTGGATCGCTTCTTCCTCTGTTACTCCTTCATAAGCAAAGCAGTCAAACATTTGTTCAAACCCCAAACCTTGATGGCACATGGAATCATCAATGATCAAGCCAGCCGGAGTAACCCGCTCCACCCGGATCGTATAATCCGTAGGCTCCTGAATTTCCATCAGAAAGCATCCCTCTCCAATTGCATGGGGAACTCCTCCTTTTATCAAAACGGTATCGCCCTTTTTTACCTGGATTTTATGCATGAACTCCAGCATTCCGCTGATATCCTGACGTTCAAACAGGGTTTTCCACCTTTCCCTGGTGATTCCAGGACGAAATCCTATGTAAATACATGGCTCTACCCCATTGACCGGCGAATCATCCAGGATATGCCAGCATTCCGTCTTTCCATAATCCGAATGAAATAACCGGCGCGCCGTTTCTTTATCTGGATGAACCTGTACCGTAAGCCGCTCTGCTGCATCGATCAATTTTACCAGTACTCCCGTCTGAGAACCATATTTGGCTGCATGCCCCTCTCCAAGAACAGCTGCCGGGTCAGCAGCAATCAGTTCCTTCAGCAAACGGTTTCCTTGTTCCGGCAGATGACTCATCCCCTCCTCCGGGAACTCCTCCCGCCCGGCATTTCTGGCCGCCACAACAGACAAGATCCATTCCTCAGGAAACTGTGTCACCCTTCCATTCTTCTGCCCATGAAGCAGGTCAAGCCGCCGTCCTCCCGTATAGGTCCTCCATGCCCTGGGAGAATCCAGTCGAATTAATCCGCCCTTTGAAATCTGATCCATGGCATCCTCCTATCGGTCAAAGGACCGCATGGTTCCAGTTGGCTTATGTACCTCGTCCAGATACTGATTGGCCTTTTCCGGGTCCTGGATAAAGTCAATCCAGATATAATGAGCAACCTGATCGCCTTTTACACTGACTCCATGGTTGGAGCCAAGGGGAATGTGCAGCAGGGAATTTCCTCCCATTGGATATACCAGATCATCAATCAGAAGCTCCATATGATTCTCCGGGAAGCTGAAAAAAAACTGGTCCAGAAGAGGATGTGCATGCTGGCCGATCAGATCGTCCCCGTAAGTTTCCACACTGCCCATGGCAAATCTCGGTATTGTCCTCTGAGGAAGGATGGCTCTGCTGATGGTTTTTTCACTCTTAAACGGGTCCCGATACTGCTGGGCTGCCAGATAAGCTCCTGTAATGGGATATTGAGAACGATTCTCATTGATCTCCTGAATATCCCGTTCTCCCATGACCCAACGAATTTCCAGCACATCCACATTCGTTTCCGCAAGCACCTGAATATTTTGATCATGTCTTGCAGCCAGAAATGCCTTTTCCTCATAATGGTATCTCTCACCATCCACCAGGAAAGAAGCAGCTCCGCTGCATAAAAATAAAATTCTTACAAACTCTCCGTCTGCCATAAACTTGGTATCATCCCCCTCCAGCATCATATGATGATACACGGAGGCTCCTGGAATCTCCTGTTCCAGCATCAGACAGCTGGAACGAATCTCGCTGTTAATTGTCAAAATCTCCTCTGCAATTTCTTCTCTTTTCATTTGATCTCCTTTCATCTGTTTGCCGGTTCCGCATTGTCCTCTCCATTTACCGCCAGAATCCGGTCTACCACAAGCTGCCTGAATTCCGGACTCAGCATAGCAAAATATGCGGTAAAGCCAGTAACCCGTACCACCAGATCCGGGTACTTAGATGGATCCTTATGTGCCTCCAGTACCTTATTCTTGTCAATAATGTTAATATTCAAAAGCGTATTGCCGTCTTCCAGAATTGTGCGGATCATTGCAACCATCTTTTCCACCCCCTCTTCTGTTCCGGCGATTCCCGGGTCCAGCTCAAGCTGCACCGGGGCGCAGTTTCCGTATCCTGGCTGTACACTTGCAATCGAATTTGCCATCGCCGTTACTGCACCGTCCCTTCGAAAGCCAATGGTTGGATTGGCTCCATGGTTGATTGCCTCCCCGTTAAAACGCCCATTTGGTGTAGCCCGCACATGACTTCCGAATTCCAGTGTATTGGACCAGCTGAACCAGCCAGGGATAAACTGGATTTCCGGATAGTCCGGATCTTCCTTTCTTGCTTTGTCCACCTGCTGACGGACTAAGCTTGTATAAAGCTCATTGATCTTTCTTGCCCATTTATCTCCCAGTGTGTTTCCTCCGCAATAACGCTGACTGTGAAGCATCATCTGGCGAATGTATTCTCCATCGATATCCTTCCAATCCAACTCCAGCTGTTTCGTCAATGCCTTCCAGGTGATCTTCCCCTCCTGTTCGATCCTCTGCTCACATGCTGCAAAGCTGTCCGCCACGGTTCCGATACCTGCCCCATCCATGCACATATTAAAATACCTGGCACTCTTGGTCACATCCGCGCCTTTTTCAACCGGTCCCTGGCTCAAAAGATTGCAGATCAGCTCCGGCTCATTCTGATCCTGGTGGTGGAGATGGAACAAAATTCCTCTGGCTGTGGTTTCCACCGCACGGGTCAGATGCTTTTCAAAATGCTTCCACAGCACTTTTGTGGACGGTTCTTTTTGCCCCGCCTCGTCCATCATCTCAAAATATGCTACCTCAAACACCTTTGCCACATTAATTTTTACTAAATCATTTAAGGTATATTCCATTCCAGGAATGCTCATCCAGGAACAGCCTGCCGCCAGCCGTTTTCTTGCCAGATTTCTATCATAACCACAGCGCATAAATCCGTTTACCAGACTGTTGTCACCAGAATACCTGGGCCATGCATTTTTATTTTTAAACAGATAACGAACCGATGTCTTGAAGAAATCCTCGTTCATATTATCATGAACACGGACGGTTAAATTGCAGGCAATATTGATCCAATCTGCTGCCTCCAGAATCAAATAGGAAATATGAGATGCCATGTCCTGTCCGTCTTCTCCCGGCCCTGCCAGCTGGTAATATCTGGTATCATTTAAGAACAGGCAGGCAATATAGAACTTTGCCGTTTCATCATCAATAATTCCTTCTGCAATATCATGCTCATAAAATGGCCGGAGCAGTTCATCTAACTGACCACCGCTGGGTCCCCGGTTATACAGACGGCTGAAAAAGCTAAACCAGCACATCCACTGGATGCATTCCCTTAAGGTTTCTGGTCGTCCGGCGGCCATCTTATGATTGACTTCTGCCATCTCTTCCAGGTTCTTTTTCAAATACGGATTCCGCTCTTCTTTGGAAAGTTCACCTAGCTCCTGGCTGATCCTGATTAAAAAGCGGATAATTCCTTCTACTACCATAATTTCGCTTTCGTAGAATTCCTGACACTCTGGTTTTGAATTGATCTTCTGATATTTCTTCAGTTTTTCCAGAATTCCGCCCCATCCCATCTCAAATCCCATCCGAAGATCTGGCGTAAAATGGCCGTCTGAACCAATACCACATACAATATTGTACTGTTCAAATGCTTCCTTGAGGTCATCATATGGGATATCGGGATTCCAGATTGCTCCCTTCTGCCTTGTCATAAAGAAAAAGCCTCTTCCCACAAAAGCATCCAATGGGTCACAGTACAGCGGATGCTCTTCCAAAAGTTTACAGTAATTTGTCCGCCAGCCCTCATAACCATAGTAACTACCATTAGCGTTATTCGGAATAAATTCAAAATGAAAATCATCTGGCGGAACCACTCGTCCATAATCATCCTCATCCAGGCCGCCTTCCATGTCAATCTTTTCCTGTGTCTGTTCCAGCTTGCGCTTTTTTAATAATCGTATCCGTTTGTCATAGCTGAATTGCTCTGTCTCCGGAAATTCATTGATAAACTGAATTTTTCCCATTCCTGTTTCCTCCTCATAATTTATTTTCTACAGAAAAAGAATCCTGCTGTTCAGAATTCTTCGCCTGCAGCGGGTTGCTTCATCATTTCTGAATTTCTTTTGAATCCTCCCTTGCACTTTATTTACTCCGTTTTCACCAGAATCCCTTCCTGAGATGCTATGCCCTTTAATTCTTCTAATCTGAATGGGGACAATGGCTTTACCCCTTTAAATGGATTTTTAAGCCCCAAACTGTCATATTTTGAATCTCCAAGAGGATTGAAATTCAGCAGTTCATAGTACATCCGCTTTTCACCCTGCAGTCCGGCCAGGAAGGCTGCTATCGCTCTGATATTTTCATTGGAATCTGTAGCTCCAGGAATTACAGGAGTTCTGACAATGTATGGGATTCCTAATGCATCAATTTGTCTTATGCTCTCTAATATCTGCTGATTTTCCACACCAGTCCAGTGCTTATGTGATTCAGAATCAAACAGCTTCATATCACACATGACCAAATCCAGTTTCTGGATAAATGGCTGTATCGTTTCCCACGGGAAATTTAAGTTTGTTTCAATTCCCACTGAAATTCCTTCCTGATGGCATCTCTCTGTAAGCTCTGATGCAAACTCTAGCTGACACAGCACTTCGCCTCCTGTCAGCGTTACACCTCCTCCGCTGGTTTGGTAATAGGATCGATCTTGAACAATTTCCTCCATTACCTGATCTACAGTCATCTTCTTTCCACTGACAGCCATTGCTCCTGCATAACAGATATCTGCACATTTTCCGCATTTAACACAAATATTTTTAAAATACCTGTGAATGTTGTTAATTCGTTTCTGAGCTTTACACGGACAGGCATAAACACATTTATAGCAGCTAATACATTTGTTTGCATAATAGTGAAGATCCTGCCTCAAACTAATAGTTTCTGGATTATGACACCATTTACATGCCATATTGCATCCTTTAAAAAACACAGACGTTCGGATGCCCGGCCCATCATTCAGGGCGAACCTCTCGATCTCGGTAATAAATGCTGTTTCTGACATAAAAAACTCCTTTGCATGTTACAGGCTTTTGTTCGTATGCCTGTATTATACAAGGGAGTTCTTTCATTTTTTTATGTTTTAACCTGATTTATTTTGCAATTCTTGAGGTATTGCGAAAGTAACCATATCCCCGTTAACATACTCCGCATTACTCCGCCATCACATCCCGATACAAAGCATGCTCCTCCATGGCCTTGGTCAGCTTTGCCATATCGGACAGATCCCCGATCAAGATCACGCCGCACAGACGATTATTTAAGAAGTAATACTTCCGGTACTGGCCCTTCCCCAGATCCTTCCATTCTACTGTCTTGTAGATCAGATTTGGATTCTTTCCATTGTCGCCCAGCGCAAACAACGCGGTATTCATGCCGTGGAAGGTCAGTGCCGGGGATACCGGCTTATATTCCAGACTGTCTCCTGCTGCGTTGGCTCCGGCTACCTTGCCTTCCTCTACAGCCTGAGGCCAGATCGCGTAATTCATGCCCTGATATTCTGCGCAGTCACCGCAGGCGTAAACATCTGGAAGGCTGGTTTCCATCTTCTCATTGACTATAACGGCTCTTCCAATCTCCATTCCCATGGCCTTTGCCAGCGCTACATTGGCACGGACGCCGGCGGAGATCACTACAAAGTCCGCCTCATACCGCTGCCCGTCGGCCAGACGCACTCCGCAGACATGGGCGGCGCCGTCCTGCTCCTCCTGCTCGATGGCTTCTACTGCAGCGGCTGTGTGGATCTGGATGCCCTGCTTTGCCGCCATAGCCTTCAGGATCTCCCCTGCGCTCTCGTCAAGCTGGCGTCCCATCAGCATGGGAGCCGCCTCTAAAACGGTAACGGAAAGTCCTGCCTTCTTAAACTCCCAGGCAGCTTCCAGTCCCAGAACGCCTCCGCCGATCACAACTACCGATTTACTCTGCTTCATCAGCTTCTCTACCTTCCGGGTGTCCTCCAGGCGGCGGATAGCAGCTACCTCCGGCAGATCAGAGCCGGCAATCGGCGGAATGAAGCACTCGCTTCCCAGCGCATAAATCAGCTTGGTGAAATGAATCTTGCTTCCGTCATCTAACACCACCTGCTTCTCCTCTAAATTAACAGACTGCACATTTCTTCCCAGCATCTGATAGATATTATTCTGTGCATACCAGCTCTCCGCCTCTATGGCAATCTGTGCCGGCTCCAGGCCTGCCACAATGGATTTGGTCAGCATTGGGCGGTTGTAGGAAGCATAGGGCTCATTGGAGATCAGGATGACGGTGCCGGTCTTATCCCGCTCCCGGATCGCCTTTGCCGCGTTAAAGCCGGCAGCGCCATTGCCTAGGATCACATAGAAGCTTTCTGTATTATTGGTAAATTCGTTCTCCTCCACCTCTACCGGAATGAAGTTTTCCCGGCCAACGCCGCATACCGGGCAGATATCCATGGAGGAATCAAAGATCTCGCCGCATACCAGACACTTCACCAGCTGACGGCTTCCCTTCTTCTTTGGAAGGGTAACTTCCTTCTGAAGGACTCTGCAGCCAAACTGATAGCCGTATTCATAGGCGCTGACCAGATCCGCCTCATCCGGCTTAAAGCGCACTTTAAATCCATCGGATACCTTCATCTTAAGCTGCTTTAACCGCTGGGTAATATTGGGCACGCCCTCGCCGCTCCAGCCGTAGCTTCCGAAGGCACCTGCATACTTTCCGCCGTGGGTGGCCGGGAACATACCCAGAGTCAGATCCCAGATAGGCTTCAGCGCTTCTCCCACTATAGTAGGAGTGCCCAGAAGGAAGCCGTCTGCAAAAAGCAGTTCTTCATTGACCTTGGCAGCATCTGCTGTCACCATATCATAGGTCCTCACATCGATATCGCCGCTGTCCTTCACACCCTCCGCGATCTTTTCTGCCAGCATACCGGTATAGCCGTATGCGCTTACATAAGGGATGACAACCGTCTTCTTTGGATTGGGATTTACCACGGTAGACCACTGCCGGTACTGCTTCATCACCTGTCCGATCCGGTCTCCTGCCAGAACCGGCCCATGCCCGGTGCATACCATGGTGATATCCATTCCTTCCACCCGGTCAAGAGCCTTCAGCATATAGGGCTTAAAAGGTCCGATAATGCAGTCGTAGTAATATTTTAACGCCTTCTGGTAGTCCTCCTCATTGACAATGGCAGAGGATACCACCTCCGGCAGACAGTAATGGGAGCCAAAGGAATCACAGGTAACCAGGATCTGCTCCTCCTCAATAAAGGTATACATGGTGTCCGGCCAGTGGAGATTGGGAACGATCATAAAGCGCAGGGTCCTCTGCCCGATCTGCATTTCCTGATTGTCCTTCACCGGAAGGCTGACAAAATCCCGGTTCACGATCTCCTTTAAAAATCCGATAGCGCCTGCTGTGGCCACGACTTTCATCTGAGGACTGTAATCCAGAAGCATTTCCACGCTTCCTGCATGGTCCGGCTCGGTGTGACTGACGATCAGATAGTCGATCTGCGTCACATCGATGACCTCCTTTAAGTTCTCCAGATACTGATCAAAGAACTTTGCCTTTGCCGTCTCAAAGAGAATGGTCTTTCCTCCGGTCTTCATCACATAGGAATTGTAGGTGGTTCCAAATTCTGTGTACATGATGATGTCGAAGACCCGAAGCTTATCATCAATAATTCCTGTCCAGTAAAAATTTTCCCGCAGTTGAATGGATCCCATAAGATACCTCCTTAATTTTATTCTACCGAAAATATTCGGTTTACTTCCAGCTTGTCCAGAATCTGATGGGCGTCCGCCCCCGGATGGGTGACACAGATCCGGTAGATCATCTCCACAAAGGCCGGTTCTGACTTCAGATTATCTGCCACCCAGTTTACGGTCGCTCCCCGTTTCATAAAACGCATGATCTTTGCAATCAAAAACAGCTGATCCCGCTCCTGCTGTTTCTGCTCTGCTGCTCTCTGCCTTGCTGCCGCCTGCTTTGCTTCTTCTCGTTCTGATGCCCTTTGTTCGGTTGCTTCTTGTTCGGATGCTTCTTGCTTCGCGGCTTTCTGACCCTTCATCTTCCGGAATTCTGATCGTTCTGCTTCTGTGACTGTCTGCCTGGAAGCTCCTCCATCTCGCTCCGGCATCGGCTTTCTCCAGCCTTCTGCCGTTTCCTCTGCTCCCAAATTCAAGCCAGCCCCCGGCTCTCTGCCGTACTCTTCGTCCAGCCAGATGGTCTTCACACTGTAATTTCCATCCTGCAGTGTCATAACTGCCAGGGACAGGGGCAGCGTAAACCGCTTATACCCGCAGCTTCCTGGATTCAGCCACAGCCGTCCATCCTCGATCTGCTGGTAGTACATGTGAGAGTGGCCAAATATCACCACCTGCTCGTCCCCCAAAGTATGCGGAATATCAGATCGCTCATGGGCCATGATGAATCGGACTCCCCCCAGCTCAAACCGCCGCACCAGTGGAAGCTGCATTCCCCAGAAGCCGTCATTATTTCCTCTGACTGCATACAGCGGCTGCTTAATATGCAGCTTATGATACAGCATTTGATTATCAAAATCCCCTGCATGAATGATCACGTCACAAATTTCCAGTATCTTTTCTACCTCAGGGCGCAGCAGACCATGTGTGTCTGAGATCACTGCTGCCCGTATTGGTTCCCCTCTCTTCATTATTTCCCCCGTGTTTCCTGATTTCTGCGTTTTTTGTTTCTGCCGCCTTTTTGTTTCTCTGTCATTTCCTCATGCTTCCCGGCATAATTACCCCAAAGCCAGAAATCCTTTTATATTATCCAGCACCTTCCGGCTTAAAAGCTGATATGCCTGCCTTGTCATGCCGGCAGATGCATTGACACAGATTACATTCTCCTGCTGAAGCACTTCCTGAGCAATCCCACCAAGTGCCCCTTTTGTATCGCAGCAGAAAATATTTTCCGGATTGGAGATCCACTTTTTCAATGCATCCAGATCCGCCGCCGGCCCAATGGAGGTATTAAACATAATCTTCCCATTTCCCAGCGCTTCAAACTCTTCCTGATGAAGAAGGATCACATTTTTATTCAGACAGGTAAACACCACATCACTCTCTGCCAGAAGGGTCTTCAGCGGCTTATAGTGGATACCGGCTGCCTCCCGCTCCGGCTTTGCACTGCGGGCATAATAGGAAACCTCCGCTCCCAGGAAATGGAGAGCATCTGCAATCATACCGCCGGATACGCCTAAGCCTATGATTCCCACCTTAAGGCCGGTGATCTCAATGGGCTTCTCCTTCCAGAGAGGATACTCGTACCCATGCAGGATTCGAATCAGCTGATAAAGCACGTATTCCACCACGCCCCTATCTCCATAATCCCGGATACCTGTGACGGTAATACTTTTGCTTCTGGCACAGGCAATATCCACATTTGCACTTTCCTCTGAGTACAGGCTGCAGCACATGCCGATATATTTTATATTGGGCGCATTCAGAATTACCTCCCTCTCCAGCCGGGAAGTGTAGCTAACTAAAACAGCATCTGCATCACCGATCCGCTTTAAAATTTCTTCATTTCCATCTGGGATATCCGGATACATCACAATCTCCTGTGCATATTCCTTCAATTCCTCCTTAGCCCAGTCCACCAGGCTGACTGGCTCAATGGCCACCAATTTTTGAAATTTCTTTTCCATAACAATCTCTCCTATTGATTCGTTTTTAACCGTTTATTTAATAAAATACCACTGGTGAATCCAGATTTCGAAGCAGCGCAACCACGCTCCACCCAGCGATGGCGCTGGTTCTGGAATAGATATCTACCACGGCCTTTACACCATCAATTTCCGCTGTGATCTTGTGGTCATCTCCCGCCATTCCCGGAACGCTGGTGATCCGGGCGGTTGCCTGCTCCGGTCCGATGGTAGCCAGTGCAGATGCCACTGCCACATTTACCTTTGTAGGCAGCAGAGCGATTGCTTCACTGGCCGTTCCAGAAAACACCTGACGGTCAGCCTC
The DNA here is from genome assembly GCA_030524635.1 of Lachnospiraceae bacterium. Lineage (GTDB taxonomy): Bacteria > Bacillota > Clostridia > Lachnospirales > Lachnospiraceae > Caccovicinus. The sequence continues at coordinate 97,707 of JAUNGG010000002.1, forward strand.
CTCGGTCATCATCTCCTCCTGGAAAAGAGGGGTGTTTTGCAGGGAAGCAGGCCCTTTTCTGGTCTCAATCCCAGCCTGAATCTCCTTCCCTTCCGCCTGCGCCATCAGAGCCACGGTCTGAAGCACATCAAATCCGCCTACTGCACCAGCCGGGATATGGATCTTCGCTCCGCCCTCAGCTGCTGCCTCCTTCACCACTTCATAAAATGACGCATCGGCAAACGCGCCGATAGACAGCGGCACCAGGCTGATTCCCCGGCGCAGCGCCTCCACAGCCACATCCTTTACCGTCTGGACGGAAGCAGTTTCCACCAGATAATCCGGCTTCAGATTCAGAAGCTCCTCCAGACTCTCACACGCCCTGCCTCCTGCCCGGGCAGTCAGCTGCTCTGCTTTTCTGTGATCCCGGCTCATGGCGCCAACCAGCTCATACCCATCCAGCAGTCCCTTTTCACAAGCCTCCGCTACAATATTTCCCAAAAATCCGCATCCTACGATTGCTAATCGCTTTCTCATTGCATCCTCCGATTTCGATCTGCTTTCCTGCACATCGCCTTTTTCACTTTTTGTCCTCTTCTATGCCTTCCAGCATTACCTATACATTGTATCAAATTCTTTGATTTCCGTAAAGCAATACTATTTTTGCCATGGAAACTTTCCTTTTATCAGCACTGTTTTCTGACATCAGCCGCCATATTCCTTTTTTGCAAACAGATATTGATAGTTACGTTTCTGCATCCGGAGGGTTTCTTCTACCCGATGCAGAAATAATTATATTTATAACATTTCAAACCACTTCCGCCCCCTTTTAATGCAATTTTCCCAAGTTTTTTACTCTTTTTCCCCCACTTTACCTATGTTCTTTTGCTTTATAATAGAGTATAATAAAAGAACTCTAACAGCTTGCCCGCTGGAAGGCAGCTGTAAGCTGCAAAAGAAACGATAAGAAGAAAGGACAAAATTTATGAAAAAATTTGGTTCAGTCTTATACAAAATCTGGGAAGGCATCCTGACCATCTGTTTCAGTCTTCTGGGCATCGTGGGCGCTTTGATCAAGACCCTCCTGACAGTCCTGACCCTTGGCTGCATCCTGGGGCTGTGTGCGGGAATTGTGATCTTCATCAAGGTGAAACCAGAGCTGGATCACTGCCGTGAGGTTGCCTATGATAAGCTGGCCACTATGGACCGTTCCGATTTCAGTATGCTGTCCGACACCATTATATATGATAAGGATGGAAATCAGATCGGGCTGATCAATGCCGGCCATTACGAGTATGTGGATATCAATCACATCAGCATGAACCTGCAGAACGCATATATCGCCCAGGAGGACCGGCGCTTTAAGAGCCACACCGGCGTGGATTGGATCGCCACCATGCGTGCCGGCCTTGCTCTGATCAAGCACAGCGGCGCTATCACACAGGGCGGAAGCACCATTACACAGCAGGTGATCAAGAATACATATCTGACGCAGGAGCAGACCTTTACCAGAAAAGTCGTGGAGATCCTTCTGGCACCGGAGGTGGAGAAAAAATTCTCCAAGGCTGACATCATGGAATTCTACTGCAATACCAATTTCTACGGCCACCAGTGCAACGGCATCCAGGCCGCCAGCCGCTATTATTTCGGCAAAAAGGCATCGGAGCTGGAGCCTTATGAGGCTGCCGTTCTGGTAGGTATCAGCAACAGCCCCTCTGCCTACGACCCGGTCCGCCACCCGGAGGCTTCCTTAAAGAAGCGGAATGATGTGCTGAAAAGCATGTATGAAGTGGGCTTCTTGACGAAGGAGGAGTACGAATCGTACATTGACATGCCCTTAAGCATTGTCCAGGAAACCATGGAAGGGACGGACGAAAGCTATCAGACCAGCTACGCCATCCACTGCGCCGCTCTGGAGCTGATGAAGCTGGACGGCTTCGAATTCCAGTACTTGTTTGAGAATAAGGAGGACTATACCGCCTACATGGAACGGTACGATGAGGCATACAGCCAGAAGACCGACAGCATCCGTGCCGGCGGCTACCAGATCTACACCTCCCTGGATCATACACTGCAAAATCAGCTCCAGGAGGCCATTGACCTGGGACTGTCCTCCTACACAGAGCTTCAGGAAAACGGCAAATTCGCACTGCAGGGCGCCGGTGCGCTGGTGGACAACCAGACAAACTATGTTGTCGCCATCGTAGGCGGCCGCGGCACAGAGGATCAGTTCAACCGCGCCTACTTAAGCGCCAGACAGCCGGGAAGCACCATAAAGCCTTTGATCGACTACGCACCTGCCTTTGACACTGGAAACTACTATCCCAGCCGTATGGTGGATGACCATAAATGGGAGGACGGCCCTTCCAACAGCGGCGGCAGCTACCACGGCAATGTGACCATCCGAGAGGCATTAAACCGAAGCTTAAACACCGTCGCCTGGCAGGTCTTAGAAGATATCGGAATCAACAAGGGTCTGGCGTATTTAGGCGAAATGGAATTCCAGAAGCTAAGCTACGTGGACAACGGCATCCCCTCCTTAAGCATCGGCGGCTTTACGAACGGTGTCCGCGTTGTGGACATGGCAAAGGGCTTCAGTACATTAGCCAATTACGGCGTATATAATGACCGAACCTGCATCTCGAAAATCATCCATGAGCGGGATGGGGAGCTGACGAAAAACAGCCGCCCTGCCACTAAGCAGGTCTACCTGGAGGATTCCGCCTTCATGATCACGGATATCTTAAAGGGTACCATGACAGCCCCCTACGGAACCGGCCGTGGCCTTTCCTTAAATGGCGGCATGCCATGTGCCGGCAAGACCGGAACGACCAACAGCAGCAAGGATACCTGGTTCTGCGGCTACACCCGGTACTATACCGCTGCGATCTGGGTGGGATATGATATCCCACGCGCTATGCCTGGCATTTACGGAAGCACCTATGCAGGAAAGATCTGGAAAAGGCTAATGGATCAGATCCATGCGGATCTGGAGCCATGGGACTGGGAGGTGCCGGTCACAGTGGTTCAGCAGCGGGATGAATCCAACGGCATCACCGATTATTTCAGTACCACCGCAGAGCTGCGGGCAAAGCAGGCAGAGCATGACAAGGAACAGGATGTCATGCTTGCAGAACTGAAAAATACGGTAAGCGCATTTGAAAATAAAACGATTGCCAATGCGGCAGACGGCTATTGGGTTCAGGATACCTACCGCTCCATGATCGCGCAGATCAGCCTTATGGATGAAAATGAAGAACGCAGCCAGCTTTTAGAGCGGATCGAGGCGCGATATGAAACCTTCCAGACTCAGTTATCCAGCATGAGCGCGGAAATCCAGGCCTATGCAGACCGGAAGGCTGCAGAGGAGGAGGCTGCCAGAAGGCGTGCTGCTGCAGCCGCAGAAGCAAGAAGGCAGCAGGAGGCAGCCGCTGCAGCAGCTGCGGCCCAGGCTGCAGCAGAAGCTCAGGCTGCCGCAGCTGCCCAGGCAACCGCTCCGCCGGAGACCCAGCCGGAAACAACGCCTGATTACTCTGCCGGTCCCGGTGCATTCCAAAATAACAGCCCCGGCGGTTCTACCTCCGGCCAGGTGACCATCATTCCTCAGGGACCAGGAGGTGGAAATGAATGAACGAAAATGAGATGAAGCAAAACACACAGGATATTCCAAAAATGCAGCACATTCCGGATAGGCAGAACGAATCACATGAAATCGATCATGTGCTGGAAGAGCTGGAGGGAAACTCCAGCCCGGTCAACGCTCCTTTCAGCAGGGAGGGAGCCATCATAGAAACAGCCAGTGAAGAACCCATTGGTGAAGGATCGGTCAGGAAAGAATCACCCCAGGATCCGTCAGAGGCAGACTCTGCACCAGACAAACGGAAGGAGGATTCCTCTCAAACCATACATTCCCGGAAGGTCCTTTCATCCACAGAAGAGCCCGGCTACATCCGCCGCTCTCCGGCACGAAGCTGGTTTAACACCTTTATGATCATGAATATCCCGATCATTGGGTGGCTCTACCTTCTCATCCTGGCCTTCGGGAAGAAGGACCAGCGCAAGGACTTTGCCAAAGCCTACCTGATCTACAAGCTGGTCTTTCTGCTGGTGGCTCTGGCCATCATCGCCCTGCTCCTGCATGTGGGCATGGATGCAGCCGATCAGCTGCTGCAGTATATGGATATGCTGTAATTGCTCCGTATTTCCATGATTGCGATCAATACCAGGTCATTGAAAAAGAGCCGGACAGATATTGCTGTAATATCTGTCTGGCTCTCTTTTTATTTTTTCCTTATCATTTTATCTTCTTTTTCTTATTATCTGCCCCTTGCCAGCTTCTATCTGCCGTCTTTATCCGCGGCCTTTATCTGCCTTCTTTGGCGGCTGCCCCTACCTGCTGCTCTCTCCCTGCAGCAGCTTCAGCATATTATCCAGCTCTGCCTTCTCCGCTGCCAGCTTCTGCTCCATCAGGGCCCGAAGCTTATCTACTGTTTCCCCTGGCTGGGAACAGTCCTTCTCATCTACCACGATATCTGCATAGTGCTCGTAAAGAGGTACACGCTCATTGTACAGATCGCGCAGAGTAAAGCCTGGCTTTAAGGCCACGCCCCGGTCTACCACATTGCCGATGCGCTTTTCCATCTCTTCGTAGCTCATTTTCAGGTAAACGATCTCACTGATCTCCTTCAGATGCTCCATGGCCTTGAAGCCATAGATCACGGAACCGCCTGGGGCGATGATGGATTTTCTCACATCCAGGCTGGCATTGACCCGCTCCTCCACCTTCAGAAAGCCATCCATACCTTCTTCGGCAATAATCTCCTTTAACAGCTTCCCTTCTCTCTCCTGAATTACGATATCGACATCCACAAAGGAATATCCCAGACGCTTCGCCAGCAGCACACCGATGGTGCTTTTTCCAGACGAGGGCATTCCAATTAATGTAATATTCGGTTTCATGATTTCTTCCTCCTGGTATTGTTTTTGCAAACGGAATATCCAAAGCTTCCGATCTTCTTTCCTAATTCAAAATATTCTCCGTGGGAGTATGCTACCAGGCCGGCACTGTTTAAATGGAATTTTCCAGCCTGATCCATGTAATCCGGATCCACTGTTACTCCAAGCACCTCTGCCAGAAACAGATCATGGCTTCCCAAAGGGATCACCTGGGTCACACGGCATTCGATGTTCACCGGACTCTCCCAGATCCCCGGAGCTGCCACATGCCGGGATGGCAGCGGTGTCAGCTTCATCTCCTGAAACTTATCCACATCCCGTCCGGATTTCACGCCGCAGTAATCTGCGGCAAGCGTCAGCTCCTTTGTCACCAGATTGATCACAAACTCTCCGCTTTCTTTTATCATATCGTAGGAATACCGCTCACGCCGCACCGAGATCGACACCATAGCTGGTGAAGAGCAGGTAGTTCCGGCCCAGGCCACGGTGATAATATTCGGCTTCTCACCTGGTCTTTGGCAGCTTACCATCACAGCCGGAACCGGATACAGCATGTTGCCCGGCTTCCAGGCCTCCTTTTGGTGAAGCGGCTGCTTTTTGGCTGCCTTGCTCCTTCCATCTTCCTTCTGTTTCATCTAAGACTCTTACTCCTCTGCAATCATAATCGCCGGAACCATCTGCTTCTTTCTGGATACCACTCCCGGCAGGCTTACGATCTGGCCTCTTATCTGGCTTTCTCCATTTTCTGTATCAACATGGAATGCCTTCAGGATCAGCTGCTCTGCACCTGGCCCTTCGCAGAGCAGGTCGGTAGACTCCGTCAGAATATTGGTCAGCATGAAGAACATCATATCCGTGCCGTGCTCCTGATTGGCCTTCTTTAAAAATGGCAGCAGCCTTACCTTCAGATCATTCAGCTCCTCTGCATTGACTGAGCTGATCTGGCCTACGCCGAACTTGATCTTTCCAGCCTCAAACCGCTTGAAATCCTGATAGAAGATCTCCCGGTCTGTTTTGCCCTTTAAGTCACTGCCGGCAGCAAACATTTTTCCGGCATATCCCTCGATCTCAATTCCCGCGATATCCGCCAGCTCCATTGCAGCCGCCCGGTCCACTGCCGTGCAGGTAGGGGAGCGGAACAGAAGGGTGTCAGACAGAATGGCGCTGCACAGCAGTCCGGCGATCTTCGGCTCCACCTGGATCTCATTTTCCTGATACATCTGGTAAATAATGGTGGCCGTGCAGCCTAAGGGCTGGTTCCGGAAATATACCGGGGAAATCGTTTCCACCGCCCCCAGTCTGTGATGATCGATGATCTCCTGAATGTCAGCGCCCTCGATGCCGTCCACCGCCTGGCCCTTTTCATTGTGATCCACCAGAATGACAGCCTTTCCTCTGGCGCCTAACAGATTCCGGCGGGAGATCATGCCCTTGTAATGTCCGTTCTTATCCAGAATCGGGAAATCCCGGTGACGTTTGCTGGCCATTACATCCTTGATATCGTCAATAAAATCCTCCTCGTCAAAGGTGATCAGATGCTCGGTTTTCATAAAATAGCTGATGGGCATACTCTGATTCACAAGGCGGGCCGCTGTATAAGTATCGTATGGAGTCGTGATAATGGAACAGCCCTTCTCCTGAGCCAGCTTCTTAATCGTCATGGATACGCCGGCACCCTCGCAGACGATGATACAGCTGGCCTCCATCTCAATGGCGCACAGCTGAGATTCATACCGGTTGCCCAGGATCACCAGATCATGAGGCTCAATGTAAAATTCCATCATATCCGGATTCGCCGCTGCGATCAGTACCTTGCCTTCTCCGAAATAATCATTCTCATTTCCAATTACCATCACGCCTTCCAGGGTCTCTACAATATTGGCGTACTGGGTAACGGCCTTGGAAAGAATGCTGCTGTCGTATACATTCATGTAAGATTTGGTGATATCTCCTACTGTGATCAGGCCCTCCAGAAGTCCGCTGTCTGTCACAGCCGCCAGCGTCACTACATTTGCCTTCTGCATCAGGTTCCATGCCTTTTTCAGAGAAATGTTCCGTCTGGCACCCTCCGTCTCCCGGATCTCAATATCCTTTACCTGAGTGCGGACCGTCTGCACCAGCTTCGGCTTCTCCACACCGAAATAATCCAGCACAAACTGGGTTTCAGAGTTTACGTGTCCTGCCCTGGCCGGCTCATAAACTCCTCCGGTCAGCTTCTGCTTCAGATTTGCGTAGCAAATAGCAGAACAAATGGAATCGGTGTCCGGATTCTTGTGTCCCACAACTAATGTTTTTCGTTTGGTATCTGCTGCCATATTCCCCTCCATGTTTTTATTTCATAATCTGTTTACATAGTGTTCATATTTTGTTCATAATATTTCATTATACTAAATGCATAGAAAGTTAAAGAAAAGCTTTCTTCAATTAGACAAATTGCACATAGATTTTTCATAATTACCCCGGTTGCTTTTTAACCGGGGTCTCCTCATGTCCGGACGGATCCACATGCCCCGGTTCGCCTGCCACAGCTGTTTTTTCGATTCTGCCTGTATGACAGCCCTGGGCATTTCAGGCGCAGGTTCCAAAAAACCTGCGCCTTTTTTTCAATTCTATAAATCAGAGAACAGCTTCTCCTGATAAACACCATCTGCAACCAGCTTCTGGATAGCAGCTACCACAGCTGCCTTATCCTCCTGATAGGTAACACCAAACCACTTATCCTGGGAGTCTAATACCTGAACGGTGCCCTTTCCTTCCTGAACCAGCGCATCGATCACCTGGGGAAGCAGGAACTCTGCCTTGATATTTCCTTCCGGAATCGTTTTTAAAAATTCAGGGAAGCGCTTCTCAAGCTCCTCTAAAAATGCAGGAGGAAGTCCCCACATATTCATGGATACCAGCTGGTCAGCCCTTACCGCCACTGCCTCTCCATTATCATTCTCTGCGTGAAGGCCGTCTTCCTTCATCTGGATGCCGTAGGTCTCTGTCACCTGCTTTAAGGTTCCATCCTCCTTGATCTCGCAGACACCTCTGGTTACCGTGCCGTTCTCGCTTAAGGTATTGGCCAGAACAAAGCCAGCCATACACATATCATATACTTCCTTTGTCTCATCCATGGTCTCCACCATGTAATCATGGATCTTGCGGAAGGCTTCCTTTCCATAGTAATCATCTGCATTGATCACCACAAACGGCTCCTTTACCAGATCCTTTACCGTCAAAACAGCCTGTCCCGTTCCCCATGGTTTCGTCCGGCCTGCCGGCAGGGAAAAGCCCTCCGGAAGATCGGTAAGCTCCTGATAGGCATACTCTACCTTCGCCAGCTTCTCGATCCGGTTGCCGATAATCTCCTTAAAGTCCTTCTCCAGATCCCGGCGGATAATGAATACAATTTTATTAAAACCTGCTTCTAATGCATCATGAATGGAATAATCCATGATGATCTCGCCGTTTGGCCCAACCGGAGCCAGCTGCTTGATGCCGCCTCCGAAACGGCTACCAATGCCAGCTGCCATGATTACTAATGCTGTATCTTTCATGTGTTCTGTACTCCTTTTCTGATATTTTGAGACTGATCCTCTATAATTTTGCCCTGTTTGGTCATCGTCAGTGCTGTCTTTTTGTGTTTTGGTTATCCATACTATAACACATTGGTGGGAAAAAGGCTAGTCTTTCCAGGACAACATATTTTTCTTCTTTCCTTAATCTACTACCAATTCATCTACCGTTACGAACTGCCAGCCTTCTGCCAAAAGGCGGTCAATGATGTCCAGGGCGGCTTCTTGGGAGAATTGGAAGATGTCGTGCATCAGGATAATATCTCCGTCCTCTACCTCACGGCATACTTTGCTGACGATTCGGTTTCGGTTCTGGTAGCTCCAGTCCATGCTGTCTACATTCCATAAAACGGTAGTCAGGTTAGTTCTGCATTCCAGTTCTTCATTCCAGTCGCCGTAGGGCGGCCTGACATACTGGGGGCGGGTTCCGGTCAGCTCTTCGATCATTTGTCCGGTCTGTTCAAACGCCTGGCATGCCTCCTCCATGCTGGCCTTGGTCAGCTGGATATGGCGATAGCTGTGATTGCCGATCAGATGACCTTCTGACTGCATCCGTTTTACGATCTCCTCATTGCCGGGAATATTTTCTCCCATCAGAAAAAAGGTGGCTTTCACCCCTCGTTCCTTCAGTCCATCCAGAAGGGCAGGCGTCCAGGTCTTATTGGGGCCGTCATCGAAGGTAAGAGCAATGGTTTTGGTGGGGCCCTCGATCTCTGCAGATGATACTTCCACCGATGCAAAACCTCCAATCCGATCTCCTATCAGCAGGGAGCATAATGCCAGTACCATTCCTAGATGAAAGGATCGCAGCAATCGTCTCATGTTCTGTCCCTTCCTGCAGCTTCTGCCGTCTGTTTGGTTCGTTCCCTGCTATTCTATGTGGGGTTGGAATTTCCTATGATAAAAAAGGATCCGGAAAAACAAAAAGGAAAACCGCCAAGGGGACTGCGATTTTCCTTCTATAGGGGATTTATATCGTAAGAAAAAACATATAAGCAATGATAACAGGTCTGCTTCTGTGAGAATTACTTCTCCAGCACAACCTTGTAAGCCTCTGCCATGCCCTTCTCCTGGATCAGGTCATAGTACTCCTGAACCATTGGGATCATGTCGGTTAAGTCTGCATGCCAGTAATCCTCTCTCTTCATGATCTCTTCTACAGAAGCGGTCTTCATGAAGCTCATGATCTCCTCGCCGTCGTTTGCCTTATCGGTGCGGTAGAAGGAAATCAGGCTGGCCATAGAGAAGGTCAGGGCTACCGGATACTTACCGAATTTCTCCTTGTACTCTAAGATGGTAGGCAGTACACGTACCTGGAACTTGCTTACGGAGTTCAGTGCAATGCTTAACAGCATGTGCTTGATAAATGGGTTGGAGAAGCGCTCCAGAACGTCCTTTGCAAACTTCACATCGGTGTCGCTGTTTCCTAAGGTAGGAACGATCTCGTCAAACAGGCACTTCTCTAAGTAGGAACGAACAGTCTCGTCCTTTAAGCACTCGCCTACGGTCTCTAAGCCGTACAGGTATGCACCTAATACCATGGAGGTGTGTCCGCCGTTTAAGATACGAACCTTTCTCTTCTTATATGGCTTTACGTCATCCGTCCAAACGATATTGTAGCCTGCCTTGTTAAATGGCAGCTCGTCCTCGTGATGTCCGCCGATTACCCATAAGTGGAAGATCTCAGCGGTATCGATCAGATTGTCGGTGTAGCCGATCTGCTTGGTCAGCTCCTCAACCTCATCTCTTGGATAGCCGGTTACGATACGGTCTACTAAGGTGTTGCAGAAATCATTCTCCGTCTCGATCCAGTTTTTGAACGCATCACCTAATTCCCACAGGTCTGCATACTTTAATACACATGCCTTTAAGTTGTCAGCGTTGTTGTCGATCAGCTCGCATGGCAGCAGGATCATACCCTTTAAGCCAGCCTGGAAACGCTTGTATAAGAACTGGGTCAGCTTAGCCGGATAGGACTTGGGAGGCATGTCAGTCAGCTTCTCGGTTCCTAAATACTCGATACCAGCCTCAGTGGTATTGGATACCAGCACTCTTAAATCCGGGCTGGTTGCTAATGCAATGTACTCCTCATACTGGGTGTATGGGTTTAATGCTCTGGAGATGGAGGTTACATGAGTGTGCTCATTTACCACCTGGCCATTCTCAATACCGCGAAGGAATAAGTTATATTCGCAGTTCTGATCCGCCAGCATCTGGCACATACCTCTCTCGATCGGCTGTACCACTACGATCTTTCCATCGTATAAGCCCTTCTCCTGTAACTTGTGGAAGAAATAATCAACAAATCCACGTAAAAATCCACCCTCGCCAAACTGAATTACTGTTTCCTTAACCTGTGCGCTCATCCTTCGCTACCTCCATAAAATATTTGTTTTTGTAAGCCCTTACATTTTCCCATGTTTTCAAGTTTTCCTTTTGTTGTCTGGCTTTACTATACTATACTTTCAGGATAAAATCAATAGTTTTTGAGAAATTTTTGTAAGTACTTACATTTTTTATTCTGACCATGTGAAATTCAACCAGAAATCCCTCTCCCTGCAGCCCCAATACCCAGTGTGCTGAAGGAGGCGGGAAAATAACAACAGCAGCGAGATCTGAAAATCCCGCTGCTGTATAAAACATGATCTTTCCGTATCAACTATGAATTTGTCAATACTATGCCAGAATCGGCTTTAATGCCTCTGCCAGTGCATCCTTCTGTGCCTGTGCCTCTTCCAGATTCTTACCTAATGTTGTAAAGTAGGTTTTGATCTTCGGCTCGGTACCGGATGGACGAACTACAACGGTAGCGCCGCCTGCCAGGGAGTAGATCAGAACATTTGCTGCTGGAAGACCAGTCTCTTCCGGCTTCTGATAGTCCATAACCTTCTCTACCTGATATCCGGCAAATTCTGTTGGTGGGTTGTCACGCAGTCCCTGCATGATGCCGGCCATCTTGTCCATACCGGTCAGGCCTGGGAATTCAAAGCTGTCTACCTTATTCAGATAGCGGCCGTACTCTGCATAGATCTCCTCCAGACGCTGCTTGATGGAGCTTCCGATGCTGCGGTAATAAGCTGCCATCTCACAGATCAGCATAGAGCCGATGACAGCATCCTTATCACGTACATACGGGCCTGCCAGGTAACCATAGCTCTCCTCGAAACCGAAGATGAACCGGTCAACCTCACCAGCGGCCTCCAGTCCGGCGATCTGATCGCCGATCCACTTAAAGCCGGTTAAAACATTGCGCATCTCAACACCATAGTGAGCAGCAATGGCGTCAGCAAGAGGAGTGGAAACGATAGACTTCACAGCTACCGGTCTCTCCGGCATGGTGCCCTTCTCAATACGTCCTGCACAGATATAGTCCAGAAGCAGAGCGCCCATCTCATTGCCGCTTACCAGCTCATAGGTGCCGTCCGGGCACTTCATGGCGATACCAACACGGTCTGCATCCGGGTCGGTAGCCAGCATCAGGTCTGCGCCGGTTTCCTCTGCAAGCTTCAGTCCCAGCTCCAGTGCAGCATAGATCTCCGGATTCGGGTAACCGCAGGTGGTAAAGTAACCGTTTGGATACTCCTGCTCCGGAACAATAGTAATATCAGAAATACCAATATCATTTAAAACCTGGGTAACCGGAACCAGACCGGAACCATTTAACGGGCTGTAAACCAGCTTCAGTCCTGCAGTCTTGCACAGACCTGGACGAACCTGACGGGACTCAATGGCCTCATAGAGAGCCTTCTTGCAGTCATCGCCCACAAAACGAATCATTCCATTCTCTACGCCTTCTGCGAAGGAAATATACTTTGCGCCTTCCAGAATATCCGTCTTTAAGATCTCTGCGTAAACGATTGCAGCTGCATCATCTGTCATCTGGCAGCCATCTGGGCCATATGCCTTGTAACCATTATATTTTGCAGGATTATGGGATGCTGTTACCATGATACCTGCGTTGCAGTTGTAGTAGCGGGTTGCAAAGGAAAGAGCCGGAACCGGCATCAGCGCATCATAAATCCTTACATGAATTCCGTTTGCTGCAAGCACACCAGCTGCTGTTTTTGCAAATATATCACTCTTTAATCGGCTGTCATAGCTGATTGCAACTGTCTGGCTGCCGCCCTGAGTCTTCACCCAGTTCGCAAGTCCCTGAGTTGCCTGGCGTACAACATAAATGTTCATGCGGTTTGTGCCCGCTCCTAATACACCGCGTAAGCCAGCTGTACCAAATTTTAATGCAACAGCAAAACGGTCCTTGATCTCATCATCATTACCTTCGATTTTAGCCAGTTCAGGCTTTAAATCTGCATCTTCCAGATCTGCTGCAAGCCAGCGCTTGTAATCATCCTGATACATTGTCAACACCCCCGAATTATTTTTGATTTATCTGATTTTTCACTTATTAATATAACTCTTTCCGGGAATGATGTCAATTCATTTACTTCTTTGAACCGATAATTTTCCTCTTTTTTCCTTCTGTATTTTGCATCCAAACCATCAGCTTCCCTGCTTTCCCTGCTCTTCCTGCAGCAGTTTCAGGAATTCCTTCCTCTCCTCCTCCTGCTGCTGCAGGCTGATGATCTTATCCATGTTCCGCTCCGGAATCCAGGCCTTATTGGCATTAAAATAGTAATTGATCTGCTTCCAGTATTTTTCCGGATAAAGGAACAGATAATACAGGCATTTCCGATCCTCTCTCCTTAATGGCAGAACCCTTTCGTATGCCTCCAGCATATCCATTCCTAACCGCAGGCACCAGTTATGCTTTTCCATAGCCTTCCGCATAAAACGATACAGATCCTCCATCTGAAGTCCCAGATGAAGCCGGTTATATTCCACCACTGCCACGTATCCCTCTCCCATGAGCACATGATGATGGTCCAAATCTCCATGGCACAGAAGTCTGGGTTCCTTTCCCAGCTCCCACATACCGGCAATCCCCTCTGCCGCTTCTTTCGCCTGCGCAAAAAATCCATCAAAACTTTTCATCACACACAGCTCAAAGTCGGATTTCTTCCGTTTTCCCCGTATGTAAGTCCTGGCCCGCTTCAGCTCCCGGTTGTGGCGTTCCATATCCGCGCTGGCCAGACTGGGAAGAATCGATCCCATAGCCCACTCCTCCTGATAGGGAATTTCTCTTAAATACTTGTGGAGCAGGGCGATGGAGGTTACCGCCAGGCATACCTCCCGGCCGTCTCTAAGGCTGCATTCCCGGTCTCCATACCAGTCCTTCAGCACAAAACGCGTTCCGTCCTCACAGGTGCTTAACAGGCCGCCTTCCATATTTCGGATATACTGGTCCGCCACCAGACCATTCCTGCCTTTTAACTGGCTTAATACCTGATCCTCGAATTCCAGACGCCTGATCGTGCCTTGATACTCCTTCAAGCTTTTCATTCCCTGATCCGTTTCACAGATCCAGGCGCCGCGCCCTTTCCGCACAGATTTAATTTGAAGGGCATACTGCTTTAAAACCTCCTCGTATCTATCATTCATGGTCATGGACATTCCCCCCTTGCATTTCTTAGGCAATTTCATTTCAGAAATCATTTTCCAGTGTGCTGACACGATTCTATCTGATGAAATTCTATCGTATCCGTACACCAGATCAGCTACTTCCAACCTATGTGAGCTTGGGTGGGATTATGTATAAAAAATTCGTCTCTGATCAGCCCTTCGCCGCCTGCACCGCCTTCATGATTGCCTCTGCCATCACCTCTGCAGCCAGCGTTCCGGCCATATTGATATCCGCTTCCTGTTTTCCAATCGATGCTGCATAAATCGTATCTCCATCTGCCATCGTTCCCACCGGATTGATGCAGCGGGCATACGCGTTCCGGGCCATGGATGCGATCTTGCTCATCTCTGCCTTGGAGAATCTGCCGTTTGTCACGATCGCCCCGATGGTGGTGTTGCTGACGAACAGATCTTTCCTCTGGCTCAGCTGATACAGCTCCTGGCAGGAGTCTGCAAAGCCTCTGCCGTCCTCCGTCCGCAGTCCGGCCAGCTTCTCTCCTGTCCTTGGGTTAACGATATCCCCCACCGCATTAACGATCACCACCGCTGCCATCTGAAGGTCACCGATGGCTACCGCATGAAAACCTAAGCCCGACTTGGAGGAACGCCCCATACCGCAGAGTTTTCCCACAGTTGCTCCGGTGCCGCCGCCCACGCTGCCGCAGGAGGGCTCATTTTTTTCCGCATCCACACAGGCTGCGTAGCCCATAGCTGCATCCGGGCGGATATCACCGCGCCCGGAGCCCAGATCATAGATACAGGACTGGCACACCAGCGGAACCTTGGCAAAGCCGGTCTCATAGCCGATGCTGTGTTCCTCCAGATACCGCATGACTCCGTCCCCGGCCGCCAGACCAAAGGCAGAGCCGCCGGACAGAACGATGGCATTAACCGGATTATCCGCAGTGAGAGGCAGAGCCAGCGGCGTTTCCCTGGAAGCCGGACCGCCTCCGCTGATATCCACGCCTACCTTCGCTCCCTTGTCAAACAACAGAACTGTAACACCGGTCATCGCTACCTTATCCTGTGCATTGCCGATCCGCAAGCCTTTTATCTCTGTGATCGGGATCTCCCTGATCAGCTTCCTCTGTTCTCCCATATTGTTTTCTCCTCTCTTTTTTAAAACAAGCCCTGTTCCTGCCGCCATCTTCACAGCGGCTTTTGAACAGAGCTTTTGTTATCTATTATCCCATTTTCAGCGCAAGTGCCAATGTGCGGGAGACCACGCTGGCAATCACCGTGCAGGCAACCGCTTCGATCAGCCCCTGAATCCCTACAAAGGCAACCACAAACATAAAAGGATTGGACACGCCCAGGGTTTCAACAAAGCCCTGAATATAATCTGTATTATAAAAAATCAGCACAAGGGTACTCATAAAAAACAAGGTGTTCAGCAAGGGGCATGACAGGCTTGCGATAAAATAAGAGCCGTTCTTTGAAAGCTTCTTCGCTGCCGCGAAAACCAATCCGCAGAGCCACCCCTCCAGAATACGGGGCACGATGCAGGTAATTGCCGTGCCGATGCGGTTGATGCTGAATAACATGGTAGCAAACGCTCCGCCTCCAAAGGCCTGCATAAAGCTGGTAATTCCGAAGGCCAGCCCGCAGATTGCTCCGCCCTTTGGTCCCAGGATGATCGCTCCTACTGCTACAGGAACGGTCAGGAATGTAATGGACAATCCGGGAGTCCGCAGATAGCCAAGAGGGGTAAAGGCCATAACAAAAATGATGGCTACCATTAATGCCAGCTCTACCATGTAGAGTGTGTGTGTTGAGTTGCTGTTCTTCATCGTTCTCTCCTTTTTTCTGATAAAACGGCGCACCTGAAACAGGCTGCGTCCCCTGCTTTTCAGAGTTTATTTTGGGGATATGGATCTTGAGAACGTTTCCTGCATGATAAAAAGCATACTTAGACATAGAAATGCAGAATGATCTCTGCATAGAAGAATTTCTGAATGGTTTAAAATCTGCTCATCAGTTGCTGCCCTGCAGGGTCAGCACTTTCTGCAAAATGCTATACATAATAATAACAAGCCCAAAGCTTCCAAATCCAGATGCGTTTTCCTGCGAATAACGTTCCTCTTAAAATATAGCATAAAATCAAGAAATAGCAAGTATCTCTTTACGGACATAGCACAGCTTAACATCCAATTTTTCCCATCAATAATTCCTTCTGATTGATCTCCGGGTGCTCCAGCACCAGCTCGAGCAGCATGCTAAGGGTTTCCCCCACCTGCTTTCCCGGCTTCATGCCTGCCGCCAGCAGATCCTTTCCTGTCACAGCCAGCTCCTTCAAGGAAACACAGTCACCGGCCCTTCGGATTTCCTCCGTCAGACTTTTAAGAGCCTCAATGCCCTCTTCTCCCACAGACTGCTTCAGCACCAGCAGATCGTCAAAAAGAGAGGGCTCCATCTGGCTCATGGCCCTTCGGATCTCTATCTTCTCTGCCGGAATTCTCCGGCCAGCCCATCGATTCAGAATCCGAACACGGGCAATGGTATCATTATCCAGCTTCAGATCCTTTAAGATATTCACGGCGGCATTCTCATCTTCATCCTTAAGGAAAGCTGCCCAACGAATATGCTTCTGCCTCGGAAGCTGCGGGCTGACGCAAAGGCGCTGATAATCTACCTGGTGAAAGTGCTCTGACACATACGGGCTGATCCCAGTTTCATAGACCTCTTTCATCCGCTCCGGGTGATCCGACAGAAGAAGCTTGGTCAGCTCCACCTGGATCCGCTCCTTGCTGACCTTGGAAAGATTGGGCGCAATGGCCGTGATCGCCGCCCTGGTCTCCGGCTCAATTGAAAAATTCAGCTGGGCCGAAAACCGAATGGCCCGAAGGATCCGCAGCGCATCCTCTGTAAACCGGTCCATAGGATTTCCCACACACCGGATCACCCCTGCCGCCAGATCCTCCATTCCGCCAAACTCATCCACGATCCCGGTCTCATGACTGTAGGCCATGGCATTGATCGTAAAATCCCGCCGCCGCAGATCCTCCTTCAGGCTGGAGGTAAACACCACAGACTTGGGATGCCTGCCATCCTCATACTCCCCATCGATCCGGTAGGTGGTCACCTCATACCCCACATGATCCTTCATGATGGTAACCGTCCCATGCTGGATCCCGGTATCGATGGTCCTGCGAAACAGCTCCTTTACCTGATAAGGCGATGCCGACGTGGTAATATCCCAGTCTCCCGGAGTCCTCCCAAGAATCGTATCCCGAACACAGCCGCCCACAGCAAACGCCTCATAGCCATGCCTGTTTAATTTCCCTATGATTTCCTCCACTGCATTCGGAATCTCGATCCTCATAAATATGCCCTCCGCTTCTTTCAATATTAAAATACCTAATCTTCCTGCCACCTTCTGCCCCAGACGTCCCATCACACAGCAGCCAGGAATCATGGTTCCCTAAAGAAACCGTAAAAAACGACGGCACTTAGGCGCGGTCTCCCACGCGCCTTAGTACCGCTTCGTTTTTTCCCGAGCGAGAGCGCGTTTCTGTGGGAACCATGGTTTCTGGCTGCGTTCCCGAAGCCAGGTTGACTCAACATTCTGACCCGGAAGCAGATCCTTCTCTATTTTAATAAGCCCGGCCCCAGTAAACCATCTTCTTCGCCGGCTTACCGCAGCAGACACAGGTATCTGCCAGATGCTCCTGGGCAAATGGCATACAGCGGGAGGTAGCACCGGTCTCTTCCTTCACCTTATCCTCGCAGGCCTGATCGCCGCACCACATTGCCTTCACAAAGCCTGGCTTGGTATTGATGGTCTCCACGAACTCATCCCAATTCACTGCAGAATAGGTGTGGGCCTCACGATGTGCTCTTGCCCGCTCCAGCATGTCTGCCTGGATCGTATCCAGCATCTTTGCAACCTCTGCCTCTAATTCATCTAAGGAAACCACTGTCTTTTCATGGGTATCCCGGCGGACCAGCACAGCCTGATTATTGGCCATATCCTTCGGTCCGATCTCCACACGCAGCGGAATGCCGCGCATCTCGCACTCGCTGAACTTCCAGCCCGGGCTCTTATCGGAATCATCCACCTTCACCTTAAAGTTGGACAGGCGGTCCCGCAGCTCATATGCCTTGTCCAGAACGCCTTCCTTCTGCTGCTGAACCGGGATAATGATCACCTGAGTCGGAGCGATTCTTGGAGGCAGCACCAGACCATTATTATCGCCGTGAACCATGATGATGGCGCCGATCATACGGGTGGTCATGCCCCAGGAGGTCTGATGAACATACTTTAAGGTGTTATCCTTATCTGCAAACTGTACGCCGAAGGCCTTTGCAAAGCCGTCGCCGAAGTTATGGCTGGTACCGGACTGAAGCGCCTTGCCGTCATGCATCAGAGACTCGATGGTGTAGGTAGCCTCAGCGCCTGCAAACTTCTCCTTATCCGTCTTCTGACCCTTTACAACCGGGATTGCCAGCACCTGCTCGCAGAAATCTGCGTATACATTCAGCATCTGGATCGTTCTTGCCTCTGCCTCCTCAGCGGTTGCATGAGCCGTATGCCCCTCCTGCCATAAGAACTCTCTGGAACGAAGGAATGGACGGGTGGTCTTTTCCCAGCGCACAACGGAGCACCACTGATTGTATACACGAGGCAGATCACGGTAGGAATGAATGTCCTTGGCATAGAAATCGCAGAATAATGTTTCAGAGGTAGGTCTTACACAGAGACGCTCCTGCAGCGGCTCCAGTCCGCCGTGGGTCACCCATGCAACCTCTGGGGCAAAGCCTTCTACATGGTCCTTCTCCTTCTCCAAAAGGCCTTCCGGAATAAACAGCGGCATGTATACATTCTGCACCCCAGTCTCCTTAAAGCGGCGGTCCAGTTCATTCTGGATATTCTCCCAGATTGCATAGCCTGCCGGCTTGATCACCATGCAGCCCTTTACACTTGCATAATCGCAAAGCTCTGCCTTTTTCACCACATCGGTATACCACTGGGCGAAATCCTCGTCCATGGATGTGATGGCCTCTACCATTTTCTTGTCCTTAGCCATGATAACTTCTCCTTTTCTTTTCAGCTTTTCAAAATTTTGAACGGTTTTGTTCCTGGGGCAGCAGCTTTTTCTGCCTGAAACTCCTTTACAGCACAAATCGCCCTGCAGTTTCCGGGAAAGAAAAAAGCTGCCGTCCCCTGTCAAACACAAGGGACCGAACAGCTTCGGCGGTACCACCCTATCTTCAATCCTGGAATCATTCTGGAAATCTTTGCTTCTGATCTCCAGTTCCAGGATCACTCTCACTTCTCATCCGTTAACGCCGGTAACTACGCTGCGCTTATCTCACGCAGAGCTCCAAGGCCGGTTCAGCATACAGGGACCGGAACGCCTTCCACCATACGGCCTTCTCTCTGTGCGGTATCTATCCCTACTAATCCTCTTCATCGCTTTTTGTTTTGTAGGTAGATTGTACGCTAAATTTGCAGCTTTGTCAATTATGAAAACAGCCTAAGTTACCCAAAAGTTCTTCCGGCAATCAGAACATTAATAGCAGATTTTCCTCTCTGCAAGGTCCTTCTCTTCCTTTCTTGCAGCCGCCTGCGCCGCCAGGCAAAGATTCTTCAGAGCCGTATTTAACCCGCCGTCTCCCTTTTTCGGTACTTTCACAATGGGCAGCTTTTTCTTGTATTCCTTAATGACCGCAGCATTCTCCTCCGACATCGCTGCAACGGCAGGTATGCCGGTCTTGACCCGGATATCCATGGCAAGCTTGGCGCACATATTGCTGTAATCCGGATAATTAAAGGAAGGTCCGCAGATCACCACATCTGGATTCAGCTTGATCGCCATAGCACACAGCTTTCTGGTCACCTCCTCCGGATTTTCCTCATAGGTGCCCGTCCCGCAGGTCAAGCAGGCAATCACCTTCTCCTCCAGCTCCTTTAAAAAGGGCTTCATCATAATCGCAGGACCAATCACACTCCGGGTGCCGCTCAGCGGCACCATCCGGTCATCTTTTGTTCCTTGGCCAGACTGTACCTGGTCATAAATCATTACAATCTTAATCATGTCTTCCTCCTATCGGCTGCTTCCGCGCAAGCGGCCTGACTGTCCTGCACACATTATTTTCCGTTACATTATTATCTTCTAGCATTGATCCGGCGTTTCCCTGCTGCACGCTCCTGCCTGGAGAACTGCCATTTTTCCATCCAGATCATCGATCCGCTGATAGGTATCGATCAATTCACTTGCAATAATCTGGAAGCCTTCTGCGCTCATAAGCTGATCCTCCGCATGTACCAGAATCAGAGAACCGCCTACCTGCTCTCCCTTGGCCTCCTTCTGGATCAATTCAAAGTGCGCCGCATGTCCGGCCAGATACTGCTCCCGGCCCTCTGCCATGCAGGCTGCAGCGCCCTCATAATCGCCGGCCTTTGCCTTGTGGATCGCTTCAATATAGCTGGAACGCGCCAGCCCTACATTGGAAATAATCTGAAAACAAATACGTTCTAATTCTTCCATAAAAACCCCTCTTTCTTACAGGTCATCAAAGGACAGATCGTCCAGGGAAATATCATCCTCATCGCTGTCAGCTGCCTGTTCACTCTCTTTCTGGTACTGCTTATCCATCATCTTTACAAACGGCATATAGATAAAGACGCCGATAATCAGAAGCACAAGCTGCAGCAGCGCGCCCCTCCATCCCGTTGTTAAAAATCCGGAGATCACCACCGGCGTGGTCCACGGCATCTGCACGCCGCTGCAGAAGGGAACCAGTCCGCTTACCATAGAAAAATAACTGATAATGATATTGACAATAGGAGTGAGCAAAAACGGCACCGCAATGATGGGATTCAGCACAATAGGCAGACCAAACACAACCGGCTCATTGATGCCGAACAGCGCCGGCACAAAGGAAATCTTGCTCAGATCCTTGATCCGCTTCGAGCGGCATACCAGAATCATGGCGATCAGCATGGAAAGGGTAGAGCCACATCCTCCGAAGGTGGTAAACAAATCATAAAACTGCTGATTGATCACATTCGGCAGGGGAAGCCCGGCCTGGAGCGCATGAAGATTATCCACCGACAATGGAGTTAAGATGGGCTGCATAATACTTCCCACAATGGAGCCGCCGTTGATTCCGAAGAACCAGAACAGATGCTGGAAGCCCATTGCAATAATCACAGCTCCCAGTGTATTCCCCAGGGACAGCAGCGGTTTCTGCAGGAATCGGAACACAAAGTCAAAGGCGTTGTGATAGGGAGTCAGGGCAAACAGCACATTGATCAGGAAAAACACCAGCATAACCACTCCGGAAGGAATCAATGCCGCAAAGGACTTTGTAACGGTAGGCGGCACCCCGGCCGGCATCTTGATCACCCAGCCCTTTTTCGTCACCCAGGCATAAATATGAACTGCCAGAAAGGTGCAGATGATCCCCACAAAAATTCCCTTAGAGCCAACCCAGCCAAGGGGAATTCCGGTTATCATCATATCGCCCTCAGCGATCTTAAAGGGCATTAATAGAAACCAAGCTACCAATCCTACTACGGCGCCGGCCAGCCGGTCCACCTCCAATTGCTCAGAAAAGGAATAGCCAATACCGATTACTGCCAGGATCGCCATAATATCAAAGGTAGCGCTGGTGGGCTTTGCCATGTAAGCAGTCCAATTCTCCCCGAAAAACTGTGCCCAGAATTCCGTCCAGTTGGGGATCGGGAAATTGGCGATCAGCAGAAAAAAGGAACCGATGATCAGAAGCGGGGTTGACAGCAAAAAGCCATCCCGGATTGCAATCAGATATTTATTCTTTCCGATCCGTTCAGCAAGCGGCATAAAAATACGTTCCATTCTGTTAAACATAATCAGCCCTCCGTTTCCTTTGCTTTCAGCAGCTTAATTGCAAACTTCAGCACCTTTTCTCCGTTCATCATGCCATAATCACCGGCATCGATCACCGCAACCGGCACCTGATCACCAAAGCGCTGATTGATCTCCTTGTAGCGGAACTTGACCTGCGGTCCCAGAAGGATCACATCTGGATGAAGCTCCTCCATGATCTGTCCGATCTTTCCATCGGGGAATGCCTGCACCTCCAATGGCAGCTTGTGCTGGTCTGCCGCCTTCTGCATGCTGCTGGCCAGCATACTGGTGGACATTCCGGCACTGCAGAATAAATAAATTCGTTTCATAGCTTATTTCCTCCTCTTAAATTGATAAGTATTCGCTTTCAATCCATCACCCGGTCCATAAAGTCTTCATACCCGCAGGGCACGCACAGCTCTGACAACTTGTCCATATGGTTTACCAGGTCGGATATCCAGTCAAAAAATATTTTGATCATTCTCTGATCCTCTTCATTTACTGCAAACAGCATTACCAGGCGCACATCAAAGCTTCCCCAGCGAACCGGGTTCTTCAGCTGTGCAACTGCAATGGTGGAGATCTTAGCAAAGGAGCCGAAGGCGTGAGGGATGGCAAAGGTGTCCACAAAGGAGGTGGGCGACATGCGCTCCCGCTTCAGCACCACATCACAGAAGGAGTCGTCAATCAGCCCGTCCCGCTCCATGTCCCTGCAGAGAAATCGTATAATCTCTTCTGCCGAGCTGCATTCCAGGTTTTCATAGTAATATTCCCGCCGGATCAGATTTCCGATATGGGCAGTAAATTCCAGGTGGAACGCCTTCTTTTCCAGCTGGTTCAATGCCTTCAGAATATTGGTCTCTGTATCGATATCCACGAACAGATTAATCAAAACAGTGGGAACATCCAGGCTGTGAGTAATGGGAAATGCAGTTAAAATCAAATCTGGCTCCAGCGCCTCCACCGCTATCTTTTCAAAATAATGCATGGTAGCCACGATCTCCATTTTTTCAGAAAACATATCAGAAATCTTGACAACACATATTTTGGAAAATGACTGCTTGTACGGCAGGATCATCACAGCCCGGTATTTTCTTCCTGCATTCATCCGCTCGCTGGCGGCGCCTAAATGAATGGCGATAAATCCGCTCTCTGTGTCAGATATCTCAATTCCCAGGGTTCTCCCCAAAAACTCTGTGATCACGATCCCCATCTCAAAGACCAGCGGGTATTTCCGTTTGATCTCCTCTAAAAATATATCCTTCAGGCGAAGCTGATTCTTCTCCCGTTCAATTAAGCCGTGGAGATGCATCTTAAGCCCGGTTTTCAGATCCTCATCGGCCCTAAAATCGATGCCGAAGGTTTCCCGTACATAATCCAGCACCTGATCCGTCAGCTTGGAGGTATTCACCCAGGTACCCCGGAACCGGATAAAATCATTGGTGTAATCGGCGGCCCGCCTTCCCATAATAATGATGGCGAACCGGCTGATCTCACTGTCTGGCACCTTGATATGAAGCCGGTCTGATATCCGCTGGAAAAAATCAGATGCGATCTGATACTCAATGGTTTCTGTCAGGTTTCCTTCCGTCTCCTCCATGCGGATATAATCGGAGTGCATCATTCTCTCAATGCTGGTCCCTGCATGAAGCATCACCATCGGCATCATGGCATCCCGGATGGAATAATCATAGCTTTTAATCACCTTCTCCAGGATATCCTTCACCTCCAGGAGATCGAATCTTTTGAAAAGCGCTGCAAACTGATTCAGGTTCAGGAAATTTTTCTGCACCTCTGCCACCAGAAGATCCTTATAAAATTTCCGTTTGCTCAATTCATCTCCCTGGAGCGAGATCAGCTCCCGGCTGCGGATCAGCTTCAGATTCGCATATGGCTCCAGCAGCTTCCGGATCCGTTTCAAATCATGATCCAGGGAATAGCCGCTGACGTAAAGCTGGCTCTGAAGGATAGTCAGATTCAGCGCCCTTCCCTCAAACAAAAGCCTTTGGATAATATAACCGCATCTGGTATTGGCACTCTGTTCATCCATGACTGCATTCTTTTTTTGACCGGGTGCTCCGGCCTTCAAATTCTGCTGCCCGGTCCCCATAACCTGCTGCCCAGCCTGCTCCGCCGGCTTTTCGGCAAGCGGTCTTCCACGCCCCGGAATGATACAATAGCCAAACTGCACATTCGACTGGATAATCGGATATGGCTGCCGTCCATTGATATCCCGGATGTCTGAGCGGATGGTCCGGTCTGACACCTGCAGAAGTGCAGCCAGCTGCCTTCCGGTCATCCACCCGCCCTGGTCCGTTAAAATTTCCTGAAGCCTCCGCTGGCGTTTATTTTCCATTGCTGTCATATGGTTACTCCTTCATTCTTAAGTTCAATCAGCAAAATCCAAACACCTTCCTCGGCTCCATATAATCCAGGAGGAACAGCTCCCGCTCCGGAATATGTCCGATCACATTCTTCCGCCCATCATTTGGCATTGGCTTTAATGCAATATGCAGCTCGCCCTTGTATCTGGAATATGCATCATTCAGTATTACCACATCCCCCGGCTTTAAATCCCGGGTATTGGCGGCAGGAATCGATGCCTGTCCGAAGGTCTGCCGGGGCGCCGAGGAACGAACCATGTAATCACTGGCATCCCCGCGGTTAGCGTGCTTTGGACCGTAATACAAAATATTCCGCTCCACATCTGTCAGTTCCTTTTCCAGTTCGATCCCAAAGGTGAGAAGCCCTGGTGTGATGCGGGCACAGGCCGCCAGCTCCTCCTCGGATGCAAAGGCATTGGCAATCAGCACATCATCGATCATCCGGGTTGCAAACAGATGGCGCACCTGAAGATCAATGGGCAGGCCCCGGTGCATCTCCAGTGTGCACAGCCCTTCATTTACCGGCCAGGGGCCAAAGGTATTGCCGTTGTTGCTGGATACAAATGCTGCTGTATGAAGATGATACTGCTTCATCACCTGATTGCAGTTATTAAAATGCTCCAGACTTAATCCTGTATATTTTTGAGGATAAAAATTATGGCAAGTAATCAGATTGTCCGGATTGGGGAAATTGGACATTACATTGTCGATATAGCCCCACCCGGAGCTGGCGTTCAGCTCGATCTTTAAACCGCCGTTATAGGTCATCAGGCTTTCCTTCATTCCGTCAAAGCCTTCATCCAGGCGGATCCCATCTGCATGGATCTCATGAAACAGCGACAGGTCGTCATAAGAAATGTTCATCCGGGAAAATACTGCCGGACTCACATCCAGGGTCACTTCCATGTGCTCCTCATGAGCTGCATCAATCAGATCCCGGAACTCTGCCACAAGCTCTTCTCTGGTTTTTGTTCCCACACTTAACAGACAAGTAAACACCCGCCGAAAACCATATTTTCCTGCCAGATGAATATATGCCATATCCTTCTCCCTGGTTGAATGCTCTGGATAAATTGAAATTCCTAATCCTGCCATTATTCAGTTCCTCCTATTCTATCAGCTTATACTATGTAAGTTATATCATGGACCAAAACTGCATAAAATTGCAGTAAAAATTTTTCCTAGCGTCTTAGGAAAAAGGGAAACGCAGGAAGCTTTCGTAAGCAGCTTCCTGCGTTTCCTCTAAATTAAGTCCTTTTATCTTACATCAAACTGATCATTTGCCTTGTCATTTGGTCCTTCCACTGTGATCTGCACATCCTTACAAATCCAGTCCTTCACGCCCTGCAGCCGGCCAAACTCCTTCGCATTGATGGAAACGTGCTCCAGCACCACATGCTCCATAGGCTTTTCCGGGAATGCATCCACCTCAAAGGCTCTGGAAACACCATGGTAATCCGGTTCATTCCTTGAGATCACATTCCGGATGGTAATATTCTGCACCTTAGGGATCCCCTGTTTCTCTGGCACAGGCGCTGCAAGGACATGCCAATGCTCCGGAATCTCCCCCTCATAATCTTCCGGGATGGCGCAATAGCTATAAGCCGGATGCCAGTTCAGCGCCATGTTAAATGGATACTTTACATTTACCATCTCCAAATTTTCCACCAGCACATCCTGGATGAATCCGCCTCTGGTCTTTGCTGATTTCAGCCGGAAGCCGCAGTCCGTATTCCGGTACTTCAGATCACGAATGGTAATGTTTCTTGCCCCGCCGGAGGTCTCGCTTCCGATGGTCACGCCGCAGCCGGTAAGGATCTCGCAGTTTTGAATCAGCACATTTTCACATATCCGGTTGACCCGGAGCCCATTTGCATCCCGGCCGGATTTCACGCAGATGCTGTCATCATTGCAGGCAATACGGCACCGCTCTACCACTACGTTACAGCAGGAATCAATGTCAATCCCATCGGTGCTGGGGCCGTCATTGTCATGGATCCACAATCCGTCCACATGGACCTCCCTGCTGTAGCACACATGGACATTCCAAAAACCGGAGCGGACGCTCTCAAAGCCGGACAGCTCCACCTGCTCCGAATTCATCACCACCAAATTTCTGGGACGGCGGCAGTCGTAGTCCACACACCAACGTAAGTTTCTGGCATCATAAGCTTTTCTCATGCCGCCCTGACGGTCCTCTCCCCAGTACTTCTTCCACCAGAAGGGGCCCTGGCCATCGATAACTCCTTTTCCCGTCACCTTTACATGCTTCTGACCGTCAATATTCAAAATACCTACCAACCACTTCATCTCAATACCAGCTACTCTTGTATCCATAACCGGATACTCCTCCTCATGGGTGGTACCCATTAAAACAGCACCCTCTTCCATGTGAAATTCCATATTGCTTCCTAAAAACAAGGAGCTGGTTAAATAGGTGCCTGGCTCCAAAACCACTCTTCCCTGTTCCTTTGCTGCATCATCGATAGCAGCCTGGATGGCTTTCGTATCCAGGGTCATTCCATCGGCAGCGGCTCCGTAATCCTTTGGATTAAACTCCTTCATCGTGTCCTCCATTCTGTGCCTGTTTCATTTTTTCAATCTCGATTCCTGCCAGCAGCACGATCCCGGTTCCATGGGTATCATTAAAATTCCAGCTCAGCTCATTTGCATAATACTCCTTACTGAAGGAATAGCCGGAGCCGCGGCAGACGCCGTAAATATTTCCCTTCCAGTCAATGGCGGTCCGGCACAGCGCCTCCCAGCCCCGCAGGGCACTCTCCCGGTAAGGCTCCGGCTCCCCAAGCCACCCGTACCGGACGCCTCTGGCAAAACCGTAGATAAACATGGCCGTACAGGAGGTCTCCCGGTACGAGTCGGGGAAGGTCAGCACCTGATGCCACATGCCTTCCTGATCCTGCAGCCTCCGGTATCCCTCACACAGCGTTTGATAAATGGTAATAATTTCCTGATAATCCTTATGTTCTTTCGGCATCACCGCCAGAAGCTCGGTGATGGAAAATAGAACCCATCCGTTTCCTCTGCCCCAGGGCACCTTAGTCTGCACCTGATAATGGGTGTCATAAATATGAGACATGATCTGAAGTTCCGGCATAAACAGGTACCGGAAAAAGTTTTTTACCTGTCGAATGGCATCCTCCAAAAAGCCTTCCTCTCCTTCCAGCTGATAGTACCTGCACAGGAAGGGGATGCTCATATACATGTCATCTGCCCACATGGTTTCATTCATGAGAGGCATATAGGAATGATTTCGGTAAAAGGTTCCGTCCGGCAGACGCTGCTGCTGATCCCGGATATACTGTGCTGCCGCCTGACTTACCTTCTGTCCCTCCGGTACCTGCCGGTCCTTCATCACTTCTAAAAGTGCCGAGGCGAAGGAGCCGCAGTCATCCAAACTGTCAATGGTGGTCAGCTGGTTATGAAAAGGTGCTGCCCCATACACTGACTTATCCCACATGCAGTAGTCATAAAAATCCGTGCATTTTCTCATATGGCCCTCCACATAGCTTCCCATGCCCTCATCCCCCAGCAATCTGGCAGTCTGGATCATACCGTAAAGCGTCACACCCAGGGGATAATTCCATTCCCCGTAAAGGGCGCCTTCGTTGAAGGGGCGAAGATACATCTGCGGCAGGTCTGCCTGCCAGAAGGTGGCCTGACCATTTTCTGCCATCAGCCTTATGGGCTTTTGGAAGGTAAGCGCACTCTCCATATCTACCTGCTCCTCATGCTCCAGCGGCCCGGCATACAGCCAGGATACAGAAGAAAAGGCAGCAGGAACCGGGCATTTTGGCGGAAGTGTCCTTCCATCCTCTCCCGCCACCTGAATCTGAGGATCCCTTCCCCTCACCGCCAGCACATGGCTTCCCGCCGGAAGCGGGTCAGAGAGCGGAAATGGTTTTCCGTCCAGATACCCCTGCCGGATCTCTCCCTGCAGCTGCTGTGCATAATAGCGGCCTGCTTCCGGAATCTGGAATCTGGCAGCCGCCACCAGCTCCCGTCCCTTTCCCGTCTCTCCAAACAGCCGTTCCGAGAGAGGCAGATGTTTCTCCTCCTCACTCCAGCGTACTCTCGGATACCAGCTGATCCCGGTGTCTTTTTCTGACATTTCTGCCTCTGGAATCCCGCCCAGCGGAGCAAAGACCTCTGCAAGCGGCTTTTTAAATGGCCCGGCCCAGAGAAAGCCACTGATCCCTTTCCTCTCCTTCAAAGGAGAAAAGAACTGGATCCGTCTGCCCTTATAGGAGCTGCTTCCGATCTGAAAGCCGCAGCCAAGGGGCGTGGCAATGCACTGAAACATCAAACTGTTTTCCCCGGCCTTCAGGTTCAGGCAGATATCCGACACCTGATCGGGAAACCGCTCCTGAACCAGATTGGTCCGGTACTGCAGCTCTCCATTTACATAGATGGCCACCGGCCCGAAGGCGCTGAATCGGAAATGAAATGTTCCTGGCTGTGCCGGGGTCAGCACCGCCCAGGCGCAGGCATAATCCTCATAAGCCAAATCCGTCAGCTTCTCATGCAGCCGGATCTCATCCATGTAATCCTCTGAGATGTGGAAGTTTTCCCGGCTTCTTAAATAGTACACAGCCGGAACCGGCGGATTGTCCGCCTGGAACCGATTGGCTATGGTGCGGAGTACCTGCTTTCCTTCCCTTCCCATCCGAAAACCAATGCCCTGTTCCTGGGGAAAATAATCATTCATGGCCTGCCCCTCCTGCTTCTTCAATCTTCATAAGCTGATGTGTGTCATAATCAAAGTACGTGCCATCCAGCATATTTGCCAGGGTATTGGTGATTCTGACCTCCACCTGGTTTCTCCCTTCCCTCACCCATTCCTTCCTGCATCTCCAGCGGTACGGCGTATAAGCCTTGACCCCCAGGCTGTGACCATTTACCAGTACCTCCATACAATCATAAACAGGATGGTCAAGGCCCAGCTCCAGTTCAAACTCCGGGCCAGAAACTGCCGGAAGCTCTGCCTGATCCTCCAGGCAGATGGTTCCGCTGTAGAAGGGAAAGCCCTTCATCCAGCGATGAGAAATCTCAGTCTCACAAGGCATCTGTGTCAGCACCGGACAGCCGGCAGCGGGAATCACGCCAAAGCTGCCGCGAAGGAAGAAGGGATCCCGGATTCCTTCTTCATCCTTATGGACTGTCACCTGGAACCGAATCTGATTCTTTCCCGGTTTGATCAGATCGCCGATCCAGGCCTCCCGGTTATTCTGGTCATTGACAAACACCGGTTTCCAGCGGTCCTCCAGAACTGGCTTATCATTGATCCAAAGCCGGAAATCCCCTGCCACTGTTTCCTGATCCATCAGAATCCAGGTATCCTCCGCCAGATATTCTGCTGTAAATTCTGTCTGATAATAGCAGGTAAGGGGATAATCGATCCGGATCCTTCTGGGGGTTCCAAAGTCCCCGGTAAATTCCAGGTTCCTTCCCTCCAGAATTTCCGTTTCCTGGCACTGTTCCACAAAGGTTTCCGTTTCCACTGGCTTCCAGTTCTCTCCATCCAGAGACATCTTCACTGTTCCAAACCGGCAGATATTTTTTCCCTCCAGAGAAACGGCCTTTGGCCCGTCAAAGGGAATTACGATCCGTTCGATCCTTTCTCCTGCACCGCTTTCTTCCACAGGAACCACACGTTCCATACTGCATCGTTCTATTTTCCAAATTCGAATCCACTGGCTTTCAAATGCTCCCAAATGAATCTCCATGCAGCGCTCTTTCATCGGTACCGGCTTTACCGATCCCTCCTCCAGGCTCCATTCCTCTGCCATCCAGCTCCAGGTACCTTCCTCATCCTGTATTCTGGCCTGAACCGTCACCGGCGCTTTCCCCTGATTGGCTGCAAACAGATACCAGCTTCCTTCCTCATCCTTTCGGACACAGGTGATCACATCCTTTTCCTGCCCGGAGCTCACCCTGCGGCTGATCTTCTCATTACCGTATTCCCGGCACAAAGCGATCAGTTCCTGCTCCCAGCCCTCTCCTTCCAGGAAATAAGCAGAAGGAGCGTCAAACAATGCCTTCCAGGCAGCCGCCGGACTTTCTTCCTCGTCAATCGCCTCAAAGGGCAGCAGTTCCACTCCCATCAGACGGCCTCCCTGGGAAACAAATTCCTCCAACTTCTTTCTGGCAGCCGCCTCCATGCAATGACAGGGCGGAAGGATCACAGCAGAATATTCTGCCCTTCCGATGCGGATCTTCCCGCCGGCTACCGACGCCTCCGCCAGCAGCTCCGCATCCAGATGGTCATAATCCATCTGAGCAAATAAGATGGTCTTGCAGATATGGACCCAGGTATCCCGGATCCGGCTGCATTCCTGCCTCTCCTGCTCCGACTCGCCCCGGTAGGGAAATCCGTGGAAGGGATTTCCCAGCTTTGTCCAGAGGGCAGCCGCCGGGTCCAGCACGGCAATGGAGATATCTGCCTCTGTATTGGTCACCATCACACCCATACGGCCCACATAATCCGCCAGCTTCCGGTAATGCTTCCAGTAGGGATTCTGCAGGAACTGGGACGGCGGCGCGTCATGCTTGGTAATATCTTGAATGGTATAGTAAAAGGCATGGAAATTGTACAGGTTGATCCCGCTGCTTCCCAGACGGTCAATCATCCACTTTGCATCCTGCAGGGTCATAGTCCAGCCTAAGCTGTGGAAGCTTTCGATCATGGCATACTTCCGGCCAAGCTGCCTTGCCAGGGAGCTGACCGATTTGGCGTTGCTCCGGTAATTTTTCATGTATTCATCATAGATCCATTCCAGCGGTTTCCCAAGCTTTTCATGTGCCGTATCTCCGCCTATAATATCACTATATTTCTGAGTTCCCTGTCGCATGGAGGGAACTTCCGTGGCATAGGAAAGCTGATTGCTCCGGCACCATTGGGAAACCTGATGGTGGTAGCTTTCCCGGAACAATTCATGGGCTGTGTCATACAGATCATAGCGGATGCGGCAGGCATCCTTGATCTCCGGATTATGGAGGGCCGGCAGACAGGAAAGAAGGTCATAGCCCTTTCTCTCCTTAAATTTCTCCGGAAGCAACCTGGACCATGGAATAGGGCTTAGCAGTCCCACCTCATCAGAGAACATTCCATGGACGCTGACACCGAACTGCTCTCCCAGGGCTTTCCGGTACCGCTCATGGGTGGTGGCAAGGAAGGTCTGTACTGCTTTTTCGTTACAGGGATCAAAAAATCCTCCGTAATACTTAAAATCCCCCATGACCCCTTCCGTGTAGATCTCCACCTTCCAGGTTCCGGCCGGAAGAACCGTCCTGAGAAGCTTTCTGGGGCCGTAAGAGAAAAAACGCTTGTTATTATACCGGGTCAGCCCTGTTTTCTGATAAATTTTTTCCATCTGAAGATTTCCAATTTGATCTCTGATATCCAGGCCATGCTCCCAGTCCACTGTACCGACAGATGGAAGGCCGCCCTCACCTTCCCCTGCGGGCACAGCATCGGAAGCTGGTCCCAAAAGTGTCTCTGCAGGCTCCCCAGCAAAAGCTTTCACCGGAAATGCCTTAGCAAGCAGCACCCGGCTCCATCCTAAGTCCGCCTCAATCTCCGTTTCCCCCTCTGCCAGAAAGGACTTATGATGCAGCACGGTGTGCTCCGCCTCCGGGTGCTCCAAAAGCACCTCGCCGCCGCTCATGCCGCTGGGGTAGGGATATTCATCATACAGCCACGCCTCCAGACCATATTCCCGCGCCAGGTCACAGGCGTACACGGTCATATCAAACCATTCCTTAGAAAGGTATGGCAGCGTCATCCCCTGTCTGGCACAGATGAACATTCCTCCTAATCCCTTATCCGCCATCTCTTGAATCTGATGCCGAATCTCCTCTCTGGTTATCTGACCGTTCCAGAACCAGAATGGCTTGATCCGGTATGCCGCCGGCGGATTCTTAAATTCATTCTGAAAATTCATGTATTCCTCCCTTTACCGGCCAAAAGCAGCGGGAAGGCGGGACTTCTCCCTGCTTTCCCGCTGCTTCTGCCAGTGTATCTGTCACTTGTTCGCTGGACATTCGGCCGCTGAACCCAACAACAGCCTGACCCTACTTCATATTTGCATAAACAGCATTGACTTCCTCAATCACCTTATCACCGCCGCTCTTTGACCATAAGTCCCACTGCGCCTTTAACTGGTCCTCATCGATCTGGCCTACGATGTACTGGATTCTGGCATCCTCGATGATCTTGTCCAGTGCAACGCCGTTCTTTGTATATTCCGCAGAATCTCCCAGGATACCGGCTGCCGGGTTGGAAACCGTATACTGCTCATTAGCGGCAATGGTAGCCTGCTGCTTGTCATAAACCTCAGTCTCGTTCAAAGTTACATATGGATCCATGTTCGGAGGATACTCGGTGTAAGAAACCAGCTGGTTCAGCGCCTGATACTCCTGATTCAGGGTAGCGTCATGGCTTCTGGTCAGCTTTCCGTCTTCGCCAATTTGGAAGTGATTTCCTTCCAGACCGTAGTTTGCCATGGTCAGCATCTTCTCGTCATTCATCTTGTCCAGAAATTCCAGGCATTTCCGAACATCATCCTCGGTCTTTGCTGCCTTAGTGATCACAAAAAAGCCCTGGCAGCCCAGTGTTGCCATCGTCTTCGGCTGAGAATTCTCATCCTTCTTCACCGCGCCTACGAAATCAATTTCCGGTCCTTCAATATTCTGATTTTCAAAATAATCTGCCACACGGCGTCCATCATCCAGTGCATCCACGATCACACCTGCCTTCTGGGTCTTTAAATCGTCTGCCTTGGTGGCAACATCTCTGGTTGGGAAATCCTTCTTAATCAGTCCCTCCTCGCACAGCTTGCGGAACCACCTTAAGGCCTCCAGATACTCCTCTGTCTGATGAACCGGGATCAGCTTTCCATCCACCTCGCCCCAGCCGTTGGGCGCACCGAACCAGGTCTGCATAATGTCCAGAGGAGCCGTATATTTGGAAAGAGCCAGGCCATAGGTGTCATCCTGCCCGTTTCCATCCGGATCATCATAGGTGAAGGCGTAAAGCATGTTGTAAACGTCCTCAATGGTTTCCGGTGTATCCAGTCCCAGCTTATCCATCCAGTCCTTCCGGTAAGCCATTCCGTTTCTGCCCAGAGCACGGCCCCGGTAGATGCCGTAAAGCTTTCCGTCGATCCGGATATTGTCATTTACCACAGCCTTGGCATTCTTTAAATGAGGGAATTCCTGCATCAGAGCCTCCACATCCCACAGGGCACCTGCACGGGCTGCATTGATGATGGCAGGGGACTTTAACTCCGTGGCAATGATCTGGGGCATGTCATCCCCTCCTCCGGCCAGAACCAGGTTCAGCTTGTCATCATAGCTGTCCTTCGGTGTCCACATCACCTCCAGATCCATGTTCATGTAGTCCTCCACCTTGTTCATGATCTCGGCGCCTACATCTCCCTTCATGGGATTTCCGAAATAATCGTAGGTCATGGCCTTGATCTGATATCTTCCGTCACTTCCTGCCGCTGCCTCCTTCTTTCCGCCGCAGCCGGTCAGACTTCCTGCTGCCATTGCTGCTGCCAGGCTGATGGCTGCCGCTCTTCTTCCATAATGCTTCTTCATCATATCATACCTCCTGCAATTTGCTTTCTATTTTTATTTTGTTGGCTTTTTTTCGTTTCCATTTTGTTTTCTTTCATTATTTTCTTTTCTTGTTTCCTTTGATCTATTTACTTCCTGTTTTGCAGCGCCCCTTTTACCCTTTCACAGCGCCCACCATAACGCCCTGCTCAAAATATTTCTGCACAAAGGGATAGACACATAAGATGGGAATGGTTGCCACCACGGTAGCCGCCATCCGTACTGCCTGCTCCGGCGGGGTTCCGCCTGCTCCGAAGTCAATGGCGCTGCCGTCTGCGCTGGCTCCCTGAGCCAGAAGTACGATCTGGCGCAGGATGATCTGTACCGGGAACTTCTTGGTGCTGTTTAAATAAATCAGGGAATTGAAAAAGTCATTCCAGTGGGATACCGCATAAAACAATCCCACAGAAGCCAGGGAAGGCTTCGATAACGGAAGAATAATTTTCACGAAAATTCCCAGATCCGAGCAGCCATCGATTTTAGCCGCCTCCTCCAGTTCATGAGGAAGCTCCTGGAAAAAGTTCTTAATGATGATCAGATTAAAGGCATTGACTGCACCAGGAAGCATCAGTGCCAGATAGCTGTCCAGCAATCCCAGATTTTTCACTACCAGATAGTTGGGAATCATACCGCCGGAAAACAGCATGGTAACGATGATCACATTCAGCACCAGATTCCGTCCCTTCAGCCAGCTTTTTGAAAGAGGATACGCCAGCGTTGTGGTAAACAGCATGTTAATGATGGTGCCCACCACCATGATAAAAAAGGAATTGGCCAGGCCGCGGAAAATACTTCCGTCCGCTGCAATGTACTTGTACGCATTCAGGGAAACGGTGTGGGGAATGATGAAGAATGCCCGCTCCACCAGCTCCTTTTCCGTCGCCAGCGAGCCTGCCACAATATACAGGAATGGAACCACTGTTAAAACGCCAGCCAGAATACAAATGGCATATACAATAGTCATGCCCACCTTCTCAGCCGGGCTGAGCTTGATTTTATTTTTACGAGATGCAAACATCTACAGCGCCTCCTCTCCTAATATAATCCGGTCTCACCGCATTTTTTGCAGATCCAGTTTGTGGTGAGAACCATAGCCGTGGCAACAACGGATTTAAACATACCAACTGCCGTGCTGTAGGAAAATGCTCCCTGGCTGATACCTAAGGTGTACACATAAGTATCAAACACTTCGGCTACCGAAGAATTCAGCGAATTCTTCATTAAGAAAATCTGCTCAAAACCAGTGTTCAAAAGTGACCCTACCTTCATGATCAGCATGATAATGATGGTACTCTTAATCGCAGGCAGAGTGATGTGCCATACCTGACGGAGCTTCCCAGCTCCATCCACCTGCGCCGCCTCATAAAGCTGGGTATCCACCCCGGCCAGCGCCGCCAGGAAGATGATCATGCCCCACCCGGTCTCCTTCCAGATGTTCTGGATCACAATGATCCAGCGGAAGTATTTGGGATCAGACAAAAATTCCGGCCGGCTTCCAGTGATCATGGCAACCAGCTGTGTGATCACTCCTGACTCTACATTCAGCAGGGTAAAGGTAACACTGGCTACGATTACCATGGAAATAAAATGAGGAATGTAGATCATCGTCTGGATGGATTTCTTCACCACCTTATTTTTAATCTCATTCAGCAGCAGCGCCAGAATGATGGGCATGGGAAAGAAAAATACCAGATTCAGGATCGAGATGGAAAAGGTGTTTACCAGAAGCATCTTAAAATCCGGATTCATAAAAAAGTTTTTAAAATGCTCCAACCCCACCCATTCACTTCCTGCGATTCCCAAGTACGGACTGTAGTTCTGGAAGGAAATGATCAAGCCTCCCATAGGTACATACTTGAAAATAATAAAATAAATAATTCCCGGAAGCATCAGCAGATACATCCATTTGTGCTGCTTTACATAGGACCAGAAGCTTTCCTTCTTCTGGCTCTGCGAAGCCTGTACCGCAGCACCTTTTACTCTTGCCATAAGCAACCCTCCTATTTTCTATTGACCTCCCTTCTCCCGCCCGGAGGTCTCTTCCGTCTTGTGCAAGTGCTTATGGCTCCATCATACCGATTTTCGGCTCAATTTCAATAATCATTATATTTACACAATTTTTCCTATTTTATCTGCCGTTATTTTATACATTTTGCACGAATCATTCAAAAAATAATCCGTTTCTACACCGGATTATCCTGCGGTTCAAATGATGTGATTATTGTATATCACAGAAAATCATCCTCTTTTTCTGCCTTTTATGATGAATTTTCCACGGGTGACACCTGTATGTTTCATGCCGATAATCCAAATCTTTTCTTTTCCCTCCATAATCCTTTTCTTGACTGCCCTTTCCTTTGTCCGCAGTCCGGGACTTTTATAGTAAATGGTTATGCCTGCCGGCGCAGGCACCACGATAAAAGCAGAACAGTTTCGCCCCACTCTCTGAAGCAAAACCATTCTGCTTTTCCTGCTCATTCATTTCTCATTTTCTGTCCGGTTCCTGCCCTGCTTCCTTTCTCCGGTTTTTCCGGTACTGCCCCGGCGTAATATCCATATGCTTTTTAAACAGTCGGATAAAATTCTGGGCATTGCTGTAATTCAGCTTTTCTGCGATCTCCGCCACCGACAGCTCTGTTTCCTCCAGCAGGCTTCTTGCCATCTCCAACTTCTGCTCTGCCAGATAATCAGTAAAGGTGATATCTCTTGTATTCTTCATGACTCTCCAGATATAGCTGGGATGATAACCTAACTTTTCTGCACATTCTGCCAGCGTGATATCCCCGCCGGCCTGCCGGATCACCTCGATGATCTTTTCCATCACCATCTCCGAACTGCTCTTGCGGAACTGCTCCAGATGGCTGATCACCGGCAGGATCACCTGCTCCTCATAAAATTTCCGGATATTGTTATAATCGTACAACTGATTAAACCGAGAAAACAGATTGGATTCTCCCTCCGGGAACATGTCCCGTATAGGAATCCCGGCATCTGCCGGAACCGACAGGATGGTCATCAGGAACCGGTGAAGGTAGAAGTGCTGCTCATACATCACAGCGCCGTTTCTGCTGATGTCCCGAAGGAACTGATCCACTGCCTGGAATGCCTGCTCCCGGCTGCAGCTGTCCACGGCAGACCGCACCATCTGGTCAAGGGCCTGATTGTACTCCCCGCTGCTGCTTTTCTGGATCAGATCGGCATAGTAGGTGATGGAGCTGTCCTCCAGAGAGATCCCCTCCTCCTCCTGATCATGGCCATAATACTCATTGATCTTCAGCGCCTCTAAGCTTTCCTGATACCCCTTCCGGAAGCCGGTGACTGCGTCAAACAGACGGCTGACACCCATATCCACATAACCGCCGCAGAAATTCGTCACATACACGGACAGACAGTTCCGGAGCGCCAGGATCTTCTGTTCCATTTTTTCCCTGGTAGGGCTTCCTAGAACCATCACAATGGCCCGGGTGTAAATAAACGGCGGCAGCAGCAGAATATTCCGGATCTCCTCCGGCATATTTTTCACCATCTCCAGATTCAGCACATCCTGCTCCATCCGCTCTCTGGCCCCATCCTCTGCCTTCTGACAGAATACAGCAGAAACCACGCAGAACCACGGCTCATCTAAGGTCTGCAGCCGCTCCCTGGTCTGCAGGATCTCCGCCTCACTTAGGGTTCCCCGGATCAGGCGAAGTCCGAATAATTCCTTCAACTGATTTTTCTGGCGGTCGATCATCTGCTGCAGCTGCTCATTGTGCCCTACCAGCTGATGAATTCCCTGATTGATCAAGCCGAACTCGTCACTCTCCTCCGCCTCCTCTACCATATCCTCAAAACTGGATACCAGCTCCTTCACCGGACGGTATACCTTTGAGGTGCTGAAAACTGTGATCCCGCCTACGATCACCAGGATCAGCAAAATGATCCCTCCCATGGTGATCAGAATGGAATTCAGCTCCCCGGCAATCACTCCCGGATCATAGCCTGCAAGAAAGGTCCAGCCGCTGATGCTGGATCGATGCTTAACAATATCATACTGGCGGCCGCCGAGGCTGATCTCCTCTTCCGTTCCCAGCTTAAGCACCTCCGGATTTTCCTCATAATAGGCCGCGATCTCCTGGTTTTCCGTAAATACCAGCTTCCCGTCCTCATCAAATACCGTCAGGCTGCTGCTGCTTAAGCTTTCCCGGAAGATCTTCTCAAAAGATGCCTGATCCAGGCTGACGATAAAAACCGCCTGATCATCACTGGAATAGATGGGTACCTTGGCCACAAAGGTAAGATACTCATTATCGATGTGTTCCCGCACGATCTCTTTATCCCTGTGTTCCTGTGTACGGTTGATCCAGAATATCTTCTCCCACCGTTCCTGGATCGCTTCCACATCCTCCGGATTCTCGATCTCATCCATAGAAAACATGCCCTTATTGCTGAGGACCCACTGCTTTTCAAAGCTGATCAGCGTATAATCACTGACATAACCTACATAGGCCTGATTCTGCCCGATCTCATCTATATATTCCCGCAGGTCCTTATAGTCAATATGATCCATCTCCTGCCGGATCATCCGGTCTGTCAGACTGCCCGCCGCAAGCCGGAAGAAAGTACGCTGAACGCCCTCCAGAATATTATCTGATTTATTCGCGATCTGCATCAGCACTGTTTCATTGGCCTGACGAACGTTTTTCCGCACCGTCTGCTTTGCGCTGTGATAGGAATAGATTCCTAAGATCAGCAGCGGCACAATGGCCGTAAGCAGCAAACAGGCGATGATCGTCTTTCGGTATTTTTGTTTCTTTATCCCTGACATACATTTTCCTCAGATCAGGCCGCCTGTGCGCCGCCCGATCGTTATCCTTCATTTTCTGTTCCTGAATATCATACCATAAAAATGCCGCCGGCGGCAAAAAACTTCCTATCCAACTGAAGTAAAAATGCGGAGGCTTCTATTCCAAGTCTCCGCATTTTTCTGATGCTTTTCATTTTGTTAATCGTCTGCCTCATCCGCTTCTGTTACGGTAAAGGTAAATCTCTTTCTCGCCATCTCATCGCTGTCCAGATATTCGTCGTAGGTGGTGATCTTATCGATCAGCTTGCCGTTGATGATCTCCATGATCCGGTTGGCAGTGGTCTGCACGATCTGATGGTCACGGGAGGAGAAGATCAGTACCCCTGGGAACTTGATCAGGCCATTGTTCAGCGCAGTGATGGATTCCATGTCCAGATGGTCGGTAGGCTCATCTAACATCAGCACGTTAGCGCCGGAGATCATCAGCTTGGACAGCATACAGCGCACCTTCTCACCGCCGGACAGAACGCGGACCTTCTTCACGCCGTCCTCACCGGCAAACAGCATACGTCCTAGGAAACCGCGGACATAGGTCACATCCTTCTCCACAGAATACTGGGTCAGCCAGTCTACGATGGTGTCATCATTGTCAAACTCTGCGCTGTTGTCCTTGGGGAAGTAGGACTGGGTGGTGGTCAGACCCCATTTATAGCTTCCCTCATCCGGCTCCATCTCACCGGCCAAGATCTTAAAGAGCACCGTCTTTGCATGCTCATTTGGCCCAACTAACGCTACCTTATCCTCACGGCCCAGGATAAAGGAAATATCATCCAGAACCTTGACCCCGTCGATGGTCTTGCTTAAATGCTCTACCGTCAGGACCTCATTGCCGATCTCACGGAATGGCCGGAAATCAATATAGGGATACTTCCGGCTGGAAGGCTTGATCTCATCCAGCTCGATCTTTTCCAGGGCACGCTTTCTGGAGGTCGCCTGCTTGGACTTGGAAGCATTGGCGGAGAACCGCTGGATAAATTCCTGCAGCTCCTTGATCTTCTCTTCCTTCTTCCGGTTGGCTTCCTTCATCTGCTT